>NZ_JBSKJQ010000009.1:0-167133 GCF_053709655.1 Enterobacter sp. UPMP2060
GAAAATGCGTGTTTATCCATTAAATGGCATGATTTCCGGTTTTGACGGAGAGAAATACCATGCTTATTGGATACGTACGTGTGTCAACAAATGAACAAAACACCGCCTTACAGCGTGACGCGCTGCAGCGTTCAGGATGTGAGCTCATTTTTGAAGATAAAATCAGCGGTAAATCGACAAACAGACCGGGACTCAATCGAGCCCTCAGACAACTTAATGCGGGCGATACTCTCGTTGTATGGAAACTTGATCGGCTCGGGCGCAGTATGCGCCACCTCGTTTCAATGACCGAGGAACTACGCCAGCGAAGCATTAACTTCCGCAGTTTGACTGATAGCATTGATACCTCAACGCCAATGGGTCGTTTCTTCTTCCATATCATGGGGGCGCTTGCTGAAATGGAGCGTGAACTCATTGTCGAGAGGACGTGCGCCGGGCTGGCCGCAGCGCGAGAACAGGGACGAATTGGTGGCAGACGCCCTAAATTGACGCAGGAGGAATGGGCTCAGGCTGGCAGGCTGATTGCTTCCGGGGAATCCCGACAGCGCGTTGCGTTAATTTTTGATGTAGGTATTTCCACGCTTTATAAAAAATTCCCCGCCACGATAGTCGGACAATCGTTGTGCCAGCGGCCGCTGGACAGGGATGGTTAGCTCATAGCAAGCCCAGCCGCGACAATATCACTCACCAACTAACCAAGGAGTTAAACGGATGAGTGATTTTCACCACGGCGTGGAAGTTATCGAAATCAACGATGGCACCCGCACCATTTCCACCGTCTCGACGGCAATCATCGGCATGGTCTGTACGGCCAGCGATGCTGACGACAAGACATTTCCTTTAAACGAGCCCGTGCTCATTACCAACGTGCAAAACGCGATTGCGAAAGCCGGCAAGGCGGGGACGCTGTCCGCTTCTCTGCAAGCGATCGCCGACCAGTGCAAACCGGTTGTCGTGGTTGTTCGCGTGGCCGAAGGCACCGCTGAAACCCCGGAAGAGGCGCGCAAGCAGACCGTTTCCAATATCATCGGTACTACCGATGAAAACGGTAAATATACCGGCCTGAAGGCGCTTCTCACGGCGAAAACGGTAACCGGCGTTAAGCCGCGTATTCTCGGCGTGCCGGGGCTGGACTCTCAGGAAGTGGCGACCGCACTGGCCGCCATGTGCCAGAGCCTGCGCGCGTTCGGCTATGTCAGCGCATGGGGATGTAAAACCATTTCTGAAGCGATTAACTATCGCAAAAACTTCAGCCAGCGCGAGCTGATGGTTATCCATCCTGATTTTCTGGCATGGGATACCACCACGAACGCAACGACGACGGCCTGGGCGACCGCCCGCGCGCTTGGCCTGCGCGCCAAAATCGACCAGACCATGGGCTGGCATAAAACCCTGTCAAACGTTGGCGTCAACGGCGTTACTGGCGTAAGCGCTTCTGTCTCCTGGGATCTGCAGGAACAGGCCACCGACGCGAACCTGCTCAACCAGGCTGGCGTCACCACGCTGATTCGCAACGACGGCTTTAAATTCTGGGGTAACCGTACCTGCTCAGACGATCCGTTATTCGTCTTTGAAAACTACACCCGTACCGCACAGGTGCTGGCCGATACCATGGCGGAAGCGCACGCGTGGGCGATGGATAAACCCATCACGCCAACGCTTATTCGCGACATCGTTTCCGGTATTAACGCCAAGTTCCGCGAGCTGAAAACCAACGGCTATATCGTCGACGGCTCCTGCTGGTATGACCCTGAGTCGAACGATGCATCCACCCTGAAAGCGGGGAAACTGTATATCGATTACGACTACACCCCCGTCCCGCCGCTGGAAAATCTGACCCTGCGCCAGCGCATCACCGATACCTATCTGGCAGACCTGTCAGATTCGGTTAACAGCTAAGGAGCTGAAGCATGGCGTTACCACGCAAACTTAAGTACCTGAATATGTTCAATGATGGCCTGAGCTATATGGGCGTTGTTGAGTCTGTCACCTTACCGAAGCTGACCCGCAAGCTGGAGAAGTATCGCGGCGGCGGTATGCCGGGCTCCGTCTCTGTCGACCTCGGCCTGGACGATGATGCCCTGGCGCTGGAGTGGACCGTTGGCGGCCTGCCGGACGCCGCGCTGTGGGCGCAGTATGCCTCTCCGGGCGCGGACAGCGTGCCGCTGCGCTTTACCGGCTCTTATCAGCGCGATGATACCGGCGAAATCTCCGCCGTCGAAATCGTCATGCGCGGCCGTCATAAAGAGTTTGATGGCGGTGAAAACAAGCAGGGCGAGAGCGGCACCACCAAGATGTCCACCGAGTGCGCTTACTACCAGCTGACCATTGATGGCAAAGAGATCATCGAAATCGACATCATCAACATGGTGCTCAAAGTCGACGGGGTCGATCGCCTGGCAGAACACCGTAAGGCCATTGGCCTGTAACCCTTTAACCGGCCGGGATTACCGGCCGGTGAGTTAACTTTCTGAAGAGTAACGAAATGGAACATATCAACGAGACCACCATGAACGAAAGTGAAAACCCACACATCGTCACGCTTGATAGCCCCGTTCAGCGCGGCGAGCAAAAAATCGAAAAGGTGACCGTCGCAAAACCCAATGCGGGGACCCTGCGCGGCGTATCGCTGGCGTCGCTGGCGCAATCTGACGTGGATGCGCTGATTAAGGTGCTGCCGCGAATGACCTCGCCGGCGCTGACCGAGTATGAGGTTGCGCGCCTGGATGCCTGCGATCTGCTCTCTTTTGCAGGTAAGGTGATCGGTTTTTTGTCACCGGCTTCGGCTCGCTGAAATTTCCCGAAAATCTGTCGGTCGACGATCTGATGGCGGATATCGCGGTGATCTTTCACTGGCCGCCGTCAGAACTGTACTCCCTTAGCGTGACCGAACTCCTCTTATGGCGCGAAAAAGCGCTACAGCGAAGCGGAAACCACCATGAGTAATAATGTCAGTCTTCAGGAGCTGCTTAAGGCAGTCGACCGGGCAACCCGACCGCTTAACGCTCTCCAGAACGCCAGCCTCACTCTCGCGAGCGATATCCGCGATGCGCAGACGGCGCTGGGGGCGCTCGATGAGCAGGCGGGGCGTATTAACGGCTTCAGAAAAGCAAATGCCCGGCTCGCCACGACGGAGCAGTCGCTTGCTCAGGCGAAACAGCAGGCAGCGGCGCTGGCGGTACAGTTTAAAAACACGCAAAACCCCACCCAGGCGCAGGCTGATGCGCTGACTGCAGCCCGAAAATCGGCAGTCGACCTGAAGCATGAGTACAACAGCTTACGCTACTCGGTGCAGCGTCAGCGCACTGAACTCGCTCAGGCGGGAGTGAACACGCGCACGCTCTCGTCGGATGAACGTCGTTTAAAAAGTCACATCAGCGAAAAAACGCAGCAGCTTAACCGACAGCGGGATGCGCTGGCCCGCGTCAATCAGCAGCAGGAGCGGCTGAGTACCGTTCAGAATCGGTACGAGTCCGGCAAACGCGTTACCGCGCGGGTGCGTCAGCTTGCGAATGCGGGCGTGGGCATGGCAAAAGCGGGCTTTGACCAGACGTCCCGGTTTATGGCGCCTGGCATCAGCTTTGAAAAGCAGATGTCGGCCATTCAGGCAAACCTTGGCCTGGCGAAGGGGGATTCCCGGCTTGAGGCCATTCGCCAGCAGGCGCGGGAGGTCAGTGCCAGGACCGGAGTACCTGCAGATACGGTCCTCCGGGCACAAACCGAACTGGCTCGTTCAGGGTATGACGCCGATGGGCTGCTTGCGGCCACCGCGCCAACGGTCAACCTCAGCCTGGCGGGGAATGTCGACGCGGCTAAAGCCGCCGATATGATCGCCAGCACGCAGGCCGCGTATAGCCTGGGCGATATGGACGCGGGACGCATCGCAGATGTGCTTACGCGCGGTTTTACCTCTTCGAATACCAGCCTCGCTGAGATGGTGGCGGCCGTCACCTCCGCTGCGCCCGCTGCGGGTGCCGCCGGTATGGGGCTTGAAGAGACCACCGCGCTGCTGGGCGTTCTGGCGGAAAAAGGAATGAAAGGCGCTGCCGCGGGGGACGCGCTCAGCGCGATGTTGCGCCATGTTCAGACTCCGGATGCCATAAAAGCCGCGGGGGTGCTGGCTTCCGCTGCGGGTGATGGATCGCTTGATGAAAAACGCCAGCAGTTGCAGGGGGCAAAGGGCAGTACCGCGCTCGCGGCTTCCGTGCAGACCGATAATCTTGACGGCGATATCAACCGATTCCAGGCCGCGTGGAACGGGTTGAAGATTGATGTATTTGATAAAGCGGATGGCGCTCTGCGCAACCTGATAACAACCGCCACCGGCTGGCTTGGCACGGCCTCCCTTTGGGTGAATGCCAACCCTGAGCTGACGCAGACCCTCGCCAGCATCGTTGTCGGCGCGCAGGCGTTTGCTGGCGTGCTGGGTGGCGTAGGCACGGTTATCGGCCCGGTTCTGACGGGCGTCAATATGGTGATTACCGCAGCCGGGATGTTGGGAACGGTATTCAGCGTGGTGGGAGGCGCCATCATGACGGTGCTGGGTGCCCTTAGCTGGCCGGTGATTGCCCTTGGCGCGGCGATTGCTGCCGGTGCCTTACTGATTTTTAAATACTGGGAGCCCATCAGCGCCTTCTTTGGCGGGGTGATGGAAGGACTTTCGACGGCTTTCGCACCGCTGGGTGCGCTGTTCTCACCGGTGATGGCGGTGTTTGACGCTATCTCGGAGAAGCTGGGCGGTATCTGGCAATGGTTCACCGACTTAATCACGCCGATCAAGGCGACTCAGGAAACGCTGGATGGCTGTAAAAACGCTGGCGTGATTTTTGGTCAGGCGCTGGGCGATGCGTTAATGGCGCCGCTCGATCTCTTTAACAGCCTGAGCGGCAAGGCCAGCTGGCTGCTGGAGAAACTCGGTCTTATCAAAAACGAGTCTGGCGATCTCGACGCCGCTGCGGCAAAAGCAGAAGCGGCATCCTCACCGGCGGGCAGCGCTTATATTCCGGGCGGGGGGATCTCTGGCGGCAGCCTGGGGTATCAGCCGACCATCGCGACAGGAGGACGCTCTTACGTCGATCAGAGTAAAAGCGAATATAACATCACGCTGCAGGGGGGCACGGCCTCCGGAATGGATCTGACGCGTCAAATCCGGGAGACGATAGATAACATTGAACAGGATAAAGCGAGACGGCAGCAATCCAGCTTTATGTATGGTTGAGGAGATAAAAAATGTTAATGGTGCTGGGTCTGTTTGTCTTTGAACGACGAACCTTACCGTATCAGTCAATGATATTCACAAAAGACTACCGCTGGGCATCCAGCGCTCGCATCGGGAAACCCAAAGCCTGGCAGTACCTTGGCGAAGGTGAGACATCCTTTAGCCTCTCCGGCTTGCTTTACCCGGAACTCACGGGAGGGCGGCTTTCCCTCAAGGCGGTTGAGCTGATGGCAAATGAGGGGCGGGCATGGCCGTTGATAGACGGTACCGGCATCATTCACGGCATGTTTGTCATTGAGAAAGTCACCCACACGCATTCGGATTTTTACAGTGACGGTACCGCCCGAAAAATTGAGTTTACCCTGTCGCTAAAACGCGTGGACGAATCACTGATGACGACGTTTGGCGACCTGCGAACGCAGGCCTCTGAGCTGGTGGAAAGCGCACGGAATAGCATTGGAGGGCTGGTGGGATGATCACCGAAATGAATATCCGGGCGGGTGGAAAAATCGCCCCTGATTTTATGCTTAAGCTTGACGATCGTGATATCACGCAAAATTTCAGCCATCGTCTTATCAGCCTGACCATGACCGACAAACGGGGGCTGGAAGCCGATCAGCTGGATATTCTGCTGGATGATTCCGACGGGCTGCTGGACTTGCCTGCCCGGGGGGCAAGGCTGTCCTTATGGCTGGGATGGGAGGGAACCCCGCTCGAGGAGAAAGGGGACTTTACGATTGATGCGATTCATTTCCGGGGCGCGCCGGACACGCTGACCATCCAGGGATTCAGCGCAGATTTTCGTGGAAAGCTAAACGTGCGGCGCGAACAGTCGTGGCATGACACGACGATTGGCGCGATAGTCGATACCATCGCTCAGCGTAACCAGTTGACCGCCAGCGTCGCGTCGGGGCTTGCATCCATCGCCATCTCTCATATTGACCAGTCTCAGGAGACAGACGCGGCCTTCCTCTCCCGCCTTGCTGAACGTAATGGAGCATTTGTTTCAATCAAAGCCGGGAAGATTATCTTTATGAAAGCGGGCCAGGCCGTGACGGCCAGCGGCACTCCGCTTTCCTTAATGATGATTGAACGTGGGGATGGCGATAAGCACCTTTTTTCCATAACTGACCGTGAAAATTATTCCGGCGTAACGGCCAAATGGCTGCAAACGCGTGACCCCAAACAACAAAATCCTCAATTGAGTATTAATCGTCAGTCCGGAGGGCAGCAGACAGAAGCACTGCAGCACCCGGATGCCGCCGCACCGGTAGCGGGAGCAGCAGGCAAGGAGCAGAAACCGCAAGAGAGGCTGGTGGGATCGGCGGAGAACGTATTTGAGCTCACCACGGTTTATGCCTCTGAAGAGCAGGCGCTCAGGGCCGCAGAGGCTAAGTGGCGCGCGCTTCAGCGGGGAACCGTAGAGTTTTCCATCCAGCTTGCCCTGGGACGCGCCGATCTGTTCCCCGAAACGCCGGTGCTGGTAAACGGTTTTAAACGCGTCATTGACGAGCAGGCGTGGATCATCAGCGAGGTGGTGCATACCCTCAACGATAGCGGATTTACCACGCAGCTTAAGCTTGAGCTGAACGTCAGCGGCGAAAAATTTACTGTTGATAGTGAGTAATGTAGTTGCTATTGGTTTTATTTTGGGTATTATTGATTCACAAAATGTGAATCAAGTGGAGGGGTACATGTTTCATTGTCCTAAGTGCAAGCACTCTGCGCATGCGCGTACCAGTCGCTATCTAAGTGAAAATACCAAAGAGCGCTATCACCAGTGCACCAATGTAGATTGCAGCTGTACGTTCGTGACGATGGAGTCCGTGGAGCGCCTGATCGCGACCCCGGGCGCCTCTGAGCGTGTCCGAACGGCTTCGCTGAACCACGGTTAGCGACTCCGTTACCGGCTCAAAAAATCAATAAAAAAAGCCACTCAATAGAGTGGCTTAATCATATGATTCTAAAACTAAAATTTGGTGGCCCCTGCTGGACTTGAACCAGCGACCAAGCGATTATGAGTCGCCTGCTCTAACCACTGAGCTAAGGGGCCGTGGCGGTGAATTATAAAGTAACTCCCCGCAGCAATCCAGCCATTCACACCTGCCTGCTGTTTTTATAAACAACGCATAATCAATCCTTTATACTTCCCAGACGATGTATCGAGCGGGAGTAAAGATGATCAACGATATTCTGGCCCCAGGCCTGCGGGTGGTGTTCTGCGGAATCAACCCGGGCAAGTCCTCGGCGCACACCGGTTTTCACTTCGCCCATCCGGGGAATCGCTTCTGGAAGGTGATCTACCAGGCCGGGTTTACCGACAGGCTACTCAAGCCCGAAGAGGAGCAGCATCTGCTGGATACGCGCTGCGGGATCACCATGCTGGTCGAGCGGCCTACGGTGCAGGCAAGCGAGGTCAACCTGCATGAGCTGCGCAGCGGCGGGCGGGAGCTGATCAAGAAGATAGAGGATTATCAGCCCGCCGCGCTGGCGATCCTCGGCAAGCAGGCCTACGAGCAGGCGTTTAGCCAGCGTGGAACGCAGTGGGGCAAGCAGAGCATCATGATTGGCGTTACGCAGGTTTGGGTGCTGCCGAACCCGAGCGGGCTCAACAGGGCGACGCTGGATAAGCTGGTTGAAGCGTATCGCGAGCTGGATGAGGCGCTGATGGTGCGGGGGCTGTAATCCTTTGAGGCCTGATGCCCTCACCCTCACCCTCACCCTTACTCTTTCCCACAGGGAGAGGGAATAAACAAAAAAAAAGCTCCCCGAAGGGAGCTTTTTCACTGTCAGGACCGATTAGTCGTCCAGGAAGCTACGCAGTACTTCAGAGCGGCTTGGATGACGCAGCTTACGCAGCGCCTTCGCTTCGATCTGACGGATACGTTCGCGGGTAACGTCGAACTGTTTACCCACTTCTTCCAGCGTGTGGTCGGTGTTCATATCAATACCGAAACGCATACGCAGGACTTTTGCTTCACGGGCGGTCAGGCCAGCCAGAACGTCGTGCGTCGCAGCGCGCAGGCTCTCGGTGGTGGCAGAGTCCAGCGGCAGCTCGAGGGTGGTATCCTCGATGAAATCACCCAGATGCGAATCTTCATCATCACCGATTGGTGTTTCCATGGAGATTGGCTCTTTTGCGATCTTCAGCACTTTACGGATCTTGTCTTCCGGCATCAGCATGCGCTCGGCCAGCTCTTCCGGCGTCGGCTCGCGGCCCATCTCCTGCAGCATCTGGCGGGAGATACGGTTGAGCTTGTTGATGGTCTCAATCATATGCACCGGGATACGGATGGTGCGCGCCTGATCCGCGATAGAGCGGGTGATAGCCTGACGGATCCACCATGTTGCGTAGGTGGAGAATTTGTAACCACGACGGTATTCAAACTTATCTACCGCTTTCATCAGACCGATGTTGCCTTCCTGAATCAGATCCAGGAACTGCAGACCACGGTTGGTGTATTTCTTGGCGATAGAGATAACCAGACGCAAGTTCGCTTCAACCATCTCTTTCTTCGCACGGCGGGCTTTCGCTTCACCGATGGACATACGACGGTTGATGTCTTTAACCTGCTCGATGGTCAGGCCGGTCTCTTCTTCAATCTGATGCAGTTTCTGCAGGCCGCGATGTACATCGTCCTTCACGTCGTGCAGTTTTTCAGACCACGGCTTGTTCATCGCGATAGCCGCGTTGAACCAGGTTTCGCTGGTTTCGTTGCCGGTGAAGAGGGTGATGAAGTTCTTCTTCGGCATTTTGCACTGCTCAACGCACAGCTTCATGATGATGCGTTCCTGGGTACGTACGCGATCCATCATCACGCGCATGCTGTTCACCAGGTAGTCGAACTGTTTTGGCACCAGGCGGAACTGTTTGAAGACTTCAGACAGCTTCAGGATCTCTTCCTGAGCGGCGGCATGGCTGCGGCCTTTCGCTTTGATGGTGTCACGCGTCACTTCGTACTGGGTACGCAGCTCGGCAAACTTCTCACGCGCCAGCTCCGGGTCGATGCTGTTGTCATCGTCCGCGGTGTCGTCGTCGCTCTCTTCCTCATCTTCGTCTTCGTCATCATCCATCTCTTCCTGAGACAGTTCAGAACCGACGTGAGTGGCGGTAGGCGCCATATCTTCTTCAGCGTTCGGGTCGACAAAACCGGTGATCAGGTCAGACAGGCGCGCTTCTTCCGCTTCAACGCGATCGTACTGCTCCAGCAGATAGGTGATCGCTTCCGGGTACTCGGCAACAGAGCACTGAACCTGGTTGATCCCGTCTTCGATGCGTTTTGCGATGTCAATTTCGCCTTCGCGGGTCAACAGTTCAACGGTTCCCATTTCGCGCATGTACATGCGGACCGGGTCAGTGGTACGCCCGATTTCAGATTCCACGCTGGACAGTACCTGTGCAGCAGCTTCTTCCGCATCTTCGTCAGTGTTGTTGGAGGTTTCAGCCAGCAACAGATCATCGGCATCCGGTGCTTCTTCCATCACCTGAATGCCCATGTCATTGATCATTTGGATGATATCTTCGATTTGATCTGAATCGACGATATCTTCCGGCAGATGGTCATTGACCTCGGCATAGGTCAGATAGCCTTGCTCCTTACCACGTTGGACAAGAAGTTTCAGCTGTGACTGCGGGTTTTGCTCCATAAGACGGTATCCACACTTAATTCGTTTGATTGGTGTCGGCGATGGGGCTGCCAACCTTTAAAGCGAGGGCGTACTTATATTTTTGCCGCTGCCTCTCAGTGCGGCTGCCGGGGGCTTCCCGATCGATATTCGGCACTTAAGCCGTTAAATTTTTTATTTCTTCGCCAGTTCCTGGTTAATCATCCAGAGCTCCCGGCGTTCTTCGCTGCTTAAACCGTGTGTGCGCTCGCGAGCAATCAACTCTTCCTGGCGCAGCTCAAGCATCGAATCAAACATATGGTTGAGTGAGTCGGTGAACGTTTTTTCTGCAATGTCCTTATCTGCTATATCGTCCCACATCGACAATTTTTCAAGGGTAGCGGCCTCTTTTGTGCCGCGATAATGCTCTAAAAGTTGTCCGGTGGTCAGACCTGGCTGAGACAAACACGTGTTGACCAGTTCTGAAAATAAGCCAAGCCCGGGCAATTTTTCGTGGTTTAAACCCGCCAGCGACGGCACCTGCGGTGCGAGCTCGGGGTTTTGGACCAGCAACCCTATCAGTATACGCATGGTTGTGCGTTTTAGCTGAGGCGCGGGGCGAACCGCACCGTTTTCAGCCTGTTTAGGCATTAAACGTTCAAGCTGGCTGTCATCCAGAATGCCGAGCTTGTTGCCTAACTCCTGACGCAGATAGATGCGCAGCGTTTCGCCGGGCACCTGGCTGATTAACGGCAGCGCCAGCGTGCTGAGCTGCGCGCGCCCGTCAGGGGTACTCAAATCGACCTGCGGCATCAGGCTGTTAAACAAAAACGTGGAGAGCGGCTGAGCCTGCTCCATCCGCGCTTCAAACGCCGCTTTGCCCTCTTTACGCACCAGCGTATCCGGGTCTTCACCGTCGGGCAGAAACATAAAGCGTAGCTGACGCCCGTCGGTCATATAGGGTAGCGCGGTTTCCAGCGCGCGCCAGGCGGCGTCGCGTCCTGCGCGGTCACCGTCGTAACAGCAGATGACGTTGTTGGTCACCCTGAACAGCAGTTGAATATGATCGGCGGTGGTGGACGTCCCTAACGACGCAACCGCGTAGTTGATGTCGTACTGCGCCAGGGCCACGACGTCCATATAGCCTTCGACGACCAGAAGACGCGGAGGTTCCGCATTATTCTGCTGCGCCTCATAAAGGCCGTACAGCTGGCGGCCCTTATGGAAAATATCGGTTTCCGGGGAGTTAAGGTATTTCGGCAGGGCATCACCCAGCACGCGACCACCAAAACCAATTACCCGGCCACGCTTGTCGCGGATCGGGAACATCACCCGTTCGCGGAAGCGGTCGTAGCTTCGTCCCTGGTCGTTGGTGACCAGCATGCCTGCGTCGATGAGTGACTTACGATCTTCGCTATTGCCGCCAAAACGCTTTAACACGTTGTCCCAGCCGGGCGGGGCGTAACCAATAGCGAAACGCGCAATGACATCGTCGCTCAGTCCGCGCTTGTTCAGATACTGACGCGCAGGCTCAGCCGCAGAGTGCTTAAGAGACTGTTGGTAAAACGAATTCAGGCCATCCATCAGTTGATACAGCGTTTGCCGTTGATGGCGCTCGATCTGACTTGGCCCACTGCCTGCTTCATACGGCACTTCAAGGTTATGCATCGCCGCCAGCTCTTCGACGGTTTCAACGAACTCGAGCTTGTCGTAGTTCATCAAAAAATCGACGGCATTACCGTGTGCGCCACAGCCGAAGCAATGGTAGAACTGCTTTTCACCGTTTACGGTGAAGGAGGGGGTTTTTTCGTTATGGAACGGACAGCACGCATGGTAGTTCTTGCCCTGCTTTTTTAGCTTTACCCGCGCGTCGATGAGATCGACGATGTCGGTTCTGGCAAGCAGGTCATTGATGAAAACGCGTGGGATTCTTCCGGCCATATGCCCCGTTATTTTTAGTGACTCATAAACGAAAACAAGCCGCGCATTCCTTCCGGAAGCACGGCCTTACGACTATTACTCTGTCTGTCAATTGAGGGCTGAGGCCCTCAACCAATTAGTACAGACGAGTACGGCGTGCGTTTTCGCGAGCCAGTTTCTTCGCGTGACGTTTCACAGCGGAAGCTTTAGCGCGCTTACGTTCGGTCGTTGGTTTTTCATAAAACTCACGACGACGAACTTCAGCCAGAACACCTGCTTTCTCGCATGAACGTTTGAAGCGACGCAGTGCTACGTCGAACGGCTCGTTTTCACGTACTTTAATTACCGGCATGTAACTCTCACCTTTAATAAATTCGGTTTGCCGCTGGCATCAACGCCAGCTTATTTCAAAATGGTGCGGAATTTTACTGCAAATGCTGCTGCTTTGTAAAGCACCGATGCGATTTTGAAAGGGACTTTAATAAGGGTGAGGAGTATACACGAGCCTTCTTCCTGGGGCGAACAAAGTTTTACATCAACCCGCCCAGGCTCTACACTGCGCGGTATTGAAACGAGGTAAAACAAGTCATGCGTGTACTGGGTATTGAAACATCCTGCGATGAAACCGGCATCGCCATTTACGACGACGAAAAAGGGCTTCTGGCCAACCAGCTGTATAGTCAGGTGAAATTGCACGCTGACTACGGCGGCGTCGTACCTGAACTGGCCTCTCGTGACCACGTGCGTAAAACGGTTCCCCTGATTCAGGCGGCGCTGAAAGAGGCCGGGTTGAGTTCAAACGATATCGACGCTGTGGCCTATACCGCAGGCCCGGGCCTGGTCGGCGCGCTGCTGGTCGGCGCGACGGTTGGCCGTTCTCTGGCGTTTGCGTGGGATGTGCCGGCGATCCCGGTTCACCATATGGAAGGGCATCTTCTGGCGCCGATGCTGGAAGAGAATCCGCCTGAGTTCCCGTTTGTGGCGCTGCTGGTCTCCGGCGGTCATACGCAGCTGATTAGCGTAACGGGGATTGGCAAGTACGAGCTGCTGGGCGAGTCGATCGACGACGCCGCCGGTGAAGCGTTCGATAAAACCGCCAAGCTGCTGGGTCTGGATTATCCGGGCGGCCCGATGCTGTCGAAAATGGCGTCGCAGGGAACGGAAGGGCGCTTTGTCTTCCCGCGTCCGATGACCGACCGTCCAGGGCTGGATTTCAGCTTCTCCGGGCTGAAAACCTTCGCGGCGAATACGATTCGTAATAACGATGACAGCGAGCAGACCCGCGCCGATATCGCCCGCGCGTTCGAAGATGCGGTGGTGGACACGCTGATGATCAAGTGCAAGCGCGCGCTGGATCAGACCGGCTTTAAGCGTCTGGTGATGGCGGGTGGCGTGAGCGCTAACCGCACGCTGCGCGCGAAGCTCGCCGAGATGATGCAAAAGCGTCGCGGGGAAGTGTTCTATGCCCGTCCGGAATTCTGCACCGACAACGGCGCGATGATCGCTTACGCCGGAATGGTGCGCCTGAACGCGGGCGCAACGTCCGACCTGAGCGTGTCCGTGCGTCCGCGCTGGCCGCTGGCGGAACTGCCGGAGGCGTAATCCCTCACCCTAACCCTCTCCCACAGGGAGAGGGTATTATGGCCCTACACCCGCAACATCCCTTTCTCTTCCAGAAACGCAATAATCGTCGCTAACCCGTCACCCGCCTTCAGGTTGGTAAAGGTCCACGGGCGCTCGCCGCGCATGCGGTTAGTGTCGCGCTCCATCACCTCCAGCGACGCGCCGACGTACGGCGCGAGGTCGGTTTTATTGATCACCAGAAAATCGGATTTGGTGATCCCCGGCCCGCCCTTGCGCGGGATTTTTTCCCCTTCGGCCACGTCGATCACGTAGATGGTCAGATCCGCCAGCTCCGGGCTGAACGTCGCGCTCAGGTTGTCTCCGCCGCTTTCCACGAAGATCAGATCCAGATTGCCGAACTTCTCGCTTAACGCTTCCACCGCCGCCAGGTTCATCGACGCATCTTCACGAATGGCGGTATGCGGACAGCCGCCCGTCTCCACGCCCACGATGCGCTCCGGCTCCAGCGCGCCCGCCTCGGTGAGGATGCGCTGATCCTCTTTGGTGTAGATATCGTTCGTGACCACCGCCAGGTGATACGTGTCGCGCATCGCCTTGCAGAGCGCTTCCAGCAGCGCGGTTTTGCCCGACCCTACCGGGCCGCCCACGCCTACGCGCAGGGGATGTTTGTAATCAGCCATGTTGACTCCTCAGGAACGGAATAGTCGTGAATATTGGGTTTCGTGGCGCGCGGAGGCGATGGCGGACAGCGGCGTTGCTGCCCCCAGCGCGTCGTCGCTACGCAAAAATGCCTGTTCAAGCCCGGCGGCGTAATGGTCGCCCAGTTCGATAATCAGCTGCTGCGCGGCCTGTTGCCCAAACGGCACCAGCTTGACGCCCGCCATGACCGCACTCTCCATCCAGCTGTAGCCGAGGCTCAGCGCCAGCTCGCGCGCGCTAATGCCCCAGCGCACGCCGAGCCAGGCCATGCCGCAGAGCTGGCTTTGCATAAACAGCGGCAGCCATTCGGGCGGACAGTCAGGTTCCCAGCTTTTAATCAGCCGCGTAAACGCCGCCCCACGGTTGCGCTCCTCTTCGCGCAGCTCGCGCGTTTCCCGGCAGGCGAGAAGGTATGCCGTCCAGCGTTTTGCTTTTGTAAGAGAGCGTTGCTCACAGGCCTGATAAAGACGGATAAACAGCGGCAGATCGACGCAGAAAAAGCTCTGCTCCATCTGCTGGATTTGCCAGCGTTTGAACGCGTCGACGTCGGTGACCCAGCCTGCCTCAACGGCCCACTCCAGCCCCTGCGACCAGGTAAACGACCCGACCGGCAGGCTGCTGCTTGAGAGCTGCATCAGGCGCAGCCTCTGGCGGGCGTGCTCCATCAGCTCATCAGCGCCAGCAGGGCAGAGACGATCAGCCCGCCGCCGAAGGTTTTACGCAGGCCGTCGTGACGGCGCAGCAGCAGCCCTGCGGCAAAGCTGGCGCACAGCACCGTGGCGCTGGCGAGCATAAAGCCGCTGGTGAAGAGCCAGAAGCTGTGGCCGGACATCTCCACGCCGTGCGCCCAGCCGTGGAACATCGCCAGGGCAGGTACCGCCAGCAGCAGACGGTTTTCAGTTTTAAACATCATCACGCCGGATACCGCCAGCGAGGCGATAATCAGCATCTCCATGCCGCTGAAGCCGCCGAGCAGGCTGCCCGCAATGGCGCCGACAAGCATCATCCCGAGGGTGGCAAACGGCAGCAGGAGTTTGCGGCCGCTCAGCGCCGAGAGCACGCCTGCGCCCGCCAGCATCAGCAGGTGGTCGAGCCCGGTCAGCGGATGGAGAAAACCGGCCTGGAAGCTGTCGGTGCCGTGGCCGGGATGCGCGAGCGCGGGAACGGAAAAAGCCAGCAGTAACAGCGGTAAATACTTGCGCATGATGGATCCTTAATGTGAATGAGCGTGAGAATGGCTGTGGCTGTGGGCATCGCTGGCGTAAGCGCCCGCTTCCGGTTCAAACGGCAGGCTGGCGTAGGTCACGTCCAGACCGAACTGGCGCAGCATGTCGTCGAGAACGTGGTCGTGGTGATAGCGCAGCTCGCCGGGCATGATCTGCAGCGGCACGTGGCGGTTGCCCAGGTGATAGCAGGCGCGGGCGAGCAGGAACGGATCGGCGCAGCGCACCACGGAAACCGACTCCGGGGCGGCGATCACTTCGATGACCTCGCTGCCGTCGTCGGTCGTCAGCAGGTCGCCCCCGCGCAGCAGCAGGCCGCGCGGCAGCATCAGCCCGGCTTCGCGTCCGTCGTTCAGCGCTACGCGGGCGCGGCTTTTCACCCGCACGTCAATCGGCAGCGTGACGCTGGCGGTAATCGGATGCGCGTGGTCCAGGCGTTGGGTTAAATAGATCATCATCACTCCTCAAAACAGGAAATAGCGTTGCGCCATCGGCAGAACGTCAGCCGGTTCGCTGGTTATCAGTTCACCGTCGACGCGCACCTCGTAGGTTTGCGAGTCCACGGTGATATTCGGCTGCAGGCCGTTGTGGATCATGTCCGCCTTTTTCACCGTTCGGCAGCCTTTCACCACCGCGGTGGCGCTCTGCAGGTTGAGCTGCTGCGGAATGCCGTTCGTACTGGCGGCCTGCGAGATAAACGTCAGTCGGGTAGCGTGGCGCGCGGCGCCCAGCGCGCCAAACATCGGGCGGTAATGCACCGGCTGCGGCGTAGGGATTGAGGCGTTGATATCGCCCATCGGCGCGCAGGCGATCATCCCGCCCTTGACGATGGTGGCGGGTTTGACGCCGAAGAACGCCGGGGACCAGACCACCAGATCCGCCAGCTTGCCCGCCTCAATCGAACCGACTTCATGGGCGATGCCGTGGGTGAGCGCCGGGTTAATGGTGTATTTGGCGACATAGCGTTTCACGCGGAAGTTGTCGTTATCGCCGGTCTCTTCCGGCAGCGCGCCGCGCTGGACCTTCATGCGGTGCGCCACCTGCCAGGTGCGGATGATCACTTCCCCGACGCGGCCCATGGCCTGTGAATCTGATGAGGTGAGCGAGAACGCGCCGATGTCGTGCAGCACGTCTTCCGCGGCGATGGTTTCACGACGAATGCGGGATTCCGCAAACGCCACGTCCTCGGCGATATCCGGGTCGAGGTGATGGCAAACCATCAGCATGTCGAGATGCTCATCGATGGTGTTCACCGTATAGGGCAGCGTCGGGTTGGTGGAAGAGGGCAGAATATTCGGATGCGCGCAGGCGGTGATGATATCCGGCGCGTGGCCGCCGCCCGCGCCTTCGGTGTGGAAGGTGTGGATGGTGCGCCCGCCAATGGCGGCCAGCGTGTCTTCCACAAAACCGGACTCGTTCAGCGTGTCGCTGTGCAGCGCCACCTGAATATCCATCTCGTCAGCCACCTCCAGCGAGCAGTTAATTGCCGCGGGCGTCGCGCCCCAGTCTTCGTGGATCTTCAGCCCGATGGCGCCTGCGGCAATCTGCTCGCGCAGGGCGTCCGGGCTGGAGCCGTTACCTTTGCCGAGCAGGCCGATATTCACCGGCAGCGTATCGGCAGCCTGCAGCATGCGGGCGATATACCACGGCCCCGGCGTGCAGGTGGTGGCGTTGGTGCCCGCCGCCGGTCCGGTGCCGCCGCCGATCATGGTGGTGACGCCGGAAACCAGCGCCTCTTCCGCCTGCTGCGGGCAGATCCAGTGGATGTGGGTGTCGATCCCGCCGGCGGTAACGATCTTCCCTTCGGCGGCAATCACTTCCGTTGCCGCGCCAATCGGGATCGTCACGCCGGGCTGAATGTCCGGGTTCCCGGCTTTGCCGACGGCGAAGATCCGTCCGTCCTTGACGCCGATATCGGCTTTTACGATCCCCCAGTGATCGACGATCAGCGCGTTGGTGAGAACCAGATCCACGCAGCCCTCAGCGGTCATCTGCCCCTGGCCCATGCCGTCGCGGATCACCTTTCCGCCGCCGAATTTGACCTCTTCGCCGTAGACCGTGAGATCGTCTTCCACTTCGATCCACAGCTCGCTGTCGGCCAGCCGCACTTTATCTCCGGTGGTGGGGCCGAACATATCGGCATACGCCCGGCGCGAAATCTCAGCCATGTTTCACCTCGCCCATCACCTCGCCGCGAAAGCCGAAAATGCGCTGCGCCCCCGTGACCTGAACCAGCGTCACTTCCCGCTTCTGGCCGGGCTCGAAGCGCACGGCGGTGCCCGCCGGGATGTTCAGTCGGAAGCCTTTGGTGGCTTCCCGATCGAACTTCAGCGCCGGGTTGACCTCGTAAAAGTGGTAGTGCGATCCGACCTGGATCGGCCTGTCGCCGTGATTTTCGACAACCATGCTTTGGGTTTCACGCCCGACGTTGAGGGCAATCGTTCCGGGCTGGATCTGGTATTCACCTGGGATCATCACGCGCTCCTTAGACGATCGGGTTGTGGACGGTGACGAGCTTCGATCCGTCCGGGAAGGTGGCTTCGACTTGAATATCCGGGATCATCTCCGGGACGCCCTCCATGACCTGGTCGCGCCTCAGGACGTGGCGGCCCGCCTCCATCAGCGAGGCGACGGTTTCGCCATCGCGCGCGCCCTCCATAATGAAGGCGCTGATCAGCGCGACCGATTCCGGGTAATTGAGCTTTACCCCGCGCGCAAGGCGGCGTTCGGCAACCAGCGCGGCGGTGAACAGCAACAGCTTGTCTTTTTCTCTGGGGGTCAGTTCCATAATGTTTCTCTTATGTCTGCCAGATACGCGGCGAACAGGCGGTTTTGGTGGTGAGAAGCGGGCGAAGCGACTGCCAGATGTCGCGCATCACCCGCTGGCAAATCAGGTTGTCGTCGGAGAGAAAGCGCACCGACAGCAGATCGTCAACGAGCGTTGCACCTGCATAATTTTCCAGCGGGGCGAGCCGTTCGCGCACCGCGTCGAGATGTTCTTCTTTGGCCGGATAGAACAGCAGCGTGCCGAGCCACGGACGTCCGGCGACGGGCGTGAGATCGCCGTCGCTAAGATGCTGACGCTCGATCAGGCGCGGCTCGTTTTCAACCCAGATTTCAAGGCGGCTTTCCAGCGTGCCGTGGCTAAAGGTCTCACCGATCACCGGACGCCCCAGGCAGTACAGCTCCCACGCCAGCAGCGTGCTGGAGGCCTTCAGGTGGAAGACGGAGCGCAGCGCGGCATTCGCGCCGGGGAAAATAATGGTGTCCTGCGGCAGCCACTCCAGGGTGGAATCTTCCTCGAGGTAAAAATGCTGGTTCAGACGCGCCTGCGGGCCGCTGCTGCGATAGAACTTGCTGGCGCCGGGCATGGTGATGAGCGCGTGGCTTTTGGCGTCCAGCCGAACGGAAATGTCCAGCGTGTCGCCGCCCACAATCCCGCCGGGCGGGTGCAGCAGGTAAAGGTGGCAGGTTTCCCCTTCGGGGTAAAACGGACGTTGAACGGTGAGCGGCCCGACGTGGTGGGCGGAGTACAGGAGGGTTTTCTCAGGGGTGTGACAAAACTGCAGGGCAAGCGACGCCTGCCAGCCTTTATACGTATTATCAGTGCCCTGAGCTGCTAACATGCTGCATCCATTTCCACACCATCGGGATACGTTTCAGTATGCCCTGGCGGAAATGAAGCCTGTCATACGAGTCGCTTATGGATGGCCAGGCAGGAGAAATACAAAAGCACGGCCGGGGCCGTGCTCTGTAGATGAATGACGATCCTACTTCAGGTGTTCATGCAATGCTGCACCTGCCTGCTCAAGGGCAACTTTCACCGTTGGCTCCTGGCTCAGCGGGTTAAGCAGGCCGTAGTCGTGGATCATGCCGTTATAGCGCGTGACGGTCACCGGGACGCCAGCCGCATCCAGTTTACGCCCGAATGCTTCACCTTCATCCCGCAGAACGTCCAGCTCCGCTGTCTGGATCAGCGTCTCGGGGAAGCCTTTCAACTGCGCGGTGCTGGCGCGAAGCGGAGAGGCAAGGATATTGTTGCGATCGGCAGCGCTGGTGGTGTAGTTATCCCAGAACCATTTCATCATGTTTTTCGACAGGAAATAGCCATTTTCGAACTGGTTATACGAGGCAGTATCAAAGTTCGCATCGGTAACCGGCCAGAGCATGACGTTGTAGCGAATTTTTGGTCCATTGAACTTTTTGGCCTGCAGCGCCACCGAAGCCACCATGTTGCCGCCCACGCTGTTACCCACCAGACCCAGACGGCTACCGTCCACGCCAATTTCCTGACCGTGCTTGGCGACCCATTTTGTCGCTTCATAGGCCTGATTAATTGCTACCGGGAAATGGGCCTCAGGTGACGGGGTGTAATCGACGTAAACCGCGGCGGCACCCGAAGCGCGAACGAGGTCGCGGATTAAGCGTTCGTGGGTAGGGAAGTCACCCAGCACCCAGCCGCCGCCGTGAAAGAACATAAAGGCGGGGAGTGTGCCGCTGGCGTTTTCAGGTTTCACTATTTTCAGTTTTATCGCCTGGCCATTTACCTGGATCGTTTTTTCAGAAACCTGAGCGGGCGGCAGTTTTGCGCCTTGCTGTGCGCCAATCAGTACCTGGCGGGCCTCCTGCGGGGTCATCTGTTCCATTGGCTTACCCTTGCCGGAATTCAAAACATTAAGAAATGCCTGTACGCCTGCGGTCGGGGTTGGGGTATTGGTGGTTTGAGCGGATGCCGCAGCTGACGCGAAGACCGAAGAAACCAGGATGGCGGTTAGTGTTTTCATGGTAGTACCTCTTTAAGCGTATTTGATCGGACGAGATAGTTAAGTAGTGTGCTACTTAGTTGCTGATATAATACTTGCGCGCAAGATACTTTTAGTCAAACATTATTTATAATTTTTTCAGGAAACCGATTCGGAGTTGATAGAAAAATGAAAGAAAACAAAACGCTAGATGATTTACTTTGCTTCTCGCTGTACTCGGTCACCAACGCGTTCGTTCGCCAGTATCGCCCCTTACTGCAAGAGATGGATCTAACCTATCCGCAATTCGTTGTTTTGATGGCGCTTTATGAGAAAGATAACATCCCACTTCGCGATCTCAGCGATAAGACATTTTTTGATTCGGGCACATTGACCCCGCTTGTACAAAAGCTTGAGGCAAAAGGATTTCTCAACCGTATCGCGGTTGTGGGTGATGAAAGGATGAAAAATGTTGTACTGACCGACAAGGCCAAAGACCTGAAGAAACGGGTGATGGCTTTGCCGGACCAGATTCGCTGCAGCATGCGGATGAATGACGATGAGCTTGAGACGCTAAAAAAACTCTCCCGGACGCTGCTTGACGATTTATAAGAAACCTTCGGCGGGGTGAACCCACCGAAGTGATGTGTCGTTACCGGTAGTCCTCCGCATCCACGTCATACCCGGACGGCTCCCAGCGGATCGCCAGCAGCGACGCCAGGCCGATAAACGGCGCCAGCGCAATCACCCAGAAGACGGCGGTATCCAGCGACGCCACCAGCAGCGGGAACAGAAACAGCGACAGCGTCGAGCTGCTGCGCATCAGCGTCTGGTTGAGGCCCACGCCCACGCCGCGCAGCGAGGTCGGGTAGCTCAGGGAGGCGAACGTCATGGTATGCGCGCCCGGGCCGAAGCCCTGACCGAACAGGAAAAGCGCCAGCATCGCCACAGCAAGCACGCCTTCAGAGACACCTTCCGGTCGGCCAATCAGCGCCAGGCCAAGCAATGCGACAAGCTGGCAGGCATAACCCGCAAGCGACATCCGCCATGCGCCGAAGCGTGGTACGTAGCGTACCGCCAGCAGTCCGCCGACGAAGGCAAACAGCAGGTTAAGCGCCAGAGAAATGAGAATGGTGGTGAGCATCGACTGGACAAAGAAGCTGGAGATGATCACCGGCAGGCCAAACGCCACGGCGTTGTAGGCAAACGACGAGACGACGGACAGCAGCGTGGCGAGCGTAGTGCGGCGCAAGTAGATGCCGCGGAACAGGTTCAGATAGTTTGACCATTTCGCTTTATTCACGACAGGTGCGGGCTGGCCGAGCGCGTCCTGCGGCACGTGGGCATTGATGTTATACGACTGGCGTAAAATCGACGCCGCCTCTTTCAGGTTGCCCTGATTCGCCGCCCAGACCGGAGATTCGCTCATATAGCGGCTGCGGATGGCGATAATCACCAGCGCGGGCACCGCGCCAAAGCCCAGGATCAAACGCCACAGCCAGTCGCTGTGGCTTTCCGGCAGCACGGCGTAGAAGAAAAGCACCAGCAGGTAGGAGATACTGATGGCGGCATACCAGGTGGGGCACCACATCGCGACGCTGGAGGCCTTATTTCCGGGCCCTTTCAGCCTGGCGAACTCGCTTAAAAACGCCATCGCCACGGGAAGGTCGATCCCGACCCCCAGCCCCATCACAAAGCGGGCGCCCGCGAGCACATATTCGTTCGGGGCCAGCGCACAGGCGATCGCTGCCACCACGAAGAACACCATATCAGCCATAAAAACGCGGTAGCGCCCGATTTTATCCGTGAGGTAACCGCCGAGCAGCGCCCCGACAATGGCACCAAAGGTAATCGCCGAGGCCACCATACCGGTCCCGGCGGGCGTCAGGTTAAATTCGCGGGTGATGTCTTTAATGCCGAACGCCAGCGCGCCCAGATCGTAGGCATCGAGGAAAATACCGCCCAGCGCGATACTGACCACGATACGGGCGTTTGCCCGGCCCTGAGAGCCGTCATTAACGAGGCGTGATACGTCCGACGCGCTGCGCACCCACTGGATGTCGCCATCCGGGGTGCTTCCTGCCGTTGAAAGGGGAGTTGGTTCTGTGATTTCTGCCATTTTTCTTTTTGTGTGGTTGTGTTGTGTCTCTAACAGTTACCACAGGCAGAAGGTGACCAAAATCACATTTGGCTATAAGGCATAACTAACCCTTCGGAGCGTCTTTTTTCTTTCTCTTGAGCTTCGTCCAGATTTTGGTCTCCTGACGACGCCACAGGCGCTGGATATTGTCGTGATGACGCAGCAGGATAAGACAGGAGAGCATCGACACCGGGAAGGTGAACTGGGGTTTGAACCACCAGACGTAGAACGGAGCGATCAGCGCGCTGACGATGGCGCCCAGCGACGAGTAGCCGCTAAGAAGAATGGTCAGAAGCCAGGTCCCGGCCATGACGCCGGTGAGATCCCAGCCGATAGGTGCAATCGCACCGAAGGCCGTCGCAACGCCTTTGCCGCCTTTAAAACCAAAGAAAATGGGCCAAATATGGCCAACACAGGCAGCAATAGCAATGAGCCCCAGCCAGAACGGCGTAACGCCCAGCGCATAGGCGCCCCAGACGGGCAGCATCCCTTTCAGAACATCAAAAATCAAAACCGCTACGGCCGCTCCCTTGCCGCCAATTCGTAGTACGTTGGTCGCCCCCGGATTCCCGGAACCATTTTCACGCGGGTCAGGCAACCCGGCAATGCGGCAGACCAGAATGGCGCTGGAGATTGAGCCGCAAAGATAGGCGAGGAGGATCATTCCAGGCGCGATTGCACTCATAACGCTGTTCCGTTTTGAAAATGTATCTGTATTCTCAGCATCTGTGGATAATACGCATAATTCGCCGGAAGTGGTATCCGGTTTAGCCAAAAAGCAGGCAGGTCGTGATGGATATTGTATTTATAGAGCAACTTTCGGTAATCACCACAATTGGTGTTTACGACTGGGAACAGACCATCGAGCAGAAGCTGGTGTTCGATATCGAAATGGGATGGGATAACCGCAAATCGGCAAAAAGCGATGACGTGAACGACTGTCTGAGCTATGCCGATATCAGTGAAGCGGTCATCGCCCACGTTGAAGGTCAACGTTTTGCGCTGGTCGAACGGGTGGCGGAAGAAGTCGCAGAATTGCTGTTGAAAAAATTCAATTCACCGTGGGTGCGCATCAAGCTGAGCAAGCCGGGAGCGGTGGCGCGCGCCGCCAACGTTGGCGTCATTA
Source organism: Enterobacter sp. UPMP2060 (assembly GCF_053709655.1). NCBI lineage: Bacteria > Pseudomonadati > Pseudomonadota > Gammaproteobacteria > Enterobacterales > Enterobacteriaceae > Enterobacter > Enterobacter sp. UPMP2060. The sequence goes on from NZ_JBSKJQ010000009.1 coordinate 23,258, forward strand.
TTGAGCGTGGCACAAATCTGAAAGGCAAGAATTAACGTCATAATTGCTAAACCATTTTAGGTTATACCGGTCTTAAAGCTGTATCTTTCACGGTAGCCGTTGGGGCGACCGTTTTTTTATATCTTTTTTAGGGGTTTATAGATGAGCGATATGCACTCGCTGCTGGTGGCGGCAATACTGGGTGTGGTCGAAGGATTGACGGAGTTTTTGCCGGTCTCCAGTACGGGCCATATGATTATCGTTGGCCATCTGCTGGGCTTTGAAGGCGATACCGCAAAAACGTTTGAAGTGGTGATCCAGCTGGGGTCTATTCTGGCGGTGGTCGTAATGTTCTGGCGTCGCCTGTTTGGCCTGATCGGCATCCATTTTGGCCGTCCGCCTCAGCACGAGGGGGCCAGTAAAGGTCGTCTGTCACTGATCCATATTCTGCTTGGGATGATCCCTGCGGTGGTGCTGGGCCTGGTGTTCCACGACGCCATCAAATCGCTGTTTAACCCGATTAACGTAATGTACGCGCTGGTGGTGGGGGGCTTCCTGCTGATCGCCGCGGAAGTGCTGAAGCCAAAAACGCCGCGCGCGGAAGGTCTGGACGATATGACGTATCGTCAGGCGTTTATCATTGGTTGCTTCCAGTGTCTGGCGCTGTGGCCGGGCTTCTCGCGTTCAGGCGCAACCATCTCCGGCGGGATGCTGATGGGCGTAAGCCGTTACGCCGCGTCAGAGTTCTCGTTCCTGCTGGCGGTGCCGATGATGATGGGCGCCACCGTACTCGACGTCTATAAGAGCTATCACTTCCTGACGGCTGGCGACATTCCGATGTTCGCCGTCGGCTTCATCACCGCGTTTATCGTGGCGCTGATTGCCATTAAAACCTTCCTGCAGCTGATTAAGCGTATCTCGTTTATTCCGTTCGCGATCTATCGCTTTATCGTGGCGGCTGCGGTGTACGTGGTCTTCTTCTGACCGATGGCCCTCAGTCTTTCGGCTGAGGGCAATGCTTTTCCTTCCAGTCCGACACCGCCTGAATTCGCCGTTTCGTGAGTTCTTCGCGAATTTCCGGCCCTTTGAATCCCGCTTCGACAACGTCCTTCGTGGGCACCGCTTTCGCTACGTCCCAGGCTTTACGCAATAAACGTCCCTGCGGGTAATCGCACGCTTCAAACCCGGTACGACCGCGCACGTCAGCTTCGCTGGTGAGCGCGATTTGCTCGACGCGCTGGGGTTTGCGCCAGGCGTCGATGTTATCGAAAAGCTTAACGATGGTGGCCGGTTTCAGAATAGGGAAGGTGTGGATCAGATCGTGGAACTCGGCCACCAGTTTCGCCAGATCGCGGATCTCGTTCGGCACGCGCAGACGCTGGCACAGCCCCTCGACCAGCTTCACCCCCGCCGGGCCGTGCCCGTGGTGGCGAGGCCAGAATTCTTTTGGCGTTAGGCCTTTGCCGAGATCGTGGCACAGGGTGGAAAAGCGCACGTCCACCTCAGGGCTGAGCATGGCCGCCATGCTCAGGGTCATCAGCGTGTGTACGCCGGTATCAATTTCCGGGTGCCATTTTGCCGGGGCAGGCACGCCAAACAGCGCGTCTATTTCCGGGAACAGCACCTTCAGCGCGCCGCAGTCGCGCAGGACCTGGAAAAAGACCTGCGGGTTGCGCGTGGTGAGGGCATTTTCCGTCTCTTTCCAGACGCGCTCTGGCGTCAGGTGTTCAAGCTCGCCCGCCTCGGTCATGGCGGTCATCAGCGCCATTGTCTCATCGGCAATACGGAAACTGAGATGGGCATAACGCGCGGCAAAGCGCGCCACGCGCAGCACGCGGAGCGGATCTTCAGAAAACGCCGGAGAGACGTGGCGTAAAAGGCGGTTGCGCAGATCGTCCTGACCGCCATAGGCGTCAACGATCTGCCCGTCCTCGTCCTGCGCCAGCGCGTTGATGGTGAGATCGCGGCGCAGAAGATCTTGCTCCAGCGTCACGTCCGGCGCGGCATAGCAGGTGAAGCCCGTATAGCCCGAGCCCGATTTCCGCTCGGTACGCGCCAGGGCATACTCTTCACGGCTTTTCGGGTGCAGGAACACGGGAAAATCGCGGCCTACCTGCTGGTAGCCCGCGTCGAGCATCTCTTCAGGGGTAGCACCAACGACCACCCAGTCTTTATCTTTGACCGGCAGACCTAACAACGCATCACGTACCGCACCACCGACCAGATAACTCTTCACGCCCAACTCTCCCGTTTTCTCTTTTCCAGAATGATACGTAAGTCTGGCAGAGAAGACGAATTAGTTCATCCAGCGGTCTTTACGCTTGCGGCTTGGGATCAGATGCGGCAGCACCAGACCCAACACCAGACCCACGCCCAGCACGCCGCCGCCATACATAAACCACTGCATGATGATGGTGCGCTGTTTGTCGTCGAGCTGCAGATTAGCGGCATTCACTTTCTTCTGCGCGACAATCAGCTCGTTTTTCAGTTTCTGGTTCTCTTCTTTCAGACCGTTAATCACCCCGTCGCTTTGCGCCACTTTCTGCTGCATTTCAGCGGTGCGCTGGTTCCAGGTGCCGTCGATGTTGTTCAGCTTGTCGGTCAGGGTCTTCACCTGGTTTTCCAGATCGGGAACGCGCGTGCGCAGGCTTGGCACGGTGCTCAGCTCTTTCAGCGGGATCCAGGACGTACGGCCGGTACTGTCGCGAACCTGACCGTAATTGGTGTCCGCGTTGGTCTGTAACAGGGTGACTTCCTCGCCGGCATTCACCGTGCCCACGAGGCGATAATTATCTCCAGGGCCACTGCGTACCCAGGTGTTCAGTTCGTCAGAAACGTAACGCTTCTCTTCAGCGTGCACTGCGGTTGCGGCGCTAAAAGCGAGTAAAGTAAGTCCAATCAGGCGTAATTTAAGCATCATTAGTCGTTATTTTCATAAATAGTGGAACGATAGTAGTGGCAACAGTGTCTCTACGCAAAGCATTCGTCAGCAATCAGAATCATCTGTGTCACGACTCTATACATTTACGCCCGACAAATTGCTCATTGCATGGCAATTTGGCGCAAAATACTATGTACTGACAAACAAATGGCGAGGAAGTTCGCCCTCATTGACGCGTCTGTGACGCCCGCAAAAGTACAAGGCTATGGCACAAGAAATCGAATTAAAGTTTATCGTCGAAAAAGACAGCGTTGACGCACTCCGCCAGCATCTGCATACGCTTTCCGGCGAACACCATGCACCGGTACAACTGCTTAATATCTATTACGAAACGCCAGACAACTGGCTGCGTCGCCACGATATGGGGCTGCGCATCCGCGGCGCGAGCGGGCGCTACGAGATGACGATGAAAATTGCCGGCCGCGTGGTCGGCGGTTTACATCAGCGCCCGGAATACAATATCGACATCAGCAAGCCAGAACTTGAGCTGGAACGTTTCCCGACGGAAGTCTGGCCGGATGGCGAACTGCCTTCCACGCTGGCGGAACAGGTGCAGCCGCTGTTCAGCACTGATTTCTGGCGCGAAAAATGGCTGGTGACGGAAGGCAAAAGCCGCATCGAAATCGCCCTCGATCTTGGCGACGTGAAGGCGGGTGAGTTCCAGGAGCCGATTTGTGAACTCGAGCTTGAGCTGCTGGAAGGGGACGCGAATGACGTGCTGAAGCTGGCGCGCAGGCTGGTGAACCAGTCCGGATTGCGTCAGGGAAGCCTGAGTAAAGCCGCGCGGGGTTACCATCTGGCCGCCGGAAATGCGCCGCGCGTGCTGAAAGAGACGACCATTTTGCACGTTGCGCCGAAAGCCAGCGTTGAACAGGGGCTGGAAGCCGCGCTGGAGCTAGCGCTTTCTCAGTGGCAGTACCATGAAGAGCTGTGGGTGCGAAATGTGAAAAACGCGAAATCCCATGTGCTGGCGGCGATTGCCCTGGTGCGCCATACCCTGACGCTGTTCGGCGGTATTGTTCCTCGCAAAGCGAGCGCTCACTTACGTGATCTGCTGACGCAAACCGAAACGCTGATGCTCTCCGACGTATCGGCGCAAACGGCGATCTACAGCCCGCAAGCCGCTTCGGCAAAACTGGCGCTGACCGAGTTTCTGGTGACGCGCGGCTGGCGCGCCTTCCTGAATGCGAAAGCGGAGACCAAAATCGCGGAAAACTTTAAGCGTTTCGCGGATATTCATCTTTCCCGTCATGTCGCCGAGCTGAAGAGCACCTTTGCGTATCCGCTCGGGGACCAGTATGGCGATCAGCTTCCCCGTCTGTCGCGCAACATCGACAGCATGCTGCTGCTTTCCGGCGCTTATGACGGCGTTAAAACCCAGGCCTGGCTGGAAAACTGGCAGGGGCTTAAGCATGCCATTGAAACCCGCCAGCATATTGAGATTGAGCATTTCCGTAACGAGGCCATTTCGCAGGAGCCGTTCTGGCTGCACAGCGGAAAACGTTAACTCTGGCAAGGAACCCCTATAATGCCGCTTTCTTCACCGTTACAGCAGCAGTGGCAGACCGTTTGCGAACGTCTGCCTGAGTCATTACCGGCGTCATCGTTAAGCGAGCAGGCGAAGAGCGTGCTCGCCTTCAGTGATTTTGTGCAGGAAAGCATCACCGCCAACCCGGACTGGCTGGCAGAGCTTGAGAACGCGCCGCCGCAGGCGGACGAGTGGCGGCATTACGCCGGCTGGCTGCAAACCGCACTCGAAGACGTTGCGGATGAAGCCACGCTGATGCGCGTCCTGCGCCAGTTCCGCCGTCGGGTGATGGTGCGCATTGCCTGGGCTCAGGCGCTGGAGCGGGTGAGCGAAGAGAGTACGCTGCAGCAGTTAAGCGAGCTGGCGCAAACGCTGATTGTCGCCGCGCGCGACTGGCTCTACGCCGCCTGCTGTAAAGAGTGGGGCACGCCGTGCAGCGAGGAAGGGGTTCCTCAGCCGCTGTTGATTCTGGGGATGGGCAAGCTGGGCGGCTGCGAGCTGAACTTCTCCTCCGACATCGACCTGATTTTTGCCTGGCCGGAGAACGGCTCCACGCGCGGCGGCCGTCGCGAGCTGGACAACGCCCAGTTCTTTACCCGCCTCGGTCAGCGTCTGATTAAGGCGCTGGATCAGCCGACGCAGGACGGTTTTGTTTACCGCGTGGACATGCGCCTGCGCCCGTTTGGCGACAGCGGACCGCTGGTGCTGAGCTTTGCCGCGCTGGAGGATTACTACCAGGAGCAGGGGCGCGACTGGGAGCGCTATGCGATGGTTAAAGCGCGGATCATGGGCGACAGCGACGACGCTTACGGCAACGAGCTGCGCGCCATGCTGCGCCCGTTCGTGTTCCGTCGCTATATCGACTTCAGCGTGATCCAGTCCCTGCGTAATATGAAAGGGATGATCGCCCGTGAGGTGCGCCGTCGCGGGCTGAAAGACAACATCAAGCTCGGCGCGGGCGGCATCCGCGAAATCGAATTTATCGTTCAGGTCTTCCAGCTTATTCGCGGTGGTCGTGAGCCGTCCCTGCAGTCCCGCTCGCTGTTGCCGACGCTGAGCGCCATCGAGCAGCTGCACCTGCTGCCGGACGGCGACGCGCAAACCCTGCGCGAGGCCTATCTTTTCCTGCGCCGTCTGGAAAACCTGCTGCAAAGCATCAACGACGAACAGACCCAGACCCTGCCGGGCGATGACCTTAACCGGGCGCGCCTGGCCTGGGGCATGCGTGTGGACGACTGGGCGGCGTTAACCGAACGGCTGGATGCCCATATGGCAGGCGTGCGCCGCATCTTTAACGAGCTGATCGGTGATGACGAAAGTGAATCGCAGGACGATGCCCTTTCCGAGCACTGGCGCGAGCTGTGGCAGGACGCGCTCCAGGAAGATGACACTACGCCGGTGCTGACGCACTTAACCGACGACGCGCGCCATCGCGTGGTGGCGCTGATCGCGGATTTCCGTCTTGAGCTGAACAAACGCGCCATCGGCCCGCGCGGCCGTCAGGTGCTGGATCACCTGATGCCGCACCTGCTGAGCGAGGTCTGCTCGCGGGCGGACGCGCCGGTGCCGCTGTCGCGCATGATGCCGCTGCTGAGCGGGATCATCACGCGTACCACGTATCTGGAACTCCTGAGCGAGTTTCCGGGGGCACTGAAGCACCTGATTACGCTCTGCGCCGCGTCGCCGATGGTGGCCAACAAGCTCGCGCGTTACCCGCTGCTGCTGGATGAGCTGCTCGACCCGAACACGCTGTATCAGCCCACGGCGACGGATGCCTACCGGGACGAGTTGCGTCAGTATCTGCTGCGCGTGCCGGAAGAGGATGAAGAGCAACAGCTGGAGGCGCTGCGCCAGTTTAAGCAGGCGCAGATGCTGCGCGTGGCGGCGGCTGACATCGCCGGAACGCTGCCGGTGATGAAAGTGAGCGATCACTTAACCTGGCTTGCAGAGGCGATCATCGACGCCGTGGTCCATCAGGCGTGGGTGCAGATGGTGGCGCGCTACGGCCAGCCGAAACATTTGGCAGAACGTGAAGGACGCGGCTTTGCGGTCGTGGGGTACGGCAAGCTTGGCGGCTGGGAGCTGGGCTATAGCTCCGATCTGGATTTAATCTTCCTGCACGACTGCCCGGTTGACGTAATGACCGACGGCGAGCGTGAAATTGACGGGCGCCAGTTCTACCTGCGCCTGGCGCAGCGCATCATGCACCTGTTCAGTACCCGCACCTCGTCGGGCATTCTGTATGAAGTGGATGCCCGTCTGCGTCCGTCCGGCGCGGCGGGCATGCTGGTGACCTCGACGGAGTCCTTCGCCGATTACCAGAAGAATGAAGCCTGGACGTGGGAACATCAGGCGCTGGTGCGCGCTCGCGTGGTGTATGGCGATCCGCAGCTCAAAACGCAGTTTGACGTCATCCGTAAGGACGTTATGACCACCGTGCGTGATGGCAGCACGCTGCAAACTGAAGTGCGCGAAATGCGCGAGAAAATGCGCGCGCATCTCGGCAATAAACACCGCGATCGCTTTGATATTAAAGCCGACGAGGGCGGGATTACCGATATTGAGTTCATTACCCAGTATCTGGTGCTGCTGCACGCCCACGACAAGCCGAAGCTGACGCGCTGGTCCGATAACGTGCGCATTCTGGAGCTGCTGGCGCAAAACGACATCATGGACGAGCAGGAGGCGCAGGCCTTAACCCGCGCCTATACGACGCTGCGCGATGAGCTTCACCACCTGGCGCTGCAGGAGCAGCCGGGGCACGTGGCGCTGGACTGTTTTGCTCATGAACGTGCTCAGGTAACGGCCAGCTGGCAGAAGTGGCTGGTGGAACCGTGCGTAACAAATCAAGTGTGATATTATCGCGCGCAAATTGTGAATCTTTCTGGAGTCAGGAATGAAAGTAACACTGCCAGAGTTTGAACGTGCTGGGGTAATGGTTGTTGGGGATGTGATGCTGGATCGCTACTGGTATGGGCCTACCAGCCGCATCTCTCCGGAAGCACCGGTACCGGTGGTTAAGGTCGACACCATTGAAGAGCGTCCCGGCGGCGCGGCAAACGTGGCGATGAACATTGCCTCTCTGGGCGCGCAGTCGCGTCTGGTGGGCCTGACCGGCATCGACGATGCGGCGCGCGCGCTGAGCAAGTCGCTGGCGGACGTGAACGTGAAGTGCGACTTCGTTTCTGTTCCGACCCACCCAACGATTACGAAACTGCGCGTGCTGTCGCGCAACCAGCAGCTGATCCGCCTCGACTTTGAAGAAGGGTTCGAAGGCGTTGATCCTGAGCCGCTGCACGAGCGTATCAACCAGGCGCTGGGCAATATTGGCGCGCTGGTGCTGTCCGACTACGCCAAAGGCGCGCTGGCGAGCGTGCAAACGATGATTCAGCTGGCGCGTAAAGCCAGCGTGCCGGTGCTGATCGACCCGAAAGGGACCGATTTTGAGCGCTATCGCGGCGCGACGCTGCTGACGCCAAACCTCTCCGAGTTTGAAGCGGTGGCGGGTAAGTGCAAAACCGAGGACGAACTGGTTGAGCGCGGCATGAAGATCATTGCCGATTTCGAGCTGTCCGCGCTGCTGGTGACCCGCTCCGAGCAGGGGATGACGCTGCTGCAGCCGGGCAAAGCGCCGCTGCATATGCCAACCCAGGCGCAGGAAGTGTACGACGTGACCGGTGCCGGTGATACGGTGATCGGCGTGCTGGCGGCGACGCTGGCAGCAGGAAACTCGCTGGAAGAGGCGTGCTACTTCGCTAACGCCGCGGCGGGCGTGGTCGTCGGTAAACTTGGTACCTCAACCGTTTCGCCAATCGAGCTGGAAAACGCGGTGCGCGGTCGTGCGGATACCGGTTTTGGCGTCATGACCGAAGACGAGCTGAAGGTGGCCGTTGCCGCCGCGCGCAAGCGTGGTGAAAAAGTGGTGATGACCAACGGCGTGTTCGACATTCTGCACGCGGGCCACGTTTCGTATCTGGCGAACGCGCGCAAGCTGGGCGATCGCCTGATTGTGGCGGTTAACAGCGATGCATCGACGAAACGCCTGAAGGGTGAAACGCGTCCGGTGAACCCGCTCGAGCAGCGCATGATTGTGCTCGGCGCGCTGGAAGCGGTGGACTGGGTGGTGTCGTTTGAAGAAGATACCCCGCAGCGCCTGATTGCCGGTATTCTGCCGGACCTGCTGGTAAAAGGTGGGGATTACAAGCCGGAGCAAATCGCGGGTAGCGAAGAGGTCTGGGCGAACGGCGGCGAGGTGATGGTGCTCAACTTTGAGGACGGGTGCTCAACCACCAACATCATCAAGAAGATCCAGAAGGACAGTCAGTAAAAAAACGGGCCAGCTGGCCCGTTTTTTTCTCCCTCTCCCTGTGGGAGAGGGCTGGGGTGAGGGCATCAGGCCGCACTTACTCCTGGTCGTCCACCGGTGGAATGGCCGGTGCCGGCTTCACTTCTTCCGGCACATTGCGGTTTTCCAGCTCGCTCAGACGCTGTTCCAGCAGCGCCAGCTTCTCGCGGGTGCGCAGCAGAACCTGGGTCTGCACGTCAAACTCTTCGCGGCTGACTAAATCAAGGCGAACCAACTGCGCCTGCAGCGTCTGGCGGATTTTCTTTTCTACGTCATCACCAAATTCACGAATGCCTTTTGGCATAGATTCATGAACCTGACGCGCGATCTGCTCAATTTTTTTCGGGTCAATCATTGGCGTTTCCCTTGATGGAAAAGTGTTAGTGTCCATTGTAGCGCGTCATGCCCGGGGTAAACAAAATTGTTTGATGCTTATGCATTGCCCAGGATAATCAATAGCGTTATAGTTATCTCGCTTATTCTCAGGGCGGGGCGAAATTCCCCACCGGCGGTAAATCAGCGTGACGCTGAAAGCCCGCGAGCGCTTTGGGTGAAAACTCAAAGGTCAGCAGATCCGGTGTAATTCCGGGGCCGACGGTTAGAGTCCGGATGGGAGAGAGTAACGATCAAGTCGGGCATGGGCCCGCTCACGTTATCTTTTTGCCGCTTATACGGCGCTCCTAAGACTGCCCTGATTCTGGTAACCATAATGTTAATGAGGTTTTTTTACCATGAATCAGACGCTACTTTCCTCTTTTGGCACTTCAACTCAACGTGTTGAACATGCACTGGATGCACTGCGCGAAGGCCGCGGTGTGATGGTGCTTGACGATGAAAACCGTGAAAACGAAGGCGACATGATTTTCGCCGCCGAAAACATGACCGTTGAACAGATGGCGCTGACCATCCGTCACGGCAGCGGCATCGTATGCCTGTGTATTAATGAAGATCGTCGTAAGCAGCTCGATCTGCCGATGATGGTCGAAAACAACACCAGCGCCTTTGGTACCGGTTTTACCGTGACCATTGAAGCGGCGCATGGCGTGACCACAGGTGTGTCTGCGGCTGACCGTCTGACCACCGTACGTGCAGCGATTGCTGATGGTGCGAAGCCATCCGATCTGCACCGTCCAGGCCACGTCTTCCCACTGCGTGCGCAGGCGGGCGGCGTGTTGACCCGCGGTGGTCACACCGAAGCGACGATCGACCTGGTGACGCTGGCTGGCTTCAAACCTGCTGGCGTGCTGTGCGAACTGACCAACGATGACGGCACCATGGCGCGCGCGCCGGAATGCATTACCTTTGCCCGCCTGCACAACATGCCGGTGGTCACGATTGAAGATCTGGTTGAGTATCGCCAGGCGCACGAGCGCAAAGCCAGCTGAAAATAAAAACGCCGGGATATCCCGGCGTTTTTTTACCCGATTCCTGCGGTCTGCAGCAGAACCAGACTTAATCCCATCACCGACATTCCGCACAGCACGCCATAGCTGGGGTTGTTGTTAGGATCGATCTCCTTCGCCAGCGGCATCAGTTCATCCACCGAAAGCGCAACCATGATCCCGGCTACCGCGGCCATAATCGCCGCCATCACTACCGGAGAGACCAGGCTACCAAGGATCAGCCAGGCCAGTACGCCGCCAAGGATTTCGGCCATCCCGGAAATGCCCGCCCAGAACACCGCGGTGCGTTTCGATCCCGTTGCGGCATACACGGGTCCGGCGACGGCCAGTCCTTCAGGAATATTGTGTAAGGCTACCGCCAGCGCGATGCCAAAGCCCATCTCAAGATTGCTGCTGGCCGTCACGTAGGTAGCGACCCCTTCCGGGAAGTTGTGCAGGCTGATGCCAAGCGTTAACAGCACGGCGGTACGCTTGATATTGCGCGGCATGGGCGTCACGTTTTTCTGCATTAAATCCTGCGGATGCGCGTGCGGTAGCATCCGATCGAGGGCAAAGTATCCCAGCAGGCCAAAGACAAACATGCCGTAGCCCAGCAGCGGAGACATGCCTTCCGTGCCCAGCGCGGCAGGCAGCATCTCCATCAGGGAGATGAGCAGCATGATCCCGGCAGCAAAGCCCAGTGAAAAGGCCAGTACGCGGTTAGAGGGCTTTTGGCCGAGCACGCCGAGGAGCGCACCGATGAAGGTCGCGGCGCCCGCCAGTATGGTCAGGATCAGGGGGACTGACATGCATTGCTCCTTATGATAATCATTCTCATTAATATAAATGATCCATTTCTGGCAAAGCGAGGGTGAAAACCCGGCTTTACACATTCCTTACATTCAAATTTCCTGATGATGATCTTCACGCTTATCTACGTTCATCTTTGCCGGATTGCGCGTAATGTAGCACCATTAAATTGACACCTTCTGTAAGGATATCACCATGACTTCTTCCCGTATGCCAGCCCTGTTTTTAGGCCACGGTAGCCCTATGAACGTTCTGGAAGACAACGTCTATACCCGCGCCTGGCGTCATCTTGGCGAGACGTTGCCGCGTCCGAAAGCGATCGTGGTGGTGTCTGCACACTGGTTTACCCGTGGGACCGGCGTGACCGCCATGGAAGCGCCAAAAACCATTCATGATTTTGGCGGCTTCCCGCAGGCGCTGTACGACACGCATTATCCGGCCCCCGGGTCGCCTGAGCTGGCGCAAAAGCTGGTAGAGTTGCTGGCACCTGTCCCTGTGACGCTGGATAAAGAAGCCTGGGGCTTTGACCATGGCTCCTGGGGCGTGCTGATTAAAATGTATCCTGACGCGGATATCCCGATGGTGCAGTTGAGCATCGACAGCACTAAACCGGCGGCCTGGCATCTGGAGGTGGGGCGCAAGCTGGCAACCCTGCGTGATGAAGGCATCATGCTGGTGGCGAGCGGCAACGTGGTGCATAACCTGCGTACCGCACGCTGGCACGGTGAGAACACGCCGTACCCGTGGGCAACCTCTTTTAACGACTACGTCAAAGCGAACCTGACCTGGCAAGGCCCGGCCGAGGAGCATCCCCTGGTGAACTATCTGGATCATGATGGCGGTTCGCTCTCTAACCCGACGCCGGAACACTTCCTGCCGTTGCTGTACGTGCTTGGCGCGTGGGATGGTCAGGAGCCGGTGACGATCCCGGTCGACGGTATTGAGATGGGGAGTTTGAGTATGCTGTCGGTGCAGATTGGGTAATAAAAGCAAAACGGCAACCTCAGGTTGCCGTTTTGAGTGTTTGCACCCTCTCCCACAAGGAGAGGGGCGAGGGTGAGGGCATCAGGCTGCGGCCTATTCGACAAAAATGTGCGGATAAAAGCGTGACAGATCCTGCGTGATCAGCGCGCGATCTTCGCGAATGCCAATCCCGGCCGGTTGATCGTTGATAAGCCAGCTGCCAATCAGCGTATAGCTGTCGCCAAATTTCGGCAGCTGATAGAACTCCTGGACGATCATCCCTTCTTCGCCGTATGGCCCTTCAACCGCTTCCAGCGTCTTGCCGTTTTCGATAATCGAGACGTTTGCGCCTTCGCGGGAGAAGATCGGCTTAACAACGTATTTTTCCATTTGCGGGTAATCATCTTCCGCAAAATAGGCTGGCAGCAGGTTCGGGTGGTTCGGGAACATCTCCCAGAGCATCGGCAGCAGGGCTTTGTTAGAGATGATGCTCTTCCAGGCCGGCTCCAGCCAGCGTACGCCAGCATCTTCCAGCTTGGTGGAGAACATCTCGCGCAGCATGTATTCCCACGGGTAGAGCTTGAACAGGTTGCTTATCACCTGGTCCTGCATATCCGTAAACTGACCTTTTTCACCCAGGCCGATATCCTCGATATAGAGGAACTCGGTCGCCACTTCCGCTTCGGCGGCGCAGTCCTGCAGATACTGAACCGTGCCACGGTCTTCTTCCGTGTCGCGGCAGCAGGCGAGATGGAGCAGGTTAAAGCCATGTTGTTCGCGCAGCTCGGCAAAACGCTCAATCAGCTTTTCCTGCAGGCTGTTAAACTGGTCGCTGCCTTCCGGCAGGTTTCCGGCATTGGCCTGGTCTTCCAGCCAGATCCACTGGAAGAACGCCGCTTCATACAGAGAGGTTGGCGTATCGGCGTTGTTTTCCAGCAGCTTCGGTTCACCTTTGCCGTCCCACGCCAGATCCAGGCGAGAGTAAAGCGAAGGTTGATTCGTTCTCCACGACTGGCGCACAAAGCCCCAGGTGTGCTTCGGAATGCGGAACTTTGCCATCAGCTCGTCGCTGTCGATGACCTTTTCCACGACCTTCAGGCACATCTGGTGCAGCTCGGCCGTCACCTCTTCCAGTTTTTCCACCTGAGCCAGCGTGAGCTTGTAATAGGCGTCTTCACACCAGTACGGCTCGCCGTACATGGTGTGGAAGTTAAAACCGTACTCGGTGGCTTTTTCGCGCCAGTCCGGGCGTTCGGTGATACTGACTCGTTCCATGGTCAGCCGCCCATTGAGCGAGTAGAGGAGGTGCCTGTCGCACTGCGCTGCATGCTGGTCTGCTTCGCCACAGATTCACCAAACCCGCCGCGGGTGATGGTGCTGGTGGTCGCAGGCTTCGGCGCCATCGCCGTTTTCGGAACGTTCACGGTGCGGCCAGGGGTCGCTGCGCCGTAGCCTTTGCCGCTGGCATCGGTATATTGACCGTAAGCCGGGCTGGCCGGGTTTTTCGAGCTAAACAGCGGCTGCTGCTGGTAGCCCGCACCGCCGCCCATCAGGCGACCCATCATGTAGCCTGCCATCAGCGGCATCCAGAAGCTGCCGCTGGACTGCGCCTGCGCCTGATTTTCAGGTGCGGTGCCTGCCTGAGCCGGTGCCTGCTGGCACTGACCTTCACCAAACTCCGCCACGCAGTCTTCGCGTGAGGCATATTTCGGTGCAGTACGTTCCGCTTCTTTCAGCGCGCTGGTGTAAGCCGTTTTACATTCGGCGGCTTTGCCGGTTGCGGCAGAGCAGTCGTCTGCGTTTTGATACAGCGAAACCGTTTCGTCATTTTTCTCACAGCCTGCCAGCATAAAGACAGCCGTGACCGCCAGCGCAACAGGGGTGAGGTGACGCGCGTTCCAGCTCTTGCGGAACGAAGCGTGATTTATGGATTTTGTCCGTTTCATGTTTGTCTTCCAGGACCCAGTGGTAATAACGCTCAGGATAGAGGATGAGTGGTTGAAAATGAAGCGAAGAGGGGCGGAATCAGGGGGATCTTTACGTTGGCTTACGTTCGGATGTGATTCAGATGCGCCCCTTTCCCTGTGGGAGAGGGGCGGGGTGGAGGGCATCAGGCCGCAGTGGGCCTGATAACACTCTTAGTTACGGAACGGATTATTGCCTTTGCTGGCGGATGTAGTGGTACGCGCAGCGGCCGGCTGTGCCGCAGGGGTGTTGCTGTTAGCGTTGAAGTTATCAACCGCGGCAACCTGCTCCGGGTTCTCCGGCGCAACGCTGTCCGGAGAGGTGGAGACCGGTTTGCCCAGCGCGCTGTTCAGCATCTGCAGATCTTGCTCGTTCAGCGTACCCAGAGCCTGTTTGATGTTCAGCTGGTTAATCAGGTACTGGTAACGCGCGCTTGAGAGCTGCTGTTTCGCGTTGTACAGCGTGGTGGTCGCGTCGAGCACGTCCACGATAGTACGCGTACCGACCGAGTAGCCCGCTTCCATCGCATCCAGGGAGCTCTGCGCAGACACAACGGCCTGTTTATAGGCGTTGATGCTGCTGATCGAGGCGTTCACGTTGTTGAAGGAGGAACGTACGGTCTGCACCACGTTGCGGTGGGCGCTTTCCAGCTGCTCGCTCGCGCCAACAAAGTTGTACTGCGCCTGTTTCACCTGAGAGTTGACCTGACCGCCCTGGTACAGCGGCAGGGAGAAGCTCAGACCCACTTTATTCTGACCCATATTGCTGTCGTCATACTGGGACGTATTGGTTTTAGAGCCGCTGTAGGTCGTATCAGAGACACCGGTAGACGCGCTCAGGCTCAGGGTTGGCAGATGGCCGTCCTGCGCCTGACGAATTTGCTCGCGGGCCAGGTCCTGGCTCAGACGCGCCTGCAGCAAACTCAGGTTGCGGTTTTCCGCCTCTTTCAGCAGGGCGTTAACGGCCTGCGGTTTATCCGTTTTAAAGCTGTCCACGTTCAGCGACGCCAGCTCAGGATAGTAATTCCCGGTGACCTGACGCAGGGATTCCAGCGCGTTGTCGAGGTTGTTACGCGCGGTCACTTCGTTAGCCAGCACGGTGTCGTACTGTGAACGGGCGTTCTGCACGTCGGTGATCGCGACCAGGCCCACGTTGAAACGCTGGGTAGTTTGATCTAACTGGCGGTAAATCGCCTGTTTCTGCGCTTCGGTGTAGGAGAGTGCATCAATCGCGCTCAGCACGTTGAAGTACGCCGTGGCGGTGTTCAGGATCAGCGTCTGCTGGTCGGTCTGATAGGTCACATCCTGGATACCCGCGCTCTTTTCCTGCAGGGTCAGGGCGCGCCATTTGGACATATCAAACAGCGTCTGTGTCAATTGCAGTGAGGCGCTGGTAGCATTGGAGTTTACGCCGTTAGCGTCGCGGAAACCGTTGCTGTAGGTATAATCTGCACCTAAACCTAACTGTGGCAGCAAGGGGCTACGCGCTTCGTTAATCTTTTCAAACGCAGCATCACGATCGGCCGCTGATTTACGTAAATCAGGGTTGCCCAGACGTGCCTGCTGGTAGACCTGTAACAGGTTTTCCGCCTGGCTCATTGCACTGAAGCCCGTCAGGCTCAGGCCGATAAGGATGGGGAGCAATTTCTTCATTTGCATTCCTTGTTGTGAAGCAGTATTAGCGCTGATCTAATTAAAAAATAATTGCCGATTCTAACAGAATCTTCCATACCAAAAGGTTGGCGTAACGTGCCATCTGGCGGTAATTTGCACCAATCTACCATATAGCCTTACAAACGGCAGCCAAACAGCCTTGAAATTCACAATTTCATCACCATTGCTACCAGGACTCGACTCATGCAGAAACCAGAAAAGTTGCCCGTGACATTCGCCAAAAACGATGTAGAAATTATTGCACGAGAAACGCTTTATAGCGGTTTTTTTTCAATGGATCTTTACCGTTTCAGGCATCGCCTGTTTAACGGGGAAATGAGCGGCGAAATCAGACGCGAAATTTTTGAGCGCGGGCATGCGGCAGTCTTGCTACCCTTTGACCCAGTGCGTGACGAAGTTGTGCTGGTGGAGCAGATCCGCATCGCCGCTTATGACGTCAGTGAGAGCCCGTGGCTGCTGGAGATGGTGGCCGGGATGATCGAAGAAGGTGAGTCTGTTGAAGACGTCGCCCGTCGCGAGGCGCTGGAAGAGGCCGGACTGGTGGTGGGCCGTACAAAACCGGTGCTGAGCTATCTGGCAAGCCCGGGCGGTACCAGCGAGCGCTTGTCCATAATGGTGGGCGAAGTGGACGCCACGACGGCGGAAGGGATCCACGGTCTGGCAGATGAAAACGAAGATATTCGGGTTCATGTGGTGAGCCGGGAACAGGCTTATCAGTGGGTAGAAGAGGGGAAAATCGACAACGCAGCGTCTGTCATCGCCCTGCAATGGCTGCAGCTGCATTATCAGACATTACGAAACGAGTGGAAAAAATGAAGCGCTATACACCTGACTTCCCAGAAATGATGCGCCTGTGCGAAACCAATTTCGCACAGTTGCGCCGCCTGCTGCCGCGAAACGACGCACCCGGCGAAACGGTAAGCTATCAGGTGAGCAACGCGCAGTATCGGTTAACGATAACAGAATCAACGCGCTACACTACGCTGGTGGAGATTGAGCAAACGGCACCCAGCATTAGCTACTGGAGCCTGCCGTCGATGACGGTGCGCCTCTATCACGACGCGATGGTCGCTGAAGTGTGTTCAAGCCAGCAGATCTTTCGCTTCAAGGCGCGGTATGATTACCCGAATAAAAAGTTGCATCAACGCGACGAAAAGCATCAAATTAACCAGTTTTTAGCCGACTGGCTAAGATATTGTTTAGCACATGGAGCAATGGCGATTCCGGTTTGTTAGCGTCATAAACCTACCTAAGGACACCATTTGGAAAGCCTGTTGAACCTGACTGTTGCTGGTGGGGCGCCAGTCAGGATATTACAAATCACCGATACCCACCTTTTTGCCGAAAAGCATGAAACGCTACTGGGGGTCAACACCTGGGAGAGTTATCAGGCGGTACTTAGCGCCATTCACGCTGAAAACCGTGCATGCGATCTGATTGTCGCAACGGGCGATCTGGCGCAGGATCAGTCCTCCGCGGCCTACCAGCATTTTGCTGAAGGCATCGCGAGCTTTAGCGTGCCTTGCGTCTGGCTGCCAGGAAACCATGACTTCCAGCCCGCCATGTACAGCTCTCTTCAGGATGCGGGAATTTCTCCGGCGAAATGTGTTTTTGCGGGTGAACAGTGGCAGATCCTGCTGCTCGATAGCCAGGTGTTCGGCGTCCCGCACGGTGAGTTAAGCGAGTTTCAGCTCGACTGGCTTGAGACCAAACTGGCTGCTGAACCTGAACGTCACACGCTGCTGTTGCTTCATCATCATCCTCTGCCGGCGGGCTGCAGCTGGCTCGATCAGCACAGCCTGCGCAACTCCGCGGCGCTGGATCGCGTGCTGGCGAAATTCCCACGGGTGAAAAATCTGCTGTGTGGACATATTCATCAGGAACAGGATCTCGACTGGAACGGGCGCCGCATGCTGGCGACGCCATCGACCTGCGTTCAGTTTAAGCCGCATTGCGCCAACTTTACGCTGGACACCATCGCGCCAGGCTGGCGCTGGCTGGAACTGCATGCCGACGGCACGCTGACCACGGAAGTCTGCCGTTTGACCGGTGCAAAATTCCGCCCGGATACCGCTTCAGAAGGCTATTGATGTCTACGCTCCTTTATCTGCATGGATTCAACAGCTCGCCGCGCTCCGCAAAAGCGACACAGTTTCGCCAGTGGCTGAGCGAGCATCACCCCGACGTTGAGATGATTATCCCGCAGCTGCCGCCTTACCCGGCAGAGGCCGCGGAGATGCTGGAATCTATTGTGCTTGCGCACGGCGGCGAAACCTTCGGTGTGGTCGGTTCATCGCTGGGCGGGTACTACGCCACCTGGCTCTCACAATGCTTCATGCTGCCCGCCGTTGTGGTTAATCCGGCGGTACGGCCATTTGAGCTGCTGAGGGACTTTCTTGGCGAAAACGAGAACCCCTACACCGGGCAGCAATATGTGCTAGAGTCACGCCATATTTACGATCTCAAAGTTATGCAGGTCGACCCGCTTGAGGCACCGGATCTCATCTGGCTGCTGCAACAGACGGGTGATGAAGTGCTGGATTACCGCCAGGCAGTGGCGTATTACGCCTCCTGCCGCCAGACTATAGAAGAGGGCGGAAACCATGCTTTCACGGGCTTTGAGAATCATTTCACCCAGATTGTCGATTTTCTTGGACTGCACAGCCACTGACAATCAATGCGAATTGCTAGTTTAAATCATGACGCAAACCTATAACGCTGATGCCATTGAGGTCCTCACCGGGCTTGAGCCGGTTCGCCGCCGCCCGGGGATGTACACCGATACGACGCGCCCAAACCATCTGGGCCAGGAAGTTATTGATAACAGTGTGGACGAAGCGCTGGCGGGCCATGCCAAACGCGTTGACGTCATTCTGCACGCCGATCAGTCGCTGGAAGTCATCGACGACGGGCGCGGCATGCCGGTGGATATCCATCCGGAAGAGGGCGTGCCTGCCGTTGAGCTGATCCTCTGTCGTCTGCACGCGGGCGGTAAGTTCTCCAACAAGAACTACCAGTTCTCCGGTGGTCTGCACGGCGTGGGCATTTCCGTGGTGAACGCCCTGTCCAAACGCGTGGAAGTGAACGTCCGTCGCGACGGTCAGGTGTACAACATCGCGTTTGAAAACGGCGATAAGGTGCAGGATCTGCAGGTTGTCGGCACGTGCGGCAAACGCAACACCGGTACCAGCGTCCACTTCTGGCCTGACGAAAGCTTCTTCGACAGCCCGCGTTTTTCCGTTTCTCGCCTGACGCACCTGCTGAAAGCCAAAGCGGTGCTGTGTCCGGGCGTGGAAATCACCTTTACCGATCACGTTAACAATACCGCACAAACCTGGTGCTACGCCGACGGTCTGAACGATTACCTGTGCGAAGCGGTAAACGGCCTGCCGACGCTGCCGGAAAAACCGTTTGTCGGTAACTTTAGCGGCGATACCGAAGCCGTGGACTGGGCGCTGCTGTGGCTGCCGGAAGGCGGCGAGCTGCTGACCGAAAGCTACGTCAACCTGATCCCAACCATGCTCGGCGGTACCCACGTCAACGGCCTGCGTCAGGGGCTGCTGGACGCGATGCGTGAGTTCTGCGAATACCGCAATATTCTGCCGCGCGGCGTGAAGCTGTCGGCGGAAGATATCTGGGATCGCTGCGCCTACGTGCTCTCCGTGAAGATGCAGGATCCGCAGTTTGCCGGTCAGACCAAAGAGCGCCTGTCGTCACGTCAGTGCGCGGCGTTCGTTTCCGGCGTGGTGAAAGATGCGTTTACCCTGTGGCTGAACCAGAACGTGCAGGCAGCAGAGATGCTGGCCGAAATGGCCATTTCCAGCGCCCAGCGTCGTCTGCGCGCCGCGAAGAAAGTGGTGCGTAAAAAGCTGACCAGCGGCCCTGCGCTGCCGGGCAAGCTGGCGGACTGTACCGCGCAGGATCTCAACCGTACCGAGCTGTTCCTCGTGGAAGGGGACTCGGCGGGCGGATCGGCCAAGCAGGCGCGCGATCGTGAATATCAGGCGATCATGCCGCTCAAGGGTAAGATCCTGAACACCTGGGAGGTCTCTTCTGATGAAGTGCTGGCCTCGCAGGAAGTGCACGATATTTCGGTGGCGATCGGCATCGATCCGGACAGCGACGATCTGAGCCAGCTGCGCTACGGCAAGATCTGTATCCTCGCGGATGCGGACTCCGATGGTCTGCACATCGCCACGCTGCTGTGCGCGCTGTTCGTGAAGCACTTCAAAACGCTGGTGAAAAACGGTCACGTCCACGTGGCACTGCCGCCGCTGTACCGTATCGACCTCGGCAAAGAGGTTTACTACGCGCTGACGGAAGAAGAGAAAGCGGGCGTGCTGGAACAGCTGAAGCGCAAGAAGGGCAAACCGAACGTGCAGCGCTTTAAAGGGCTGGGCGAGATGAACCCGATGCAGCTTCGCGAAACGACGCTGGATCCGAACACGCGCCGTCTGGTGCAGCTGACGATCAGCGATGAAGACGAGCAGCAAACCAACGCCATGATGGATATGCTCCTTGCCAAGAAACGTTCGGAAGACCGACGTAACTGGCTGCAGGAGAAAGGCGATATGGCGGATATTGAGGCCTGATGCCCTCACCCTAACCCTCTCCCGCCGGGAGAGGGAATGGATCGTAGGCCCGGTAAGCGTTAGCGCCACCGGGCTTTTTTACATCAAAACTCCATCTTCACCGTAAACTGCACTTCGCGCGGATCGCCAATCTGGTTGCCCAGGTTGTTGGTCGCAATCGACGACGTGTAGTAGGTCTTATCAAACAGATTTTTCACGTTCACCTGCAGCGTCACCGGATACTGTAGCTTCATCTTGTACGCCGCAAACGCGTCCGCCACGAAATAGCCCGGCATATAATAATCCGCACCGTTGGTTGCGGAACGACGGCTTACGCCGTGCCCGCCGCCGCCCAGCGTCAGGGTATTCCCGGCAAACGCATTGTGAATATCGTAGGTCAGGAACAGGGAGCCGGTATGGCGCGGCACGTTCGGCAGCGGTTTGCCCGCATAGTCCGGGTCTTCCAGAACCTTCGCGTCGGTATAGCCGTAGCTGGCGATAATGTTGGTGTTCTCGGTCAGCGACCCGGCGAGATCCACCTCCACGCCCTGCGAGCGCACGCGGCCCGCTGTTTTGGCGACGGTTTCATCACCCACGCTTTCTGTGTACAGCACGTTGCGCTTGTGGATATCAAACAGCGCAATATTGGCGGTAATGCCGTCGAACAGGTCAAACTTAGCGCCGATTTCATACGCGTTTGACGTTTCCGGCGGCAGGTCGCCGATGTAGCTCGCAATGGACGACTGCGGCATAAACGTCTGAGAGTAGTTGGCAAACAGCGAGACCGCCGGGGTGAGCTTATAAACAAGACCCAGCTTCGGCGTCCACTGGTCGTCGCGGCTGTCGGTGTTTACGTTAAACGGACGGCCTTTCCCCGCGTACTGGGTGTAATACTGATAGCGCATTCCGGCGACGGCGATCCACTTATCGGTCAGGTACAGCGCGTCCTGCGCGTAGGCGGAGTAGCTTTCCTGCTTGATGGTTTGATCGCTGTCGGATGCCGAGACGGTGGTGCACTTGCCGAGGCTGCCGTAGCTCGGGTTGTAAATATTGAAATCCTTAACGTTCTTACAGCGGATCATATCCGTACGCAGCAGATCGTAATTCTCATACGACACGCCGGTCAGGATCTCATTGTAAAAGCCCGCGATGTCCACGTTTCCCTGCAGATCCGCGCGCGTCGTGTGCATACGCTGGGTCGAGCCCTGGGTCGCATCCACGCGGCGGGTCAGATTGCCGGTTTTTGAATCGTAGGCCATCACGCGGGCCTGGTTATCGCTGTATTTATCCTGGCTGTAGCTGTAGTCGAACTTCGCGGTCCACTGGCTGTTGAGGCGATACTCCGCGTTGAGCTGAGCGAGATCGGACTGGCCGTCGGTCACGTTAAACGGTTCGTCGAAGCGGGTTTTGCGATCGACGTTGACGGCCTTTTTGGTGTTGAGATCGAAGATCGTTCCGCGATCGAACGGCGTTTTATAGTCGCGATGCGAATAGAGCACGGTCACGGTGGCATCGTCGCCGAACCAGGTCAGCGACGGGGCAATAAAGGTGCTGCGTTCGTTGCCGAAATTACGCCAGTAATCCTCGTCCTGATATTCGCCCGTCAGGCGATACGCCAGGCGCGTGCCGTCAATCGGGCCGGTAACATCAACCTGTCCGGTGCCGCCGCCAAAGCTGGACGAGGTAGCGGAAAGGGAACCGCCGAAGGTCTTCTCCGGGCGTTTGGTGACGACGTTAATCAGGCCGCCCGGATCGAGAATGCCGTAGAGCGTCGAGGCCGGGCCTTTCAGCACCTCTACGCGCTCGGTTGCGGCATTAAAGCTGCGCGGCAGCACGGTGCGCAGGCCGTTGGTCATGATCGAGCCGTCGCGGTTCGCGCCAAATCCGCGGCGCACGAAGGCATCCTGCGTACCGCCCAGTGTGTTGGTCTGCACCACGTTGCTGACGTTATAGAGCGCTTCATCCAGCGTGGTGGCATGCTGATCCGCCAGCACTTTGTCGCTGACGGTATTGACCACCTGCGGGATGTCCAGCATCGGCATGTTGGTTAACGTCGCGGTGGAGGTATTCAACGGCTGATAGCCATTCGTGGCCTCCACCGTCGTATTTGGATCGGCGGTGACGGTAAGCGTTTCGCCGTCTTTAGTCGCGGTGTTATCTGCTGCCTGCACCAGCGGCGCCATAAACAGCAGTGAAAAGAGCGCGCGCCCTTTTACCCCAGAGAGTGAAGGTGTGAACGTAGCCATTACATCTGTTATCCCGAAATATCCCGCGAATGACGTTTCGCGGAAAAATGTGTGAGTCATTGCCCTTTACGGTCTGTCCGTTAGCCACGGTGGGCATCGGACATGTAATTGAGAATCATTCAATCATGCGCGAATGTAGTAGTAAATGGAAAAAAGAAAAAATCGACTACAACGTTTAGCCGGGCGTATAAGCGCAGCGGGATGATTATTAATTTATTGAATTAAATGTTTTTTAAAGTCATTCCTTGTTCATTTTCCCTCAGGCTTATCCCTGGTTTTATCAGGGTGTTTCTTCTCTTGACTACTACATGGCGCAGCGTCAAACTCTCAAAAGAGAATGATTTTTATTTATATTTGTTGCGCTTTTTTATTACGTTGGCATTCACGTGGCTCACAACACAAAAAAACCGGGACTGGTTCTGGAGAACCTCTCTGCGGGCTATCAGAAAAAAATCATCGTTGATGATATCTCCCTTGCGATCCCACAGCAGAAAATGACCGTGCTGGTAGGGGCGAACGGCTGCGGAAAATCCACGCTGCTGAGCACCATTGCGCGTTTGCTTCAGCCGCTTGGCGGCGCGGCAGTTCTCGACGGCAAGGCGATCCACGCGCTGCCGACCAAAGCCGTCGCCCGCCAGCTGGGTATCCTGCCGCAGTCTCCGCTGCTCCCGGAAGGGTTGACCGTCTTTGAGCTGGTCTCGCGCGGGCGTTTTCCCTGGCAGAACTTTATGCGCCAGTGGAGCGACGAGGACGAGCTGGCGGTGGAAGAGGCCCTGCGCCTGACCGGCACGGCAGAGTTTGCCCATATGCCGGTGGAAAGCTTATCCGGCGGCCAGCGTCAGCGCTGCTGGATCGCCATGGCGCTGGCGCAGCAAACGCCGTATATCCTGCTTGACGAGCCCACGACGTTTCTCGATCTCCGCTATCAGGTGGAGATCCTGGAACTGCTGCACACCCTGACCCGCCAGCACGGACGTACCGTCGTGGTGGTGCTGCACGATCTCAACTTCGCCGTAAACTACGGCGATTCGCTGGTCTTTTTACGCCAGGGGAAAGTTGAAGGCGTATTGCATGAGGGCGATGCCTGCACGCCGGAGCTGATCAAAGCGGTGTTTGATGTCGACGTGCATATGTCCATAAACCCGTTGACCGGCAAGCCGTTCTTTATGCCGTTTCGCCAGAGTACCGTTCAGCCATGATGCGCTCCTCTCTGGCCTTTCCGATCTTCGCACTGCTGCTGGCGCTGGGTGCGATTATGCACCTGGGCATCGGCGCACGCTTCATCGCCCCGCAGACGGTGGTGGAGGCATTTTTCCATTTCGATCCGCGCAATTTCGACCATAACGTCATTGTCAAATTAAGACTGCTGCGCCTCTGCGCCGCGATGGTGACGGGCGCCGCGCTCGGCGTGGCGGGCGTGCTGCTGCAGTCCGTGATCCGCAACCCGCTCGGCGAGCCGCATATTCTGGGGCTCAACGCCGGGGCCGCGCTGGCGGTCGTGATTACCAGCGCGCTTGGGCTGTCGCTGCCGTTTGGTCGCCCGCTCGTTGCCGCCGCCGGTGCCGCCGCGCTGTTTTTGCTGGTGCTGATGTTCTCCTCGTCCGGTCGCACCGGGCTTACGCCGATGAAAGTCACGCTGTGCGGCGTGGCGATGTCGGCGTTTGCCTCATCGATTACCGCCGCGGTGTTAATCCTCGATGAACAGACGCTGCTCGCCATGCGCACCTGGCTGGCAGGGGACCTGGCCGGGATCAACGTGCAGACGCTCCGGAGCGCCCTGTGGGCCGCAGCAGCCGGTTTTGTTCTCGCCATCGGGCTGTCACCCTCGCTCAACATGCTGGCGCTGGGAGACCGAATGGCGCAGGGGCTTGGCGTGTCGCTGCTGAAAACCCGCCTGCTTACCCTGCTGGCCATCGCGCTGCTCTGCGGTGCGGCCGTCTCAATTGCCGGGCCGATTGGCTTTATCGGCCTGGTCGTGCCGCAGCTCATTCGCCGTCTGGTGTCGGTGGATTTACGCGTTATGGTGCCGCTGTCTGCCCTGTGTGGCGCGCTGGTTCTGCTGCTGGCGGATATCGCCGCCCGCACGCTGTTTACGCCCTGGGAGCTGGCAACCGGCATCATGACGGCCCTGGTCGGCGCACCCGTATTCATCTTTATGGCATCGAGGATCTTCAAATGAACCGGGCCGGATTCCGCGCGATCCGTATTGGCCGTTTATCGGCGCTGGTTCGCCCGAGGGCGCTGGCCTGCCTGACGCTTTTAGCGCTGGTGGCGTTAAGCCTGCTGGGCTTTGGCCTGACGCACGGATCTCTGCCTGTTCCCACCTCCGCCATCGGGCGGGCGCTGTTTTCTCCTGAGAGCCTGACGGCGGAGACGCGCTACATCGTGATGGATATCCGCCTGCCGCGCCTGCTGATGGCGGTGCTGTGCGGCGCGATGCTCGGTATGGCGGGGGCGGCAATGCAGTCCATCACCCGCAATGGTCTGGCCGATCCCGGGCTTATCGGCGTGAAGGAGGGCTGTAGCGCGGCGGTACTGCTGCTGATTTTTCAGTTCCCGGCGCTGGGCCTGGCCTGGCGTCCTCTGGTCGGCATGGCCGGTGGGCTGCTTACCGCGCTGCTGGTTATCGCCCTGGCGCGCGATATCTCGCGCCCGCGATTTATCCTGATCGGCATCGGCGTGTCGTGGGCGTTTGCCGCCGCAATGGGCGTCTTTATCACCACCGCCGACGTGCGCGACGTGCAGACGGCGATGCTGTGGCTGGCGGGAAGCCTGCATGCGGCAAACTGGACGCTGGTGGGGTTAGCCGCGCTCTGGGCTGCCCCCGCGTTTGCGCTGCTGCTGTTTACCGCGCGGGCTGCGGACGTGGCGTTGCTTGGTAATCAGGCCGCAGCGGGCCTTGGCGTGCGCATAACCCGGCTGGCGCTGCTGCGGGTTCTCGCCCCGGTGGTGCTGACGGCGGCCTGCGTCTCGTGCGTGGGCAGTATTGGTTTCGTGGGGTTGATTGCCCCGCATATGGCGCGCCTGCTGCTGCGCGGTGGGCAAACCGCGCTCCTGACGGGAAGCGCCGTGCTGGGCGCGCTGCTGGTGCTGCTGGCGGATAACGTCGGACGTCTGGCATTCCTCCCGCTGCAGCTGCCGGCGGGAATTGTGATTTCACTGATTGGCGGACCGTTTTTCCTGCTGCTGCTCTGGCAGCGTCGGGACAGATTTTAGGGGACTAAAATGCGCGTAGTGTTTTCGATGCTGTTGCTGGTGGGGTTCGCGGTGGGTGCGGCGGAGCCGACGCAGACGTTTACTGACGATCTTAACCGAAAAGTGGTGGTACCGGTTCATCCGAAACGGATTGTCTCTTTACACGATCTGGATATCACCATTCCGCTGATTGAGCTTGGCGTGCCGCCGGTGGCAAGCCATGGCCGCACGCGGCCGGACGGCAGCCACTTTCTGCGCTCCAGCGGCATGTTGACCGGCGTCGACTTTGATAATTCCGACATTAAGTTTATCGGCACGGCCGATATCGACATTGAAGCCATCGCCGCCGCAAAGCCTGACCTCATCGTTACCGAGCCGACCCGCAACACCCCGCTGGAACAGCTGGCAAAAATTGCCCCGACGGTGAGCATCGATCATCTCGACGGCGGCGCGCCGGAGATCTATCGCAAGCTGGCTCAGCTGACGGGAACGCAGGCGCGGCTCAAGGTTCTGGAGCGGCGCTATCAGGAGCAGATTAAGGCCCTGAAGGCGACAATTGATACCAGCAAGGTGACCGTGTCCGTGATTCAGGCGAATCAGGGAAAGATTAATGCCATGCACAGCTACCACTCGCTGGGCCGCGTGTTGCGCGACGCCGGGTTCATCTTCCCGCCGCTGATTGAGTCCATCCCGGACGGAGGGCGCATCGACGTCAGCGCCGAGCGCCTGCCGGAGCTGGATGCCGATTTCGTCTTCGCCACCTGGCGCGGGGATACGGGCGGTAAACCGCAGGACGAGCTGGCGGCGATGGATGCGGTCATGCCGGGCTGGTGTCAGTTCCTGAATGCCTGCAGAACCGGGCATTACGTGCTGATCTCGCGTGAAGAGGCCATCTCGAATTCGTACGCCTCGTTAGGGCTGATGGCCGCGCAGGTGCAGTCGCAGATTGCCGGGCGTCCGCTGCCGGAGGCGTCACGGTGATCCGCAAAGAGAAAGGGCGCGTGGATGTCTATGGCGACCGCTTTCGCGCGCGTGCGCATCAGCTGACGCCGCGTCTGCTGCAGGTTGCACGCTATATCCATGACAACCGCGAAGCGGTGATGGAACAGACCGCAATGGAGATCGCGACGCTGTTGAAAACGTCGGATGCCACGGTAGTCCGCGCCATTCAGGCGCTGGGTTTCGCCGGGCTGCGCGATCTCAAGCAAACGCTGGAGCAGTGGTTTGGTCCGGTGGTCACCTCCAGCGAAAAGATGTCCACCACGGTGAATACGCTCGCCAGCGACGTCAACGCGAGCATTGATTTTGTGCTGGAGGGGCATCAGCACACCTGCGAGGTGTTATCCGAGCCCCACAACCGCTACGCGATGGCCCAGGCGGTCTCTCTGCTGGCGCAGGCGAGGCAGGTCGCCATATTTGGCATTGGCGCCTCCGGCATTCTGGCCGAGTACACCGCCAGGCTGTTCAGCCGCATGGGGTTACCCGCCACGCCGCTTAACCGTACCGGAATAGGGCTTTCCGAGCAGCTGATTGCGCTTCAGCGCGGCGACGTGCTGGTGATGATGGCGCAGAAATCCGCGCACCGGGAGGGGCAAACCACGCTGCGTGAAGCAAAACGTCTGGGCATTCCAACTATATTGCTGACCAACGCCCTCGATTCGCGCTTCAGCAAGGAGGCCAGCGTGGTGATCCACGTTCCGCGCGGCGGCGAAAAAGGCAAAATTCCGCTCCACGGCACGGTACTGCTGTGTCTGGAGATGATCATTTTATCCGTCGCCTCCACCGAGCCGCAGCGCACCATCAAGTCGATGAAGCGCATCAACGAGCTACACCGTGGGTTAAAGCCGGGGAAGAAAAGCACCTAAAAACAAAGCCCGGTAGCGCTGACGCTCACCGGGCCTGGATCTGTTCTCCCTCTCCTTTCGGGAGAGGGCGGGGGAGGGGAAACTTAAACCCCTTGCTCCAGAATGCGGATGTGGGTTTCCAGCACGTCACCCTTCACCGCGTCGCTCCACGCTTTCATGTGCGCGGTCTGCAGGTGCGCTTCAAGATGCGCGACGGTTTCCCACTGCTCAACCATGATGATCGAGTCTGGCGCGGTCGCCTGGAAGCTGGCGTCAGTGGCGGCATCCACCATCGGCGCGTAGCCGTGGCAGCCTTCTTCTTTCAGTACGGTCGGGATAATTTTCGCGAACTGATCCAGCACCGCCTGGCGGTGATGTTGACCTGGACGAGTACGGATTTCTGCGATTACGGTAAGCATGTTTACTACTCCTTTAATTCCAGGCTACCAGTTAAGCAAAAATTTCCGCGAGATGCTTGCGATATTCTGCGATATAGCTCGGGACGTCAGGCATTTTAATCACGTCGTTGACGATAAAGGTCGGCAGCGGATCCATGCCCAGGAACTGGTTAGCCTTGTGGAACGGCAGGTACGCGCCGTCGACGCCCACGCCTTCGAAGAACTGTTCTTTATCGGTGAAGGCTTCCAGCGGGGCGTTCCAGGTCAGCGAGAGCATATATTTTTTGCCCTGAATCAGGCCGCCCGAGCCGTATTTTTTGGAGGCGTCAGAGCGGGTGCGGCCATCGCTGGCATACAGTGAGCCGTGACCTTCGGTGAACACGTCGTCCATGTATTTTTTCACGGTCCACGGCGCGCCCATCCACCAGCCTGGCATCTGCCAGATCACCACGTCAGCCCACAGGAAGTTCTGCACTTCGGCCTTCACGTCATAATTGCTGTCCGCACGCACGACCTTAACATCATGCCCGGCGTCGCGCAGGAAACCGTCCGCGACCTCGGTCAGGGTGTCATTCAGCTGGCCTTTAGAGTGCGCAAATTCTTTTGCACCGTTGATAATCAGGATGTTGCTCATTATTTGTCCTCGATGATGAGAGTATGGCCAGTATTCTACGCGCGAGGACGGTGCGGTAAAATGAGCAAAATGTGCAAAGTCTTTTGCGTTATACGCAATAATCCCTTACCAGCTGACCTTCGCTTCAAAACCGCCTTCAGGCGCATTGCCCAGCGAAACGCGCATCCCGTGCAGGGCGGCGATGCGTTTTACAATGGATAACCCCAGCCCGCTGCCCGTGGCATCCTGACCCGGCGGGCGATAAAAGCGCTCGCCGATGCGCGCCAGCGCGTCAGGTGAAATGCCTGGGCCGTTGTCGCGCACGGTAAAGCCACACGCGTCCAGCGTCACGTCCACCACGCTGCCGCGCGGACTGTAGCGAATCGCGTTATCCAGCAGGTTGCGCACCAGCAGGCTCAGGAGCAACTGCTGGCCCGTGCGTGTCACCTCTGGTGCATGGATGTTCAGGCGAATATCAATGCCCGCCTGCTGCGCCGGATGCCAGATATCCAGCACGGCCGACTGCAGCAAGTCGGCCAGGGGAGTCGGTTCGACATCGTCAAGGTTATCCAGCGAGTCCAGACGCGAGAGCGTGAGGAGCTGATCCACCAGCCGGGAAGCGCGGTCGATGCCCGCATGCAGCTGCATCAGCGCTTTTTCCCGCGCCTGCGGATCGTCATGAGAGAGCTGGGCCACGTCAGTTTGCACCTTCAGGGCCGCCAGCGGGCTGCGCAGCTCGTGGGCGGCATCGGACGTAAAGCGGCGCTCGCGGGTCATCATCTCCTGGGTGCGCGCGAAGAGATGATTCAGCGAGTCGAGCAGGGGGCGTACTTCCGTAGGGACACCCTCGGTCGGCAGTTTATCGGTGGCATCCGGCGAGCGGGAGCGCAGGGTCTGCGCCAGCTTTTTCAGCGGCTTCAGCTCCCGACTCAGGAGGACGATCAGCAGCAGCAACATCACGGGCAGCGCTACCAGCCAGGGGGTCAGCTGCGAGCTGACCACGTCCAGCGCCATCTCCTGGCGGTACTCCCACTCCTGGCCGACCACCACGCGGTATTTTCCGTCAGGTGAGGTCAGCCATAAAAAACGCCACTCGTCGTTGTCGCCCTGCAGCTGCCCGTTATCGAACCCGTCGCGGCGATAGTGGTACGGGATATCGCGTCCGTTTTCACCGTCGTTGAGGAGCATTTTGCCGTCGACGGCGTAAATGGCGAAAGCCAGCGCGTCGTCGTCCAGACGACCGTGCTTCACTTTTTTCGGGATCTCGCGCATGCGTTCGGGGGCGCGGATCTCGTCCAGATCCATCGTCAGCAGCCGTTTAGCAAACAGCATCTGCTGGGTATCGAACAGCTTGTCGAGCTTGTGGGTCGTCTGCTGCCAGGCAACCAGGCTGGCGGCAAACCAGGCCGTCAGAGACAGAAGTAAAAAGAGAAGCGTCAGGCGCAGCTTCAGGCTCAGTTTCATGCGTCACCCAGGGTATAGCCGATGCCGTGCACGGTGCGGATAAACTCGCTCCCAAGCTTGCGGCGCAAATGATGGACGTGAACCTCGATGGCGTTGCTGGAGACGTCGTCGTCCCAGGTATAGAGTTTTTCCTCGATCAGCTTTCGCGGCAGCACCCGACCGGCGTTACGCATTAACAGCTCCAGCAGCGCGAACTCTTTCGGCTTGAGCGTCAGCGGCTCACCGTCCAGCGTGGCGATGAGACGGCTCGGATCGAGCGTGACCTTCCCGTGACGCAGCTCGCTACTCGCCTGGCCGTGGCTGCGGCGGACCAGCGCTTCGAGGCGGGCACCCACTTCGATCAGCGCGAACGGCTTACAGAGATAATCATCCGCGCCAAGACGTAGCCCTTCGACGCGCTGGTTAAGCGCATCCCGCGCCGTCAGAATCAGTACCGGCTCGCTGCGCCCGCTCTCGCGCCACGCGCGCAGAATGTCCAGACCGTCAATTTCCGGCAGCGTCAGATCCAGCACCACGGCATCATAGGGTGCAGAAGACAGCGCGGCCTCGCCGGTTTTACCGTCGGTAAACCAGTCCACGCTAAAACCCATTTTGCTCAACCCCGCCTTGATACCGTCGCCGATTAACCTGTCGTCTTCTACCAGTAAAATGCGCATGTTCCCTCCTTGATGTCGTCAGTAAACCCTCTGTAAGCGCCTGCTGTACAGCAATAATAAATAAATTTTTCCCTTAAGAAGTTGTTAAGGATTACCCTGTTAAATGGACTGCGAAACGACATTAAAGGGAGAGATGAAGATGAAAAAATTCGCTGCAATTGCTGCCATCATGATGATGACCACCGCGCCGGTCTTTGCTGCTCAGGGCGGTTTTACTGGCCCATCGGCCACACAGACCCAGACGCAAACTCAGCAGGGCGGTTTTGTCGATAACAACGCCAACCTCACCACCGCGGCAAAAGTGAAAGACCTGAAGGACGATGCCTGGGTGAAGCTGCGCGGGAACATCACCGAGCGCCTGTCCGATGACCGCTACACCTTCCGCGATGAGTCCGGCACGGTCGTAGTTGAGATTGACCACAAGCGCTGGAACGGCGTGACCGTCACTCCGCAGGATAAAGTTGAACTGCAGGGTAAAGTCGATAAAGACTGGAACGAGTTTGAAATCGACGTGAAGCAGGTTATTAAGCTGAACAAATAACCCGAAAAGGGCCGCCTGTGCGGCCCTTTTTCTTTGTGACTCAATTCATCAGATGAGGTAGTATCTGCGGCAATATTGCCTGAAACCCTTCGGTTTCTGAGTTGAGGAATCACACGTAATGAGCGATATGGCAGAGCGCCTCGCGCTACATGAATTCACGGAAAACGCCTACCTGAACTACTCCATGTACGTCATCATGGACAGGGCGTTGCCGTTTATCGGGGATGGCCTGAAGCCCGTTCAGCGCCGCATCGTGTATGCGATGTCCGAACTGGGGCTGAACGCCACCGCCAAGTTCAAGAAATCCGCCCGTACCGTCGGTGACGTACTGGGTAAATACCATCCGCACGGCGACAGCGCCTGTTATGAAGCGATGGTGCTGATGGCGCAGCCGTTCTCTTACCGCTATCCGCTGGTGGACGGGCAGGGGAACTGGGGGGCGCCGGACGATCCGAAATCCTTCGCGGCGATGCGTTATACCGAATCCCGCCTCTCTAAATATGCCGAAGTGCTGCTGGGCGAGCTGGGTCAGGGAACCGTTGACTGGGTGCCGAACTTCGACGGTACGATGCAGGAGCCGAAGATGCTGCCTGCGCGTCTGCCGAACATCCTGCTGAACGGTACCACCGGTATCGCGGTCGGTATGGCGACGGACATTCCGCCGCACAACCTGCGTGAAGTGGCGAAAGCCGCTATTACCCTGATTGAGCAGCCGAAAGCGACGCTCGACGAGCTGCTGGATATCGTGCAGGGGCCAGATTTCCCGACCGAAGCCGAGATCATCACCTCGCGCGCGGAAATCCGCAAAATCTACCAGAACGGTCGCGGCTCCGTGCGCATGCGCGCGGTGTGGAATAAAGAGGACGGCGCCGTGGTGATCACCGCGCTGCCGCACCAGGTTTCCGGTGCCAAAGTGCTGGAGCAGATCGCCTCCCAGATGCGCAATAAAAAGCTGCCGATGGTGGACGACCTGCGCGACGAATCGGATCACGAGAACCCGACCCGTCTGGTGATCGTGCCGCGCTCCAACCGCGTGGACATGGAGCAGGTGATGAACCACCTGTTCGCCACCACCGATCTGGAAAAAAGCTACCGCATCAACCTGAACATGATTGGCCTCGACGGACGCCCGGCGGTGAAAAACCTGCTGGAGATCCTCACCGAATGGCTGACGTTCCGCCGCGATACGGTCCGCCGTCGTCTGAACCATCGTCTGGAGAAAGTGCTTAAGCGCCTGCATATCCTCGAAGGTTTGCTGGTGGCGTTCCTCAATATCGACGAAGTGATTGAGATCATCCGTACCGAGGACGAACCGAAGCCGGCGCTGATGTCGCGCTTTGGCATCAGCGAAACCCAGGCCGAAGCGATCCTCGAACTGAAGCTGCGCCATCTCGCCAAACTGGAAGAGATGAAGATCCGCGGCGAGCAGAACGAGCTGGAAAAAGAGCGCGATCAGCTGCAGGCGATCCTCGCGTCCGAGCGCAAGATGAACACCCTGCTGAAGAAAGAGCTGCAGGCCGATGCAGACGCCTTCGGCGACGACCGTCGTTCTCCGCTGCACGAGCGCGAAGAAGCGAAGGCCATGAACGAGCACGACATGCAGCCGTCCGAGCCGGTGACCATTGTTCTGTCGCAGAGCGGCTGGGTGCGTAGCGCCAAAGGCCACGATATCGACGCGCCGGGGCTGAGCTACAAAGCGGGCGACAGCTTCAAAGCGGCGGTGAAAGGCAAGAGCAACCAGCCGGTGGCGTTTATCGACTCCACCGGCCGCAGCTACGCCATCGACCCGATTACGCTGCCTTCCGCGCGCGGGCAGGGCGAGCCGCTCACCGGCAAGCTGACGCTGCCGCCGGGGGCGACGGTTGACCATATGCTGATGGAAGCCGATGACCAGAAGCTGCTGCTGGCCTCCGATGCGGGCTACGGCTTTATCTGTACCTTTAACGACCTGGTCTCCCGTAACCGTGCCGGTAAGGCGCTGATTAGCCTGCCGGACAACGCCCACGTGATGGCGCCGCTGGTGATCGAGAACGAAAGCGACATGCTGCTGGCGATCACCACCGCCGGACGTATGCTGATGTTCCCGGTCAGCGATCTGCCGGAGCTGTCGAAAGGCAAGGGCAACAAGATCATCAACATCCCGTCGGCGGAAGCCGCGAAAGGCGAAGATGGCCTGGCGCACCTCTTCCTCCTGCCGCCGCAGAGCACGCTGACCATTCACGTCGGCAAGCGTAAGATCAAGCTTCGTCCGGAAGAGCTGCAGAAAGTGGTGGGTGAGCGCGGTCGCCGCGGCTCGCTGATGCGCGGCCTGCAGCGCATCGACCGCGTGGAGATTGACTCTCCTGCACGCAGCACCGCGGGTGACAGCGAAGAGTAATGTCGTGATATCCCCCTCTGCCCGGAGGGGGAGTTTCAATAAAATTTCCCGTAAAATCGTTGTTAATTCGTGCGTTGCGATTAACAATACGCGCTCGTAATAAAGTCCTTACCTGGCCACAGGTGAAGTATAATTGTCAGCTGTTGGGGCTTCAGAGGTCGCTATGCTATATATTGTTCGTCTTATTCTTACCGTTATCTACTGCATTCTGGTCTGTATTTTCGGCTGCATCTATTGCCTGTTCAGTCCGCGTAATCCTAAGCATGTTGCCACCTTCGGCCATATGTTCGGTCGCCTTGCGCCGCTGTTTGGTCTGAAGGTTGAAAAACGTCTGCCTGAAGGGGCGGAGAATTTCGGTAACGCCATCTATATCGCCAACCATCAGAACAATTACGATATGGTGACCGCCGCAAATATCGTGCTTCCACCGACCGTGACGGTGGGGAAAAAAAGCCTGCTGTGGATCCCGTTTTTTGGCCAGCTGTACTGGCTGACCGGTAACCTGCTTATCGACCGTAACAACCGTGCGAAAGCGCACAGCACCATTGCGGAAGTGGTCAATCATTTTAAAAAGCGCAGAATCTCAATCTGGATGTTCCCGGAAGGAACGCGCAGCCGCGGCCGCGGCCTGCTGCCGTTTAAAACCGGGGCGTTTCATGCCGCAATTGCGGCAGGTGTTCCAATTATTCCTGTGTGCGTTTCCAATACTTCGAATAAGATTAATCTTAACCGCCTGAATAACGGGCTGGTGATTGTCGAAATGCTGCCACCCGTCGATACCAGCAAATACGGTAAAGACCAGGTGCGCGAGCTGGCAGCGCACTGCCGTGAGCTGATGGCTCAGCATATTGCGCAGCTCGACAAAGAAGTCGCAGAGAGAGAAGCCGCCGGTAAGATTTAATCCGGCGTTGAAGGGAAAACGAATTCCCGCGTTGTTAGTCGTTTCAGATGGAGCTTATATGTCACTCAGTCGGCGTCAGTTTATTCAGGCTTCCGGGATCGCCCTTTGTGCGGGTGCGATGCCGCTGACAGCCAGCGCCGCCGGGCAGCAGCAGCCGCTGCCCATTCCGCCATTAATTGAATCCCGTCGCGGTCAGCCGCTTTTCCTGACGCTGCAGCGTAGCCACTGGTCCTTTACCCAGGGGACGCGCGCGCCGGTCTGGGGCATTAACGGACGTTACCTTGGGCCGACCATACGCGTGTGGAATGGCGATGACGTAAAGCTCATCTACAGTAACCGTACCCCTGAAAATGTCGCCATGACCATCAGCGGCCTACAGGTGCCTGGCCCGTTAATTGGCGGCGCGGCGCGAATGATGTCACCCAGCGCCGACTGGGCGCCGGTGTTGCCGATTCGCCAGAGCGCGGCCACCCTGTGGTATCACGCCAACACGCCTAACCGCACGGCGCAGCAGGTTTATAATGGCCTGGCCGGAATGTGGCTGGTGGAAGATGAGGTGAGCAAATCCCTGCCGATCCCGAACCACTACGGCGTGGATGATTTCCCGATTATCATCCAGGACAAACGTCTGGATAATTTCGGTACGCCGGAATACAGCGAGCCGGGCAGCGGTGGCTTTGTCGGCGATACGCTGCTGGTCAACGGCGCGCAAAGCCCGTATGTGGAAGTTTCGCGCGGCTGGGTGCGCCTGCGTCTGCTCAACGCGTCTAACTCGCGCCGCTATCAGCTGCAAATGAGCGATGGCCGTCCGCTGCACGTGATCTCCGGCGACCAGGGCTTTTTACCGGCGCCGGTTTCCGTCAAACAGCTGGCGCTCTCGCCGGGCGAACGTCGCGAGGTTCTCATTGATATGACCAATGGGGATGAAGTGTCTGTCACCTGCGGTGAAGCGGCCAGCATTGTGGACCGCATTCGCGGATTCTTTGAACCGTCGAGCATTCTTGTCTCGACCCTGGTGCTGACCCTGCGCCCGACCGGTCTGCTGCCGCTGGTGACCGATAGCCTGCCAATGCGCCTGCTGCCGCAGGAGATCATGAGCGGCTCGCCGGTGCGTAGCCGTGATATCAGCCTGGGCGACGATCCGGGCATCAACGGCGCACTGTGGGACGTCAACCGCATCGACATTACCGCGCAGCAGGGCACCTGGGAGCGCTGGACGGTCCGTTCAGATATGCCGCAGTCGTTCCATATTGAAGGGGTGGCATTCCTGATCCGCAACGTCAACGGTGCGATGCCGTTCCCGGAAGATCGCGGCTGGAAAGATACCGTCTGGGTGGACGGCCAGGTTGAACTGCTTGTCTATTACGGTCAGCCTTCGTGGCCGCACTTCCCGTTCCTGTTCCACAGCCAGACGCTGGAGATGATGGACAGGGGCTCCGTGGGGCAGATGCTGATCAATCCCGCACCTTAACCCCAACATTCCCGGTTCGCCGGGAATGGTTTATGCCCGCCAGAAAAAGCGCGAGAACAGAATCAGCACCGGGTAAATTTCCAGACGCCCTAGGATCATCGCCGCGCACATCAGCAGTTTTGCCCCCTCGGTTAACGTGCCGAACGT
This sequence comes from Enterobacter sp. UPMP2060, assembly GCF_053709655.1. NCBI lineage: Bacteria > Pseudomonadati > Pseudomonadota > Gammaproteobacteria > Enterobacterales > Enterobacteriaceae > Enterobacter > Enterobacter sp. UPMP2060. The sequence continues at coordinate 59,268 of NZ_JBSKJQ010000009.1, forward strand.
CGACGCCGTCTCGCCAAACCCCAGCCCCATGTTGTTGATGCAGGCGGCAACCGTTGCGAATGCGGTAAACAGGTCGTAGCCCATCAGGTTGAGCGACCAGACAAAAAAGCCCGTGATCATCACGTAGAGAAAAAAGAAGCTCCATACCGAGCGCAGGACGCGTTCATTCACCACGCTTTTGCCCACCTTAATGCTCAGCAGCGCTCTCGGATGCGCCAGCTGGTTCATCTCCTGAATACTCTGCTTGAACATAATGAGAAAACGCAGGGCTTTGATCCCGCCGCAGGTCGAGCCTACGCAGCCGCCAAAAAAGCTGGCGCTCAACAGCAGGAAGATGGTGTGTGCGGGCCATTGGGCATAGTCGGCTGTCGAAAGGCCGTTATCGGTCATCATCGAACTGGCAAGGAAGAAGGCGTGCACCAGGCTATCCGTGGCGTTGTACATCCCGGCATGCCAGACCTGCCAGGCGGTGATGACAATAATCACCGCGGCGGCGGTCAGAAAGAATTTAACCTCCGGGCTGCGGCGAATCGGTTTCAGGGTGCGTCTGACAATGGCGACGTACCAGAGGGTGAAGTTGAACGCGGAGAGCAATGAAAACGCCCCGGCGACCAGCTCAATCGCGTGGCTGTCATAAAACCCAATGCTCTCGCTGCGGGTGGAGAACCCGCCCAACGACACGGTCGACAGCCCGTGACAGAGGGCGTCAAAAAATGACATTCCCGCCAGCCAGTAGGCCAGGGTGCAGGCCACGCCCAGCGCGAAGTAGGTCACCCACAGCGTCCGCGCGGTATCGGCAAGGCGGGGAGTCAGACGCTCCTCCTTGAACGGCCCCGGCATCTCTGACTGATAGAGCTTCATGCCGCCGATGCCCAGCAGCGGCAGGACCGCGACGGCCAGCACGATGACGCCTAACCCGCCGATAAAATTCAGCTGAGCGCGGTAATAAAGGTACGACTTAGGCAGGGCGCTGACGTCCCCGATGACCGTTGCCCCGGTGGTGGTGATCCCGGAAACCCCTTCAAAGAGCGCGTCGGCAAAGGAGAGCTGTAGCCCGTCATCCATCCAGAGCGGCATGGCGCTAATGAATGAAAACAGCAGCCAGAACAGCACGATAATCACAAACCCGTCGCGGGTGCGAAGCTGTATGCCGGCGTGACGGGTTGCCCGCCAGGTTAGCCCTCCGAGAGTAAAAAAGGTTAAAAAGGTGGTCAGGAAGGCAAAGTAGGTCCGCTCTTTATTCAGCAGGGCGATCACCATCGGCGGCAGCATGGAAAGGCTGTACAGCAGAACCAGAAAACCGCAGAGGTGAAGGACAACCCGCAGCTGGGATACATGTAACGAATCGTTGGGCTTCACGACAGAGCTCCGCGCAATAACACGTTCCGGGGCAACTCACCGGAAAATATAGTGAATATTATGATTCAAAATTATCAGGGCGCGGTATTTTAACGACTTCCACGAATATCTGCCTGCTTCCTGCATCCTTTTCTTCAAATCTGGCGGATGAACAGCGTATAATCCCGCTCCTTTTGTCTATTTTTTCTTCGGAAGCATTATGAGCGCAATTTCCCTGATCCAGCCGGATCGTGACCTCTTCTCCTGGCCCCAGTACTGGGCGGCCTGCTTTGGACCGGCGCCATTCCTGCCGATGTCCCGGGAAGAGATGGACCAACTGGGCTGGGACAGCTGCGACATCATTCTGGTCACGGGCGATGCCTACGTTGACCATCCGAGCTTCGGTATGGCCATCTGTGGCCGTATGCTTGAGGCGCAGGGCTTCCGCGTGGGGATCATCTCCCAGCCTGACTGGAACAGCAAAGACGACTTTATGCGTCTGGGTAAACCGAACCTGTTCTTCGGCGTCACCGCAGGCAACATGGACTCGATGATCAACCGCTATACCGCCGACCGCAAGCTGCGCCATGACGACGCCTACACGCCGGATAACGTGGCGGGTAAACGCCCCGACCGCGCGACCCTGGTCTATACCCAGCGCTGTAAAGAAGCCTGGAAAGACGTCCCGGTGATCCTGGGCGGCATCGAGGCGAGCCTGCGCCGCACCGCGCACTACGACTACTGGTCAGATACCGTTCGCCGCTCGGTGCTGGTGGATTCCAAAGCCGACATGCTGATTTACGGTAACGGCGAGCGTCCGCTGGTGGAAGTGGCGCACCGTCTGTCGCAGGGTGAGCCGGTGAGCAGCATCCGCGACGTGCGCAATACCGCCATTATGGTGAAAGAGGCGCTGCCGGGCTGGAGCGGGGTGGATTCCCGCATCATTGATATGCCGGGCAAAATCGACCCGATCCCGCACCCGTATGGCGAAGACCTGCCGTGTGCCGATAACAAGCCGGTTGAGCCGAAAAAAGCGGAAGCGAAGGCTATCGTTGTGCAGCCGCCGCGCCCGAAACCGTGGGAAAAGACCTACGTGCTGCTGCCGTCCTACGAGAAGGTGAAAGCCGACAAGGTGCTCTACGCGCACGCGTCCCGTATTCTGCACCATGAAACCAACCCGGGCTGCGCCCGCGCGCTGATGCAGAAGCACGGCGAGCGCTTTATCTGGATCAACCCGCCGGCGATCCCGCTCTCCACCGAAGAGATGGACAGCGTCTTTGCGCTGCCGTACAAGCGCGTGCCGCACCCGGCGTACGGTAACGCCCGTATCCCGGCGTATGAGATGATCCGCTTCTCGATCAACATCATGCGCGGCTGCTTCGGCGGCTGTTCGTTCTGCTCCATTACCGAACACGAAGGGCGTATTATCCAGAGCCGCTCTGAAGATTCGATCATCAATGAGATCGAAGCGATTCGCGACTCGGTGCCGGGCTTTACCGGCGTGATTTCCGACCTTGGCGGCCCAACCGCGAACATGTACATGCTGCGCTGCAAGTCGCCGCGCGCGGAGCAAACCTGCCGTCGCCTCTCCTGCGTCTATCCGAGCATTTGCGAGCATATGGACACCAACCATGAGCCGACGATCAACCTCTACCGCCGCGCGCGCGACCTGAAGGGCATCAAGAAGATCCTGATCGCGTCCGGGGTACGTTACGACATCGCCGTGGAAGATCCGCGCTACATCAAAGAGCTGGCAACGCACCACGTCGGCGGCTATCTGAAGATTGCGCCGGAGCACACCGAGGAAGGCCCGCTGTCGAAAATGATGAAGCCGGGCATGGGCAGCTACGATCGCTTTAAAGAGCTGTTCGATACCTATTCAAAGCAGGCGGGTAAAGAGCAGTATCTGATCCCATACTTCATCTCCGCCCACCCGGGCACGCGCGATGAGGACATGGTGAACCTGGCGCTGTGGCTGAAGCAGCGTCGCTTCCGCCTGGATCAGGTGCAGAACTTCTATCCGTCACCGCTCGCCAACTCGACGACCATGTATTACACCGGCAAGAACCCGCTGAGTAAGATTGGCTACAAGAGTGAAGAGGTGGTGGTGCCGAAAGGGGATAAACAGCGCCGTCTGCATAAAGCGCTGCTGCGCTACCACGATCCGAAAAACTGGCCGCTGATCCGTCAGGCTCTGGAAGAGATGGGTAAAAAACACCTGATCGGCTCGCGCCGCGACTGCCTGGTACCGGCCCCGACGCTGGATGAGATGCGCGAAGCGCGTCGCCAGAACCGCAATACGCGCCCGGCGCTGACCAAGCACACGCCGATTGTGCATCAGCGTTCGAATGGTAATTCGAGTGTGAAGAAGCCCGTGAAGCGCAAAGCGTAAATAAAAACCCCGGCGAGCCGGGGTTTTTATTTCGACACGTAGGCCGGGTAAGGCGAAGCCGCCACCCGGCTTTTTTACGCGATTACCCGCCAAACTGGTCCGGGTCCGGGCCTAAACGTTTACCCTTATCCAGCTTCGCAATCTCACCCAGCTCGTCTTTGTCCAGACGGAAATCCCAGACGTCGAAGTTCTCGGCGATGCGCGATGGCGTGACCGATTTCGGGATGACCACCAGGCCGTTGTCCAGATGCCAGCGAATGACGATTTGCGCCGGGGTTTTACCGTATTTATCCGCCAGCTCACGGATAATCTTTTGATCAAACACCCCTTCGCCGCCCTGCGCCAGCGGGCTCCAGGACTCGGTCTGGATTTTATGCGTAGCGTTCCAGGCGTGTAGCTGGCGCTGCTGCATCAGCGGGTGCAGCTCGATCTGGTTAATCACTGGCGCAACGCCCGTTTCGTCAATCAGCCGCTGCAGGTGATGAACCTGGAAATTACAGACGCCGATGCTTTTCACCAGCCCCTCTTTCTGCAGTTCAATCATCCCTTTCCAGGCATCAACGTAGTGATCGATAGCCGGAACCGGCCAGTGCATCAGCCAGAGATCGACGAAATCGAGCTGGAGTTTCTCCAGGCTCTCCTCCAGCGCTTCGCGGGGACGTTTTTGATCGTCGTTCCACAGTTTCGTGGTGATGAATAACTCATCGCGGGGGACGCCAGCGCTGGCCAGTGCCTTACCCACGCCGTCCTCGTTTTTATATGCGGCGGCGGTATCAATGGACCGATAGCCGACTTCCAGGGCTTTATGAATGGCGGAGACGACCTCGTCGTTACCGGCTTTCCATACACCTAGCCCCAACTGGGGCATCACGTTGCCGTCCTGCAGCTTGATTACGGTTTGGTTTGCCATTTTTCCTCCTTCAGGTGCGCATCGCCGGAGGGTTCCTCCGGCGATGGGTTGTGCATTAAGTCTGGACGAAATGTCAAAAAACGAAAGTCGGGAGGGCAAAAACGCTTAGCGTGCCGCTTCGTAGATGCGACGGCTCACGTCGAGCGTAATATCGCCGTGCTCGCCCAGGTGGGTCATGCCGTGCTCTTCGAGTTTCGCCAGCAGGGCAGGGATGGAGCTGCCGTCCAGGCCGTAGCCGGACAGACGCGTTGGCACGCCCAGACCTTCAAAGAAGCTTCGGGTCGCTTCGATGGCGGCATCAATACGCGCATCGTCAGAACCCTCGGTGATGTTCCACACGCGCTCGGCGTACTGCAGCAGTTTGGCACGCTTGGTATCCCGTTTTTCGTTCCACAGCGCAGGCAGCACAACGGCCAGCGTCTGAGCGTGGTCCAGACCGTGCATCGCCGTCAGCTCGTGGCCCAGCATATGGGTTGCCCAGTCCTGCGGCACGCCAGCCCCGATCAGGCCGTTCAGCGCCTGCGTTGCCGCCCACATGACGTTGGCACGAACGTCGTAGTTTTCCGGCTCTTTCAGCGCTTTCGGACCTTCTTCGACGAGCGTCAGCAGAATGCCTTCCGCGAATCGATCCTGAATTTTGGCATCTACCGGATACGTGACGTACTGCTCAACGGTATGAACAAAGGCATCGACCACGCCGTTCGCCACCTGACGCGCAGGCAGGGTGTAGGTGTAAACCGGATCCAGGATCGCGAACACAGGCTGAACGTGTTCGTTCATAAAGGCCTGTTTGTCGCCGGTCGTTTTACGGGAGATCACCGCGCCCTTGTTGGATTCAGAGCCGGTGGCCGGCAGGGTCAGCACGGAGCCCATCGGGATGGCGCTTTTAATGTCGCTGCCGCGGGTTTCCAGAATGTGCCACGGATCGATGCCGTCAGCGTAGTGCGCTGCCGCCGCGATGAACTTGGTGCCGTCCAGCACGGAGCCGCCGCCGACGGCCAGCAGGAAGGTGATATTTTCTTCGCGGGCAATTTTCACCGCGTTCATTAGCGTTTCGTAAGACGGATTTGGCTCGATGCCGCCGAACTCACGCACGTCCAGACCGTCCAGGGCGCTGTAAACCTGATCCAGCACGCCGGTTTTTTTCACGCTGCCGCCACCGTAGGTGATCAGTACGCGGGCGTCAGCGGGGATCTGCGCGCGCAGATCGGCGATAGCGTCTTTACCAAACAGAATGCGGGTTGGGGTGTGAAGATTAAAGTTGTTCATTGCTCGTTCCCTTTAGTGGGTGAAAAACCGTGGTGGCGCAGAGGGCGACCTGATGCTGCACATTGTGTCTGTCCGGGGCTATCCTCTCAATGCACATTCCTGCCGATGTCTTGCCCATTTCTACAGAGCGCTGGAGAAAGCGCGGAAAACGACGCACACTGTCAACGTCGGAAACCGTACCCGGAGTAACGTAATATGAACCGTGAAGCGATCTGCCATCAGCTCACTGCGCAGATTAAGAGACTGATAGATAACGAAAATGGCGTCAGTGGCCTGCTTCCTGACATTCGCCTGCTTTATGGCACGCAGCCCGGGACGCGCACGCCGGTCATGTACCAGCCGGGCATCGTTTTTCTCTTCTCGGGCCATAAAATTGGCTATATCAACGAGCGCGTGTTCCGCTACGACACCAATGAATATCTGCTCCTGACGGTACCTTTACCCTTCGAATGTGAAACCTTCGCGACAGAGGCCGTTCCGCTGGCCGGTATTCGCGTCAACGTCGATATTCTTCAGCTGCAGGAGCTGCTGATGGATATTGGCGAAGACGAATTCTTCCAGCCGTCTATGGCGTCGAGCGGGATTAACTCGGCGACGCTGTCGGAAGATATCCTCTGCGCCATTGAGCGTCTGCTGGACGTGATGGAAAGGCCGCTGGACGCGCGTATTCTGGGCAAACAGATCGTCCGCGAAATTCTCTACCATGTGCTGCTGGGTCCGGGCGGCGGGGCGTTACTGGCTCTGGTGAGCCGACAGACCCACTTCAGCCTGATAAGCCGCGTGCTCAAGCGTATCGAAAGCCAGTACACGGAAAACCTCAGCGTCGACCAGCTGGCGGCGGAAGCGAACATGAGCGTCTCGGCGTTTCACCATAACTTCAAGTCGGTAACCAGCACCTCGCCGCTGCAGTACCTTAAAACCTACCGGCTGCATAAGGCGCGGATGCTGATGATCCACGACGGCATGAAGGCCAGCGCGGCGGCGATGCGGGTGGGTTACGAAAGTGCGTCGCAGTTCAGTCGGGAGTTTAAGCGCTATTTCGGCGTCACGCCGGGAGAGGATGCATCACGCATCCGAACCATGCAGGGAGCTTAAGCTTTTCCCCTCTCCCCTATGGGGAGAGGGTCAGGGTGAGGGGATCAGGCGCTGCAGTACTTCTTCTTAATCACTACCGCGATGGTTCCCACCAGTCCTGCCACCAGCAGGAACATCGGCAGCACCATCAGGAAGGTCATCACCTGATCTTCATGGTGTTTCACAAAGGGGATCATATTCAGCGCGTAGCCGAGCGTGGTGACCACACCCACCCACAGCAGGGCGCTGAGCCAGTTGAAGAACTGAAAGCGGCGGTTTGACAGACCGGAAATGCCCGCCATCGTTGGCAGAAGCGTGCGAACAAACGCGAGGAAACGCCCCGCCAACAGTGCCAGCAGGCCGTGCCTGTCGAACATGCAGGTCGCACGCTGATGATATTTATGCGGTAACTGCGCCAGCCAGCCTTTCACGACGCGGGTATTCCCGAGCCAGCGGCCCTGCAGATAGCTCAGCCAGCAGCCCAGGCTGGCTGCGGAGGTGAGAATAACCATCGTTGGCGTGAAGTCCATGACGCCTTTCCCGATTAACGCCCCGGCAAGTAAAAGCAGGCTGTCACCGGGTAAAAAAGAGGCTGGCAGTAATCCATTTTCCAGAAACAGAGTTGCGAACATCACGAGGTAAACGATACCGACGACGTGAGGATCCGCCAGCGCGGCAAAGTCGTGTTGCCAGAGCGCCGCGATAATATCTTGAATAACAGCCATGGACTTTCCTGTGGAACAGCAGATATAGCGCTATTGTACTCCCTTATTCGCCCGTCGGGTTTGATCCCGGGCGCAACTCAAGCAGACTTTTCTGCTTGCGGTGTTCACAAAAGCGTCCAGGGAGTACATTTTCAGCCAGCACTCTACACGATACGCTCGAACCCTGCTGCTAAATCGGCAATCAGATCGTCAACGTTTTCTAAACCGATATGCAGTCGAATCAGGGTACCGCTGAAGTCCACTTCACCGCCGGGACGCAGAGCCGCAACCTGTTCCGGCTGGTTAGGCAGGATCAGGGATTCAAAACCGCCCCAGGAGTAGGCCATGCTGAAGAGGGTAAAATTATCCAGATAGCTCGCCAGCTCGTCGTTATTCAGCCGTTTTTTCAGTACGAACGAGAACAGACCGCTGCTGCCCGTAAAGTCACGCTGCCAGAATTCGTGGCCTTTAGTGCCCGGTAACGCGGGATGATTCACGCGCTCAACCTGCGGATGCTGCGCCAGCCATTCGGCCACCTTCAGGCTGCTTTCATGGTGCTGACGCAGACGAACGCCCAGCGTGCGGAGTCCGCGGCTGGTCATGTAGGCCGTGTCTGCATCCACCATCTGGCCCATCAGGTAAGCATTTTCACGCAGCTGATCCCAGCAGCGCGCGTTGGAAACCGCGGTGCCAATCATGCCGTCAGAGTGGCCTATCAGGTATTTCGTCGCCGCCTGAATCGAGATATCAATGTCGAATTCCAGGGCTTTAAACAGCACGCCCGCCGCCCAGGTGTTATCGATCATAACGATCGCCTCTGGGGCTTTGCTGCGCACGGCCTTCACGATAGCCGGCACGTCGTGAACTTCCATGGTGAGCGATCCCGGAGATTCCAGGAACACAATGCGCGTGTTTGGCTGAATAAGTTCGGCAATGCCTTCACCAACCAGCGGGTCGAACCAGCCGGTCGTTACGCCGAGCTTGCTGAGGATTTTGGTGCAGAAATCCTGGCTGGGCTCGTAGGCGGTGTTGGTCATCAGGATATGGTCGCCCTGTTCCACAAACGCCAGAATGGTGTTGGCGACCGCCGCCGCCCCGCACGGGAACAGCGCGCAGCCCGCGCCGCCTTCCAGCTCGCACATCGCCTCCTGAAGAGAGAAATGGGTTAGCGTGCCGCGACGGCCATAAAACAGCCCGCCTTTGGCGCGATTGCGCGTGGCAATTTTTTTCTCCTCAACGGTATCAAACACCAGCGAGGAGGCTCGTTGAATCACGCTGTTGACCGATCCCTGCGTATATTTTTTGCTGCGTCCTGCCTGTACCAGCGTGGTATCAAGATGCTTCTTTGTCATGTTCGCTAACCCTGTTTTTATACGTCTGGACGTCCAGACTACCACGATTGGAAAAAACTGCACCCCGAGGCTTATCGAATAAGCAGAAAATATTAGCAAAAATTTGCATAAGAAATTTTTACTGCGTAAGCGCAAGGAAAGTGAACGAAAATTACGGCACCATGCAAATACTAATGAGAACTACTATCAATTCGACGACGTTTTGATATTATTACGCTCAGATTTTGTGATTTGCGTCCTGGAGATACAGAGTGGGTAATAATTTGATGCAGACGGATCTCTCCGTTTGGGGCATGTATCAGCATGCTGACATCGTGGTTAAGATTGTGATGATCGGCCTGATTCTGGCGTCCGTTGTCACCTGGGCTATTTTCTTCAGCAAGAGCGCCGAGCTGCTTTCGCAGAAGCGTCGCCTTAAGCGGGAACAGCTACAGCTGGCTGAAGCCCGCTCTCTGGATCAGGCTGCAGATATGACCTCATCCTTCCACGCGAAAAGCCTGACCACCCTGTTAGTGAACGAAGCGCAGAACGAGCTGGAACTCTCCGCTGGCAGTGAAGATAACGAAGGGATCAAAGAACGTACCGGTTTCCGCCTGGAGCGTCGCGTTGCGGCCGTTGGCCGACACATGGGACGCGGCAATGGTTATCTGGCGACCATCGGCGCGATCTCACCGTTCATCGGTCTTTTCGGAACGGTCTGGGGCATCATGAACAGCTTTATCGGTATCGCGCAGACCCAAACCACCAACCTGGCGGTCGTTGCGCCGGGTATCGCAGAAGCGCTGCTGGCGACGGCAATCGGTCTGGTTGCCGCTATTCCGGCGGTGGTCATCTACAACATCTTCGCGCGCATGATTGGCAGCTACAAAGCCACGCTGGGTGACGTTGCCGCGCAGGTTCTGCTGCTGCAAAGTCGCGATCTCGACCTGAACGCCAGCTCGGTTAAGCCGGTGCACGCGGCGTCTAAACTGCGCGCAGGTTAAGAGTATGGCGATGCGTCTAAACGAAAATCTGGACGATAACGGCGAAATGCATGAAATCAACGTGACGCCGTTTATCGACGTCATGCTGGTTCTGCTGATTATCTTCATGGTGGCCGCGCCGCTGGCGACGGTGGATGTGAAGGTGAATCTGCCCGCCTCTTCCAGCCAGCCCCAGCCGCGCCCGGAGAAGCCTATCTACCTGTCGGTAAAGGCGGATAAATCCATGTTCCTCGGGAACGACCCGGTGACGGCCGACTCGGTCATCCCGGCGCTGGAGCAGCTTACGGGCGGTAAGAAAGACACCACGGTCTTCTTCCGCGCGGATAAAACCGTTGATTATGAAACCATGATGAAGGTAATGGACACGCTGCATCAGGCGGGTTACCTGAAGATTGGACTGGTCGGCGAAGAGAAAGCGGCCTCGAAGTGATAAAGAAGCTGGCGAAAGCCGGCTTTTTTTATGCCTGTCGGCTTAAGCGTTTTTATTATCCGTCGGTGCGGTAGAAGGGGTTGCCAGCGCGTCCTCATCAAGCGCCACGCAGGTGACGTTTGAGGTACGGTACTCACCGTCGGACAGCTTGCGCGTCAGACGCAGGGTGGCGATTTCTCTGGCAAGCAGATACTGATAATTGGCCTCAAGACGTCCCAGAAGCTTCTCTTTCAGCTCGGGACGCTGCTCTATAATGGCGTTCATCACGGCACCGTAAATCTCTTCTTTGACCTGTAGCGGATAAATTTCACGGCGATTCTGCCATTTCAGACGAACCAGCGTCGCCGGGATCGATACCAGGTCTTGCGTAATACGCGTCATCTCGTCATTTTTTGTGTTTCTTAGCGCGTCGAGATTTTGCTTTAAGATAAATTCATCACTTTTTTTATCATCTAAAGTCAAATAAACGTCGTTGTTTTTAACTTCTTTCACGTTAATCTTCCCCCAGGCTATAAAAGATTGGGTTGTTTTTTCGCGCGTAATTAAATTAAGCCAAATTTCATTGCCCGCTTCATTAATTTCTTCGGTTTTCTCGGCCATTATTTGACTTAGTTTCTGGGCATCTATTTCACCCTCGGCCTGCAGGTCATTCAGCAGGTGGACAAAGGCTTCAATTTTTATGGCGCGAAATAAGCGGTCTTTTATATGGCGATCGTGCTCTTCCAGCAACATATTTCGGGATTTGCCAGTTCGGGAAACACCAATTAATATATCGGGCTCGAAATCAGAGAGCTTTCTTTTCCCCTGAGTGAAACTGGCCTCTTTTTCTGCTTCCGTCGGTTGCTGTTCCACAGGCGTAATGTGGTACTTAGCCGGGACGAGATAGTCGGGCAGCATTTTTAATTTCCTTTATTTTCAACAGGGTGGGGTTGGTAAAGGCGTGAGATTCGTTGACAATATCATGAGGCAAATTTAAAATCAAAAAAAATGGAGCCTACCCATGAACAGCATCTTTTTTACGGTCATCACATTACTATTACTGACCGCTGGTGTGCTTTTATTGATGCAGGAGTTCAATAAAACGAAAGTGTCGAAAGACACCAGTGAACCCCCGCAACCTGAACTGATGACAAAAGAGGAAGGGGAAGACCATTTCTCTGTATTGATGAACTCCGTTACGCCTGTCTGGTACTGGCGGGTGAACCACGAATATATCGACTTTTTACACGCGACAATTAAGCGTATGAAAATGTCGGAAATTAATGACACGCCTGGACTGTTTGAGGCGCAGCGTCGCTGTAGCGATCTGAATTCAGCAGTCTATAAATATTATGACAATATTAAAAAGCGCTGTCTTAACGGCGAGAAGGTCTCTTATTCCGATCTGGACGTATTAAATTTGCGTCAGTGTTTTCGCGAGTTCAGTCTGGAAGCCTATCCTGAACTGGTGGCGCTTGTCTGGCCGGAGTACGCACGTCCCGAAGTTAACCCAGACAACGTCTGAGTGACGTACCGTTGAGTTATTGCAAACAGCCAGCGCCGTTGAGATATACTGGGCGCTGGTTTCTTTTGCAAACAGGACTTTATGGAACGCTTTTTTGAAAATGCCATGTACGCCTCCCGCTGGATACTGGCTCCCGTCTATTTTGGCCTCTCGCTGGCACTTATCGCACTGACGATTAAGTTCTTTCAGGAAATCTGGCATGTTCTGCCGAACATTTTTTCTATTGCCGAAGCGGATTTGATTCTGGTTCTGCTGTCGCTGGTGGACATGACCCTGGTGGGCGGGCTGCTGGTGATGGTGATGTTCTCCGGCTACGAGAATTTTGTCTCCCAGCTCGATATCGACGAGCGTAAAGAGAAGCTCAGCTGGCTGGGCAAAATGGATGCTTCGTCGCTGAAGAATAAAGTGGCCGCGTCGATTGTGGCGATCTCCTCTATCCACCTGTTGCGCGTGTTTATGGACGCGAAGAACGTGCCGGATAACAAACTGATGTGGTACGTCATCATCCACCTGACGTTTGTGCTGTCTGCGTTTGTGATGGGGTATCTGGATAAGATCAGTAAGAAATAAAGTACACCTTACCCCTCACCCTAACCCTCTCCCCAAAGGGGCGAGGGGACCGCTCGGTGCGGCCTTTCTCCCTCTCCCTGTGGGAGAGGGCTGGGGTGAGGGCATCAGACCGCACTATTTATCCGACGACGCCTGCCACAGATTCAAAGCGCTTTCCCACTCTGCACTTATCACATCACAAATTGCATCACTAAGCGCGGGCCTAATGATTAACGGCAGCTGTGTGACCAGTGAAGCCACGCTAATTAAAAATGATCACAAAACGTTATAATTTCCCTCTTTCCTGCCGATAACGAGAGTAGTACTCGCCTCTGGGCGAACTCACCCTCACGGCAAGGAAGACTTATGAATATGCTCCGTAATTTCACGATCCGTTTCGTCATGCTGACGATTCTCGGGATCTTTTGTTTAATGTGGGCGGGCGTTGGGTTGTACAGCACCTGGTCCCTTTCTCGCGTATCGGATGGCAATGAAGTCGATCGCCAGCTGGTTAAACAGATGACGGTACTCAGCCAGGGTAACGATCAATATTTCCGCTTTGTGACCCGTTTGAGCCGTGCGATGGAAGTCAAAGCCGCAGGCGGCACGCCGGATCTGTCCTCTGCCCAACAGGCGCTGGATAACATGGGCAAGAAACTGGCCGAGATGAAAGCGATCTCCCCAGGCCCGATGGACGAGCAGGTCTCTTCCCGGGTGATCGGCTCCTGGCAGGCGCTGCTCGAACAGGGCGTTACGCCGCAAATGCAGCAGGCGAAGCAGGGGGCTCTGGAGGGGTATCGCCAGCAGGCCAACAACGTCACGCCACCGCTGAGCCGCGCGTTCGGTGCGGCCGCTGAGGCGTTCAACAATGCCGCCGCGAAGTCGCTCGACAGCACCCGCGTGGTGGTGGACGGCCTGACAAGCATGACCCGCACGGTGATTATCGTCGCCACGATTATCGGCCTGCTGATCCTGCTCTTCACCGACCGTTACCTGGTGGCGATGCTGGTCAAACCGCTGGCTCGCATTCGCCAGCAGTTCCGCCAGATTGCCCAGGGCGATCTCAGCCAGCCCATTGAGCCGTTCGGCCGCAACTGCGTGGGGCAGCTGGTGCCGCTGCTGAGCGCGATGCAGGACAGCCTGCGCGAAGCGGTCAGCACGATTCGCTCCGGCAGTGAAAATATCTGGCGCGGCGCGACAGAAATCTCCAGCGGTAACAACGATCTCTCTTCCCGTACCGAAGAGCAGGCGGCTGCGCTGGAAGAGACGGCAGCCAGCATGGAACAGCTGACCGCCACGGTGAAACTGAACGCGGAAAGCGCGCGTCAGGCCAGCCAGCTGGCCGATGTCGCCTCAACTACCGCCAGCCGCGGCGGCTCGCTGGTGGAAGAGGTGGTGACCACCATGAGCGGTATTTCGGAAAGCTCGAAGAAAATTGCTGAAATCACCAACGTGATCAACAGCATTGCCTTCCAGACCAATATTCTGGCACTCAATGCGGCGGTTGAAGCGGCGCGCGCGGGTGAACAGGGGCGTGGTTTTGCCGTGGTGGCAGGTGAAGTTCGTAACCTGGCAAGCCGCAGCGCCAACGCGGCTAAAGAGATTGAGGGGCTGATTACCGATTCCGTTTCCCGCGTAGAGCAGGGGGCGCAGCTGGTGAGCGACACCGGCACCACCATGGATGCGATTTTGCGCGACGTGACGGAAGTGACGACCATCATGAAGCAAATCGCTTCCGCCTCTGAGGAGCAAAGCAAGGGTATTTCGCAGGTCGGGATTGCCATTACCCAGATGGATGGCGTTACCCAGCAAAACGCCTCGCTGGTTGAAGAGGTTTCTGCGGCAGCGGCGGCGCTGGAGCGCCAGACCGAAGAGCTTCAGCGCTCGGTGCAGAAGTTCCGCCTGACGGTATAACGCAACCTATAAGGCCGCCTTGTGCGGCCTTATATTATTAACGCCTTCCCCATTCAGCTCCTTCTGAAACTGCTATTCTTTTGCTAACCCCCCTGACGTTCTGGGCTCTCTTCTTCGAGGTGTTGCTGTGAACAGATCGTTATCTGTCATTCCTGTCCTTTCTTTCATTTTTCTGATGCTATTCTCGGTTTCTGCCAGTGCGACCCAGCAGGCGCAGGAGCGGCGCGTGGCGCGTGATGTCAGGCAGGAAACCCGCGACGCGTCGCGGCAGGTGAAGCAGACCTGCGTGGCGAACAATAACCAGAGTAATCACGACTGCCGTCAGGACAAGCGTCAGATGAAACAGTCCGGAAGACAAAAAGCGCGGGACATTAAGTATTAATGCAACAGGTAAGGCGGCATGCAGGCATATCTCTTACCGCCTTTTCCAGTAGCGTTTCAGTATGACGATCGTCATTGATGCTTCGCCCGGCCAGAACTTAGGGCGTATTTTGACGTGCGTCCCACGCTGGTGCATTTAACCCTGCAGCTGCAATTCGGGAAATCGGGTATCCCGTTGCGGATGCCACTTCTGCGATACGCTTAAATGAGGGGTTACCGTTTGGTGAGAGTGATTTATAAAGTGATTCGCGAGAAATGCCTGCACGTTTAGCAATGACGGTCATCCCGCCAGAGGCTTCAATCACATGTCGTAAAGCCAGCATGAACGCCTCATAGCCTCCAGGCTCGTCAATTTCAATAAAAGCCTGATGAAGATATACGGGCGCGAAATCCGGAGAATCTTTCAGGAGCTGTACCATTGCGTCATCATGAAGTACTGATTTAGCCATTCCGATTTCCTCTTATATCCTGCGCTTGTAGTCGTTGAGATACTCAACGGCCCTGACAATATCTGCATTTTGCTTTTTTTTCGTTCCAGTCAATAGCACCAGACTCACTGCGCCATCTGCCGGATCGAAGACTTCGCTGAAATAGACGCGGTAACCCGGCCCCTGGTCAATCCTGAGTTCTGAAACGCTCTCTCTGCATGGCTTGCAATCACCATAGTTACCCGTAGACATTCTGGCGACACGTGTAGCAATCATGGCTTTAGCTATGGGATCTTTCACACTTCTCAGATATGCATCAAAAGGGTCGTACCCGTCTGCTGTGATGTAGTGTTTGACCTTAGCCATTATTGTAGCCTGTAGTTTACGATAAGCAAATGCATTGTAATCTTCAGGCTACGACAGGCAACTGTTCACAGGGTTGTGGCAGTGGGGAAGATGTGATTTCTGAAAGCAGATCGCAAAAATTTGAGACCTTGTGCGGAGGGATGACTGCATAACAACGAGGCCGGGCTTGCAGAGCGCTGCCCGGCTGTATTTATCAGTGCGTCGCTTCACCAATCAGCGCGCCCGTGCCCGCACCAACGGCTGCACCTTTCAGCACGCTCTTGCCGGTAACCGCCGCGGCACCTGCGCCTACGGCAGCACCTACCGCGCCGCCCTTACGCGCGGCTTTACCTTTGCCGCCGTTTTTGAACATGGCACCTGTGCCTGCGCCCACGACGGCGCCGCCAACGGTCGATTTCAGATCTTTGCCCGTGGCCGCACCAATGGCCGCGCCTGCTACCGCGCCAGCGGCGGTTTTGTCGATAGCCATTCCCGAGGTGGAAAAAATGAGGGCGCTGATAACCAGCGTTGTTTTAATAAGTTTCATAACAGATCCTTTGTGACTGCTGTCGGTTGAGACGTCGTTTCTCACGCGAGAAAAACGTCCAGATAGTGCCAGCAATACCGGCTCAACCTTTAAGCTAATCATGCCCTGGGCTGGGATCTCAGTTGCCGGGCGGGGACCCGCCCGGCTGAACATTACGCCTGACGCTTATCTTCCGTATTGGTATCGAAGTCGCTCGCCGCGTGGCGTTCGTGGAGCTGCTCGTTCAGCTCGCCGCTGGTGCGGTTAACGATGCGGCCGCGCTTAACGGCATGGCGATTCGCCACGTCTTTCGCCCAGCGCTGCACGTTAGTGTATTTCTCTGCGTCGAGGAACTCGGCGGCGTTATAGACGCTGCCCAGCGCCACACAGCCGAACCACGGCCAGATGGCGATATCCGCGATGGTGTACTCCTCACCCGCCACGTAGCGACCCCGCGCCAGCTGTTTATCCAGCACGTCGAACAGGCGTTTGGCTTCCATGGTGAAGCGGTCAATCGCGTACTCAATTTTTACCGGGGCATAGTTGTAGAAGTGGCCAAAGCCGCCGCCGAGGAACGGCGCTGCGCCCTGCAGCCAGAACAGCCAGTTCAGGGTCTCGGTGCGTCCCGCCGGATCTTTCGGCAGGAAGTGACCGAATTTCTCTGCCAGATAGAGCAGGATATTGCCGGATTCAAAGACGCGCGTTGGCGGGTTCGTGGAGTGGTCACGCAGCGCCGGTATTTTCGAGTTCGGGTTCACCTCAACAAACCCGCTGGAGAACTGATCGCCCTCGCCGATGCGGATCAACCATGCGTCGTATTCTGCGCCCGTCACGCCCAGCGCCAGTAGCTCTTCGAGCATGATCGTCACTTTCTGACCGTTCGGTGTTCCGAGAGAGTAAAGCTGCAGCGGGTGGGAGCCCACGGGCAGATCTTTCTCATGGGTCGCGCCGGAAATCGGGCGGTTGATGTTGGCGAACGCGCCGCCGCCGTTCTTTTTCCATTCCCACACTTTTGGTGGCTGATACGTGTTGTCTGACATGTTGGCCTGCCTTTTGAGTGATGTGTTGAGGCAGTGTAGCAGGAGATTTGTGAACCGTTTAACGTTGCGAGCGCAATCAATTAACCGCTATTCCTTCCGGCGCTTATATATATCAAATCCGGCATAAGCTTAATCGAAAATCGCATTTTCATAATTAATGCGTAAACCGATAAAGCTGAATATGATGCTTCAACATAAATAAAAGATGCAGTAATAAACACTTTATAAGGCAAGGAGTTAGTGAGATGCGCAAGCTTCTGTTATCGGCAGTGGTCGTTTCGCTCGCGTTAGGCCTGGCGGGCTGTGATGATGCGAAAAATAAAGAGACAAATACGCCCTCAGCGGCAAAAAACGACGCGCCAAAAGAGGGCGGTTCGCTAATTATTGGAATTACCTCCGGCGACCCGTTAGCCGTTAATCCGCTCTATGCCAGTGACCGTACGACGTTAACGATCATGCAGGCGCTCTATGCCCCGCTGTACAGCTTTAATAACGGCAACATTGAGTGGGGCCTGGCGGAAAGCCTGACGCCTTCCGCCGACAACCTGAGCTATACCCTGACGCTAAAACCCAATCTGAAATGGCAGGACGGCCAGCCGCTGACGGCGGACGACGTGGTCTTCACCTTCAATAAGCTGCTGGATGCCAAACAGCACAGCTTCTTCCGCAGCATGTTCACCTACGGCGACAAGCCGGTACAGGTGAGCAAGGTGGATGAGCGCACCGTCAAGTTCACCCTACCGCAGGTCAGCGCGGCCTTTACCGGCACCCTGGTACAAATCTACCCGATTCCGCAGCACGTGTTCGCCGGTGAAGGCGACCTGGAAAAGAGCAGCAAAAACGATGCGCCGGTCGGCTCCGGGCCGTTCAAATTTAAAGAGTACCGCGCCGGGCAGTATTACGCCCTGACCCGTTTTGACGATTACTGGAACGGCAAAGCGAAGCTTGATTCGGTCACCTACCGTTTCGCCAAAGACAGCAACGCCGCCAACCTTGCGCTGCAAAACGGGGAAATCAATCTCAAGATGGTTGACCCGCAGGACGTGAACCGCCTGAAAAATACCGGTAAGTTTGACTTCGTGGTCTATCCGGAAGGCCGTCTGGCCTATATGACGTTCAACCAGAACGTGCCGGTGATGAAGAGCAAAGCGCTGCGCCAGGCCATCGCGTATGCCATCAACAAAGACGAGCTCACCCAGACCGCGTTTACCTCGCTGGACTACGCTAAACCGGCGACCTCGTTCCTGACGCCAGATACGCTTTACAAGACGGATGACGTCGAACAGTACAAGTTCGATCTACAAAAAGCCAAAGAGCTGCTGAAGACGTCCGGCGCGCCGGACAACCTCAAGCTGCGCCTGGCGTATGTGAACACCAACAAAACCCAGGAGAGCATGGCGCTCTACATTCAGCAGGCGCTGAAGGGCATTGGGGTGAACGTGGAGCTGATGCCGCTGGACTCCAACGCCATGTCTCAGCGCAGCCTCGATATGAACAATACCGCGTGGGAGCTGAACCTGGGCGGCTACATCATGGGCTCCGAGCCGGACGGTTACAAATCGCTGTTCATGAGCAACGAAGCCTATAACTACGCGCACTACAAAAATCCGCAGTTTGATGCCCTGTGGGATAAAGGCGCAGTGGAAACCGACGCCGCGAAACGTGCCGATATCTATAAGCAAATTCAGCAGACCGTGGCGAACGACATGACCTACTACCCGATCGCCTATACCAATGCGACCGTCGCGGTGGACAAGCGTTTTGGCGGCACCGAGGAAGCGGAGCCGAAACCGGTCTATCTGTTCCAGGATCTGTCAAAAATCTATCAGAAATAAGTGATTGCCCCGGCCGTCAGGTCGGGGCTTTTGAAAGGGCACGTCGTGAACACACTCCTCACGCGTCGGCTGCTGCAGCTGCTGCCGATGCTGTTTTTTATTTCACTGGTGGCGTTTCTGCTGGTCAAGCTCGCGCCCGGCGATCCGGTGGCGGCGTACATTACGCCGCGTATGGCCCCGGAGGATATCGAACGTATTCGCCAGAGCCTGGGGCTGGATAAGCCCCTGGTCACGCAGTACGTCCTGTGGCTGAAAAACGTCCTGCAGGGCGATCTCGGCTATTCGCTGATTTATCACCGCCCGGTGCTGGAGATGATCGGCGAACGCATACCGGCCACGCTGGGGCTGATGGGCGCGTCGCTGCTGATGGCGATCGTGCTGGCGATCCCGCTGGGCCTGCTGGCCGGGGCATTTAAGCACCGCTGGCTGGATCATCTGCTCAATATATTCGCCTATATCGGCATTTCTGTTCCGATATTCTGGTTCGGCATCTTGCTCATCACCGTTTTTGCCGTGCAGCTTAACTGGTTCCCCAGCATGGGGATGCGCACCATCGGCATGGAGGATAACGGGCTGGATCTGCTGCGTCACGGCGTGCTGCCGTGTATTGCCCTCACGTTCTACAACCTCTCCAGCTACGTGCGCTACATCCGCTCCAACACCATCTCGCAGCTCTCGGCCGACTACGTGCAAACCCAGCTTGCCTACGGCGCGACGCGTTCCAGTATTCTGTTTCGGCACGTTCTGAAAAACGTGCTGCTGCCGGTGATTACCCTGTTCGGCCTGTCGTTCGGTGAGCTGATTGTGGGGGCCTATGTGACGGAAAGCGTCTTCTCCTGGCCGGGGATGGGGCTGCTCGGGATCCAGTCGATCGCCTCGCTGGATTACCCCCTGATTATGGCGATCATCATGCTCTCGTCGATGATGCTGATCGTCGGTAACCTGATCGCCGACGTGCTTTATCGCTTCGCCGATCCCCGCATTCGTACGCTGAGGTAACCCGGATGAGCAGACGCTGGCAGCAGGTTCGTCACCAGCTGCGCCGCAACCGTCCGGCGCAGTTCTCTCTGTTTGTGCTTTTTATTTTCGTCGTCGCCGCGCTCTGTGCGGGGTTAAGCCCGTACGATCCGGATCGGATGTCGCTCGGCGCGCGCACGTTGCCGCCGGATGCCGCGCACTGGTTCGGCACCGACGAATACGGCCGCGACTACTTCACCCGCGCGCTGTATGGCGGCCAGATCTCCCTGATGGTCGGTTTTCTGGCGATGCTCTTTTCCACGCTTATCGGCACGGTGGTGGGAACGGTGAGCGGCTATTTTGGCGGCTGGCTGGATAACCTGATGATGCGCGCCGTGGATATCCTGATGGCCATTCCGGCCTTCTTCCTGCTGCTGGTGGTGAATGCTTACCTCAAGCCGGGCGTGGATAACATCATTCTGATTATCAGCCTGCTGACGTGGATGAACATGTCGCGTCTGGTGCGTGCTGAAACCCTGTCGGTGAAAGAGCGCGAGTACGTGCTTTATGCCCGCGCGTCGGGAGAGCATCCGCTGCGCATCATCGTGCGCCACATTATTCCCGGCGTGCTGCCGACCATTATCGTGGCGGCCACGCTCAATATCGCCTCGGCCATTCTGATGGAGTCAACGCTCAGCTTCTTAGGGCTGGGCGTGCAGGCGCCCGCGGCGTCGTGGGGAAGTATGCTTAACAACGCCCAGTCTTATATTGGCGAAGCGTCGTGGCTGGCGATGTTCCCCGGCATTCTGATCCTGCTGACGGTGTTCAGCTTTAACGTGCTGGGCGATGTGTTCCGTACCGCCTTTGAGCCGGGAGCGAATCGCGATGAGTAACTTATTAGCGCTTGAGAACCTGCAAACCACGTTCCGCACCCGGGAGGGCGAGGTTCACGCGGTGCGCGGCGTGAGCTTTCAGGTTCAGCCGGGGGAACTCGTCGGCATCGTCGGCGAGTCGGGCTGCGGGAAAAGCGTCACCTGCAAGTCGATTATCCAGCTTCTGGGGAGCAACGGACGGATAACCGGCGGCAGCATCCGCTTCCAGAATGAGGATCTGGCGCAGAAAACGCCCGCGCAGATGCGCGCCATCCGCGGCAACGAGATCGCGATGATTTTTCAGGATCCGATGACCGCCCTGAATCCGGTGCTGACCATCGGCAAGCAGATGGCTGAGATCCTGATGCGCAACAAAGGACTCAGCAAAAAAGCGGCCAAAGCGGCGGCCATCGCCATGCTGGAACAGGTAGGCATTGCCGGGGCGGAACGGCGATACGACCAGTATCCCCACGAGTTCAGCGGCGGGATGCGCCAGCGGGTGATGATCGCCATTGCGCTCTCCTGCAACCCTAAGCTGCTGATCGCCGATGAACCGACCACCGCGCTGGACGTGACCATTCAGGCGCAGATCCTGCGCCTGCTGAAAAGTCTGCAACAGCAGACCCGGACCGCGATTTTGCTGATCACTCACGATCTCGGCGTGGTGGCGCAGGTCTGCAGCCGCGTGGTGGTGATGTACGGCGGGCTGGTAATGGAGGAGGGGAGCGTGGAGGACATTTTTTATCGCCCTGCGCATCCTTACACCCAGGGGCTGCTGGCCTCGCTGCCGCGTCCGGATGAGGTCAATCAGCGTTTATCGCCCATTGAAGGTTCGCCGCCTGGCCTGCTTAATCCGCCGCCGGGCTGTCCGTTCGCGGAACGCTGCCCGAAGCGTATGCCCCAGTGTGAAAGACAGCCCGCCTTTTACGCCGCCGGAGAGGGCCATCGCGCCGCCTGCTGGCTATGGGCCGACAAGGAGATTCAGGCATGAATGAACAACAGGCGCCATTAGTGAGCGTGCGCGATCTGCGCAAGCACTATCCGCTCAACGGCGGTTTGCTGCGTAAAGGCGTGGCCGTGAAGGCGGTTGATGGCGTGAGCTTTGATATCCAGCCCGGCGAGACGTTTGGCCTGGTGGGGGAGTCCGGCTGCGGAAAATCCACCCTCGGGCGCGCCATCCTGCGCCTTTTCGATATCACCTCGGGCGAGATCCACTTCGCCGGGCAGGCGATTGCCCACGCCCGTGAAAAAGAGCTTAAGCCGCTGCGTAAACGGATGCAGGCGATTTTTCAGGATCCTTACTCCTCGCTCAACCCTGGAATGACGGTGCGACAGCTGGTGGCCGAGCCGATGCAGATCCACGGCTACAGCCGCGAAGAACAGCGGGAACGCACTGAAACGTTGCTCTACAAAGTGGGGCTGAAGCACGAGCACCTTGAACGATTCCCGCATGAGTTCAGCGGCGGGCAGCGCCAGCGCATCAGTATTGCCCGCGCGTTGTCCGTGCATCCTGAATTTGTGCTGTGCGATGAGCCGCTCTCGGCGCTGGACGTCTCGGTGCAGGCGCAGGTGGTGAATATTCTGCAGGATCTGCAGCAGGAGCTGGGACTAACCTATCTGTTCATCGCCCACGATCTCTCCATGGTGCGGCATATCTCCAGCCGCATTGGGGTGATGTATCTCGGTAAACTGGTGGAGGTGGCCCCGGCGAATGAACTGTATCAACGTCCGGCGCACCCTTACACCCGCGCGCTGCTGGCAGCGGTTCCCCAGCCCGATCCGCGCATCCGCAACCTCGAAGACGCCACCCTGCGCGGCGACATTCCTGGCCCCACGTCCGCGCTGCCGGGCTGTAAGTTCTGCAGCCGCTGCCCGCACGCGATGCCGGTTTGCCAGACGCAGGAGCCAGCCATGCAGGAGATTGCGCCTGGGCATTTCGCGGCATGCTGGCTGTTTAACATGTAGTTAATGCGCCGCGCAGGTGTATGATAAATGTCCCTCTGTCAGGTTAATTACAACGTGCAGACGACGACAACCCTTAAAAAAATTGCCGCCTGCCTGTTTTAGGTTGGATACATGCGTAAAGGAAAGTTAAGCAGTGATGCGCCATTCGGGACATTGTTAGGCTATGCGCCCGGTGGCGTGGCGATTTACTCTTCAAATTACGGCAGTCTGGACCCGCGCAGCTACCCGCAAGACGCGGATTTTCGCAGCTATATCGGCAACGAGTACATGGGCCACAAGTGGCAGTGCGTTGAGTTTGCCCGCCGTTTCCTGTTTCTCAACTATGGCTTCGTGTTTACCGACGTCGGCATGGCGTGGGAAATCTTCTCCCTGCGCTTTTTGCGCCAGGTGGTGAACGATAACATTCTGCCCCTTCAGGCCTTTGCCAACGGTTCAAAACGCGCGCCGCGCGCCGGGGCGCTGCTGATCTGGCAAAAGGGCGGCGAGTTTCACGAGACCGGCCACGTGGCGGTGATCACCCAGCTTCTCGACGATAGGGTGCGAATTGCGGAGCAGAACGTGATTCACTCCCCGCTGCCGCTCGGGCAGCAGTGGACGCGCGAGCTGCGTCTGAGCGTGGAGAACGGATGTTACACGATCCATGACACCTTCAACGACACGGAGATTCTCGGCTGGATGATCCAGACCGACGACGCGGAATACAGCATTCCCCAGCCGGAAATCGACGGCGAACTGTTGAAAATCAGCGGCGCGCGGCTGAAAAACAAGCGTCAGTTCGACGGAAAATGGCTTAACGAAAATGACGCGCTGCAGCAGGCGTATATCCGCGCCAACGGCCATGTGATCAACAAAGATCCCTGCCAGTACTTCACCATTACCGAAAGCGCCGAGCAGGAGCTGATCAAGGCCACCAACGAACTGCACCTGATGTACCTGCACGCGACGGACAAGGTGCTGAAAGACGACAGCCTGCTGGCGCTTTTCGACATCCCGAAAATCCTCTGGCCGCGCCTGCGCCTCTCCTGGCAGTGGCGTCGCCACCATATGATCACCGGTCGTATGGATTTCTGCATGGATGAGCGCGGCATTAAGGTCTACGAGTACAACGCCGACTCCGCGTCCTGCCATACCGAGGGCGGGCTGATTCTCGAAGAGTGGGTGAAAAACGGCTATCGCGGCAACGGGCATAACCCGGCGGAAGGGCTGCTGGAAGAGCTGACCGGGGCGTGGAAGCACAGCCACGCGCGGCCGTTCGTCCACATCATGCAGGACAACGATGTCGAAGAGGACTATCACGCGCTCTTTATTCAGCGTTCGCTGATGCAGGCCGGGTTCGAGACCAAAATCCTGCACGGGCTGGAGGCGCTCAGCTGGGATGCCGCCGGACAGCTGATTGACGACGAAGGTCGCCACGTCAACTGCGTGTGGAAAACCTGGGCGTGGGAAACGGCGATAGAGCAGATCCGCGAGGTCAGCGAAACCGAATACGCCGCCGTGCCTATTCGGACCGGACATCCCGAGGGCGAGGTGCGCCTGATTGACGTCCTGCTGCGCCCGGAGGTGCTGGTCTTCGAACCGCTGTGGACCGTTATTCCCGGCAACAAGGCGATTCTCCCGGTCCTGTGGCAGCTGTTCCCGAATCACCGTTATCTGCTCGACACCGATTTTGAGGTTAACGATCTGCTGAAGCAGACCGGCTATGCCGTCAAGCCGATTGCCGGACGCTGCGGCAGCAATATCGATCTCATCAGCGCCCAGGACGAACTGCTGGATAAATCCAGCGGCAAGTTTGTTGACCGCAAAAACATCTACCAGCAGCTGTGGTGCCTGCCGAAGGTCGACGGCAAGTACATACAGGTCTGCACCTTCACCGTGGGCGGGAACTACGGCGGAACCTGTCTGCGCGGCGATGACTCGCTGGTGGTGAAGAAAGAGAGCGATATCGAGCCGCTGATTGTGGTGAAGGACTCGCTATAAAAATCCCCCCGCAGGGCTGAGGATTGCCTACAAAATAATGCCTACACGGACGGCCCCCTCTCCCTTGAGGGAGAGGGCTGGGGTGAGGGGGAACATACGGCTCAGGTCAGGTTATGTTCCTTGCTACAAAATACTGTGGATCCCTCAACCCGCAGCGTCTCCTGCGGGGGCTTTTCGCTACAGTTCTTCCTCTTCCTGCTGCTCGTTGATCTTCAGATCGATGATGCGGCCAATCTGATCGTGGTACACCGTCAGCAGGTTGTACTGGCTCATCTCGTAGATGATCTGCGGTGAGACGTTAAAGCTGCGGGCCAGCTCCTCCTGGTGAAAATAGCCCGGCTGGCGCCGTCTCACGTGGGCGCGACGGCGGTTGTACTGATACCACAAAATCAGCAGCCAGCCGTTGAGCGCGGCAAACAGCAGGTAGATCAACACCGTATTAAAGGACGCGATAATCACGCTCCAGCGGTGGTCGCTCTCATCGGTTAGCTGCATCCACAGACGGGCATACAGGAAAAACAGAAATCCTCCCCACGCCACCAGCGTTAGCGCGGCATCAAAAAGACGCGGCAAGAGCCGATGCTCGGTCAAAATTAAGGTGTTTTCGTTCATTAAATGCTCCCTTTTCCCCGGTCCGGACTGATCCAGCGCGCGCGGGCGCGCTGGCGTTTAAGCATGACTTTTGGAAATGCGACGAGGGTGGTGAACAGGCCGATCATCCAGTACACCATCGGGAACCAGATCACCCAGAAAAGCGAGCTGGCCACTTTACGTTCATAGCGCCGCTCGATGTACAAGCTGACGAGGAACTGCAGCAGGCACATCACGCCCAGCAGCAGCCCGGTAAACTCCGGTGGAAAAAGGCTCTCCACGGTCAGCCTGGCGGGAACAGGCGCAACCTGGCTGAGGAGGAACAGCAGCACCGTCATCGCGTACGCGAAGGCCCACAGCGTTGACAGCGCGTACTCCAGAAACAGCGGCCACATGCGGTGATGCTCCCAGCGCACGATCCTGCGAAGGTTAACCAGAAACACCTCCGCGCCCCCCTGGGCCCAGCGCAGACGCTGTTTCCACAGGCCTCTCAGCGTCTCCGGCATCAGGATCCAGCACAGCGCCCGCGGCTCAAAAAAGATATCCCAGTGGCGCAGCTGAAGCTTCCAGCTGATGTCGATGTCTTCGGTGATCATGTCCGGACTCCAGTACCCGACGTCCGCCAGCGCCTGTCGGCGAAACGCGGCGATGACGCCGGAGACGGTAAAGACCCGGCCATAGATCCGCTGCGTCCGCTTGATGAGCCCAATAATGGAAGAGAACTCGCCCACCTGAATGCGGCCAATCAGCGTGGAGCGCGTGCGAATACGCGGATTGCCGGTAACCGCCCCGACGTGGGGGTACTGAATCAGCGGGGCCACCAGATAAGCGGCGGTATCGCGGTCAAGCAGGGCGTCGCCGTCAATGCAGACCAGCAGATCGCCCCGCGCCGCCGCCGCCCCGGCCTTGAGCGCCAGCGCTTTTCCCTGGTTTTCCGCGAGGTTAATCACCCGCAGGCGCGGCTGTTCCTGCGCCAGCTCCTGCAGCACCTGCGCGGTGTTGTCAGAAGATCCGTCGTTGATGGCGATAACTTCTATATTTTCATACCGCTGATCCAGCGCGGCGCTGATGGTCTCCCGGGCATTCCTTCCCTCGTTGAAGCAGGGGATAAGAATGGAGATGAGCGGCTCACCGGCGAGCGTCGGGGCGGGCGTGTCTTTATCCCACGACCAGTGGCGTTCAAGCTGAAACCAGAAATAGAGGCCGCCGGTTATCCAGAGCACCGACATGAACAGCGGCCAGAAGAACACGAAATCCAGAATCAGTTCGCCGGTAAAGAGGGCGGCCACGCCTAACGGCAACCCGAATACCAGACATAAAATAGAGAAGGCGATAATGCGATCAGTCATTGTCAGGGTACCAGTACGAAGAAAATTCAGGCCTGATGCGTGAGATATCAGGTTGATTGTTGAGGAAGTCATCGGGGTAGTAACCGTAGTTTTTGACGCCGTTCAGCTGGAGCACGCGCATCCACTGCGCAAGCTGGCTGTCGGACACGGCGCGCTGCGGTTTCTGGTCCCAGTCCCTGGCCTGCAGCTCGAAAATGGTTTTATCAAGCGCGCCGGGGCGTGCGGCGACCGCGTTAACCAGACGCGTCAGCCAGGCATCGCTCTCGTCTGCCGGAACGGACTCCATCAGCGGCATGGCCATCGGCACCGTCCAGTCGTACTCCGCCAGAAAATCATCAAGATTCTGCGCGAACCACGCTTCGCTTTCGGGCTGCAGAATGGGTAAGGCGAACATATTGCGGGCGGTTTTTATCTGCGGGCCACGGATATGCTTCACCGCCAGGCTCAGGGCGTGGGTAAACCCGATAAGCGTCTGGCTTTTCTGACGCGTGGTGTTCTGACCGGCATCGTCCACGTCCGTCAGCGCCGCATCGTCATGGAACAAAACCCCGTTGAAGCTGGCATAGCGAGCCAGGTCTTCATAGATATCCGTCACCTGCTGGCGCACCCGCGGGTCCCACGGGGAGAGCCGGATATAGGGCTCGGTGGCTTCGCGCCGCTGGCCGGTTTGACGATCCCGGCGCTGCACGCGCGGCAGGGAAGGATCGAGATCGAACGAGAGCACCGGCATCCACGCGAAGACTTTTACCCCGGCGCGGGTTTGCAGCTGCCAGGCGACAAAATTAAAGAGATCGGCCCGAACCGGCAGCCGACGGTTGGGGAAATAGAGCGCCTTGATCCTGCCGTCGCCCTGCGGGTCGGCAAACGCCTGCAGGAAAACATGGCTGATCTTCATGTCGTAAACCCGCTGGATCAGCCTGTTGATGTTTTGGGTCTGCTGGGCCGGATCGGGATCGTAAACGTAATCGAGATCGACGTGCATGACGCGCACGGGATCGCGCTCCTGAACCTGGCTGACCGTGCTGGCAAACGCCTTGAGCGAGGGATTCCCGGCGATCAGCAGGCGGGGGATGTTGCCCAGATCCTGCACGTTCCCCAGCCCGTCCTCAAGGGTAAAGGCCAGCTGGTAACCCTGCTGTCTGGCGATAGCGAGCGACGTACCGCTGGCGGCGCCGTAGGGCCAGACCCAGGCGCGCGGCGCCTTGCCCGTCACCTGAGTAATTTTTTCAGTCACTTTGCGAACGTCATCGCCGATCCGCTGGTTGAACTGCTGGTCGGTTTCATAGCGACCCGTGGCTTTGTCATAAAAGCGGTTGGCGATGGCCGGCTCGCGGCTGCCCTGCGGGTTGGCCGGAATGCCGTAATGCGAGGCCCAGGTATGCGATCCGATCTCAATCAGCGGGGAGTGGCTGAGCTCGCGCACCATGTCCCACGTCGCGAAGCGATCGCGGGGCGTCATCAGGCCGCCGAAGTTAACTTTTTGATTTGCCGGCGTATCCACCCAGCTGCCCACCGGCGCCCACAGCGCGGGGACGTTCCAGGCCTGAAGCAGCGGCCAGACGCGGGTGTAAAAGCTGCTGTAGCCGTCGTCAAAGCTGAGCAGAACGGCTTTTGGCGGCAGCGTTTTTTTCCCGTCATGCGCGTCAAGAATGTCCTGCACGCTGATGGCGTGGTAGCCATTGTGCAGCAGCCAGCTTATCTGCTCGTTTAACGCGCTGGTGCGAACGGAGAGGTAGCGCTGATCGGCGGCATCGTCTTCGACGTCGTGGTAGGCCAGGACCAGAAACTGGTTCTTCGGCCAGGGTTTACTCGCCTCCAGTTGCGGCCTCTCTTTGGGCGCAATGAACGAGATCGCCTGCGCGCAGACATTTGCGCTGAGGCAGAGCCAGCCGAGGAGTATCAGGCTCACGGAAAAACGTGTGTTCAGCATATTCATCCTTAAAAGCGTAAAGTCGCGTCAAACGTGACGGAGAGATTGCTCTCGCGTTTGCCGTCGTAAGGGCGTTTATCCCAGTTCAGCATCACGCCGGTATCAATAACGTTGTTCCACTGAACGCGCTGTCCGTAACCCAGCAGGGCGATGGCGCCAGCGGACTGATTTTTCTGCCAGTAGCTGCCGCCTCCGACCACGAACTGCTGGCTCCAGAGGGTGTCGTAATGGCGGACCATTTCATGGTCAACGGCCAGGGCCGCCGTCACGGACAGATCCCGCGCCGGGTTGTAGTAGAGCGTGTCGCGCAGGCTGTTTTTACTGGCGGCGATCCCCGGCTCGAGATCCAGCGTCAGGGACGGGGTCTGCCAGAGACGCTCCTTGCCCGTGAGGGTATATTCCTGGCGACGGTTATGGTCGGAGAAGCGGCTGAGGGCGGCGCTGAACTGGTACTCACGCCGCTCGTTTTGATACCAGCGCACCCCACCTTCACCCCGGTTGGCGCTAATGCCGTTGCGTAACGCCCGAAGGGGCGTAGTGCGCGACAGGCGTTCCAGGCTGCCGCTGACCTGCCAGCTATCGTTCACAAAGTACGTTGTTGCGAGGCGAGCGCCCGGCTTGTTTTCGCCGTGATAGCGGTTGCTGGAAAGCTCGGCTTCGAGCTGGAGGTCGCGTGGTCGCCACTCGACGCCGCCCAAAAGGTGACGGCTGGTGCCTTTGCCTTCATCGAAATTACTCTGCGCGTAGCGGGTACCCGCAAACAGCCGCCAGCTGTCCGCTACGGGTGGGCCATAGAGCGTGGCGTCCCAGCTCAGGTCGTGCGTCCCGCTGACGGGGCTATCGGAGTGCAAACCCTTGCTCGCGTTGAGGCGCAGCTCGGACATGTGGTGGACCGTCCTGAGCCTGTCGAGACGCCTGGCGCTGCGGTCGGCAGGCGCGCGGGCAAGCACGTCGTCGGCCAGTAAATCCATCTGTCGCCACTCCTGTAGATCCATTGCGACGTAAGCCTGCTGTTGCTCTAGCTCTGTATTGGACGGCTCCAGCGCCTCCGCCTTTTTCAGCGTTTGCTCGGCCGCACGCGGCAGGCCCCGCGCCTGAAGCAGGGTGGCGTAGTCAATCTGTAATCCCTGATTACCCGGCGCCGTTGTCGCCAGACGGTGCGCCAGCGTTTCGGCTTCCGGCAGGGCATTCGTCGCCAGCAAATAGTTAAAGCGGAGCGACTGTCCGGTAAGCCATCGATCGTTCGGCTGAGGGGTTGGGGAGCCGAAATCGTAGCGGGTCCACGGGACGTTGCGGGTCTGGCGCTCAGCATATCGGCGGGCGGATTGATAATCTCCCGTATCCAGCCAGGCGTAGAAAAGCGCGTGCTCCTCGTCCTGCGGGTCGGAAGCGTATTGCGGATAGCGTTGCAGAAGCGCGAAGGCGGCGGCCGCGTTTTTCTCCTGAAGATATGCGGAGATGACCCAGCCGATTGCCCAGCCCGGCACCGGATGCTGGTCTGCCGTAAGATCCTGATATTCGCTAATCACCCGTGGGTAATCAGCATGGGCGTATAGCGCGCCAAGCCTGTCTATACGCGCCAGAACGACGTCTTCCGCCGCCTGCGGATCTTTTTGCCAGCGGGAAAGCAGATCGTCGTAACGATTCAGCGTGGATTGCGCAAGCTGCAGGCGCTCCTTTTCTGTTCTGCCGGGCACATCGGCGAGGCGAACCCGTTCGGCGGCGGCATTACGCTCAAGACGGCGACGCTCCGCGGGAGACAGCGTGACGCTTTGTGAAAGCTGCAGCGCGGGGGTGTTCACCCGGCTATCCGTTAGCGCGTCGATTAGCTCGCTGAGGAGCGCTTTATTCTCAGGCGCGATATTCAGCGCGCGCGTGTCTGCCAGAAGCCGATCCCAGCTTTTTCCCTGGCGTAACCAGACATACGAGAGCGTCTCAAGATGTGCCTGAGAAGGATTTTCCGCTACCAGCCGTTGGGCTTCCTGCAGGGCAAGCGCGTCCATGCGGGCATCGGCGAGAGTTTTTATGTAGCCGATACGATACTCGTCGTTATCCGGCGCAAGGCTACGCGCCTCTTTCCAGCGCGCCAGGGCTGGCTGCCAGGCTTTTTTATTCCGCCAGGATTGCGCGACGGCAGCAACGCCGTGGGCGGGCAGCGGCATATAAATACCGTAACGCTGCCAGACCTGAATAACCTCGTCATCATGACCTGCCCAGGACGCAACCTGTAACCAGTCCGCAACTTGATCAGGCGTCAGGGCATGCTGCTGCTGATAACGCTGAAGATAATCGAGAAACGGCGAGTAATTACCGTTACGCGCCTGTTGAATCTGTTGCTCATAAACGGATTCAGTCGCCTGAGCCAGAACAGGAAAGAGGAATAACAGAAACAATAATGTTGGGGCGCGATAAAAGAATAACGTATTGAAGCGAAGCGATCTTTCCATATCTATTTGCCATTTGTTTATCATGAATCCATTGCATAACACGGCCGCCTTTAAACTCAGGGTTAAAGGCCATAAATGAGAACATTAAATCTGAATGCAGTGATGTTACGGGGTACTTACCTAAAGGTAATTATGGATCCTTATCTCAGTGGACTGGGTGAAAGCTAATGTACACCTGATATGTTGCCGGATAAATATGTTGAAATGGGGCTGTGTTGTTTTGAGATAATTCTGTATCGAGTGGTTTTTGGCGGTTTTATTGAAATGATTGTTTATTTGTAAATGATTGATATATTTGTATTTTATTTATATTGTGACAGCTTTGTATATATTTTTAATGTGGTTTACCTGCCTCAATTAAAGTACTTTCTGGTGCATGTTTGGGAAGTTTCATGACAAAAACTCTTAATGTTTAGAGAAGTGACTTTTCTGCGATTGTTTTTTATTTATAATTAATGGCAGCCATTGAATGATAGTCTACAGGAAGTCTTACTCATCAATGTCTGTATTGAGTGATGTCCAAAGCCAGAATACATTTATCGTTAATATAACAGCGCTATAAAACGAAGGCGGCCTTCTTTGCGAGGGATCGTGCTTGCTTTAATCTAAAAGGGATGGTTAGTGGCAACTTCAATTGTTTTAGTGACTCAGGATCGCTACCTTGTCAGGGGGATGCGGATATTTTTCCCGGATATTATCCTGCTCGACTCGATTGACAGAAACATATTTGATAACGGTGCAGATGAATATTCTGTATTGATTGATAGTCGTTCTCCGCTCCGTTTATATGATTACCTGATACGCCATCCGGCTAGAACGAAAAAAACAATCTGCTGCGTTATGCTCGATATGCGACACCGCGAGGAGAATCTGCTCAGTATGAAGTTATTTATGAACACGTCGCTGACTGCGCCGGATATGGCGTCGTTATTTAACCTGGTGCTCAATATGAAGGGCAGGCGCCTGACCACGAAGTGGCTGCTTAACTTACGGCTTAGCACACACGAAGCGATCATGCTGCGGTTGCTGAGGGCAGGGATGCCGATGGAAGCCATTGCCGATGAGCTGAATACGTCGGTGAAAAGCCTCTATCGCAAACGCACGGCGCTCTCGGAACGCCTGGGGGCGGAGAACTTCAACGAGGCGTGTTTGTTTATCTTTAAAAACAAACTGCTGGACGCAGGTGGGAACGATCCCTGGGGTGGGGAAAAACCAAAAGCAAAAACCCGCCACGAGGGCGGGTTCTTTAAATAGTGGTGCCCGGACTCGGAATCGAACCAAGGACACGGGGATTTTCAATCCCCTGCTCTACCGACTGAGCTATCCGGGCAACGGGGCGCATTAAACCCGATCTGCCCCGTGGCGTCAACGAAAAATGTTGTTTTCGTTACAGACTGCGCAATCTCTCACCATTTCGCCGTATCCTTAAGCAAAAAAGTGCGTCCAGAGCGCGGAGAGCGGCATGGCGAGCAGCAGTGCGGGCAGCATGTTCACCACGGCAAACATC
Source organism: Enterobacter sp. UPMP2060 (assembly GCF_053709655.1). Classification (NCBI taxonomy): domain Bacteria; kingdom Pseudomonadati; phylum Pseudomonadota; class Gammaproteobacteria; order Enterobacterales; family Enterobacteriaceae; genus Enterobacter; species Enterobacter sp. UPMP2060. The sequence continues at coordinate 91,837 of NZ_JBSKJQ010000009.1, forward strand.
TTAATCCCACAGATGCGCAGCCCGGTAGCCAACAGCAGCAGGCCGCCGACGGCGGTAAAGTCTGCCATCATCGCCGGCGTGGTGAGCGGGAGAATCAACGTGGCGCAGGTGGCGAGCGCCAGCTGAATAAGCAGCATCGGCACGGAAATCGCTGCAACGGCAACACCGAGCGTGGTGGCAAAAATAGTGGCCGTAAAGAAATCAAGAAACGCTTTCGCAATCAATATGCTTGGGTCGCCCGTCATCCCTTCCTGCATCGAACCGAAAATCCCGGTGCCGCTGGCGCAAAACAGAATGATGATGGCGACATAGTTTTGAATAAACGACTCGTGCGTACCGTGTTTCGCCTTGCCGCCCGGTCGGGCAATCAGGTTTTTGGCTTTACTCACCGCGCTGTTAATGCCTTTTTCCAGATAGCAGAACTCGCCAATCAGCGCGCCGAGCAGGGTGGCCAGCACCATCACCGGCAGGTTGGCGCATTTGATCACGAGAAGAATACCGATCCCTAACGATGCCAGGCCGAATATTGAGGGCATGGAGGTGCGAATACGCTCCGGCAACCGCTGGCTCAGCACGGCGCCGAGTACGCCGCCCAGCAATACGGCGCCTGCGTTAATAAATGGCCCGATAACCAAAGTTAACTCCTGTTATTTAATCATTGATATTGCATTATTATGGCACGGCAGGGCTGCGCGAGCCTTAGCTTTGGTTGGTTTCGTGCATACTGATTCCTTCTTGCACCTCAAAATAAAAGGTGACATTATTGCGCGAATTTTCTCCTCCCTGTCTCACCGCCCGGTGAGGGTAACTGCGCCTATGAAAACCATGAAAATTGCCGTCAGCCGCGAGCTGCTCTCCACTGTGTCTACGCACCGCGAAAAGGTGACGCTGGACAGCACTGATTTTACCGATGTGGCGGCCGTCGTCATCACAACAGCTGAAAGTCGCAGCGGCATTCTTGCTCTGCTGAAACGCACGGGCTTTCATTTACCGGTGTTTATTTTCTCGCAGGAGCCAACGGACGTACCCGACGGCGCCACCGCGGTCATCTCGGGTAAAGCTCAGGAGTTTCTGGAACTGGAGAGCGCTGCCAGCCGCTACGAAGAGAACCTGCTGCCGCCTTTTTTCGACACCCTGAGCCAGTATGTGGAGATGGGCAACAGCACTTTCGCCTGTCCGGGCCACCAGCACGGGGCATTTTTCAAAAAACACCCGGCAGGGCGACAGTTCTATGATTTCTTCGGTGAAAACGTGTTTCGCGCCGACATGTGCAACGCCGACGTGAAGCTGGGCGATCTGCTGATCCACGAAGGGTCCGCCAAGCACGCGCAAAAGTTCGCGGCGAAAGTGTTCAACGCGGACAAAACCTACTTCGTGCTGAACGGCACCTCAGCGGCTAATAAGGTGGTGACCAACGCGCTGCTGACCCGCGGCGACCTGGTGCTGTTTGACCGCAATAACCACAAATCTAACCACCACGGAGCGCTGATCCAGGCGGGCGCCACGCCGGTTTATCTTGAGGCCGCGCGCAATCCGTTTGGCTTTATTGGCGGGATTGACGACCACTGCTTTGACGATGCCTATCTGCGGGATCTTATCCGTGAAGCGGCGCCGGAAAAGGCCGACGAGGCGCGCCCGTTCCGCCTGGCGATCATTCAGCTTGGTACTTACGACGGGACGATCTACAACGCCCGCCAGGTGATCGACAAGATCGGTCATCTCTGCGACTACATTCTCTTTGACTCCGCCTGGGTGGGTTACGAGCAGTTTATTCCGATGATGGCGGAAACGTCCCCGCTCTTGCTGGAATTGAACGAGAACGATCCGGGAATTTTCGTGACCCAGTCGGTGCATAAACAACAGGCCGGGTTCTCGCAAACGTCGCAGATCCATAAAAAGGATAACCACATTCGCGGTCAGGCGCGTTTCTGCCCGCACAAGCGGTTGAACAACGCGTTTATGCTGCATGCCTCCACTAGCCCGTTTTATCCGCTGTTCGCAGCGCTGGATGTGAATGCCAAGATCCACGAAGGTGAAAGCGGACGCAGGCTGTGGGCGGAGTGCGTCGAGCTGGGGATTGAAGCGCGCAAGGCGATCATTGCGAATTGCCATATGATCAAACCGTTTATCCCGCCGGTGGTGGCGGGCCGGCCGTGGCAGGATCATCCGACGCACGCCATCGCCAGCGAGCTGCGCTTCTTCAGCTTTGAGCCGGGGGCCAAATGGCACGGCTTTGAGGGCTATGCCCGCGAGCAGTACTTTGTCGACCCGTGCAAGCTCCTGCTGACCACGCCGGGTATCGATGCTGAAACCGGGGAGTACACCGATTTCGGGATCCCGGCGACGATTCTGGCGCACTACCTGCGCGAAAACGGCATCGTGCCGGAGAAATGCGACCTCAATTCGATCCTGTTCCTGCTGACGCCTGCCGAAAGCAGCGAGAAGCTGGCGCAGCTGGTGGCGATGCTGGGCCAGTTCGAACAGCATATTGAAGACGACACGCCGCTGGCGGACGTGCTGCCGACGATCTTCCAGAAATACCCGGTGCGCTACCGGGATTACACCCTTCGCCAGCTGTGCCAGGAGATGCACGATCTCTACGTCAGCTTTGACGTGAAGGATCTGCAGAAGGCGATGTTCCGCAAGGAGAGCCTGCCTGAGGTAGTGATGAACCCGCAGGATGCGAACCGGGCCTATATTCGCGGTGACGTGGAGCTGGTTCGCATACGTGATGCCGCAGGGCGCATTGCTGCCGAAGGGGCGCTGCCCTATCCGCCGGGCGTGCTGTGCGTGGTGCCGGGTGAGGTCTGGGGCGGGGCGGTACAGCGTTACTTCCTCGCGCTGGAGGAGGGCATCAACCTGCTGCCGGGCTTCTCGCCGGAGCTGCAGGGGGTTTACAGCGAGAAGGATGCCGACGGGATTAAGCGGCTGTATGGGTATGTATTAAGGTAGCCCCCCCTCACCCTAACCCTCTCCCCAAAGGGGAGAGGGGATTGTACGGGGCCGTCTTTTCACCCTCGCCCCTTTGGGGAGAGGGCCGGGGTGAGGGGGAACGTTTCATCAAACCGCACTACGCTTGTACATCCTCCTCGGATGCCCAATCTTGCCGTACAGCATCTCCACCGTCAGAAAACCCGCCTCCACGCAGTGCTCCAGATAGCGCCGGGTGGTGGTTTTGCTTAATCCGGTTTCGCTCACCACCTCATCCACGGTAAAGCAGTGCGTTGCCTTGTCGTTGAACAGCGTCTGCACCCGCGCCAGCGTATTTTCCTCAATGCCTTTACTGCCGTTGTCCAGGCGGTAGTTTTTCGCCTGGAGCTGATACAGCGAATCCACGTTCTGCTGGTCGACAATCTTCCACACGCGCTGCTGTTCCGCAAACTGCACGAACCGCTCCAGCGACTGGCTGAGCCGCTTCCAGGAGACGGGTTTGAGGATGTAGTCGAACGCGCCGTTGCGAATCGCCTGGCTGCAGGTGTCCATATCGCTGGCGGCGGTAATAAAAATCACCGAGCAGTTGGCGCGGGCCAGCATGGGGTTATTGATAAGCGAGATGCCTTTGCCGTCCGGCAGATAGTTATCCAGCAGCATGAGCTGCGGCTGTTTGCTTTCAAGCTCTGCCTGGGCCGCAGCCAGCGACGAGGCAATGCCTACCAGCCTCAGACGCGGGTGTTTGCCTATCAGCTCCGCGTGCAGTTGCGCCAGTTCGTTCTCGTCTTCAACAATCAGTACGTCGATAAGTTCATGTTGCATAGTCGGTGTCTTCCAGTTGCCGGGCGATTCCCGTGGCCGGGATAAACAAGGAGAAAATGGCGCCGCGTGGCGTATTATCGGCAACTTCTATCGCGCCGCCAGCCTGTGTGACGTAGCTTTCGATCAGATACAGGCCAATCCCATGATCGCCGCGCGTTTTGGTGGTGATGCCGCGTTCAAAGATCCGGTCACGCATCTCCGGTGTAATGCCAACGCCCTGGTCGGCGACTTCAATAATCAGCTCCTTTTCGCTGAGCTTTATCAGCACTTCTACCGGCGCGTGGGGAAGCGGCGACCGCTGTGTCGCTTCGATGGCGTTATCCAGCAGGTTGCCAATAATCGAAATCAGCTCTTGCTCACCAAGGGGCAGGAACGGTCTGTCCAGCCGACAGCCCGGGTCGAAACACAGCTCGACGCCTTTCTCCCGCGCGCGGGCGGCTTTCCCCAGCAGCAGGCCGCACAGGGTCGGGGAACTGAAGCGCGAAGAGATAAAGTCCAGCAGCTCCTGGGCATGTTCCGACTGCGCCTGAATATAGCCAATGGCTTCCTCATAGCGGCCCATATGCAGCAGGCCGGAGAGGGTGGTCATCCTGTTTAACTGCTCGTGGCGCATGATGCGCAGGTTATCGACATAGCGTTTTACCTGGCTGAGCTGGGCGCTTAGCGAGTCGATCTCGTTGCGATCGCGGAAGGTGATCACCCAGCCCTGCAGCGACCCCTCAAGCATGATGTGCACCCGGCTGGCAATCACCGTGAGATCGTTAAAACGGCAAATCTCGTCATGGGTATCTTTCGCCAGCATCGTCTGCGTGTCGAAGAACGGGACCGGATCGATCACCTGGCTTATCAGCTGTCCGCGCAGCTCGCGGGCCGGCTGGCTCAGGCCCAGCAGCTTGCGCGCCGCCTGGTTGATGACTTCAATCCGCCGCCGATCGTCAATGGCAATCACGCCTTCATAAATAGACTCCATCATCGCCTTCTGCTGGCGCACCAGCAGGCCGATCTCGCGCGGCTCAAGGGAGAAGATCTGCTTCTTGATGCTGCGGGTAAAGAACCAGGAGAAGATAAAGAGAGCGATCAGCAGCAGCACGGCGGCAATCAGGATATTGACCACTTTGCTGACGGTAATGGTATCAAGGTAGCTGGTCAGATAGCCTACCGAAACAATGCCGACCACCTGTCCGGCGGCGTTGAAGATGGGGGCTTTACTGCGCAGCGAAATGCCCAGCCCGCCTTTGCGAATGGTGGTGGTGCTTTTACCCTGCAATACGGCTTCATTGTCTCCGCCAACCAGGGTTGTGCCCACTCTGTCGGCAAAGACGGAGTGAAAAAGATGCTGCCCCTTATTATCACCAATCACAATAAAGCTGGCGTCACTGTGCGCAGAAATCTTCTGCATAAAATCATGGATGGCATTGATATTCTTTTGTTCAACTTCATTACGCAATGTCGGAATAAGCGCAATCTCTTCAGCCTGTATTTTGGCACGCGTACTCATTTCCTGATAAAGCTGTTTTCCGACGTCGGCATAATAATATCCGCCCAGCAGCGCGAAAAGCACCGAGAAAAAGGCAACCAGCGAAATAAACAGCTTAATCTGGAAAGAAACTTTCATAACTATCACGCGAGGTAGCAGCAAAGATCGCCAATATATCATCTTTTTTCGCGCTGACGCCCGCTTTGCCGAAAACTTGTGATCCCTTGCACAGCGGGCGCTGTAAAAGAGTTATCCTGAAGGCGAACGTACTTCGGGCTGCGCGAACAAATGTTATTTGTTTGTTCAATTCGGAAAAGAAACCATAAAAACCACGGCAATAAATAAGGTGTAAATCACATTAAATAAAAGAAACCATTAAAACCATAGCTGCCATTAAAACTTCGCTTTTAATATGCCATTCCTCACATAAAGTAAGCCTTTGTGACTCTAAGCTGAACGCACAAAATAACCAAGGGGCTTATTATGAGCACAACTGACGATTCTTTCTCTGTTACCCACGACCCGATTGAAATTCAGCGGCCTTCGCTCAAAGAGCGCTGGTGGCATATTATGGATACCTGGAAAGTTGGGATTATTCCTCTGCCGCTGTTCGTTCTGGCGGGCGCGCTGATTGCGATTGATTGCCTGGGCGGAAAACTGCCGAGCGATATCGTGGTCATGGTGGCAACGCTGGCCTTCTTCGGCTTTGCCTGCGGCGAGTTTGGCAAACGCCTGCCGATTGTCGGCAAGCTCGGCGCGGCGGCGATTTGCGCCACCTTTATCCCTTCCGCGCTGGTCTACTATGGCCTGCTGCCGGACGTGGTGGTCGAGTCCACCACCAAGTTCTACAAATCCACCAACATTCTCTATCTCTACATCTGCTGCATTATCGTCGGCAGCATCATGAGCATGAACCGCACGGTGCTGATTCAGGGCTTCCTGCGCATCTTCTTCCCGATGCTGTGCGGTGAAATCGTCGGCATGCTGGTGGGGATGGGCGTGGGTCTGGCGCTGGGTCTTGAGCCATTCCAGATCTTCTTCTTTATCATTCTGCCGATTATGGCGGGCGGCGTCGGGGAAGGGGCGATCCCGCTTTCCATCGGCTATGCCACCCTGCTGCACATGGACCAGGGCGTGGCGCTCGGCCGCGTGCTGCCAATGGTAATGCTCGGCGGTCTGACGGCAATCATCATCTCCGGCTGCCTGAACCAGCTCGGTAAACGCTTCCCGCACCTGACCGGTGAAGGTCAGCTGATGCCTAACCGCGCGAATGCCGATGCCACGGTCTCTCAGCCTGCGTTTTCCGGCAAAGCGGACGTGACCACTATCGCCTCCGGCGCGCTGCTGGCGGTGCTGCTCTACATGCTGGGCATGCTCGGCCACAAGCTGATTGGCCTGCCTGCACCAGTTGGCATGCTGTTTATGGCGGTCCTGGTGAAGCTCTGCAACGGCGCCTCTCCGCGCCTGCTGGAAGGCTCTCAGGTGGTGTACAAATTCTTCCAGACCTCCGTGACCTACCCAATCCTCTTCGCCGTCGGCGTGGCCATCACCCCGTGGCATGAACTGGTGGCGGCGTTCACCGTCAGCAACCTGCTGGTGATTGTCAGCACCGTTTCCGCACTGGTGGCAACCGGCTTCTTCGTCGGCAAAAAGATTGGTATGCACCCGATTGATGTCGCCATCGTCTCCTGCTGCCAGAGCGGCCAGGGCGGTACCGGCGACGTGGCGATCCTGACCGCAGGCAACCGCATGAGCCTGATGCCGTTCGCCCAGATTGCTACCCGTATCGGCGGGGCGATTAACGTCTCTGTCTCACTGCTGATTCTGGGCAACTTCCTCGTTTAAGTTTTCAGGAAAGAACAATGAAACTCGCAAGCTTTTTATACCAGGGAAAACGCAGCTACGGCATCGTCCAGGCCGACGGCGTGATTGATTTAGGCCGCCGTCTCGGCGACCGCTACAGCGACCTAAAGGCGCTGCTGCAGGGCAACGGGCTGGCGCAGGCCACCCGCTACCTGAACGATGCCGTGGACGTGCCGATGAGCGCCATCACCTTCTTACCGGTGATCGAGCAGCCGGAAAAGATCCTCTGCGTGGGCATGAACTATGCCGACAAGCGCAAGGAGTTTGACCAGCATAACCCGGCCCCGACGCTGTTTGTCCGCTTCCCGGATTCACAGACCGGCCACAACGAGCCGGTGCTGAAGCCGCGCCATTCAAGTGAATTCGACTATGAAGGCGAGCTGGCGGTGATCATCGGCAAAGGCGGGGAGAACATCAGCCGCGATGACGCCCTGCGCCACGTGGCGGGCTACAGCTGCTACATGGACGGCTCCGCCCGCGACTGGCAGCACACCTGGTTCACCGCCGGTAAAAACTGGCGCAAAACCGGCGCGTTTGGGCCGTGGATGGCGACGGCGGACGAGATCCCTGATCCGCACCAGCTTGCGATCCGCACCTGGCTGAACGGCCGCATGGTGCAGGAAGACAACACCAGCAGCATGATCCACAAGGTGGCGGAGCTGATCGAGTACATCAGCACCTTCACCCGCCTCAGCCCGGGCGATGTGATCATCACCGGATCCCCGGGCGGAGTGGGTAAAAAGCGCAATCCGCCGCTGTTTATGAAGGAAGGGGATCGCATTGAGGTGGAGATCGAGCATATCGGTCATCTGAGCAACGTGATCGTGGAAGCGCCAGCCGTCGGGCTTGCGGCAGCACATTAAGTAAGGCGGCAGCATGCACTCGCAACCCATCGATTTTCGCCACACCGTCGTGGCGAAAAACCCGGAACGCTTAAGCCAGATCCGCTACCTGCTGGCAGACAGCGGCCTTGGCCTAGACAATGACATCACGCTGTTTGTCGAAGCCTGGTCCGGCTCGCAGCTGGTGGGTTGCGCAGGGCTTGCTGCCAACGTTATCAAATGCGTGGCGGTCAACGAGCAGCTTCGCGGCGAGAACCTCAGCGCGCGGCTGCTGGCAGAGGTGGAAAATGCGGCGCTGGAGTGCGGCCATTTTCACCTCTTCCTCTGCACCCGTCCGTGCAACCGGGAGCGCTTTGCCCGCAGCGGCTTCTGGCCGATTGCCCAGAGCGGAAACAACGCGGTGCTGATGGAGAACACCCCGCAGGGGATCGAACGCTACTGCCGTTCCCTGCGCGCGAAGCGCAAGTGCGGGGAGAACGTTGGCGCGATAGTGATGAACGCCAATCCGTTCACCCTCGGCCACCGCCATCTGGTGGAGCAGGCGGCGCAGCGGTGCGATGCCCTGCACCTGTTCGTGGTGCGTGAAGACGCCTCGTTCTTCCCGTTCAGCGCGCGCCTCGAGATGGTGCGCGCGGGCGTAGCGCATCTGCCGAACGTGGTAGTGCATGAAGGCTCGCAGTACATCATCTCCCGCGTCACCTTCCCGGCCTACTTCCTGAAGGAGACCGGCAAAGTGCAGCAGGCGTGGAGCGAGATCGACGTGCTGATCTTTCGGGACTTCATCGCCCCGGCGCTGGGCATTACGCATCGCTTCATCGGCTCGGAGCCGTTCTGCGATATCACCCGCCAGTACAACCAGACGCTGCACGACCTGCTGGCCTCGCATATCGAGGTGGTGGAAATGCCGCGCATCAAGTCCACCGGCAACGCCATATCAGCGTCTGAAGTGCGCCGCTTACTGAAGACACAGCAGTTTTCCCGGATCCGGGAGATTGTCCCGGACTCCACCTTCGCGCATCTCGAAACGCATTACCGTGCGAGTGCGGAAGTCGCTTAACTACCAGGAATTTATCATGAAAATTGTAAGGGAGGCGCTGGCCGGAACGCAGGAGTCCAGCGACCTGATGGTGAAAATCGCTCCCGCTCACGGCGAGCTGGAGATAGTCATCCACAGTGAAGTGATTAAGCAGTTTGGCGAGCAAATTCGCCAGGTGGTCAACGACACATTGCGCGCCATGAACGTGCACCAGGGATTAATTATTATTGAAGACAAAGGGGCGCTGGACTGTGTGATCCGCGCCCGCCTGCAAAGCGCGCTGATGCGTGCCGCCGATGAACAGGCCATCAACTGGGGAGCGCTGAAATGAGCAAACTCCGCCGCAGTATGCTGTTCCTGCCGGGCGCCAACGCCGCCATGCTCTCAACCGCCTTTATCTACCGTCCCGACTCCATCATGTTTGATCTTGAGGACGCCGTCGCCCTGCGCGAGAAGGATACCGCGCGCATGTTGGTGTTCCACGCCCTGCAGCACCCGATGTATCAGGATATCGAAACCGTGGTGCGTATTAACCCGCTCAGCACGCCGTTTGGCCTGCTGGATCTGGAAGCCGCCGTGCGGGCCGGCGTGGACGTGATCCGCCTGCCGAAAACCGACACGCCGGACGATATCTACGAGCTGGAAAGCCATCTCGAGCGTATCGAGCAGGAGTGCGGCCGCGAGGTTGGCTCCACCCGCGTGATGGCGGCGATTGAATCGGCCATTGGCGTCATCAACGCCGTGGCGATTGCCCGCAGCTCTCCGCGCCTCATCGGGATTGCGCTGGCCGCCTTTGACTACGTGATGGACATGCAGACCGAGCGCGGCGACGGCACCGAGCTGTTCTACGCCCGCTGTGCCGTGCTGCACGCCGCCCGCGCGGCGGGCATCGACGCCTTCGACGTGGTGTGGTCAGACGTTAACGACGAGGCCGGGTTCCTGCGCGAGGTCGATCTGATCCGCAAGATGGGCTTTAACGGCAAATCGCTGATTAACCCGCGCCAGATTGACCTGCTGCACAACGCCTACGCCCCGACTCAGGAAGAGGTGGATCACGCCAAAAGGGTGATTGAGGCGGCAGAAGAGGGCGAGCGTAACGGCCTGGGCGTGGTGTCGCTCAACGGCAAAATGGTGGATGCACCGATTATTAACCACGCGCAGGTGGTGCTGGAGCGCGCGGCGGCCTCCGGCGTGCGTCGGTAAGGATAAAATAATGAATCAGACAGAACTTCTTCACGTGAACTTTCCCCATCTGCGGGACTTAAAACCGTTTGATAACGACCACAGCGCCACGCCGTGGCTGTCGGACAGCGAGGCGAAGCACAGCCGCAAGCTCTGCGCCTCTGTTGAAGAGGCGGTTAAGCGTTGCGGCCTGCAGGACGGGATGACCATCTCCTTCCACCACGCGTTTCGCGAAGGCGACCGGGTGATCAACACCGTCGTGGCGCTGCTGGCGCGAATGGGCTTCAAAAACCTGACGCTGGCCTCCAGCTCGCTGATGACCTGTAACGACGCGCTGATCGAGCATATTGAAAGCGGCGTCATCACCCGGATTTACACCTCGGGCATGCGCGGCAGGCTGGCGGATGCCATCTCCCACGGGCTGATGGACGAGCCGGTGCAAATTCATTCCCACGGCGGGCGCGTGAAGCTGCTTCAGGACGGCGAGCTGAATATCGACGTAGCGTTTCTCGGCGTGCCGTGCAGCGATGAGTTTGGCAACGCCAACGGCACGCACGGCAAATCGTGCTGCGGCTCGCTGGGCTATGCAATGGTGGACGCGCACTTCGCCCGCAAGGTGGTGCTGCTGACCGAAGAGCTGGTGCCGTTTCCGAATATGCCCGCCAGCCTGGTTCAGGACCAGGTGGACTACATCGTGCAGGTTGAAAGCGTGGGCGACCCGGCGAAAATCAGCGTCGGCGCGGCGCGCGTCACCAGCAACCCGCGCGAGCTGATGATCGCCCGCTATGCGGCGGACGTGATTGAACACTCCGGCTACTTCAAACCGGGCTTCTCGATGCAGACCGGCTCCGGCGCGGCGGCGACCGCCTGCACGCGCTTTATGGAAGAGAAGATGGAGCGCAGCGGCGTAAAGGCGCGCTTTGCGCTCGGCGGCATCACCGGCAGCCTGGTGGATCTGCACGAGAAGGGGCTCATCGAAAAGCTGCTCGATACCCAGTGCTTTGACGGCCAGGCGGCGGCCTCGCTGGCACGCAACCCGAACCACGTGGAAATCTCCACCAACGTCTACGCCAACCCCGGCAGCAAGGCGGCAAGCTGCGACCAGCTCGACGTGGTGATCCTCAGCGCGCTGGAAATCGACGTTGATTTCAACGTCAACGTTATCACCGGCTCCGACGGGGTGATGCGCGGGGCGTCCGGCGGACACTGCGACGTGGCCGCCGCGGCAAACCTGACCATCGTCGTCGCGCCGCTGCTGCGCAGCCGCATTCCAACGGTAGTGAAGCGCGTCACCACGCGCCTCACGCCGGGCGAAAGCATCGACGTGCTGGTCACCGATCACGGCATTGCGGTCAACCCGGCGCGCCCGGAGATCCGCGAGCGCCTGCTGGAAGCCGGGCTCAAGGTTGTGGATATCAGCGCGCTTTACGAGCGGGCGATTTCCCTGACGGGCGTACCGAAACCGATTGAATTTACCGACAAAATCGTCGGGGTGATCCGCTACCGCGACGGCAGCGTGATCGACACCGTGCGACAGGTAAAGGAGTAGTTATGACTATAGCGACACCCGTGCGGGCGGGTGTCAGCCTGGACGAACTGCTGGCGGCGAAAGAGCGCCGCGCAGCGCGCCAGGCTGACATGCTTGAGCACTATCAACAACCGGTCATTTCCCTCACGCTGGTCACGCCAGGGGAAATCAAAGACAGCCTGCGCTATCGCAATACCATGGGCGTGGCGCTGCAAATGTGCGACCAGCTGCTGTGGGAAAACCGCTGGCAGGTGCTGGACCGTCAGGTGCTGTGGCTCCCGACCGGGCCAGAAGCCCTGTGGTGCGTGGCCCATCCCGCGGTGGAAATCAAAGCGCACTGCGCGGAGCTGGAGCAGACGCACCCGCTCGGCAGGCTGTGGGATCTGGACGTGATCTGTCCTCAGCACGGCCACGTCGGGCGCCAGTCGCTGGGGGCGAATCTCAGACGCTGCCTGATCTGCGACGAACCCGCTCATGCTTGTTCCCGTTCGCGCAATCACCCCGTTGAGCAGGTGGTTTCCCGCGTGGAGAAGACGATCGATGACTGGTTTGCTCGCGACTAAACCGCGCCCGGTTGACGTGCCCGCGCTTGCGGAGGCGGCGCTATGGCAGGAGCTGGAGCTGACGCCCAAGCCGGGGCTGGTGGACAAGCTCAATAACGGTTCCCATCGCGATATGGACCACGCGCTGTTCGTCCGCAGCATTGCGGCGATAACGCCGTGGTTTTCGCGCTTTGCCGAACTCGGTAACGCACATGCGGATAAATCCGCTGACGCACAGCTTCGCATTATCCGCCCGATGGGGATGGCCTGCGAGCAGGCGATGTACGCCGCGACGAACGGAGTGAACACCCACAAGGGCGGGATTTTTGCCCTGGGTTTACTGTGCTTCGCTGCCGGACGTGTGAAAAATATCTCCGCAGATAGCCTCTGTTGTGAGGTGAGTAACATCTGCAGCGGGCTGGTGTCGCGGGAACTGGCCGCGCGCAGCGGACAGGCGACGGCGGGCGAGCGGCAGTTTCAGCTGTACGGCTTAACCGGCGCGCGCGGAGAGGCGGAAAGCGGCTTTGCGACGGCGCGTAAGGCGCTGGCGCAGTGGAGCGGACTGTCGCTTCACGGTCTGCTGTTGCGCCTGATGGCGGTTAATCAGGACAGTAATCTCGTCTCACGCGGCGGCATTGAAGGGCTACGCTACGTTCAGGGATACGCGCGGGAATTACTGGCGAGTGGCTGGGATCGCGAGGCGCTGCTTAAGATGGATAAGGCATTGATTGAACGCAATCTGAGCCCGGGCGGCAGCGCGGATTTACTGTCAGTGGGGTGGGTGCTCTCTGCAATAAAATAGCCGGGTGGCGGCTTCGCCTTACCCGGCCTACGGTCTGGTTTTGTAGGCCCGGTAAGCGCAGCGCCACCGGGCACAACAATCAATGCGCTATCGGCTGCGCACCGTGCGGCTCGCGCACGTGCTTGTACTTGAACAGCGCGATGAACGCGAAGAACAGCACCAGCGAGTACGCCGCGAAGATCAGCCACACAGGCTGCCAGTTGGTGATGCCGTTGGTGGTGTACATCTCAACGACTTTACCGCTTACCACGCCGCCCAGAATACAGCCGAAGCCGTTGGTCATCATCAGGAACATACCCTGCGCGCTGGCGCGGATTTCAGGCTTCACCTCTTTTTCCACAAACACCGAACCAGAGATGTTGAAGAAGTCGAAGGCGCAGCCGTAAACAATCATCGACAGCACCAGCAGCACGGTACCAAACGCGCTCGGGTCACCGTAGGCGAACAGGCCGAAGCGCAACATCCATGCTGCGATACTGATCAGCATGACGTTTTTGATGCCGTAGCGGCTCAGGAAGAACGGGATGGTCAGGATGAACAGCGTCTCAGAGATCTGAGAGATGGACATCATCACCGACGCATGTTCAACGATAAAGCTGCCGGAGAACAGCGGGTTGTTATCGAAGCTGTGCAGGAAGGTGTTGCCGAACATGTTGGTGATCTGCAGCTCTGCGCCCAGCAGCATGGAGAAGATAAAGAAGATCGCCATGCGTTTGTTTTTAAACAGCGCGAACGCGTCCAGGCCGAGCATGGTGCTCCAGCTCTGGTTTTTCTGCTGGTTAGAAACCGGAATGGTTGGCAGCGTCAGGGTGAAGATCGCCAGCACTACGGAGAGCGCCGCACCGATATAGAGCTGCATATGGCTCAGTTCGAAGCCTGCGAAGCTCACCCCCCACATCGCCATGATAAAGCCGATGGTACCCCAGATACGGATTGGCGGGAAATCGGTCACGATATCCAAATCCGCGGATTTCAGGCGGTAGTAGGAGATGGTGTTGATCAAACCAAGCGTTGGCATATAGGCCAGCGAGTTAAGCAGGATCACCATGAACATCGCCCCCGGCGTGGTCACCTGGGCTGCCATAAACAGCGTCCCCGCGCCCACCAGATGGCAAAGCATGTACAGCCATTTCGCACTCAACCATTTATCCGCCACGATGCCCAGCAGCGTTGGCATGAAGACAGCCGCAATACCGAGCGAGCTGTATACGGCACCGATTGACGCACCGTCGAACTTGAGCGTCACAAACATATAGGAGCCGAGTGTGGTCAGCCAGCTACCCCACAGGCAGAACTGCAGAAACGACAATATTTTAAGCTGCAGCTTAAGGTTCATGTTACTTTCCTCACAAGTGAGCGGGAGATATGTTGTTTTGGGAACATTCAGGGTTGTTATTTGATGCAATTCTATCAGTTGGCAACAATATGTTTTGTTACCTCCCGCAAAAAAATGCAATCCACATTAATTTGCAGTTTGGATTGTGATGCAAATAACATTTTCGTATGGGTGGGGTTGGATAGGTGCGGCCTGATGCCCTCACCCTGACCCTCTCCCACAGGAAGAGGGGAAACAGAACACCTTCTCCCACAGGGGAGAAGGTGTGCCGATCACCGGCGACGGTAGTTCTTCTGCGCCGTATTCACCTTATAAAGATAGCGACGGGATTCCGCAGACGGGTGGCGGGTGGTGAGGGTAGAGTAGACATCCCCCGGCGCCATGCTGTTGATGATGTTCGCGGCCTGCACTTTGTCATTCGAGAAGACGCGCAGCACGCTGCCCGCGCCGCCGTTATAGGCGGTGATCACCGCATAGCGGCGCGACGTAGGGTTATCAATTCCGCCCAGGTACACATTGTTCAGCATCGCCAGATAGGCCGTGCCGGTATCAATGTTGCTCTGCGGATCGAACAGATAGCTGCGGCTCGGCGTGCCGGATTTCCCCTGCGCGCGGAAGACGTCTTTACCGGCGCTGTGCTGCACTACCTGCATCAGCCCCAGGGCGTCGGAACGGCTCACCGCGTATGGGTTGAACGAGGATTCGGTCTGCATAATCGCCAGGATCAGCGACTCATCCACGCCGTACTTGCGCGAGGCCTGACGCACCATCCCAATGTATTTATGCGCACGCTTGTCGAGGTGGTTCGGGACGAGGTTGATGGTGACGCTGTAGATAATCTTCAGACCGTTAGAGCGGCTTTTCAGGCGCGTCTGCAGCAGGTAGTCGGCAAATTTCGTGGCGCGACCTTCCCAGCGGATCGGCTGACCGGTTTGATCGACAACCTGACCGTACAGGAACGGCTCTTTCGAGATAGTAATATCGTCGGCATCGGAGTAGAGATCGATAGATCCCGGATCGTCACCCATCAGCAGGGTTTTGACGATCGCCTGACGCAGTCGTGCCGCAGGGTCGGTGCCTGCGATGGTTTCAACCGTGATCGTCCCCTCATCAAAGTTGATGTGGCTACGGGTCTGATAGGCGTCGGTGTACTTAACGTAGTCCTTAGGTCCGGCAATAAGAACTTCGTTAAATCCCCATATGTTCTCGATGTTGTGGGCAAACTGCCCCATCAAAATGTCAAAACCGTTGGTGTCCTTGATCCAGGCTTCGTTGTAATCTTCGCCTTTTTTTGACGAACACGAGACAAGCAACGGCGCAACAAGGGCTAGCGCTAAAAGTTTTTTCATCATTCCGGGAGTGCGTGTTGTGTTTGCTTTAACGGCGGGGGTTCCCCCGCACGCTGTTATTTTTCCGGTGGCGTATAGCCTTCGATGTGCACGTCTTTACCTTCGAACAGGAAGTTCACCATCTCCTGCTCCAGCAGCTTGCGGTGCTCCGGGTTCATCATGCTGAGTTTTTTCTCGTTGATCAGCATGGTCTGCTTTTTCTGCCACTGTCCCCAGGCTTCTTTGGAGATTTCATTGTAGATGCGTTTACCCAGGTCGCCCGGATAAAGCTGGAAATCCTGGCCTTCAGCGTCACGCTGCAGGAAAGTACAAAAAATCGTTCTGGCCATACTCATTCCTCTTTTTCTTGTCGATGCTAAACCATTGCACCGGCACGTAATTGCTGTAACAGGCGCTCCACGGGAGCCGCCAGTCCGACTGATGGCGGTTGCGCTAAGTTATACCAGAGAGCGGTGCCTTCATCCATGCGCGAGGCAAATGACGACACGGGAAGCCACATGGGTACAATATCCAGGTGGAAATGGCTGAACGTATGGCGAAACGCGGTCAGCTGCGTCAGGTTATCGGCAGCAATCCCGCGCTGTTCAAGCCATTCACGCAGAAAATCTTCATCTTCAAACTGTGGGAAGCAGTATAGACCACCCCACAGACCGCTCGGTGGACGCTGGGCGAGGAAGACCTCGTCGCCGTGCTGCATCAGCAGCATATAGCCGGTGCGCTCCGGCAGCGTCTGTTTGGGTTTCTTACCCGGATATTGCGCCCATGAATGGTTGGCATACGCCACGCAGAGATTATTCACCGGGCAGAGTTCGCATTTCGGTTTTGAGCGCGTGCAGACCAACGCTCCGAGATCCATCATCGCCTGGTTGAAACGCTCGACGCCGTTGGCCGGGGTGACCGCTTCACTTATTTCCCAAAGGCGTTTTTCGACGTCCTTCTTCCCCGGCCAGCCGTCGACGGCATAGCAGCGTGCCAGCACGCGCTTCACGTTGCCGTCGAGGATCGGGAAATGCTTGCCTAAAGACAGGGAGAGAATGGCGCCTGCGGTTGAACGTCCGACGCCTGGAAGATCGGCTACCTCGTCGAAGGTTTCCGGGAATGTCCCGTTATGGCGCGTGGCGACCTGCTGTGCGGCCTTGTGAAGGTTACGCGCGCGGGCATAATAGCCAAGACCGGTCCACAGGTGCAGGACCTCGTCCAGCGGCGCGTTGGCCAGATCTGTCACCGTCGGGAAGCGCGCCATAAAACGCTCGAAGTAAGGGATCACCGTGGCGACCTGCGTTTGTTGCAACATCACCTCGGAGAGCCATACTTTATAAGGCGTTTTTTCAATTTGCCAGGGCAGGGTTTTACGCCCGTATTTGTCGTACCAGTCCAGCACCTGGGCTGAAAATTGAGAGGCTTGCATGGTCATCGATTCGCATAATCAGGGACGCAGATTGCAGCACAGCGTCAATCTGCTGTAAACCGGATCTTTCCCATGCTTGCATAGAAGCCTTAACTTTGGATAATGCCCGTTTCCCGAACATTCTCACAAGCAGACAACTCTTTTATGAAAAACGACGTCATTTCACCGGAATTTGATGAAAACGGTCGCCCGCTGCGCCGTATTCGCAGCTTTGTCCGCCGTCAGGGCCGCCTGACAAAAGGGCAGCAACATGCGCTGGACAACTACTGGCCGGTGATGGGCGTTGAGTTCAGCGAGCAGCCTCTGGACTTTACCGAACTGTTCGGCCGCGAAGCACCCGTCACGCTGGAGATCGGGTTTGGTATGGGCACCTCGCTGGTGGCCATGGCGAAAGCGCGACCGGAGCAGAACTTCCTCGGTATCGAAGTCCACTCCCCGGGCGTGGGTGCATGCCTGGCAACGGCCCATGAAGAGGGCGTTGAGAACCTGCGCGTGATGTGTCACGACGCGGTGGAAGTGCTGCATAAAATGATTCCTGACAATTCTTTAACCATGGTTCAGCTCTTTTTCCCTGACCCGTGGCACAAAGCACGTCATAATAAACGCCGTATCGTTCAGGCGCCGTTTGCCGAGCTGGTGAAAAGTAAGCTGAAGCTGGGCGGTGTCTTCCATATGGCGACCGACTGGGAACCGTATGCGGAACATATGCTGGAAGTGATGTCGTCGCTGGACGGGTATAAAAACCAGTCTGAGAGCAACGACTATGTACCGCGTCCGGAATCGCGTCCGGTAACGAAATTTGAACAGCGTGGCCATCGTCTTGGTCACGGTGTATGGGACTTAATGTTCGAGAGGGTGAAATAATGGCAAAGAATCGTAGCCGTCGTCTGCGTAAAAAGATGCACATCGAAGAATTCCAGGAAGTGGGCTTCTCCGTTGCGTGGCGTTTCCCGGAAGGCACCAGTGTAGAACAGATCGATCAGGACGTGGATGCGTTCATCAATGACGTGATTGAGCCAAACAAGCTGGCCTTCGACGGTAGCGGCTACCTGGCCTGGGAAGGTCTGATCTGCACCCAGGAAGTGGGTAAATGCACCGAAGAACATCAGGCCCTGGTACGTAAATGGCTTGAAGACCACAAGCTCGAAGATGTCCGCGTCAGCGAACTTTTCGACGTTTGGTGGGACTAATAAAGCAGTAAGGGGCCAGCATTAGCTGGCCCATTTTGTCTGAGGGAGTGTTTAAGATGCGCAAAACGTTGCTGGCTGTTGCTTTGATGGCAACCGGATTCACCGCCCATGCGGATTATCAATGTAGCGTCACCCCGCGTGATGACGTGGTGTTAAGCCCGCAAACCGTGCAGGTCAAAGGCGAGAACGGCAATCTGGTGATTACGCCGCAGGGGAACGTCACCTTTAACGGCAAGCAGTACAACCTGACTGCCGCACAGCGTGAGCAGGCGAAAGACTATCAGGCCGATTTGCGTACCGCGCTGCCATGGATTAACGACGGCGCGCTGACCCGCGTTGAGAAAAGCCGCGTCGCACTGGATAAGATCATCACCAAAGAGGTGGGTGAGAGCAGCAATATGCGCACCCGTCTGACGAAGCTCGATAAGCAGCTTAAAGAGCAGATGAACCGCATTATCGAGACGCGCTCCGACGGCCTGACGTTCCACTACAAGGCGATTGACCAGGTCCGTGCTGACGGGCAGCAGCTGGTGAATCAGGCGATGGGTGGCATCCTGCAGGACAGCATCAACGAGATGGGTGCGAAAGCCGTGCTGAAGGGCGGCGGTAATCCGCTGCAGGGCGTGCTGGGCAGCCTGGGCGGCTTGCAGACCTCCATTCAGAACGAGTGGAAGAACCAGGAAGATGATTTCCAGCAGTTCGGCAAAGACGTGTGTAAACGCGTGGTGTCGCTGGAAGATAGCCGGAAGGCGCTGGTGGGGACGCTTAAGTAATTTCCCCTCACCCTAACCCTCTCCCCAAAGGGGCGAGGGGATGGTTTGCTCCCTCTCCCTTTCAGGGAGAGGGCCGGGGTGAGGGTTGCAGCATTTGCAGTATTTCAAGGATCTTTTCTAACACCGCCTCTTCGTTATTCCAGAGTTCGTTGTTCCAGAATCGAATGACATGCCAGCCTTTCTCGTTAAGCCAGCACGTTCTTTGACGATCGTATTCCTGCTTTTCATCATGTTGCCCACCATCCAGCTCAACAGCCAGATGAGCCGCGCAGCAGGCGAAATCCAGAATGTAGTGATCTACAGGATGTTGTCGACGAAATTTATAATTTTCGAAACGGCGGCTGCGCAGTAGATACCAAAGCCGTCTTTCTTCTTTTGTCAGCTCACGTCTGAGCTGTTTTGCATAAGAACGAGTAATTTTCATCCCCACACTCTGCCAGCCTTTCCCTCAGCCAGCAGAACGGGATGCAAAATCCTGAATCAGCCTTCAGGATTATTCGGCGAGGAACAGCTCAAGAAGGGAATTTAAGAACAGCTTGCCGTGCTCGGTGATCTGCCAGTATTCCTCACATTCCGTGAGATACCCCTGCGCCAGCGCCTCGTCAATCTGCGGGCGGATCACCGACTCCGCCAGCCCGGTGTAACGCGCAAATTCCGCGCGCGGCGCGGCTTCCAGCAGACGGAAGCGGTTCATGAAGAACTCAAACGGTTTATCCGCCGCCTCGACGTCGTGCTGACGCTCCAGGTAGCGGCCTTCCATGTATCCGCGCGGGTGGCGGGTTTTAGCGGTGCGCAGGATGCGCCCGTCCGGGAAGGTCACCTTGCCGTGCGCGCCGCAGCCAATTCCCAGATAGTCGCCAAAGCGCCAGTAGTTCAGGTTGTGCTGGCACTGGTAGCCCGGCTTCGCATACGCGGACGTTTCATACTGCAGATAGCCCGCAGCGGTCAGCAGCCTGTGACCCTGCTCGAAGATATCCCACAGCGCGTCGTCGTCCGGCAGCACCGGCGGGCGGGAACCGAACAGCGTGTTTGGCTCTATGGTGAGCTGATACCACGACAGGTGCGGTGGGTTCAGTTCGATCGCCTGGCGCAGGTCGTCCAGCGCCTCTTCCAGTGACTGATCCGGCAGGCCGTGCATCAAATCCAGGTTAAAGCTGCGAAGGTTAAGCCCCGTTGCCAGGTGTGCCGCGCGCTTTGCCTCTTCCGGGCCGTGAATGCGCCCCAGACGTTTCAGCTTCGGCTCGCTAAAGCTCTGCACGCCGATGGAGATGCGGTTCACGCCCGCGCGCTGATAGTCGACAAAACGGTCGGCCTCAACGGTGCCGGGGTTGGCTTCCATCGTAATTTCAGCATCTGCCGCCAGGTTCAGGCGCGCACGCACGCCGTCCAGCAGCGTCTGCATTGCCGGGCCGGACAGCAGGCTCGGCGTACCGCCACCAATGAAAATGGTCTTAACTTCACGTCCCTGTGCGTAAGCGACATCGGCGTCCAGGTCGGCCAGCAGATGCGCAACGTAGTCATCGTGCGGCACTTCGCCCTTCAGCGCGTGCGAGTTGAAATCGCAGTACGGACATTTCTGCACGCACCACGGGATGTGGATATACAGACTCAGAGGCGGCAAATTAGCCATTACGCAGTGCTTCCAGTAACAGTTTCAGCGCGCGTCCACGGTGGGAAATCGCGCTTTTCTCTTCGCGGGTCAGTTTCGCAGCGGTTTTGCCCTCGGTCGGGACAAAGAAAATCGGGTCGTAGCCAAAGCCGCCGTTGCCAGCTGCTTCATGGGTAATCACGCCCGGCCAGCTGCCGTGGCAGACAATCGGCGTCGGGTCTTCCGCGTGGCGCATATAGACCAGCACGCAGTGGAACTGCGCGGTGCGCTGTTCGTCCGGTACGTCTTTCAGGGCGACAAGCAGCTTTTCCAGATTCTGCTGGTCGGTGGCGTCCACGCCGGAATAGCGCGCAGAGTAAATCCCCGGTGCACCGCCGAGAAAATCCACGGCCAGGCCGGAGTCGTCGGCAATCGCGGGCAGGCCGGTAATCTGCGCGGCGTGGCGCGCTTTAATGATCGCGTTTTCGATAAACGTCAGCCCCGTCTCTTCGGCGGAATCCACGCCAAGATCGGTCTGGGCGACCACGTCCAGCCCAAAATCATTTAATAGCGAGGCCAGCTCGCGCACTTTACCGGCGTTGCCGGTCGCGAGAACAACTTTCTGCATGGTTTAGTCCTGTTCTTTCAGAGCCGCGACTTCCGTCGGGATAGATTGCGGATTAAGGATTTTTACCTGTTTATGTCGCCCAAGTTCACCTTTTTCAATGATGACCTGGCTTTTGGCGACGCGAAACTGTTTTGCCAGATATTTGGTCAGATGCGCGTTCGCCTGGCCGTCAACCGGTGGGGCGGTGATGGCGACTTTTAACTCGTCGCCATGCAGACCGACAATACCGTCACGGCTGGCTTTCGGCTGAATATACAGCCGCAAAACCAGCCCGTCAGCGCAGGTGCTTACGGCACTCATAGCGCCATCCACAGCCCCGGCAGCAGCATATCGCCCGTGGACTGTAACAGCTCAGCGATCCCCATGTTGACCACATAGAGCAGCAGAACCAGGATCATCGGGGAAAAATCGATGCCGCCCATAGACGGAAGCAGGTTACGGATCGGGCGCAGCAGCGGTTCGGCCAGCTGAATCAAAGCATACTCCACCGGGCTACGCCCCTGGCTTACCCAGCTCATGATGGCCATGACCAGCAGCACCCAGAAAATCAGCAGGCCGATGGTTTTGACTAAAATCAGGACCGCAGCAATCCAGATAATCGGCTGGAAGGTGATGACCATAAACAGCACGATCGCTTTGATAACGCTCAGAATAAACGCCACCAGCAGAGACGAACTGTCGATGGGACCCATCGCCGGAATAATGCGGCGCAGCGGTCCGACAACAGGTTGCGTGATTTTCACGACAAACTGCGAGAACGGATTGTAAAAATCACAGCGGGCCCACTGCATCCAGACGCGCAGCAAAAGCGCCATCGTATACAGCTCAAGCACTGTTGAGAGCAGGAAAGTCAACGTCTTCATGGCGTTCCTCAGGTTTCCTTATTATTTTGAGTAGTCGCGCGCACCGAAAATTGCCGTGCCGATGCGCACCATAGTGCTGCCTGCCGCGATGGCGGCTTCCATATCATCCGACATGCCCAGTGAAAGCGTGTCTACCGTGTTATAGCGCGCTTTAAGCGCCTCAAATGCTACAGCCATTTGCTGTGCCACGGCAAACTGCCTTTCATAACTTGACTCAGGCGCAGGAATTGCCATCAGCCCGCGCAGGGTTAAGCGCGGCAGTTCGGCCACCTCGGCGGCCAGCGCGCCCAGCTCGCTCAGCGCAATGCCGGACTTGCTGTTTTCGTCGCTGATGTTGACCTGAATAAGCACGTTGAGTGCCGGCATTTCTGCCGGACGCTGGTCATTCAGACGGGTAGCAATACGCAGGCGGTCGATGGTGTGGCACCAGTCGAAGTGCTCTGCCACCAGACGGCTTTTGTTCGACTGCAGGGGGCCAATAAAGTGCCACTGCAGATCCGTCTTCCCTTGTTCCTGGAAGTAGCGAATTTTATCCACGCCTTCCTGCACGTAGTTTTCACCAAACGCCCGCTGGCCTGCATCAATAGCTTCTGCGATGGCGCTCGCAGGCTTGGTTTTGCTGACTGCAAGCAGCGTAATTTCTTCTGAAGCACGGCCGCAACGCGCTGCGGCGGCTGAGATTTTGTCCCGGACCTGTGCCAGGTTATGCGCAATGTCGTTCATTTTCCGAGGAGTAGTCTATGGATGTGGAAGAAATTGTGGCCCTTAGTGTAAAGCATAACGTCTCCGATCTACACCTGTGCAGTGATTCGCCACCGCGCTGGCGCAGATTAGGCCGGCTTGAACCCGCTCCCTTTCAGCCTCCCGACGTTGGGGCGTTATTAAAAGCGTGGCTTAACGATGAGCAGCAGGGGATATGGTGGGCAAAGGGGCAGGTGGATTTTGCCGCGACGGTAACGGGAGGCCAGCGCCTGCGCGGCAGTGCCTTTAAGCAGATGAGAGGTGTTTCTGTGACGCTGCGGCTGTTGCCGCGTAGCTGCCCGCAGCTCGCTTCGCTGGGCGCGCCGCGGGTAATCCCGGAACTGTTATCCAATGACGCCGGGCTGATTCTGGTCACGGGGGCGACCGGCAGCGGCAAATCCACTACGCTGGCGGCGATGGTCGATTTTCTAAACCACCATGCTGACGGCCATATCCTCACGCTTGAAGATCCGGTGGAGTTTATCTACCAGAGCGAGCGTTGCCTGATCCAGCAGCGGGAGATAGGCCAGCACAGCCCGTCATTTGCTGAAGCGCTGCGCAGCGCCTTACGCCAGGATCCGGACGTTATTCTGCTGGGGGAGCTGCGCGACAGCGAAACGATCCGCCTGGCGCTGACGGCGGCGGAAACCGGACATCTGGTGCTGGCGACGCTGCATACGCGCGGGGCATCGCAGGCGATTGAACGGCTGGTCGATACGTTCCCGGCGCAGGAGAAAGATCCGGTGCGTAGCCAGCTGGCCGGCAGCCTGCGGGCGGTGCTGGCGCAGAGGCTGCTTCCCGATCTGCAGGGCGGGCGCGTCGCGTTGTATGAACTGCTGGTGAACACAGCGGCGGCGGCGAATCTGATTCGTGAAGGGAAAACGTGGCAACTGCCCGGCATCATCCAGACCGGTCAGCAGGCAGGAATGCAGAACTTTGACCAGAGCCTGGCGGAGAGACGGGCGCAGGGGCGGCTATAAGCCCCTGTGTTTAAAAGCCCTGGTCGAAATAGCTTTCGAGGATGATTACTGCTGAAGCGGAGTCCACGCTGCCTTTGTTGAGCGCCCGGAAGCCGCCGTGCTCAAACAGGCCCGCGCGCGCTTCGACGGTGCTAAGACGCTCGTCGTGAAGCTTCACGGAGACGCCAAAGCGGCCATGGATTTTATTGGCGAACTTACGCGCCCGGGCGGTAAGCGGCTGTTCTGTACCGTCCATGTTCAGCGGGAGCCCAACAATCACGTCATCCGGCTGCCACTCTTTGAGCAGACGCTCGATAAGATTCCAGTCTGGCGTGCCGTCGTTGGCCTTCAGGGCCGTAAGCGGACGCGCGGTACCGGTGATGCGCTGACCCACGGCGACGCCAATGCTTTTGGTACCAAAATCGAAGGCCAGAAGCGTTCCGCTCATCAGGCGTGCCCCGCTACGCCAGGCATGGTCAGGATATCAATGCCAATCAGCTTCGCCGCGTCACGCCAGCGATCGGCGATCGGGGTTTTAAACAGGATATTCATGTCCGCAGGCGCGGTAAGCCAGGCGTTATCGAGGATCTCTTGCTCAAGCTGGCCTTTCTCCCACGACGAATAGCCCAGCGCCACCAGCACTTCAGAAGGCTGCTCAGCGGTGCCCAGCGTTTCAAGCACGTCGCGCGAGGTCGTGATAACGGTGTTATCCGAAATTCGAATACTGGAAGAGAATACCGGCGGCGTATGCAGGATAAAGCCGCGATCTTCTGCAAGAGGTCCACCCAGCATCACCGGTTTATCAAGCCGGATTTCCGGCAGTCGCGCTTCAGCCGGTATTTTCAGCTTGTCCAGAATTCCTTCAACCTGAAGATTTTCCAGCGGTTTATTGATGATAATACCCATCGCGCCGTCTTCATTGTATTCACAAATATAAACTACGGCGCGGCGAAAAATCGGGTCCTGGAGAGCAGGCATGGCAATAAGAAAGTGATGCTGTAAATTCATTGTCAGAGGTACTGTTTCCTGGTTTAAAAAGCGACAGCGCCCAGTATGGGGACAAACACAGGCGCTGTCACTAATAGTATTGTTAGGTTATTTCTGTAAACGTTTTTCGATAGCGTCCATCAGCATTCCGGTGATCGAAATCGGGAATTCCGCTTCGATTTCACGAATGCAGGTCGGGCTGGTGACGTTCACTTCGGTCAGACGATCGCCGATGATATCCAGGCCAACGAAGATCAGGCCTTTGGCTTTCAGCGTCGGGCCAACGCGGCGGGCAATTTCCCAGTCGCTTTCGGTCAGCGGGCGCGGCTCACCGCGGCCACCGGCTGCCAGGTTCCCACGAGTTTCGCCACCCTGCGGGATACGCGCCAGGCAGTAAGGAACCGGTTCGCCATCTACCACCAGAACGCGCTTATCGCCGTCTTTGATCGCCGGAATATAGTTCTGTGCCATGCAGTAGCGCGTACCCAGTTCGGTCAGCGTTTCGGCAATCACGCCAATGTTCGGGTCGCTCTCTTTCACGCGGAAAATCGACGCGCCGCCCATGCCGTCCAGCGGCTTCATGATGATATCGCCGTGCTTCTGCCAGAATTCTTTCAGCTGCGCTTTGCTGCGGGTCACCAGGGTTTCCGGCGTCAGGTCAGAGAACCAGGCGGTGTAGAGCTTCTCGTTGCAGTCGCGCAGGCTCTGCGGCTTGTTGACGATCAGCGTGCCTTTCTCTTCTGCACGCTCAAGGATGTAGGTGCTGTAGATGTATTCGGTGTCGAACGGCGGATCTTTACGCATCAGGATGACGTTGAGATCGGCCAGGGCAATATCCTGCTCGGTGCCGAACTCGTACCATTTGTCGTAGTTCTGCTCGACGTTAACGATGCGGGTGCGCGCACGGGCTTCACCGTTGATCAGGTAAAGATCGTTCATCTCCATATAGTGGAGTTCATAGCCGCGACGCTGCGCTTCCAGCAGCATGGCGAAGCTGGAATCTTTCTTGATGTTAATGTTTGCGATGGGGTCCATCACGATGCCGAGCTTGATCATGTTCTTCTCCGTTAATGCTTCAACCCAGATCGCCAAACCGTACCTGTAGCGCGGTAATGGCCGTGAGTGCCGTTGTCTCAGTGCGCAGAACGCGAGGTCCCAACAGAATATCAGTAAACTGGTAACGTGCCGTCATCGCAATTTCATCCGCCGACAGGCCGCCTTCGGGGCCAATCAGCAGGCGTACGCGCTCAACGGGCAGAGGCAGCGTATTGATGCTGGCGCTGGCGCGCGGATGAAGATTGAGCTTCAGCCCGCTCTCCTCTTCTGCACACCAGTCCTCCAGATCCATCGCCGGGCGGATCTCCGGAATACGGTTGCGGCCACTCTGTTCGCAAGCCGCAATGGCAATTTTCTGCCACTGCTGGATCTTTTTGTTCAGACGTTCCGCATCCAGTTTAACGCCACAGCGCTCAGAAAAAAGTGGCGTAATGAGGCTTACACCCAGTTCAATGGATTTCTGAATGGTGAACTCCATTTTCTCGCCGCGCGACATCACCTGGCCCAGATGGATGTGCAGCGGTGATTCCCGGTCATCCACTTCGCCACGCAGGACGTTAACGTGTACGCTTTTTTTATCAGACCGCGTGATTTCCGCGTCGAAAACCTGGTTCGAGCCGTCGAACAGCTGTATTGCCTGACCTGCGCCCATGCGCAGCACGCGGCCAACGTGGTTGGCGGCGTCATCAGACAGGGCGATTTCGCGGCCTGCGGTAATCAGTTCAGGATGGTAAATGCGGGGAATGCGCATAGTCAGAAATTCCATGTGTCATGCGATATAAGCGAATTGCCGTAGTGTAGGTTAGCTCTTTTGCGCCTGGCAAGCCCGCTGGACGTAAGGGTTGTGATTCCCCTGGACTCTGGCGATACGTTCGTCGCGCTGGCATTCCCACTCCGTCACCGGGTACTGCTTGTCCCAGGCGTTGAACAGCTGCGTCTGCTGGCGGGAGAGGTTGAGGTCGTAACGGTCGCGCATATAGAAGTAGGTGCGGGCAATGCTGCCGCGCGCGCGGGCAGGGGGCTCGGCGACTTTCTCTTTAAAATCAACCTTCATACCGCACTGGCCGTACTGGCCTTCGCCACCGTTCCACTGGCTATACATGAAATTACCCCGGTCGCCGTTCACTTCACCGACGGCAGGCTGCAGGTTATGCATATCGCTTTCCATCTGGCGATAAACCGGATCTTTGGCGCAGTTTTTACGTCCGCCATCCTGCCAGCACTGGCGCTGGTGGCCAAACTGCCAGGCCGGAACGACATGTTCCCATTCAATGCGGCTGGCGCGGTTTTCGTTTTTACGCACCTTATAGCCGCAGGACTCAAGGTCAACGACCCCTTTTTTACCCTGCCAGTTAATTTTACAGCCGCAGTAGAAATCGCCCGGCACATCGGCGTTTACCTTCACGCCTGCTGCCTTGGCCTGGGAAAAACTGTTGATACCGTCGGCCAGAGCATGGCCTGAGAGCGCCGTCGTCAGAAAGGCGACCGCGAGAGAAAAATTACGGGACATCTTACACTCCGTGTCAAAACGAGCCCGCAACGTAACGAATGTTGTTCCCGTATGCAATCAGTCAGATCAGGAAAGTTCCTGAAAGTTCAGATGATTATTCCGCAACCAGCGGCTCGCCGCATTTGACGCAGCGGTAGGTCGCCTCGCCGCGCACCACGCGATTATGGCGGCGGACGGTGAGCTGGTGCTGCTGACACTGGCAGCGGTAGGGGAAGGTATTGCGGCGCACCGATTCCAGCTCGAACTGATGGGTACGGCGTGCCGGAACGCCGAGCACCGCTTCCATCATCCACTTCCACTCTTTTCCGTGGGGCGCGACGCGTCCGAAGTGTTTCCACACCAGCAAATGCGCCAGCTCGTGCGGTACCACTTCCTCGATAAACGCCTGCTGGTTTTCCATCATCAGCACCGGGTTAAGGCGGATCTCATTGGGCTCGAGCCAGGCGGTACCCGCCGCGGTTCCGCGTTGCTGATAAACGATCTTAGGTTCAGGGTAATTGCGACCGAGCTTCAGGTTCGCCTGGGCGAGTTTTTCCCGCAGGCAGCGCATAACGGCTTGCTGAAGGGCGATGGGGAGACGGGGTGCTTTCATAGAGGCAGAGCATAAAGTGCGAAGCGGGGAGGCGCAAGAGGCGCCTCCCGCATGAGGATCAGTCGTGGGCGCCGATTTCGCGCAGCGGACGACCTTTCATCAGGTTACGTTCAATATGTTCCAGAGAAACGTGTTTGGTTTCTGGAACCAGCCAGATTGTCAGCACAATAAAGAAGATGTTCAGACCAGCGTAGACCCAGAAGGTGTTCGCGTTGCCCAGGGTATTGAGCATGGTCAGGAACGTTGCGCCGACGATCATGTTGGCAATCCAGTTGGTTGCGGTAGAGCAGGTGATACCAAAATCACGCCCTTTCAGCGGCTGGATCTCAGAGCACAGCACCCAAATCAGCGGGCCGGCGCTCATCGCAAACCCGACGATAAACATCAGCAGCATGCCGACCGCAAAGTACTGGGCGGTTGGTGAGTGAATGCCCACATGCATCATGGTACCGAGGACACCCATACCGGCCGCCATCACCAGGAAGCCCAGCGTCAGGGTTGGCTTACGTCCCCAGCGGTCCACCAGGCCGATGGCGATAAAGGTCGCCAGCACGTTGGTCAGACCCACGATGACGGTCCCCCACATCTGCTCGGTGGTGTTGGTATAGCCCGCCAGCTCAAAGATTTTTGGCGCGTAATACATGATGACGTTCATCCCGGTGAACTGCTGCATGACCTGAAGCAGCACGCCGAGGAACACCGCGCGGCGGAAGTTGCTGTTCTCTTTAAACAGCGCCCAGCCGGACTGTTTGACCTTCAGGCTTTCGCGGATCTCTTCCAGCTCGTTTTTCGCTTCGGCGCTGGTGTCGCGCAGGCGCATCAGTACGCGTTCGGCATCGTGGAATCGACGTTTGGCGGCAAACCAGCGCGGGCTGTCCGGCAGGAAGAAGACGCCAATCAGCAGCAGAATTGCCGGGATGATGATCACGCCGAGCATCCAGCGCCATGCGCCGCTGTAGCTAAACGCGGTATCGGAAAGGTACGCGCCCAAAATACCGATGGTGATCATGAGCTGATACATCGAAATCATACTGCCGCGGATTTTCTCCGGCGCGATTTCAGACAGGTAAAGCGGGGCGGTATAGGACGCCACGCCCACGGCCAGGCCGAGCAGCACGCGGGAAACCAGCAGAACCTCAACGTTAGGCGCAGCGGCAGAGAAGAGTGAACCGGCAACGAACAGGATCGCGCCGATCATCAGGCTCTTTTTACGCCCGAGCTTGAAGGAGAGCCAGCCGCTGCCGACGGCACCCACTGCGGCACCGAACATCATGGAGCTGACCACCCACTCCTGGGTGTGAGCGCTGATCTGGAACTCGTCAGTGATGAAAGGTAATGCACCGGCAATAACGCCGATATCCAGGCCAAAAAGTAATCCTGCCAGGGCGGCGAGGAAACAGACGAAGAATGTCATCGCCTTGTTGGACGTACGCCCCTGTTTTTTATTGTCAGGCATTATGCCCTCCAGTTGGGTTATCAGTTTTATTGATGTAAAGGGTAGGTGAGTGACCCGTAAAAATATGTGAGATTAATCACATAGGTGTAATCGGTTACACTAGCGTGCAACCGTAAAAATAATTAAAGCTTTGAAAATATAGAGGTAAACGAGGTGATATGCATCGCGAAAGAACACATTTCAGACTTAACTGAAAGGCGATGTAACAGCAGAAGAAAGGCGATCATGCAAAGAGAATATTCTGAAAGCGAGACGCGTCCGGTGCGGTGTAATCGGTACCATATGTGCACCTTTGCGGCGCCACCAACAAAAAAAGGCCAGCCCGAAGGCTGGCCTTTTATCACGCAGATGTCAGTCGATTACTTCAGACCGGCAGCTTCACGCAGCAGGGCGGCTTTGTCGGTTTTTTCCCATGGGAAATGTTCACGACCAAAGTGACCGTATGCCGCGGTTTCTTTGTAGATTGGGTGCAGCAGATCCAGCATCTGAATCAGGCCGTATGGACGCAGGTCGAAGAACTCGCGCACCAGCAGCGTCAGCTGTTCTGAAGGCACTTTCTCGGTACCGAAGGTTTCAACCATGATGGAGGTTGGCTCAGCTACGCCGATCGCGTAGGAAACCTGGATCTCACAGCGGTCAGCCAGTCCGGCTGCAACGATGTTTTTCGCCACATAACGTGCCGCGTACGCCGCAGAACGGTCAACTTTAGACGGATCTTTACCAGAGAACGCACCGCCACCGTGACGCGCCATGCCGCCGTAGGTATCAACGATGATTTTACGACCGGTCAGGCCGCAGTCGCCCATTGGGCCGCCGATAACGAAGCGTCCGGTTGGGTTGATGAAGAATTTGGTCGCAGAGCTCAGCCATTCGGTCGGCAGAACCGGCTTGATGATCTCTTCCATCACTGCTTCCTGCAGGGATTTCTGATCGATATCTTCGGAATGCTGGGTAGAAAGCACTACCGCGTCAATCCCAACGATTTTGCCGTCGTCATACTGGAAGGTGACCTGGCTTTTCGCATCCGGGCGCAGCCACGGCAGGGTGCCGTTTTTACGCACTTCAGCCTGACGCTGCACCAGACGGTGTGCGTAGGTGACCGGTGCTGGCATCAGCACGTCGGTTTCGTTGGTTGCATAGCCGAACATCAGGCCCTGGTCGCCCGCGCCCTGTTCCAGCGGATCGGCACGGTCAACGCCCTGGTTGATGTCTGGAGACTGTTTGCCAATCGCGCTCAGAACCGCGCAGGAGTTGGCATCAAAGCCCATATCAGAATGCACATAGCCGATCTCACGCACCGTGTTACGGGTGATCTCTTCGATATCAACCCATGCGCTGGTGGTGATCTCACCGCCAACCAGAACCATGCCGGTTTTGACATAGGTTTCGCACGCGACGCGCGCTTTAGGATCCTGCGCCAGGATCGCATCCAGCACCGCATCAGAGATTTGGTCAGCAATTTTATCAGGATGTCCTTCTGATACGGACTCGGACGTAAACAGGTGTTTTGCCATGTTTTATTTCACCTAAGAGGAATTTGGTTAGCTCAAGCTGCTGTGCGGAATAGCCAAAGGAGATAATTCTACCAAGGCCTGCAGGTTTTTGACACTGGCAGTATGAGTGTTAATCAGTATAGATGGATTAACATCTGGACGGCTATTTTAGGTCACTTCTTCGCCCGATTTCCAGTTTTTTTTGATTCATCTCTCACTGCGTTGAAATGGCGGCTGGAAATTTTTCCTGACGCTGCTGGCAGCTCGCGCATTTTTGTTTTGCTTTTTAGCCCCCTTCTCGGTATAAAACGCGGCGCGCGGCTCATATAAAATAAGCGCTCGATGAACTCATCGTGTCGCCACTTCCAGCCGGGTTAAGCAGTGAACTTTTAGCTTTGGCTTGTGGTCCGTTTCAACAGAAGCGGCCGTGGAGGTGATACGAGATAATGAACCATCGTTTTCCGCACATTCAGCGCAGCCGTTCTGGCGCGTATTTGATTCCCGCAACCCGCATTTCTAGTCTGCAAACCTGCCGATGTTATACCCATCTCGGCGCTTCTCAGGATTCCAGGGCCGGTCACGCTTTGTGAAAACTGAACAAGGGCGCTCTTGTTAATACAAGAGTTTTCTCGTGGTTTCGCCGAACCTTGTCATACAGAGTTCGGATACGTGTTTTACAATGATATGAATAAGAAACCGGTCGCACGGTCTGGTTTTCAGCATACTCTGCTGGGAAACGGAGCCGTTTATGGGTTGTTATCGCCGTATAACGCTGCGATAGTAGTCAACTGTTTTACACTTATTACAAAGAGTTGAGGTTCGCTATGTCTGACGACATGTCTTCTTTTTCGCCTTCGTCAGCGGGCGAACAGGGTGTACTACGTTCTATGCAGGAGGTTGCGATGAGCTCCGAGGAAGCCAGCAAGATGCTGCGCACTTACAATATTGCCTGGTGGGGCAATAACTACTACGACGTCAACGAACTGGGCCACATCAGCGTCTGCCCGGATCCGGACGTCCCTGAAGCGCGCGTGGATCTCGCGAAACTGGTGAAAGCCCGTGAGGCTCAGGGCCAGCGTTTGCCTGCACTGTTCTGCTTCCCGCAGATCCTGCAACATCGCCTGCGTTCTATTAACGCCGCGTTCAAGCGCGCGCGTGAGTCCTACGGCTATAAAGGCGACTATTTCCTGGTTTACCCGATCAAGGTGAACCAGCACCGCCGCGTGATTGAATCCCTGATCCACTCCGGCGAGCCGCTGGGCCTGGAAGCAGGCTCCAAAGCGGAGCTGATGGCGGTTCTGGCGCATGCAGGCATGACCCGTTCAGTGATCGTCTGTAACGGCTATAAAGACCGTGAATACATTCGTCTGGCGCTGATCGGCGAAAAGATGGGCCACAAGGTCTATCTGGTTATCGAAAAGATGACCGAAATCGCCATCGTGCTGGAAGAGGCCGAACGTCTGAACGTGGTGCCACGCCTTGGCGTGCGTGCGCGTCTGGCGTCACAAGGTTCCGGTAAATGGCAGTCCTCAGGCGGCGAGAAATCCAAGTTCGGCCTGGCGGCAAACCAGGTGCTGCAGCTGGTGGAAATCCTGCGCGAGCGCGGTCGTCTGGACAGCATTCAGCTGCTGCACTTCCACCTCGGCTCGCAGATGGCCAATATTCGCGACATCGCCACCGGCGTGCGTGAGTCAGCGCGTTTCTACGTTGAGCTGCACAAGCTCGGCGTGAATATTCAGTGCTTCGACGTGGGCGGCGGCCTCGGCGTGGACTACGAAGGGACCCGCTCGCAGTCTGACTGTTCCGTGAACTACGGCCTGAACGAATACGCGAACAACATCATCTGGGCGATCGGTGATGCCTGTGAAGAGAACGGCCTGCCGCACCCGACGGTGATCACCGAATCCGGTCGCGCGGTGACCGCGCACCATACGGTGCTGGTCTCTAACATCATCGGCGTTGAGCGTAGCGAAATCAGCGAAGCGACGCCTCCGGCAGACGATGCTCCGCGTTCCCTGCAAAGCATGTGGGAAACCTGGCAGGAAATGCACGAGCCGGGCACGCGTCGTTCCCTGCGCGAATGGCTGCACGACAGCCAGATGGACCTGCATGATATTCACGTGGGTTATTCTTCAGGCACCTTCAGCCTGCAGGAGCGCGCGTGGGCGGAGCAGCTCTACCTGAACATGTGCCATGAAGTGCAGAAACAGCTCGACCCGAGCAACCGCGCGCACCGTCCGATTATCGACGAGCTGCAGGAACGTATGGCGGACAAGATTTACGTCAACTTCTCGCTTTTCCAGTCGATGCCGGATGCCTGGGGTATCGACCAGCTGTTCCCGGTTCTGCCGCTGGAAGGGCTGAACCACGCGCCGGAACGCCGTGCGGTGCTGCTGGACATCACCTGTGACTCCGACGGTGCCATCGACCACTACGTTGACGGCGACGGTATCGCAACGACGATGCCAATGCCGGAATACGACCCGGAGAACCCACCGATGCTGGGCTTCTTTATGGTCGGCGCGTATCAGGAGATCCTCGGCAACATGCACAACCTGTTCGGTGATACCGAAGCGGTGGACGTGTTCGTGTTCCCTGACGGCAACGTGGAAATCGAGCTGTCCGATGAAGGGGACACCGTGGCGGACATGCTGGAATACGTTCAGCTGGATCCGAAAAAACTGCTCACTCAGTTCCGCGACCAGGTGAAAAACACCGGTCTGGACGATGCGCTCCAGCAGCAGTTCCTGGAAGAGTTTGAAGCGGGCCTGTACGGGTACACCTACCTGGAAGACGAGTAGGAAAACGCTCTCTCCCACAGGGAGAGGGCGGGGTGAGGGCATCAGACCGCACAATGCCCTATACTCACTTGAACCCGTATGCATTACCGGCGATAATTCGCCCCAATAAGCGATTTACGAATCAATCCCTTCCTCGTCGGGTTTAACGACGCGGAGGGGATTTTTTTTCATCTGTTTTTAATGTATCGACTTTAAAAGAGGTCAGGACATGAGCACTTTAGGTCATCAGTACGATAACTCTCTGGTATCTAACGCGTTTGGTTTTTTACGCCTTCCGATGAACTTCCAGCCGTACGACAGCGACGCTGACTGGGTGATCACCGGTGTGCCGTTCGATATGGCAACATCTGGCCGCGCGGGTGGTCGTCACGGCCCGGCAGCGATCCGTCAGGTTTCCACTAACCTGGCCTGGGAGCATAACCGCTTCCCGTGGAGCTTCGACATGCGCGAGCGCCTGAACGTGGTGGACTGCGGTGACCTGGTGTACGCCTTCGGCGACGCGCGTGAGATGAGCGAGAAGCTGCAGGCGCACGCCGAGAAGCTGCTGGCTGCCGGTAAGCGCATGCTCTCCTTCGGCGGCGACCACTTCGTGACCCTGCCGCTGCTGCGTGCCCATGCGAAGCACTTCGGTAAAATGGCGCTGGTGCACTTCGATGCACATACCGACACCTACGCGAACGGCTGCGAGTTTGACCACGGCACCATGTTCTTCACCGCGCCGAACGAAGGTCTGATCGACCCGAACCACTCCGTGCAGATCGGCATTCGCACCGAGTTCGACAAAGACAACGGTTTCACCGTGCTGGATGCGGGCCAGGTTAACGATCGCGGCGTCGACGACATCATCGCTCAGGTGAAGCAGATCGTGGGTGATATGCCCGTGTATCTGACCTTCGACATCGACTGTCTGGATCCGGCATTTGCACCGGGCACCGGTACGCCGGTCATCGGCGGTTTGACCTCAGATCGTGCCATCAAGCTGGTGCGCGGCCTGAAGGATCTGAACATTGTCGGGATGGACGTGGTGGAAGTGGCGCCTGCGTATGACCAGTCCGAGATCACCGCGCTGGCCGCAGCGACTCTGGCGCTGGAAATGCTCTACATTCAGGCAGCCAAAAAAGGCGAATAAGCCTCACCTTGCGTGAAAAAAACCTCTCTATTGAGAGGTTTTTTATTGTCTTCAGAACACGTTAAACGGGTATTCCACATAAGCGCGGATCTCGTCCCCGCCCACGTTGTACTCGCTGGCGTTGCCGGAGACGCGCAGTACGGAGTAGCGCAGTTTAAGCTTCAGATCCTTCGCCGGACCATCCTGCACCTGGTACTGGATCTGGTTAAACCACTCGTGCTCTTTGCCGTTGCTGGTTTCAGAGGTTTTAATATTATCCCCACGCACGTAGGCAGTGGTCCAGCTCAGGCCCGGTAAGCCAAGGCCGCCAAAGTCCAGACCGTAGGATGCCTGCCAGGAACGTTCGTCTTCGCCGTTAAAATCAGACCAGTAGGAGTTCGCCAGCCAGATGGTGTTTCCGCCGTCACCCACGCCGCCCTTGTCACGATAGCCGCCGTAGTTGTAGCCGGTGCTGCCGCTGCTCTGCTGGTACGCCACTTTGAACGTGTGAATATCCCAGATGTAGCTCGCCGCCAGGCTCCAGATGGTGTTGCTGCGGCCCGTGTCGAGGCTGTCCGCGTAACCCTGATCCAGACGGGAGTTATAGCCGTTGAAGTCGAGCACCAGCTGCTGCCCGGTGCTGAACGGCTGTTTGAAGTTCATGCCCAGGTACTGCTTGTTCATCACCTCTTCATTACGAGAGGCGTACAGCGCGCCGCTGAACTGGTCGTTAAACTGATAGCTCGCACCGCCGAAGGAGAGGCTCTTCAGTCCACTGTCGTGGCGGTCATCGCTTTTACGCTGCTCGTCGGTGAAGTAACCGGCGTTGATTTCCAGACCGTCGATCTCTTTCGAGGTCAGCATGGTGCCGGTGTAGCTTTCAAACAGCAGGCGGGAGCTGTCGGCATTCACGATGGGCAGCTCAGGGCGCTGATTTCCGTAGCTCAGTACGGTATTCGAGATGCGCATTTTGGCGGTTGCGCCAAACTTTGCCAGATCGGATTTTGCCCGGCCGTCGTCTTCCTGCTTAAAGAAGTCGATGCCGCCCGCGCCGCTCTTGCCGCGGCCGCCGTCCAGGCGCACGCCATACTGCGCGATTCCGTCCACGCCAAAGCCCACCAGCCCTTCGGTATAGCCGGATGCAAACGTGGCGATGATCCCCTGACCCCATTCGGCTTTGTCCTGCTGGCCCTGATGGTAGTCGCGGCTGATATACGCATTGCGTAAAAACAGATCCAGATGGCTGTCGTCAATAAAACCCTGGCTGTCGGATTGCTGGCTTGCAGCGGCAGGTAATGCAGCAAATAAACTTAAAGCAATTAATGATAATTCTTTTTTCACGGAGGGAACGTCTCTGTCTGGATATAGTAATTTGAATAACTGCGGGGGTGATAATTACCGGAAAAAGTAACCTTTGCAATAATTATGTGACCAGACATTTCAAGGCGATAAGGCAGATTTGGCGGGGCTTTCAGGGGTGTTATCGATACGTGCTGTTAAGTTAACAATTCATGCGAAATAAAAAGGAGGCAAAATTGCCTCCTTCTGAAATTATTTAATCCCGTCTGCGGCCATACGGTCGCGAATATGCTGTGCGCGTTCTTCTGAGGCCGGGTGATCGTCAAACATGGAGCTTTGGCGTCCGGCTTCCAGCTTGGCCAGTTTTTCGAAGCTGGTGGCTAAGCCTGATGGATTAATGCCGCGTTTGCGCAACAGGTCGTAGGAGTAGTCATCCGCCTCGGACTCCTGACGCTGTGAGAACTGAGAGTTAACCAGTTTTTCACCCACGTCGCCAAGCTGTGACTGCGACAGGCTGCCAACGATACCGCCCGCAGAGGCCGCCGCTGCGCGGATGGCATTGGTGCCCAGGGCAACCTGCATCCCTTTCTTCACGTGTCCCAGGGCAACGTGGCCCATTTCATGGCCGATGACCGCTTCCACTTCGTTGTCGGTCATCATGTCCATCAGCCCGCTGTAGACACGGATACAGCCGTTCGCCATCGCGAAGGCGTTGACATCTTTCGCCATGTACACCTTGTAGTTCACCGGCTGGCCGTTGATGTTGTCGCCCAGCGCGGAAGCAATCTTATTCAGACGCTGCGTGTAGGTACTGTTAGCCGGCGCAAGCGTGGCTTTTCCGTCCATATCTTTACAGGCCTGGTCGCTCAGCGCTTTCACCTGCGCATCGCTCAGGGAATAGGCCTGAAAGGCCTCTGCGCCTGACGTCATCAGACCGTTAGAATCCATATTCTGACAGCCGCTCAGCAGGAGCGTTGTACCCAGGGTCAGCACTATTGCACGCATTTTCATGAGGTTGCTTCCGTACTCGTTAAACTGAATAAAATCCGAAAAGGGCACCGTCAGCGAAGCCGGTGTCGGGCTAAGTATAAGGAATATCTACAGGGCCGGGCGAGCAGATTGCGCAACATGCGAGCATGATCCAGAGATTTCTTAACAAGCAAAAGAATGCTCCATGTACATGACTTGCGGCTTGGGTTACATTGTTGGCACTTTTTTCCGGCGTAGCCCAAAACGCGCTGTCGTCAAGGGCATGGCCTTTAACAGTCCGATCTGGAGTTAAAATGTCCTCACGTAAAGAGCTTGCTAATGCTATTCGTGCGCTGAGCATGGACGCAGTACAGAAAGCCAAATCCGGCCACCCAGGGGCTCCTATGGGTATGGCTGATATCGCCGAAGTCCTGTGGCGTGATTTCCTGAACCACAACCCGCAGAACCCGTCATGGGCTGACCGCGACCGCTTCGTGCTGTCCAACGGCCACGGCTCTATGCTGATCTATAGCCTGCTGCACCTCACCGGCTACGATCTGCCTATCGAAGAGCTGAAAAACTTCCGTCAGCTGCACTCTAAAACTCCAGGTCACCCGGAAGTGGGTTACACCGCTGGCGTAGAAACCACCACCGGCCCGCTGGGTCAGGGTATTGCTAACGCTGTGGGTATGGCGATTGCCGAGAAGACGCTGGCGGCGCAGTTCAACCGTCCTGGTCACGACATCGTTGACCACTTCACCTACGCGTTCATGGGCGACGGCTGCATGATGGAAGGCATTTCTCACGAAGTGTGCTCCCTGGCAGGTACCCTGAAGCTGGGCAAACTGGTTGCGTTCTATGACGACAACGGTATCTCCATCGACGGTCACGTTGAAGGCTGGTTCACCGACGACACCGCTGCACGTTTCGAAGCCTACGGCTGGCACGTAGTGCGTGGCGTTGATGGTCACGATGCTGACTCGATTAAACGTGCAGTGGAAGAAGCGCGCGCTGTGACGGACAAACCGTCCCTGCTGATGTGCAAAACCATCATCGGCTTCGGCTCCCCGAACAAAGCGGGTACTCACGACTCCCACGGCGCACCGCTGGGCGACGCGGAAATCGCACTGACCCGCGAAGCGTTGGGCTGGAAACACCCTGCATTCGAAATCCCGTCTGAGATCTACGCTCAGTGGGATGCAAAAGAAGTAGGCCAGGCGAAAGAAGCGGCCTGGAACGAGAAATTCGCTGCCTATGCGAAAGCGTTCCCGCAGGAAGCGGCTGAATTCACCCGTCGTATGAAAGGTGATATGCCGTCAGACTTCGACGCGAAAGCGAACGAATTCATCGCTAAGCTGCAGGCGAACCCGTCTAAAATCGCGAGCCGTAAAGCGTCTCAGAATGCGATTGAAGCGTTCGGCCCATGGCTTCCAGAATTTCTGGGCGGCTCCGCTGACCTGGCGCCATCTAACCTGACCCTGTGGTCTGGTTCTAAGCCAATCAACGAAGATACTGCCGGTAACTACATCCATTACGGTGTACGTGAATTCGGTATGACCGCGATTGCCAACGGTATCTCCCTGCACGGTGGTTTCCTGCCGTACACCTCTACCTTCCTGATGTTTGTCGAATATGCACGTAACGCCGTGCGTATGGCCGCGCTGATGAAACAGCGTCAGGTGATGGTCTACACCCACGACTCCATCGGTCTGGGCGAAGATGGTCCAACTCACCAGCCGGTAGAGCAGGTGGCTTCCCTGCGCGTGACCCCGAACATGAGCACATGGCGTCCATGTGACCAGGTGGAATCCGCGGTGGCGTGGAAATACGGCGTTGAGCGTCAGGACGGTCCAACCGCGCTGATCCTCTCCCGTCAGAACCTGGCACAGCAGGAGCGTACGCCTGAGCAGCTGGCGAACATCGCTCGCGGTGGTTACGTGCTGAAAGATTGCGCGGGCCAGCCAGAGCTGATCTTCATCGCCACCGGTTCGGAAGTTGAACTGGCGGTTGCAGCGTGGGAAAAACTGACTGCCGAAGGCGTGAAAGCGCGCGTGGTCTCCATGCCGTCTACCGATGCGTTCGACAAACAGGATGCTGCCTACCGTGAATCCGTCCTGCCTAAAGCGGTTTCCGCGCGTGTGGCAGTGGAAGCGGGTATCGCTGACTACTGGTTCAAATACGTGGGCCTGAACGGCGCTATCGTCGGTATGACCACCTTCGGTGAATCTGCTCCGGCAGAGCTGCTGTTCGAAGAGTTCGGCTTCACCGTTGAGAACGTTGTCGCGAAAGCGAAAGAACTGCTGTAATCGTTTGTACGGTGCGGGCTGATGCCCTCACCCCAACCCTCTCCCACGGGGAGAGGGTGCATACACTAAAAAACGGTAACCTCTCGGTTACCGTTTTGCTTTTACCTTGCTGCCATTATTCCACCTAAAATGTGACGCAAGTCATATAGCGCGCTTATTCATCTGGACAGACATTCCTTTTATTCCCCGATTCGCTTATTCTTGCTGAAGCGTTTCAGTCGATTAAATGTTCGACAATTGACCAATCAATCGCAGTTTGTGACAGCAAGGATTCCCCTTCGGGCGTAGCTGGATTACTCTTTCAGCCACCTCAAACTCAGGGATTGCTTTGCAGGAGATCTATGACCGTACGCGTAGCGATTAATGGCTTCGGTCGCATCGGACGTAACGTGGTTCGTGCTTTATATGAATCAGGACGTCGGGCGGAAATAACCGTGGTGGCAATCAATGAACTGGCGGATGCTACGGGCATGGCGCATTTGTTGAAATATGACACCAGCCACGGACGCTTTGCCTGGGACGTACGCCAGGAAAGAGAACAGCTGTTTGTGGGTGACGACGCTATTCGTGTGCTGCATGAGAACAGCATCTCCGGGCTACCCTGGCGTGAACTGGGTGTGGATGTGGTGCTTGACTGTACCGGCGTGTACGGCAGCCGCGAACATGGCGAAGCGCATCTGGCAGCAGGCGCGAAAAAAGTCCTGTTTTCTCATCCCGGCAGTAACGACCTCGACGCGACCGTCGTGTTTGGCGTCAACCAGCATGAGCTGCAGGCCGAACACCGCATTGTTTCCAACGCCTCCTGTACCACTAACTGCATTATTCCGGTCATCAAACTGTTAGACGATGCGTATGGCATTGAATCCGGCACCGTGACCACGATTCACTCCGCCATGCACGATCAGCAGGTTATCGACGCCTACCATCCGGACTTACGACGCACTCGCGCAGCGAGCCAGTCAATCATTCCGGTGGACACGAAACTGGCTGCAGGGATCACCCGAATTTTTCCGCAGTTTAATGACCGATTTGAAGCGATTGCCGTGCGTGTTCCGACGATTAACGTCACCGCAATCGACCTTAGCGTGACGGTGAAAAAACCGGTAAAAGCCTGTGAAGTCAACCTGTTGCTGCAAAAAGCGGCACAGGGGGCATTTCATGGTATAGTTGACTATACGGAATTACCGTTGGTCTCAGTAGATTTTAACCACGACCCGCACAGCGCCATCGTCGATGGCACGCAAACGAGAGTCAGTGGCGCACACCTTATCAAGACGCTGGTCTGGTGTGATAACGAATGGGGCTTTGCTAACCGAATGCTCGACACTACGTTAGCAATGGCCGCTCAAGGTTTCAGGTAAGACGCATTGTGCGTCTGCAAAACTTTAAGAATCAACGAGAGGATTCACCATGTCTGTAATTAAGATGACCGATCTGGATCTGGCTGGTAAACGCGTTTTCATCCGTGCCGATCTGAACGTACCGGTTAAAGATGGCAAAGTGACCAGCGACGCGCGTATCCGTGCATCTCTGCCAACCATCGAACTGGCTCTGAAGCAGGGCGCGAAAGTGATGGTCACCTCCCACCTGGGTCGTCCAACTGAAGGCGAGTACAACGAAGAGTTCTCTCTGCTGCCAGTGGTTAATTACCTGAAAGACAAACTGTCCAACCCGGTTCGCCTGGTGAAAGATTACCTGGACGGCGTTGAAGTTGCAGCCGGTGAACTGGTTGTTCTGGAAAACGTTCGCTTTAACAAAGGCGAAAAGAAAGACGACGAAACTCTTTCCAAAAAATACGCTGCACTGTGCGACGTGTTCGTGATGGATGCATTCGGTACGGCTCACCGTGCTCAGGCGTCAACCCACGGTATCGGTAAATTTGCAGACGTAGCGTGCGCCGGTCCTCTGCTGGCTGACGAACTGGAAGCGCTGGGTAAAGCACTGAAAGAACCTGCTCGTCCAATGGTGGCTATCGTTGGTGGTTCTAAAGTTTCTACCAAACTGACCGTTCTGGATTCCCTGTCTAAAATCGCTGACCAGCTGATCGTTGGCGGTGGTATCGCGAACACCTTCGTTGCCGCTCAGGGCCACAACGTGGGCAAATCCCTGTACGAAGCAGACCTGGTTGACGAAGCCAAACGCCTGCTGAGCACCTGCGATATCCCGGTTCCAACTGACGTTCGCGTTGCGACCGAGTTCTCCGAAACCGCAACCGCGACCCTGAAATCTGTTAACGACATCAAAGACGAAGAGCAGATTCTGGACCTGGGCGACGTTTCTGCACAGAAACTGGCTGAAATCCTCAAAAACGCAAAAACTATCCTGTGGAACGGTCCTGTTGGCGTGTTCGAATTCCCGAACTTCCGCAAAGGTACTGAAATCGTTGCTAACGCTATCGCAGACAGCGAAGCGTTCTCTATCGCAGGCGGTGGTGACACCCTGGCGGCAATCGACCTGTTCGGTATCGCTGACAAGATCTCCTACATCTCCACTGGTGGCGGCGCATTCCTCGAATTCGTGGAAGGCAAAGTACTGCCAGCAGTAGCAATGCTCGAAGAGCGCGCTAAGAAGTAAGCCATTCCAGGGCAGGGAAACCTGCCCAATTTTCAGCGCGCTTTTAAGAGCTCGCACCTTTTCTAACGGCCGAAGATACAGGACTAAGCAACATGTCTAAAATTTTTGATTTCGTAAAACCTGGCGTTATCACTGGTGATGACGTACAGAAAGTGTTCCAGGTAGCTAAAGAAAACAACTTCGCTCTGCCAGCAGTTAACTGCGTGGGTACCGACTCCATCAACGCCGTACTGGAAACTGCTGCTAAAGTTAAAGCGCCAGTTATCGTTCAGTTCTCTAACGGCGGCGCTGCGTTCATCGCAGGTAAAGGCGTTAAAACTGACATTCCTCAGGGTGCTGCAATCCTGGGCGCTATCTCTGGTGCGCACCACGTACACCAGATGGCTGAGCACTACGGTGTTCCAGTTATCCTGCACACTGACCACTGCGCGAAGAAACTGCTGCCGTGGATCGACGGTCTGCTGGACGCGGGTGAAAAACACTTCGCGGCTACCGGTAAGCCACTGTTCTCTTCTCACATGATCGACCTGTCTGAAGAGTCATTGCACGAAAACATCGAAATCTGCTCCAAATACCTGGCGCGCATGGCCAAAATGGACATGACTCTGGAAATCGAACTGGGTTGCACCGGTGGTGAAGAAGACGGTGTGGACAACAGCCACATGGACGCTTCTGCACTGTACACCCAGCCAGAAGACGTTGATTACGCTTATACCGAGCTGAGCAAAATCAGCCCACGCTTCACCATCGCAGCGTCCTTCGGTAACGTACACGGCGTTTACAAACCAGGTAACGTGGTTCTGACCCCGACCATCCTGCGTGATTCTCAGGAATATGTTTCCAAGAAACACAACCTGCCGCACAACAGCCTGAACTTCGTCTTCCACGGCGGTTCCGGTTCTTCTGCTCAGGAAATCAAAGACTCCGTAAGCTACGGCGTAGTGAAAATGAACATCGATACCGACACCCAGTGGGCAACATGGGACGGTATCCTGCAGTACTACAAAACCAACGAAGCTTACCTGCAGGGTCAGCTGGGCAACCCGAAAGGCGAAGACCAGCCGAACAAGAAATACTACGATCCACGCGTATGGCTGCGCGCTGCCCAGACTTCAATG
Source organism: Enterobacter sp. UPMP2060 (assembly GCF_053709655.1). NCBI lineage: Bacteria > Pseudomonadati > Pseudomonadota > Gammaproteobacteria > Enterobacterales > Enterobacteriaceae > Enterobacter > Enterobacter sp. UPMP2060. The sequence goes on from NZ_JBSKJQ010000009.1 coordinate 134,966, forward strand.
ATTACTCGTCTGGAGCAGGCATTCAAAGAACTGAACGCGGTAGACGTTCTGTAATTTGAGCTGCTAACAGCATCAGAAGGCCCGCAAATGCGGGCCTTTTTTTATGCTTTTTCAATACCCTGCCAGGCCGGTTTTTGTGATCTGTTTGGCAATACTTGCGCTTTTTGTTTACCCTTTACGGACCTGCCTGTCTCCATGGGGGATGGATTTTGTGTTTTGGTTTAACAAAAGGAAGAATAAATGGAACAACTCGATGTTGTAGACAGCATCAATAACGCCGGTAACTGGCTGGTGCGCAACCAGGCGCTGCTGCTGAGCTATGCCGTGAACATCGTCGCGGCGATTGCCATCATCATCGTCGGGATGATCGTGGCGCGCATTGTATCGAACACGGTTAACCGCGTAATGCTGGCCCGTAATATTGACGCCACGGTGGCTGACTTCCTCTCCGCGCTGGTGCGCTACGGCATTATCGCCTTTACGCTGATTGCGGCGCTGGGCCGTGTGGGCGTGCAGACCGCTTCCGTCATTGCCGTTCTCGGTGCCGCCGGTCTGGCTATTGGTCTGGCGCTGCAGGGTTCGCTGTCAAACCTGGCGGCTGGCGTTCTGCTGGTCACCTTCCGTCCGTTCCGCTCCGGTGAATACGTTGACCTTGGCGGCATTGCCGGAACCGTGCTGCAGGTGCAGATTTTCTCAACGACCATGCGTACCGTCGATGGCCGCATCGTGGTCGTGCCGAACGGGAAAATCATCGCGGGCAACATCATTAACTTTTCCCGTGAACCGGTGCGTCGTAACGAACTGATTATCAGCGTGGCGTACGACTCCGACATCGATCAGGTGAAGTCGCTGATCAGCAACATCATTGCTTCAGACGATCGCATTCTGAAAGACAAAGAGCAGACGGTTCGCCTGAACGAGCTGGGCGCTTCCTCCATTAACTTCGTGGTGCGTATCTGGAGCAAAAGCAGCGATCTGCAAAACGTGTACTGGGACGTGCTTGAGCGCATTAAGCGCGACTTTGATGCCAACGGCATCAGCTTCCCGTACCCTCAGATGGATGTAAACGTCAAAAAAGTCAAAGAAGCCGAATAACTTCTCCCGCAGGCCCGGTAGGCGCTAGCGCCACCGGGCTTTATTTTTATAAGTGCTGCTAATCCCCAATTAATATTATCAATTTCCTCTAATGTAATTCGCGCAGTATAGTCTCCTTCCAGAACAATACTGTGAGAATTTCGTCATGTTATCTTATTATTTTCAAGGGCTTGCCTTAGGTGCGGCCATGATCCTTCCCCTTGGCCCGCAAAATGCGTTTGTGATGAACCAGGGCATTCGCCGCCAGTATCATCTGATGATTGCCCTGCTGTGCGCGGTAAGCGATTTACTGCTGATCTGTGCCGGAATTTTTGGCGGCAGCGCATTGCTCATGCAGTCTCCCTGGCTACTGGCGCTGGTCACCTGGGGTGGCGTGGCGTTTTTGCTCTGGTACGGTTTTGGTGCCCTGAAAACGGCGATGAGCAGCAACCTCGAACTGGCGAGCGCGGAAGTCATGAAGCAGGGCCGCTGGAAGATTATCGTCACCATGCTGGCGGTCACCTGGCTTAATCCGCATGTTTATCTGGACACCTTCGTGGTGCTGGGCAGCCTGGGCGGGCAGCTGGACGTTGAGCCGAAACGCTGGTTTGCGCTGGGTACGGTTAGCGCCTCTTTCCTCTGGTTCTTTGGCCTCGCCATTCTGGCTGCATGGCTGGCTCCTCGCCTGCGTACGGCCAAAGCCCAGCGCATCATTAATACGCTGGTGGGGCTGGTGATGTGGTTTATTGCTTTTCAGCTGGCAAAAGAGGGGATTCATCACGTACAGGAATTGTTCAACTAATCCTTGTCTTATGGACAACTGAACAAGACCCGCTAAGCTTGCTGGCATGCGCCCTGTTAATGGGCACTCTTCGCAACATGGAGGAATAACAGTGAAGTTTAAGGTGATGGCCCTGGCGGCATTAGTAAGTTTTGGTGCGGTGTCGGTGCAGGCAAGTGAACTGCCGGATGGCCCGCACATCGTCACTTCAGGCACCGCAAGCGTGGACGCGGTACCCGATGTCGCAACGCTGGCAATTGAAGTCAATGTGTCTGCGAAAGATGCGGCATCTGCCAAGAAGCAGGCTGACGATCGTGTTGCGCAATACCTCTCTTTCCTCGAGCAGAACGGTGTCGGTAAAAAAGATATCAACTCCGCGAACCTGCGTACTCAACCCGATTACGACTACCAGAATGGTAAAAGCATCCTGAAAGGCTACCGTGCCGTGCGTACCGTCGAAGTGACCGTGCGTCAGCTGGATAAGCTTAATTCGCTGCTGGATGGCGCGCTGAAGGCGGGTCTGAACGAAATTCGTTCCGTGTCGCTGGGCGTTGCGCAACCGGAGAAATACAAAGACGAAGCGCGTAAAGCGGCGATTGATGATGCCATTCACCAGGCGGAACAGCTGGCTTCTGGCTTTAAGAGCAAGCTCGGCCCGGTTTACAGCGTGCGTTACCACGTCTCTAACTACCAGCCAAGCCCGATGGTACGGATGATGAAAGCTGATGCAGCTCCGGTGTCTGCTCAGGAAACTTACGAGCAGCCAACCATTCAGTTTGACGATCAGGTGGATGTGGTGTTCCAGCTGGAGCCAACCCAAACTCAGCAAACTGAGGCGGCTAAGGCGCAGTAATTTGCCCTCACCCTAACCCTCTCCCGCAGGGAGAGGGAATTCAATCGATTAATCCTGTCTCAACACCTTGTGCCCGTAGGCCAGCAGCGCGTCGGTGACGTTGCGCATCATGCGGCTTTCTGGCGCAAACCGGTGCCAGTAGAGCATCCGGCGCTGATATAGCCCCGGCGTGAGGTCAATCAGCTCACCGCTTTTCAACTCTTTCTCAATCTGCAGATGCGGGATCATGCAGCAGGTGGTGCCCTGACGCGCAAGCTGCACAAAGGCTTCAGACGAGTTGACGATATGGCACGGCACGCTGCCCGGCGGCAGATCGAAGTTTTGCTGCAGGAACGCCTGATGCATATCGTCCAGATGGTCGAACGCCACGGCAGGGGCTTTCAGCAGCGCGGCGCGGGTGACGCCGTTCGGGAAGTAGCGCTCGGCAAAGGCTTTTGAACCCACAAACAGGTAGTCCAGCGCGCCCAGCTGATCGACAAGACAGCTTGGCAGCGCCTGAGGCTGAATACTGACTGCCCCAACCACTTCACCGCGACGCAGGCGCTCCTGGGTACGGGTTTCATCTTCAACCTGTAAATTCAGACGGATAGGGGAATCCGCTAATACCGGCGCAAGGGCCGGCAGCAGCCAGGTTGCCAGGCTGTCGGCGTTAACCGCCAGAGAGAGCAGCAGCGGCGTAGAGCCCGTTTGTTCGTCACCCAGCCACTCGTCTTCCAGCAGTTCAACCTGGCGCAGCAGGGCGAGAAGTTTTTGCCCTTGCTCGGTTGGACGTGGCGGCACGGTACGCACCAGCAGCGGCTGGCCGAACATGTTTTCAAGCTGTTTGATACGCTGTGATACGGCGGACTGGGTGATGCAAAGCTTTTGCGCCGCGCGCTCAAAACCGCGTTCACGAATAACTGCATCAAGTGCCTGTAGTGTTCTGTAGTCCGGACGTTTCATTGCTCTGGCTGGCTCCCTAATTTTGCTTATTCTGCACTATGACACAATTTTCCCTTCGTGGCAGACGAATTCCATTCGACGTGTTCTATAATGCGCCCTGAGTTTTCACACCACAGGCAAAACGATCATGACGCAGGATGAACTGAAAAAAGCAGTAGGATGGGCCGCTCTCCAGTACGTGCAGCCGGGTACCATTGTCGGTGTCGGTACGGGATCAACCGCGGCACACTTTATCGATGCGCTGGGCACGATGAAGGGGCAAATCGAGGGCGCGGTTTCCAGCTCTGATGCTTCCACGGAAAAGCTGAAAAGCCTCGGCATTACCGTTTTCGATCTCAACGAAGTGGATCGTCTGGGGATTTACGTTGATGGTGCGGATGAAATCAACGGCCACATGCAGATGATCAAAGGCGGCGGCGCGGCGCTGACGCGCGAGAAGATCATCGCCTCCGTTGCGGACAAGTTCATCTGCATCGCGGATGCCTCCAAGCAGGTCGACATTCTGGGTAATTTCCCGCTGCCGGTCGAAGTGATCCCAATGGCGCGTAGCGCGGTTGCCCGTCAGCTGGTGAAGCTGGGCGGTCGTCCGGAATACCGTCAGGGCGTCGTCACCGACAACGGTAACGTGATCCTCGACGTTCACGGTCTGGAAATTCTTGACGCGATTGCGCTGGAAAATGCCATCAACGGTATTCCAGGCGTAGTGACCGTAGGGCTATTCGCCAACCGTGGCGCGGATGTGGCGCTGATCGGCACCGCTGACGGCGTGAAAACCATCGTAAAATGATCTGACGGGGGGAGTCCTCCCCCCGCTAAAAAATTTTTGAAAAGCTAAATTCGGTGACTTGTGTCACGTTTTTACGCCTCATTTGCCGATCCTGCCGCGTTTGTAAATTTCCATAGCATTTTCCTCTGACATTTTGCTCTGTATGACTTTTCTTCAGAGTGCCGACGCAAACGTTCATATTGCTGCAATAGTTTTTTTTGATATGTTGGCTACAGCGGATTCATATCCAGCACAACATCAGTTCAGACAAAAACAGGGTCGGGTAAATGGCAAAGGTATCACTGGAGAAAGACAAGATTAAATTCCTGCTGGTCGAGGGCGTGCATCAAAAAGCAATCGATAGCCTTCGTGCGGCAGGTTACACCAACATCGAATTTCACAAAGGCGCGCTCGATACCGAAGAGCTGAAAGCGTCCATCCGTGATGCCCACTTCATTGGCCTGCGATCCCGTACTCACCTGACTGAAGAGGTTATTGCCGCGGCGGAAAAGCTGGTGGCTATCGGCTGCTTCTGTATCGGTACCAACCAGGTTGACCTGAATGCTGCCGCCAAACGTGGTATTCCCGTCTTCAACGCCCCGTTCTCCAACACCCGTTCCGTGGCGGAGCTGGTGATTGGCGAACTGCTGCTGCTTCTGCGCGGCATTCCTGAAGCGAACGCCAAGGCGCACCGCGGCGTGTGGAACAAGCTGGCGTCCGGCTCATATGAAGCGCGTGGTAAAAAACTGGGGATTATCGGCTACGGCCACATCGGTACGCAGCTCGGTATTCTGGCGGAATCCCTGGGTATGCACGTGTTCTTCTACGATATCGAAAGCAAGCTGCCGCTGGGCAATGCGACCCAGGTTCAACACCTTTCTGACCTGCTGAACATGAGCGACGTGGTGAGCCTGCACGTGCCGGAAAATGCGTCTACTAAAAACATGATGGGCGCGGAAGAGCTGGCGCTGATGAAGCCGGGCTCACTGCTGATCAACGCCGCGCGCGGCACGGTTGTCGATATCCCGGCCCTGGCGGATGCGCTGAAGCGTAAGCACCTGGCGGGCGCGGCCATCGACGTCTTCCCGACGGAGCCAGCGACTAACAGCGATCCGTTTACCTCTCCGCTGTGCGAATTCGACAACGTGATCCTGACGCCGCACATCGGCGGCTCTACCCAGGAAGCGCAGGAGAATATCGGCCTGGAAGTAGCGGGTAAGCTGAGCAAATATTCCGACAACGGTTCTACGCTCTCTGCCGTGAACTTCCCGGAAGTGTCTCTGCCGCTGCACGGTGGTCGTCGTCTGCTGCACATCCACGAAAACCGTCCTGGCGTGCTGACCGCGATCAACCAGATCTTTGCCGAGCAGGGCGTCAACATTGCCGCACAGTATCTGCAAACGAATTCGCAGATGGGCTACGTGGTTATTGATATCGAAGCGGATGACGATGTTGCTGAGAAAGCGCTGCAGAGCATGAAGGCGATTCAGGGGACGATTCGCGCGCGTCTGCTGTACTGATGGTGCGAGGTAAATGCAAAACGGTAACGATAGTTACCGTTTTTTATGTTTTCACCCTCTCCCTGTGGGAGAGGGCTGGGGTGAGGGCATCAGGCCGCACGTTTGATTCACCACTCCCACAACTTTGATGGCGTCACTACCGCCGGCAACGGCACATCCCACTTCTCCACCGGCAACGCCTCCACACCCTGACAATCATGCGCATAACCCACCGGCTGCAATCCGTACTGCTGCCAGTTTTGCAGCGTCCGGTCATAAAAACCGCCGCCCATCCCTAAACGCTGGCCCTGTTCATCAAACGCCACCAGTGGCGTGATCAGCACATCCAGCTGTGACAGCGGGAGCACGTCGCGCACGTCGAGTTTCGGCTCGGTGATTTTCAGGCGATTCACCACCAGCTCGCTGTGCGGGTGGTAGTGCAGAAACAGCAAATTACCTTCGCTGAACGGGTGCAGCACCGGCAGATAGACCTTCTTCCCGGCGCGCCAGAGCTGCTCTATCAGCGGTTGGGTATCCAGTTCTCCATCAAATGACAGAAACAGCGCAACGGTGTGCGCCATCACGACAGGGGGATACGCCATCATACGGGCGGCGGCCTGCTGGGCAAAATGCGCTTGCTGATCGGCGGTTAACGCACGGCGGCGCTGACGAATTAACTGACGGATGTCCTGGCGTGAAGCAGAAACTTCAGGGAATTGGGTCATGGTAGTCGGTAGAAGAAAAGAGAGGGAATCTCCGAGATGCCGCCGCAGGCTGTAACCCTTGAACCCTTGGTTCAAGGTGAATGTGTCGTCATAGTTTTAAGGCTTCTCGGACGGACCGAGCATGCTCACCAACCATGGAGCGCCACATTCTTGTGGTATGAAATATCGGCTCAGGGGACTGGCCCGCTTGCGAACATCTCAGAGAAATTTTGTCTTCACAGTTACTCTACCATAGTCAACTGAGAAGTGTTATTCAAACTTTGGTCCCGGTCTTTCGGGATTGCGACCTTGATCAAGCAATGCCTGTTCTATGGTCTGCTGGAGCATTTTAATGCGCTGCTCCATGCTTGCCGCGTAATCGCGGGTCTTTGCTTTTTCCTGAGTCAGTTCATAGCTGATGTTCAACGCGGCGATGAAAACCAGCTGCTCAGTATTTGTGACTCTAGTGCGTTCTTTTAGATCTTGCAACCGCTGATTCAAATCGTCCGCTGCCTGATTCAAAGCATCCCTTTGTTCAGGCGGACAATTCACTCGCAGTGAACGGCCAAAAATCTGGAGATCGACGGGTTGTGCAGACATGCCACCTTCCTGCTGATTGACTGCGCTGCCTTCGCTTACTGCCCCGGGGCTGCGAAGGGGCGACACTATAGCTACCCTGATGTGAAGATACAAGCCCTTTTCTGGTATCACCAGGGTCCAAAGTGGTAGCATATCATGAAACTTCCCCCCTTTGATGACGAATGCTCATGTCTATACAGAACGAAATGCCTGGTTACAAGGATTTAAACCAGTTACTGAACCAGCAGGGAGTCGGTTTAACCCCTGCCGAAATGCACGGTCTGATCAGTGGCATGCTGTGCGGCGGAAACAGCGACAGCTCATGGCAGCCGCTGATCCACGACCTCACGAATGAAGGGCTGGCGTTTGGTCACGAGCTGGCGGAAGCGCTGCGTAAAATGCACGCCGCAACCAGCGATTCGCTGGAAGACGATGGCTTCCTTTTTCAGCTTTATCTGCCTGAAGGCGACGACGTCAGCGTGTTCGATCGCGCCGATGCGCTGGCCGGCTGGGTAAACCACTATCTGCTGGGGCTGGGCGTGACGCAGCCTAAACTGGATAAAGTGACCGGCGAAGCGGGTGAGGCGATCGACGACCTGCGTAACATTGCCCAGCTCGGCTACGATGAAGACGAAGACCAGGAAGAGCTGGAAATGTCTCTTGAAGAGATTATCGAGTACGTGCGCGTGGCGGCACTGCTGTGCCACGATAACTTCACGCGCTCTCAGCCGACCGCGCCGGAAGTCCGCAAGCCAACCTTACATTAAGAAAAATAACGCACAGGAGGGTGTCATGGTTATCTCGAGTCAAGAGTATTCCCGCCGCCGTCAGGCGCTGCTGGCAACAATGCAGCCGGGCAGCGCCGCGCTGATTTTTGCTGCACCCGAAGTCACGCGCAGCGCCGACAGCGAATATCCCTATCGCCAGAGCAGCGACTTCTGGTACTTCACCGGCTTTAACGAGCCGGAAGCGGTGCTGGTGCTGATTAAGAGCAATGACACCCACAACCACAGCGTGATTTTCAACCGCGTGCGCGATCTAACGGCCGAAATCTGGTTTGGCCGCCGCCTGGGCCAGGAGGCCGCACCGGCGAAGCTGGGCGTTGACCGCGCGCTGGCGTTTAGCGAAATCAACCAGCAGCTCTATCAGCTGCTTAACGGCCTAGACGTGCTCTATCACGCGCAGGGTGAATATGCCTACGCCGATGAGATTGTTTTCACCGCGCTGGATAAGCTGCGCAAAGGCTCGCGGCAGAACCTGTCCGCGCCGGCCACGCTGACGGACTGGCGTCCGGTGGTGCATGAAATGCGCCTGTTCAAGTCTGAAGAAGAGCTGAATTTGATGCGTCGTGCGGGCGAAATCAGCGCCCTGGCGCACACCCGCGCCATGGAAAAGTGCCGTCCCGGGATGTTCGAATACCAGCTGGAAGGCGAAATTCATCACGAATTTAACCGCCACGGCGCGCGTTATCCCTCCTACAACACCATTGTTGGCGGCGGAGAAAACGGCTGCATTCTGCACTACACCGAAAACGAAAGCGCGCTGCGCGACGGCGATCTGGTCCTGATTGACGCCGGTTGCGAATACCAGGGCTACGCGGGGGACATCACCCGTACCTTCCCGGTGAACGGTAAATTCTCACCGGCACAGCGCGCCATTTATGACATTGTCCTGGAATCGCTTGAGACGGCGCTCAGGCTGTATCGTCCCGGTACCTCCATGCAGGAAGTGACCGGCGAAGTGGTGCGCATCATGATTACCGGTCTGGTCAGGCTCGGGATCCTGAAAGGGGAGGTCGATATCCTGATCGCTGAAAATGCGCATCGACCGTATTTCATGCACGGCCTGAGCCACTGGCTGGGGCTGGATGTGCATGACGTTGGCGCGTACGGCACCGACCGTTCGCGCGTGCTGGAGCCGAGCATGGTGTTAACCGTGGAGCCAGGCCTGTATATCGCGCCGGATGCCGACGTGCCTGAAGAGTACCGCGGAATTGGCATTCGCATCGAAGACGACATCGTGATCACCGAAACCGGTAACGAAAACCTGACCGCGAGCGTCGTGAAAAACGCTGACGATATCGAGGCGCTGATGGCAGCGGCACGCGCATGAGCGTGATTATCGTTGGCGGCGGCATGACCGGGGCCACGCTGGCGCTGGCCATTTCGCATTTGACGAAGGGGCAGCTTCCGGTGCACCTGGTTGAAGCTATCGCACCGCAGGCGAAGAATCATCCCGGTTTTGATTCGCGCGCGATTGCCCTGGCGCAGGGCACCTGCCAGCAGCTGTCCCGCATTGGCATCTGGCAGGCCATCGCTGATTGCGCGACGGCAATTAAAACCGTTCACGTAAGCGATCGCGGCCATGCTGGCTTTGTCACGCTGGACGCGCAGGATTACCGCATTGACGCGCTGGGTCAGGTTGTCGAGCTGCACGACGTCGGATTGCGTCTGTTTCGTCTGCTCCAGGATGCGCCGGGCGTCACGCTGCATTGCCCGGCGCGCGTGGCCAGCGTGAGCCGCAGTGAGGAGTCGGTCAGCGTAACGCTGGAAAACGGCACCGTGCTTGAAGGCCAGCTTCTGGTCGCCGCGGACGGCTCGCGCTCATCGCTCGGCGCCCAGTGCGGCGTGGAGTGGCGTCAGCAGCCTTACGGGCAGGTTGCGGTCATTGCCAACGTCTCTACCGCAGCTGAACACCACGGCAGGGCGTTTGAACGCTTTACGCAGCATGGCCCGCTGGCGATGCTGCCGATGTCGGACGGGCGCTGTTCGCTTGTCTGGTGTCATTCGCAGGATAAGGCCGAAGAGGTTAAAGCCTGGTCAGACGAACGTTTTTGTACCGAGCTGCAGAAAGCCTTTGGCTGGCGGCTGGGGCGTATTACCCATGCTGGACAGCGGGCGGTTTACCCGCTTTCGCTGACTACTGCCTCTCAGTCCATCTCGCATCGTCTGGCGCTTGTCGGTAATGCCGCGCAGACGCTACACCCCATCGCGGGGCAGGGGTTCAACCTTGGCCTGCGGGATGTTATGAGCCTGGCGGAAACCCTGTCTCAGGCATGGGGCGAACAAAAAGACTGTGGCGCTTATTCGGTGCTCAGCCATTACCAGAAGCGCCGCCAGGCGGATAAAGAGGCGACGATTGGCGTCACCGACGGCTTAGTCCATCTTTTTGCCAATCGCTGGGCACCGCTGGTTGCGGGTCGCAACCTCGGGCTAATGGCGATGGAATTATTCATTCCGGCACGTGACGTGCTGGCGCAGCGGACTCTTGGTTGGGTCGCGCGTTAAGGAGTTATCACCGTGCAAAATGTTGATGTCGCCATCGTTGGCGGCGGTATGGTCGGACTGGCTCTGGCCTGTGGTTTACAGGGCAGCGGCCTGCGCGTGGCGGTGCTGGAGCAAAAGCAGCCTCAGCCCGTTGCACCAGATGCCCCGCCGGAACTCCGCGTCTCGGCGATCAATGCCGCCAGCGAGAAATTGCTGACGCACCTTGGCGTCTGGGCAGATATTGTGGCGCAGCGCGCCAGCTGCTATCACGGCATGGAAGTGTGGGATAAAGACAGCTTTGGTCATATTGCTTTTGATGATGAAAGCATGGGTTACAGCCATCTGGGTCATATCGTCGAAAACGCGGTGATCCACCACGCGCTGTGGCAGAAAGCGCAGCAGTGCAGCGACGTGACGCTGATTGCGCCTGCGCAGATCCAGCAGGTGGCGTGGGGTGAAAACGAGGCGTTTATCACCTTACAGAGCGGCGACATGCTGACCGCGCGTCTGGTGGTCGGTGCTGACGGTGCGAACTCCTGGCTGCGGAATAAAGCCGATATCCCGCTGACCTTCTGGGACTATCGTCATCACGCTCTGGTGGCGACGATCCGTACCGAGGAGCCGCACGGCGGCGTGGCGCGGCAGATTTTCCACAACGACGGCATTCTGGCGTTCCTGCCGCTTGCCGATCCGCACCTGTGCTCGATTGTCTGGTCCCTGGTGCCTGAAAAAGCCCAGCTGATGCAGGAGGCGACGCCGGATGCCTTTAACCAGGCGCTGTGCATGGCGTTTGATAACCGCCTTGGCTTGTGCACCCTTGAAAGCGAGCGGCAGGTGTTCCCGTTAACCGGCCGCTACGCGCGTCAGTTTGCCGCGCACCGTCTGGCGCTGGTGGGGGATGCGGCTCATACCATTCATCCGCTGGCCGGGCAGGGCGTCAACCTTGGCTTTATGGACGCGGCGGAGCTGGTTGAGGAACTGCGTCGCCTGCATCGCGAAGGCAAAGATATCGGTCAGCATCTTTACCTGCGTCGCTACGAGCGCAGCCGCAAGCACAGTGCGGCGATGATGCTGGCGGGCATGCAGGGCTTCCGCGAGCTGTTTGCCGGCGCAAATCCGGCGAAAAAACTGCTGCGCGATATTGGTCTTAAACTGGCCGATACGCTTCCTGGCGTCAAACCTCAACTCCTCCGTCAGGCGATGGGTCTTAACGACCTGCCGGACTGGCTACGTTAATTTAGACCCCTGTCACACTTTATTTTCCCGGCCTCTGCGCCGGGGAAATTCCCTCGTTTGAAATATTCTAATTTCACGTCATTTTTCGCATTAGAAAATCTAATCTACGGGATTTTATGTTACGGAAATTCGGCCCGTTTTTCCGCATGAAATATCACCATGTGCTAAATCCTGTTAGATCATTGTTAATTTTGTGTGGGGTTAATCGCATTTTTCCAGTGAATAACTCTGTAGGCTTTTTAGCATTTTTTGGTCATAAGCTAATGTGATGACCCGTTTTACCTTATGGTTAACCGCCGGTTTCGGTGGTAAGTTCGGGTAAAAGAGAACGTTTGCGTCGGCGCCAGGTGACGGGGCCGATACCGGGTTTCACGGTGAATTTTTCAACGAGGACAAGATGGCTCAACAGACTCCTTTGTACGAACAACACGTGTTATGCGGCGCCCGCATGGTGGACTTCCATGGCTGGATGATGCCGCTGCACTACGGCTCGCAGATTGATGAGCACCACGCGGTGCGCACCGATGCCGGTATGTTCGACGTGTCCCACATGACGATTGTCGATCTGCGCGGTAGCCGCACCCGGGAGTTTTTGCGTTATCTGCTGGCAAACGACGTCGCCAAACTGAAAACGCCGGGTAAAGCGCTCTATACCGGCATGCTGAACGCCTCGGGCGGCGTGATTGATGACCTTATCGTCTATTACTTCACTGAAGATTTCTTCCGCCTCGTTGTCAACTCCGCCACCCGCGAAAAAGACCTCTCCTGGATCACCCAACACGCCGAACCTTATGCCATCGACATCACCGTCCGTGACGATCTGTCGCTGATCGCCGTGCAGGGGCCGAACGCGCAGGCGAAAGCCGCATCTCTGTTTAACGACGAGCAGCGCAAAGCAACCGAAGGCATGAAGCCGTTCTTCGGCGTGCAGGCGGGCGATCTGTTTATCGCCACCACCGGCTACACCGGTGAAGCGGGCTACGAAATTGCGATGCCGAACGAGAAGGCCGCTGATTTCTGGTGCGCGCTGGTGGAAGCGGGCGTGAAGCCTGCGGGTCTGGGCGCGCGCGATACGCTGCGTCTGGAAGCGGGGATGAACCTCTACGGTCAGGAGATGGATGAAGGCGTTTCTCCGCTGGCCGCCAACATGGGCTGGACCATCGCATGGGAACCGGCTGACCGTGACTTTATTGGCCGTGAAGCGCTGGAGATGCAGCGTGAGAAGGGCACTGAACAGCTGGTGGGTCTGGTGATGACCGAGAAGGGCGTGCTGCGCGGTGAACTGCCGGTGCGCTTTACCGATGCCGACGGCAATCCTCGCGAAGGCGTGATCACCAGCGGTACCTTCTCCCCGACGCTGGGCTACAGTATTGCACTGGCACGCGTGCCGGCGGGCATTGGCGAAACGGCGGTGGTGCAAATCCGCAACCGCGAAATGCCGGTCAACGTGACCAAACCGATTTTTGTTCGCGCCGGTAAGCCGGTCGCCTAATCATTTTTATCAGGAGAACTTCAATGAGCAATGTGCCAGCAGAACTGAAATACAGCAAAGAACACGAGTGGCTGCGCAAAGAGGCGGACGGCACTTACACCGTAGGGATCACCGAGCACGCGCAAGAGCTGCTGGGCGACATGGTGTTTGTTGACCTGCCTGACGTGGGCACGACCGTTAGCGCGGGCGACGACTGCGCCGTGGCGGAGTCCGTAAAAGCGGCTTCTGATATCTACGCTCCTGTAAGCGGCGAAATCGTTGCCGTCAACGACGCGCTGAGCGATTCGCCAGAGCTGGTGAACAGCGAGCCTTATGAAGGCGGCTGGATCTTCAAGATCAAAGCCAGCGACGAATCTCAGGTTGCCGCGCTGCTGGATGCGACCGCGTACGAAGCACTGTTAGAAGACGAGTAAGCCATTATCCCTCTCCCCTTTGGGGAGAGGGTAGGGTGAGGGGAACAGACGATACCCTCACCCCAGCCCTCTCCCTAAGGGAGAGGGAGACAACACATTCACTGCACGTTTCAGGAACCATCGCTCATGACACAGACTTTAAGCCAGCTTGAAAACCGTGGCGCCTTCATTGAACGTCACATTGGGCCGGATGCTCAGCAACAGCAGGAGATGCTGAAGACAGTTGGCGCGGATTCATTAAACGCACTGATCGGCCAGATTGTGCCAAAAGACATCCAGCTTGCCACGCCGCCTCAGGTGGGGGAAGCCACCACGGAATTCGCCGCGCTGGCGGAGCTGAAGGCTATCGCAGGCCTGAACAAGCGCTATAAGTCTTACATTGGCATGGGCTACACCAACGTGCAGTTACCGCCGGTTATCCTGCGCAACATGCTGGAAAACCCGGGCTGGTACACCGCTTATACCCCGTATCAGCCAGAAGTCTCCCAGGGCCGTCTGGAAGCGCTGCTGAACTTCCAGCAGGTGACGCTGGATCTGACCGGTATGGATATCGCCTCCGCCTCGCTGCTGGATGAAGCGACCGCCGCCGCCGAAGCGATGGCGATGGCAAAACGCGTGAGCAAGCTGAAAAATGCCAACCGCTTCTTCGTGGCGGGGGACGTGCATCCCCAGACGCTGGACGTGGTGCGTACCCGCGCAGAAACCTTCGGCTTTGACGTGATCGTAGACGACGCCGACAAAGTGCTGGATCACCAGGACGTCTTCGGCGTGCTGCTGCAGCAGGTGGGCACCACCGGCGAAGTTCACGACTACGGCGCGCTGATTGCCGAGCTGAAAACCCGCAAAGTGGTTGTCAGCGTTGCCGCCGATTTTATGGCGCTGGTGCTGCTGACGGCGCCGGGTAAACAGGGCGCGGATATCGTATTCGGTTCAGCGCAACGCTTCGGCGTGCCGATGGGCTACGGCGGCCCGCACGCGGCGTTCTTCGGCGCGAAAGATGAATTCAAACGCTCTATGCCAGGCCGCATTATCGGCGTCTCAAAAGACGCTGCCGGTAACACCGCGCTGCGCATGGCGATGCAAACCCGCGAGCAGCACATCCGCCGCGAGAAAGCGAACTCCAACATCTGTACCTCCCAGGTGCTGCTGGCAAACATCGCCAGCCTCTACGCCGTGTTCCACGGCCCGGCAGGCCTGAAGCGCATTGCCAGCCGCATTCACCGCCTGGCCGATATTCTGGCCTGCGGTCTGCAGCAGAAAGGTCTTAAGCTGCGCCACGCTCACTACTTCGACACCCTGTGTGTGGAAGTGGCGGACAAAGCGGCCGTGCTGGCGCGCGCGAATGCAGCAGAGATCAACCTGCGCAGCGACATCCACAACGCCGTCGGCATTACGCTGGATGAAAGCACCACCCGCGACGATATCCTGAACCTGTTCAGCGTGTTGCTGGGTGACGCGCACGGTCTGGACATTGATGCGCTCGACAAAGAGGTCGCGCTCGACAGCCGCTCCATTCAGGAAAGCATGCTGCGTAATGATGCGATCCTGACGCATCCGGTGTTTAACCGCTACCACAGCGAAACCGAGATGATGCGCTATATGCACTCTCTGGAGCGCAAGGATCTGGCGCTGAACCAGGCGATGATCCCGCTGGGATCCTGCACCATGAAGCTGAACGCCGCGGCGGAGATGATCCCGATCACCTGGCCTGAATTCTCCGAGCTGCACCCGTTCTGTCCGCCAGAGCAAGCGGAAGGTTATCATATGATGATCAACCAGCTTTCCGACTGGCTGGTGAAACTGACCGGTTATGACGCGCTCTGCATGCAGCCGAACTCCGGCGCGCAGGGCGAATACGCGGGTCTGCTGGCGATCCGTCACTATCACGAAAGCCGCAACGAAGGTCACCGCGATATCTGCCTGATCCCAAGCTCCGCCCACGGTACCAACCCGGCCTCTGCCCAAATGGCGGGCATGGAAGTGGTGGTGGTAGCGTGCGATAAGAACGGCAACATCGATCTGGTCGACCTGCGTGCGAAAGCCGAGCAGGCGGGCGACAAGCTCTCCTGCATCATGGTGACCTACCCGTCTACCCACGGCGTGTACGAAGAGACCATCCGTGAAGTGTGCGAAGTGGTGCACCAGTTCGGCGGTCAGGTTTACCTCGACGGCGCAAACATGAACGCTCAGGTGGGCATTACCTCTCCGGGCTTTATCGGCGCGGACGTGTCGCACCTGAACCTGCACAAAACCTTCTGCATCCCGCACGGCGGTGGCGGCCCGGGCATGGGCCCAATCGGCGTGAAAGCGCACCTGGCACCGTTTGTACCGGGCCACAGCGTAGTGCAGATTGAAGGCATGCTGACCCGTCAGGGCGCGGTCTCTGCGGCACCGTTCGGTAGCGCCTCTATCCTGCCAATCAGCTGGATGTACATCCGCATGATGGGCGCGGAAGGGCTGAAGCAGGCGAGCCAGGTGGCGATCCTGAACGCCAACTATATTGCGACTCGCCTGAAGTCTGCCTTCCCGGTGCTCTATACCGGCCGCGACGGTCGCGTGGCGCACGAGTGCATCCTCGATATTCGTCCTCTGAAAGAAGCGACGGGCATCAGCGAGCTGGATATCGCCAAGCGCTTGATTGACTACGGCTTCCACGCGCCAACCATGTCGTTCCCGGTAGCGGGTACGCTGATGGTGGAGCCAACGGAATCTGAAAGCAAAGCCGAGCTGGACCGCTTTATCGACGCGATGCTGGCGATCCGCATGGAGATCGACCGCGTGCAGGACGGCGAATGGACGCTGGAAGATAACCCGCTGGTTAACGCCCCGCACACCCAGCACGAAATGGTTTCCGAGTGGAACCACGGTTATTCCCGCGAGCTGGCCGTCTTCCCTGCAGGCGTGGCAAACAAATACTGGCCGACCGTGAAGCGTCTTGATGACGTGTACGGCGACCGTAACCTGTTCTGCTCCTGCGTGCCGATGAGCGAATACCAGTAATATTATTGGTGTAGTCATAAAGGCCGGGTAAGGCGAAGCCGCCACCCGGCTTTTTTATTGGGAGAAGAAAATGGCAATAGCACTGGTCACCGGCGCCAGCCGGGGCATTGGGAAAGCCACCGCGCTGCAGCTGGCGCGCGAAGGCTACACCGTGGCGGTGAACTATCACCACAACATTAAAGCCGCGACGGACGTGATCAACCAGATCGTTGAAGCGGGCGGTAAAGCCTTTGCCGTCCGCGCGGATATCAGTGATGAAGCCCAGGTGCTGGCGATGTTTGACAGCCTCGATCGTGAAGGCGAGCCGCTTCGTGCGCTGGTCAATAATGCGGGCATTCTGTTTGAACAATCCACTATCGAGAACCTCTCCGCTGAGCGCATTAACCGCGTCCTGGCGACCAATGTCACGGGCTACTTTCTCTGCTGCCGGGAAGCGGTAAAACGCATGTCCTTCAGGCATGGCGGCAAGGGCGGGGCGATAGTGAACGTCTCTTCCGCCGCGTCTCGCCTGGGCGCGCCGGGTGAATATGTGGATTATGCCGCGTCCAAGGGGGCGGTGGATTCGCTGACAACCGGGCTATCGCTGGAGGTGGCGGCGCAGGGTATTCGCGTCAACTGCGTACGTCCGGGTCTGATTTATACGGATATTCATGCGTCCGGCGGAGAGCCGGGGAGGGTGGATCGCGTGAAATCCTTGCTGCCGATGCAGCGCGGCGGCCAACCGGAAGAGGTGGCGCAGGCGATTGTCTGGCTGCTGAGCGAGAAGGCGTCGTACGTAACGGGCAGTTTTATTGAGTTGGCTGGCGGGAAATAAGCCCCTCACCCTAACCCTCTCCCAAAGGGAGAGGGGATCAATCGTAGGCCGGTGAAAGCGAAGCACCGCCCGGCGTTACGGCGTTAAAGTTTCTCGCCGTTGCTGGCAATCACTTCCTTATACCAGTTAAAGCTCTTCTTGCGGGAACGCGACATGTCGCCCGTGCCGTCGTCGTGCTTGTTCACGTAGATAAAGCCGTAGCGCTTGCTGTACTGGCCGGTGGTGAACGACACGCAGTCGATGCAGCCCCATGGCGTATAGCCCATCAGATCCACGCCGTCGTGCGTCACGGCTTTGATCATCTCTTCCACGTGGGCACGCAGGTAGTCGATGCGATAGTCGTCGTTGATGCTGCCGTCTTCTTCCACCTTATCGTAGGCGCCGAACCCGTTTTCCACGATAAACAGCGGCTTCTGATAACGCTCGTACAGTTCGCACAGGGAATAACGCAGGCCTACCGGATCGATCTGCCAGCCCCAGTCGGATGCTTTCACGTGCGGATTCGGCACGCTGCCTTCGAAACCGGAAATCGCATCGCCGGTACCGCCTTCCGCTTTCACCGCGTTGGTCATGTAGTAGCTGAAACCTAAGTAGTCGCAGGTACCTTCACGCAGGATCTGCTCGTCGCCTGCCTCCATTTTGATGGAGAAGCCGCGGCGCTCCCACTCGTTCAGCACGTAGGACGGGTAGTAACCACGCAGCTGGACGTCGGTAAAGACATAGCGCTCGCGCATGGATTCCTGGGCGAACATCACGTCTTCCGGTTTGCAGGAGAACGGATAGAGCGCCACCATCGCCAGCATGCAGCCGACCTTCATCTCCGGGTTGATGCGGCGCGCGGCTTTCACCGCCAGGGCGCTGGCCACAAACTGGTGGTGCAGGACCTGGTACATGGTCTCTTCCGGATTGTCATGTTCGGTATAGACCACGCCCGAGCAGCAGTAACCGAACAGTGGCGCGCGCCAGTTACGCTGGTTATTGATTTCGTTGAAGGTCATCCAGTATTTGACTTTGTTTTTGTAGCGCTCAAAGACCACTTCCGCGAAGCGCACAAAGAAATCGACCACTTTACGGTTGGTCCAGCTGCCGTACTCCTGCACCAGGTGCAGCGGCATTTCGAAGTGGGAGAGGGTGATCACCGGTTCGATGTTGTATTTCAGCAGCTCGTCGAACATGTCGTCGTAGAACTTCAGCCCCTCTTCGTTTGGCTGCGTTTCGTCACCTTTCGGGAAGATGCGCGTCCAGGCGATAGAGGTGCGGAAGCACTTGAAACCCATCTCGGCAAACAGCTTGATGTCTTCTTTATAGTGGCCGTGGAAGTCGATGGCCTCGTGGTTTGGGTAGTATTTACCCGGCACTACTTCCTGGGTGATTTCGCGCGGGACGCCGTGCGCACCGCCGGTCAATACGTCACAAATGCTTGGCCCTTTTCCGCCTTTGTTCCAGCCGCCTTCAACCTGGTGAGCGGCAACCGCGCCGCCCCATAAAAAATCTTTTGGTAAGGTTAATTTTTTCATCGCTGCTCTTCTCAATAAATGGCTTATTGGCATCGAGTCTAGCAAAGCGAAATTGAATGTCACGATATAACAATTCACAGTAAATGTGATTTGTTACACCAAAAAAACAGGGTGTTTTATTCTGTGAGTTTCTTCGCCAGTTTACGTCCGAGAGACTCCAGAATATAAATGACGGGAATTTGCGTGGTGATGTCGTAGACGCCTGCAATACGCGTCTGAGGAACATGCCAGGAGAGATTAAAGTCCGCCAGTTTTGCGAGACGCGAGTGCTCGTGGCTGGTTATCGAGAGCACCTTGCAGTGATGCAGGCTGAACTGGCTGGCGAAGCGCAGGATTTCCTCGGTCTCGCCAGAGACGGAAAGCACAATTGCCAGCGCATTTTTCGCCATATCATTGGTGACCGGGAAATAAGGATCATCAATATGGTTACTGAATTTCCCGATATTAGAAAAGAAGCGTGCGCCATATTTTGCCAGCGAACCCGATGTTCCGGCACCGACAAATATAATTCGCTCTGACGATAAAATAATATCAACCGCCTTATCTAATAACGCATCGAACTCTTCATTATTCACGCTTTTAAAAAAGCTGATAATTTCGCTGGCACCGAAATTCGCCTGCTGGGGCTCGTTCTGTTCAAGATAAAGCTTAAAGCGCACCCGAAATTCAGAATACCCTTCGCAGTTAAGCTTGCGGCAAAAGCGCAGGATGGTCGTGGTTGAGACGTCTGCCGCATCCGCCAGCTCGCGGATGGTCATGTACATCACTTTGTCACGATTTTTTATGACATAGTTGTAGACCATCATCTCCAGGTTATTGAGACTGGCAATGGCGGAATGGGAGAACATGCTCACAATGGCTACACTCACTCATCAGACTTTTCTTCAGGGAATAATAACATGCAGCCAAACGACATCACTTTTTTTCAGCGCTTTCAGGACGACATCCTGGCCGGACGTAAAACCATCACTATCCGGGATAAAAGTGAATCCCATTTCAAAACCGGCGATATCCTGCGGGTGGGGCGTTATGAGGATGATGGTTATTTTTGCACCATCGAAGTAACAGGAACGTCAACCGTTACGTTCGACACATTGACGCAAAAACATGCTGAACAGGAGAACATGACCCTGGATGCATTGAAAAGCGTGATCGCAGAGATCTACCCCAGGCAGAACCAGTTTTATGTAATTGATTTTAAATGTTTATAATTTAAATCGAAACGCGCGTTCGCTGAAATTAAAGTGTAACTGTCTGATTGTAATTTAGAAACGTTATGTTTAACTTTATTTTAGCTAACAGGTGTTCACTGGAATCATTCTCAGTTAGCATAGTTATGCGATGAATAATCATCTTTTGTTTTCCCGGAGTTTTGTATGGTGAGCAGACCATTAATCGCACAGGGATATTCGCTGGCTGAGGAAGTAGCCAACAGCATCAGCCACGGCATTGGCCTGGTGTTTGGGATTGTCGGTTTAGTGTTATTGCTGGTGCAGGCGGTGGATGCCAATGCCAGCGCGATGGCCATTACCAGCTACAGCCTGTATGGCGGGAGTATGATCCTGCTGTTCCTGGCGTCGACGCTGTATCACGCGATCCCGCATCAGCGGGCCAAGATGTGGCTCAAGAAATTTGACCACTGTGCTATCTATCTTCTGATTGCAGGTACCTACACACCGTTTCTGCTGGTGGGGCTCAACTCACCGCTGTCGCGTGGCCTGATGATTGTTATCTGGAGCCTGGCACTGCTGGGGATCCTGTTTAAGCTGACCATCGCGCACCGGTTTAAGGTGCTGTCACTGGTCACCTATCTGACAATGGGCTGGCTGTCGCTGATTGTGGTGTATCAACTGGCAATCAAACTGTCGGTAGGGGGCGTGACGCTTCTGGCCTTAGGCGGCGTGGTGTACTCGCTCGGCGTGATTTTCTACGTCTGCAAGCGCATCCCGTACAACCATGCCATCTGGCACGGCTTTGTGCTGGGCGGCAGCGTATGCCACTTTTTGGCGATCTATTTGTACGTGGGGCAGGTGTAGTTTTTTCCACCGTGCGGGCCACCGGCCCTCTCCCACAGGGAGAGGGAGGGCACCTGGATACGATTACTCTTCTAACGAATATGGCAACGGCTCGATGCTCAGCGTGTTCGCATCGTCACGCACGCGAAACACGCTGTCGGCTTCCATGTCGTTGTTCATGACGGCCTGTACCAAAAGACGTCCATCATCGAGCTGTACGGCGGCTAACACGGTGCCGGTGCGGCGCCAGTTATCACCCATCTTCAGCTCTAAGTCTTCACCCGCTTCAGGTACACGGCTGGCATGGCCCGCCAGCGTCCACAGCGCTCGTTTGTTAGCTCCGCGGAATTTTGCACGCGCCACCATCTCCTGGCCGGTGTAACAGCCCTTTTTAAAGCTGATGCCCCCCAGCGCCTGCAGGTTCGTTGCCTGAGGAATAAACTGCGCGCTGTTTGCTGCGTCAATCACCGGCAGACCCGCTTCGATGTTCAGCGCCAGCCACTGCTGACTGTTGTTGAGCTGCGCTTCGCCGCGCAGCGCTTCGGTCACGCGTTCGGCCGTTGCCGCATCCGTGACTAACAGGAAACGCTCCGCCGGGTGTTCAAACCACAGGATGGAGGTCCCGCCTTCGCTGACCACCTGCTTTTCTGCATCCGGCAGTTCGCTGAAGAGATTTTTCAGCGCCGCACGGGCCTGGAAACCGGCCACACCCAGCAGGACATGTTCGTCGTCCGGGGCGATCGTGACTTTGGAGAAGACTGCGTACTTCTTCAGCTCTTTGAGCTGGGCTTCTTGCAGGCTGCGGCGCTCAATAAAAGCAAAGCCGTCCTGACGGCGGAAGAGGCGCAGGTTGCTCCACATTTTGCCTTTTGGATCGCAATGCGCTGCCAGCAGGTGCTGGTGTTCGGTCATCTGGCTGACGTCGGCGGTCACCTGGCCCTGCAGATATTTTTCGGCGTCGGCACCGGTGAGCGTTGCCAGCGCCCAGTCATCAAGAGAAATAAGCGTCAGCGGCAGACGCGCAGAGGCGGCGGGCTGGCGAGGAGAAAATGGTGTAAATGCCATAACGATATCCTGAATTGCTTAACGCTTTGATAATGCCTAATGGTAAAAGAGCCTGCAGGCAATGCAAGCGCTTTCAGCAGACCATTTGTGCCCTAAACCGGTTATGCGTAGCGCTACGCAAAATAATGTAATCCGCTGTCTTTGTAGGGATTATTCTGGAAGCCTGCTCGGCGATCGCAATATTCCAGTAATGAAACGGTCAAAAACACGTTACACTAGCTGGTGTCCCCGTAGAGAAATAAAGAACACTGAACGGGGTACCGACTGTGCCAAACGTAATGCAGGAAACTGAACATGGATATTAACAACAAGGCCCGTATTCACTGGGCGTGCCGTCGCGGCATGCGTGAACTTGATATTTCCATCATGCCTTTCTTCGAATATGAGTATGACAGCTTAAGCGATGATGATAAGCGTCTGTTTGTTCGCCTGCTGGAGTCTGACGATCCGGATTTATTCAACTGGCTGATGAACCACGGCAAACCCGCCGACACCGAGTTGCAACGGATGGTGCAATTAATTCAAACACGGAATCGGGAACGTGGTCCTGTGGCAATCTGATCTTCGCGTCTCGTGGCGCTCGCAGTGGATGTCTTTATTGCTCCACGGCCTGGTTGCGGCCTTTGTTTTGCTGATGCCGTGGCCGCTGAGCTATACGCCGCTGTGGCTGCTGTTACTGTCGTTTGTCGTTTTTGACAGCGTACGCAGCCAGCGTCGCATTAATGCCCGTCAGGGAGAGATTAAATTACTGATGGATTCCCGCCTGCGCTGGCAGGGTAAAGAGTGGGATATTCTCGGTATGCCCTGGATGCTCAACTGCGGCATGATGTTACGGTTACGCAAGGTGGACGGCGGGCGTTGCCAGCATCTGTGGCTGGCGGCTGACAGTATGGATGCTGCCGAGTGGCGGGACCTGCGCCGGATGCTGTTGCAACAGACGACGCAGGGGTAATGCGCGTTAGCTAAACTTTTCAGCCATTTCGCCCAGAATCTGCTCGCACCAGCTTTGCAGGCGCTCATCGCTGAGATCGTACTGGTTGGTTTCATCCAGCGCGAGTCCAACAAACAGTTCGCCGTCGGCAATAATCGGTTTTTTACTGGTGAACTCGTAACCTTCGGTTGGCCAGTAGCCGATAAACGACACTCCTTTCGGCGCCAACTTGTCATGCAGCATGCCGAGCGCGTCCAGGAACCATTCCCCGTAGCCCAGCTGATCCCCCATGCCGTACATGGCAATGATTTTGCCGTCGAGATTGACCGAGTCGAGTTGATCCCAGATGGCTTCCCAGTCTTCCTGTATCTCACCAAAATCCCATGTTGGGATGCCAAGGATCAGGACATCGTACTGTTCCATCAGCGCGACCGCGTCATCTTTCAGGTTATGCAACGTCACCAGTTCCGGGCCAATGATGTCGCGAATTTTCTCTGCCGCCATTTCGGTGTAGCAGGTGCTGGAACCATAGAACAGACCAATATTCATCGCGTAACTATCTCAATTCTTGCTTTGACTATGCTCGTAGTGTACCAGAAACCGGTCGCAATCAGGCATAATGGCCTGACTGCAGAATCAAAGGGGCTGATGTGGAAAAGGATCTCGCACTGATCGAACAGTTTCTCGACGCGCTGTGGCTGGAGAAAAATCTTGCCGAGAATACCCTCAGCGCCTACCGTCGCGATCTCACCATGCTGGTGGAGTGGCTTGCGCACCGGGGGTTATCCCTTGCGAGCGCGCAGCGTGACGACCTGCAGGCGCTGCTTGGGGAACGTATCGCAGGGGGCTACAAAGCCACCAGTTCCGCGCGTTTGCTCAGCGCCATGCGTCGGCTGTTCCAGCACCTCTACCGTGAGAAGATCCGCGAAGACGATCCCAGCGCGCTGCTGGCATCTCCTAAGCTCCCGCAGCGGCTGCCGAAAGATCTCAGCGAAGCACAAGTTGAGAGATTATTACAGTCACCGGCTGTTGACCTGCCGCTGGAGTTACGCGATAAAGCCATGCTTGAGCTATTGTATGCTACCGGCTTGCGCGTTTCGGAACTGGTTGGCCTGACGATGAGCGACATCAGCCTGCGTCAGGGCGTGGTGCGCGTCATTGGTAAAGGCAACAAGGAAAGGCTGGTTCCGCTGGGTGAAGAGGCGGTTTACTGGCTGGAAACTTACCTGGAGCATGGTCGTCCGTGGCTGCTCAATGGTACGTCTATCGACGTCCTGTTTCCGAGCCAGCGCGCCCAGCAGATGACGCGGCAAACGTTCTGGCATCGCATCAAGCATTACGCCACACTGGCGGGTATCGATAGTGAAAAGCTTTCGCCGCACGTATTGCGTCACGCCTTCGCGACGCATCTGTTAAACCACGGCGCTGATTTACGCGTGGTGCAGATGCTGCTGGGCCACAGCGATCTTTCCACGACGCAAATTTACACCCATGTCGCGACGGAACGCCTGCGGCAGCTACACCAACAGCACCACCCTCGTGCGTGAGTGCCGACGAATTGTAACAGGATCACATATGAAAAAGACTTTCGCGCTGTTCACCCTGCTGGCAGCTTCATTTACCGGTTTCGCCCATGCGGACGACGCCGCCATCAAACAGTCGCTGGCTAAGCTTGGCGTCACCGGTAGCGATATTCAGCCTGCACCGGTTGCCGGCATGAAAACGGTACTCACCAACAGCGGCGTGCTGTACGTCACCGAAGACGGCAAACACATTATTCAGGGGCCAATGTACGACGTGAGCGGCGCGCAGCCGGTAAACGTCACCAACCAGCTGCTGATGAAAAACCTGAACGCGCTCGAAAAAGAGATGATCGTCTATAAAGCGGCGCAGGAAAAACACGTCATTACCGTCTTCACCGACATCACCTGCGGCTACTGCCACAAGCTGCATGAAGAGATGAAAGACTATAACGCGCTGGGCATTACTGTGCGTTACCTGGCCTTCCCGCGCGCGGGCGTGCAGAGCCAGCCAGAGCAGGACATGAAGGCTATCTGGTGTGCGAAAGACCGCAACAAAGCGTTCGACGACGCGATGAACGGCAAAGGCGTTAAGCCGGCCTCCTGCGACATTGATATCGCTAACCACTATGCGCTCGGCGTGCAGTTTGGCGTGAGCGGTACGCCAGCGATTGTCCTGAGCAACGGCTATGTTGTTCCGGGCTATCAGGGACCAAAAGAGATGAAAGAGTTCCTCGACGCGCACCAGAAACAGTTTGGTGGTAAATAATCCGCGTGAAAGCCCCGATAAAATTGCGCCGCCGCGAGGCGGTTGAACCCGTTGATTTACCGGACGATCTCCCGGCGCTGCTTAAGCGTCTCTACGCCAGCCGCGGCGTGCGTCGCGCTGAGGATCTTGAACGCAGCGTGAAAGGGATGCTGCCCTGGCAGCAGCTGAGCGGTATCGAAAAAGCTACCGAAATGCTCTACAACGCGCTTCAAGAGGGAACGCGGATTGTGGTGGTGGGCGATTTCGACGCCGACGGCGCAACCAGCACCGCGCTGAGCGTGCTCAGCCTGCGCGCGCTGGGCTGCGATAACGTCACGTATCTGGTACCGAACCGTTTTGAAGACGGCTATGGCCTCAGCCCGGAAGTGGTCGATCAGGCCCACGCCCGTGGTGCACAGATGATCATGACCGTCGATAACGGGATCTCCTCCCATGCGGGCGTCGATCATGCTCACGCGTTGGGGATCCCGGTGCTGGTCACCGATCACCACCTGCCGGGCGAAACGCTGCCGGATGCGGAAGCGATTATTAACCCCAACCTGCGCGACTGCGATTTCCCGTCGAAATCCCTCGCAGGCGTGGGCGTAGCGTTTTATCTGATGCTGGCGTTACGGACCCTGCTGCGCGATAAGGGCTGGTTCGACTCTCGCGGTATTGCCGTACCGAACCTGGCCGAATATCTCGATCTGGTGGCGCTGGGCACCGTCGCGGACGTGGTACCGCTCGATACCAATAACCGCATTTTGACCTGGCAGGGCCTAAGCCGCATTCGGGCGGGCAAGTGCCGTCCGGGGATCAAGGCGCTGCTGGAGATTGCCAACCGCGATCCGCTCAAGCTGGCGGCAAGCGACCTGGGCTTTGCCCTCGGGCCGCGTCTTAACGCAGCCGGAAGGCTGGACGATATGTCCGTCGGCGTGGCGCTGCTGCTGTGCGACAACATCGGTGAAGCGCGCGTGCTAGCCAACGAGCTGGACGCGCTGAACCAGACACGCAAAGAGATTGAGCAGGGGATGCAGGCCGAAGCGCTGACCCTGTGCGAAAAGCTTGAACGCAGCGGCGATACGCTGCCGGGCGGCCTGGCGATGTACCATCCCGAGTGGCATCAGGGCGTGGTGGGCATTCTGGCGTCGCGTATTAAAGAACGTTTCCACCGGCCGGTGATCGCATTCGCCCCCGCGGGTGACGGCACGCTGAAAGGCTCGGGCCGCTCAATCCAGGGGCTGCACATGCGCGACGCGCTGGAACGTCTCGATACGCTGTATCCGGGTCTGATGATCAAGTTCGGCGGCCATGCGATGGCGGCTGGCCTGTCTCTGGAAGAGGCGAAATTCGACGAGTTTCAGCGTCTGTTTGGTGAGCTTGTCACCGACTGGATTGACCCGGCCCTGCTGCAGGGGGAAGTGGTGTCCGATGGCGAGCTTTCACCGCTTGAGATGACGATGGACGTGGCCCAAATGCTCCGCGATGCCGGTCCGTGGGGGCAGATGTTCCCGGAACCGCTGTTCGACGGGCGTTTCCGCCTGCTGCAGCAGCGTATTGTCGGCGAACGTCATCTGAAAGTGATGGTCGAGCCCGTGGGCGGTGGTCCGCTGCTGGACGGCATCGCCTTCAACGTTGACACGGCGGTATGGCCGGACAACGGCGTGCGCGAGGTTGAGCTGGCGTACAAACTGGACATCAACGAGTTTCGCGGTAACCGCACCCTTCAGATCATCATCGACAATATCTGGCCAATTTAGCGGCAGTAATCTCTATAAAAAAGGGCGTGGATTCGGTACAATCCCGCTCTTATCACCGCATTTTGACAAGTCCATAAAAGAAAACAGACCATGTTTGAAATTAATCCGGTAAAAAACCGTATTCAGGACCTCACGGAGCGCTCTGACGTTCTTAGGGGGTATCTTTGACTACGATGCCAAGAAAGAGCGTCTTGAAGAAGTAAACGCCGAGCTGGAACAGCCGGACGTGTGGAACGAACCTGAACGCGCACAGGCGCTGGGTAAAGAGCGTTCCTCTCTCGAAGCTATCGTAGATACGCTGGATCAAATGGCTCAGGGGCTGGAAGATGTTTCCGGTTTGCTGGAGCTGGCCGTCGAAGCCGACGACGAAGAAACCTTTAACGAAGCCGTGGCAGAACTCGACGTGCTGGAAGAGAAGCTGGCGCAGCTTGAGTTCCGCCGTATGTTCTCCGGCGAATACGACAGCGCTGACTGCTATCTCGATATTCAGGCAGGTTCTGGCGGCACCGAAGCGCAGGACTGGGCCAGCATGCTGACGCGTATGTACCTGCGTTGGGCGGAAGCGCGCGGCTTTAAAACCGAGATTATCGAAGAGTCTGAAGGTGAAGTTGCGGGTCTGAAATCCGTCACCATCAAAATCATTGGCGATTACGCCTACGGCTGGCTGCGTACCGAAACCGGCGTTCACCGCCTGGTGCGTAAGAGCCCGTTCGACTCCGGTGGCCGTCGTCATACCTCCTTCAGCTCCGCGTTTGTTTATCCGGAAGTTGATGAAGATATTGATATCGAAATTAACCCGGCGGACCTGCGTATCGACGTTTATCGCGCATCCGGCGCGGGTGGTCAGCACGTTAACCGTACGGAATCAGCGGTGCGTATTACCCACATTCCTACCGGGTTGGTAACACAGTGCCAGAATGACCGTTCCCAGCATAAGAACAAAGACCAGGCCATGAAGCAGATGAAAGCGAAGCTTTATGAGCTGGAGATGCAGAAGAAAAATGCTGAGAAACAGGCGATGGAAGACAACAAGTCCGACATCGGTTGGGGCAGCCAGATCCGTTCTTACGTCCTTGATGACTCCCGCATCAAAGACCTGCGTACCGGGGTTGAAACCCGCAACACGCAGGCGGTGCTGGACGGCAGCCTGGACCAATTTATCGAAGCAAGTTTGAAAGCAGGGTTATGAGGAACCAACATGTCTGAACAACAAGCACAGGGCGCTGACGCGGTAGTCGATCTTAACAACGAACTGAAAACCCGCCGCGAGAAGCTGGCAGCGCTGCGCGAGCAGGGCGTGCCGTTCCCGAACGATTTTCGTCGTGACCATACCTCAGACCAACTGCACGCTGACTTCGACGCTAAAGAGAACGAAGAGCTGGAAGCGCTGAACGTTGAAGTGGCCGTTGCTGGCCGCATGATGACCCGTCGTATCATGGGTAAAGCTTCCTTCGTGACCTTGCAGGACGTTGGTGGCCGTATTCAGCTGTACGTTTCCCGTGACGACCTGCCGGAAGGCATCTACAACGAGCAGTTCAAGAAGTGGGACCTGGGCGATATCCTGGGCGCGAAAGGTAAACTGTTCAAAACCAAAACCGGTGAACTGTCTATCCACTGCACCGAGCTGCGTCTGCTGACCAAAGCCCTGCGCCCGCTGCCGGACAAATTCCACGGCCTGCAGGATCAGGAAGCGCGCTATCGTCAGCGCTACCTGGATCTCATCTCTAACGATGAATCCCGTAAGACCTTCAAAATTCGCTCTCAGATCATGGCCGGTATCCGCCAGTTCATGGTCAACCGCGACTTTATGGAAGTGGAAACCCCAATGATGCAGGTGATCCCTGGCGGCGCGTCTGCGCGTCCGTTCATCACCCATCACAACGCCCTGGACCTGGACATGTACCTGCGTATCGCGCCGGAACTGTACCTGAAGCGTCTGGTGGTCGGTGGTTTCGACCGTGTGTTCGAAATCAACCGTAACTTCCGTAACGAAGGTATCTCCGTTCGTCATAACCCAGAGTTCACCATGATGGAACTCTATATGGCGTATGCGGATTACAAAGATCTGATCGAGCTGACCGAATCCCTGTTCCGCACCCTGGCGCAGGACATTCTGGGCACCACCGAAGTGCCTTACGGTGAAGAGGTCTTCGACTTCGGCAAGCCGTTCGAAAAACTGACCATGCGCGAAGCGATCAAGAAATACCGTCCGGAAACCAATATGGCGGACCTGGATAACTTCGATTCTGCGAAAGCGATCGCGGAAAGCATCGGTATCAAGGTTGAGAAGAGCTGGGGTCTGGGCCGTATCGTGACCGAGATCTTCGAAGAAGTGGCCGAAGCGCACCTGATTCAGCCGACCTTCATCACCGAATACCCGGCTGAAGTCTCTCCGCTGGCGCGTCGTAATGACGAGAACCCGGAAATCACCGATCGCTTCGAATTCTTCATCGGCGGCCGTGAAATCGGCAACGGCTTTAGCGAGCTGAACGATGCGGAAGACCAGGCTCAGCGCTTCCAGGATCAGGTTGACGCGAAAGCGGCAGGCGACGACGAAGCGATGTTCTTCGACGAAGACTACGTGACCGCGCTGGAGCACGGTCTGCCGCCAACGGCGGGCCTGGGGATTGGTATCGACCGTATGGTCATGCTGTTCACCAACAGCCACACCATCCGCGACGTGATCCTGTTCCCGGCGATGCGCCCGGTGAAATAAGGCGTTAAGATGTAAAAAAAGCCCCGAAAGGGGCTTTTTTATTGCGCCGCGAAGGCTTTGAGTTTTTCGCGGGCGGTTATCGCTTCCATGACCATCCACGGGCTAAAGGCCCAGGGCGTCGCGTCCAGCGCGCGGAATAACGCGTCCAGCTCAACCCACTGATAGTCCATCACTTCATCTTCGTTTATCGTCACGTCATTGGTGATGCGGGCCGCGAATACCGGGCAAATTTCGTTTTCCACAATCCCCGACGGGTCGGTTTCCCGATAGCGAAATTCAGGGGCGACGGCGGTGATATCGGTCAGCTCAGCGCCCACTTCAAAGCGGCAGCGGCGGATTATCGCCTGTATCGTCTCTTCGCCGGACTGCGGGTGGCCGCAGACGGAGTTGGTCCAGACGCCGGGCCAGGCTTTTTTGGTTAAGGCGCGCCGGGTGATCAGACATTCGCCGTTTGCGTTAAAAAGCCAGGAAGAGAAAGCCAGATGCAGCGGGGTATGTAAGGTGTGCGCGGCATATTTTTCCTGAGTGCCAATCACCATTCCCTGGTCGTTTACCAAAATAACGTGTTCTTGAATACTCATTGATGCTCCAGTGCCAAAATGCCGAGTGGTTCAGCACCATCAGCCGGATCATTATACTGCATTCTTATACGAACGGTTTGGCGTGTAGAGCGGAAAAGGGCATGACCCATATTCGTTTTGGCTGTTATCATAGTGCGCCATTCACGCTGACCGAGGATCTGTTTTGTTTGCAGGAAGCCTGATGAGAAACCCCATCACCGCCATTTTTTGCCTGACGCTGACGCTATTGCTGGCGGGCTGCTCAGGGAGCAAATCTTCGGATATGGGCAGCTATTCCGGTTCGGTCTATACCGTTAAGCGCGGGGATACGTTGTACCGGATTTCGCGCGCAACGGGAACCAGCGTGAAGGATCTGGCGCGGCTGAATAATCTCTCTCCGCCCTACACCATCGAGGTGGGGCAGCAGCTGAAAGTTAGCGGCGGATCGTCCTCGGGTAAAAAATCCTCTTCGAAAGGCAAAACCGCCAAAGTGACGCCGTCCTATCAGGTGCCGCAATCGTCATGGCCGCCGGTTGGACAGCGCTGCTGGATTTGGCCTGCCAGCGGTAAAGTGGTCGCCCCTTACTCACTCTCTGAAGGTGGCAACAAGGGTATTGATATCGCCGCTGCGCGCGGTACGCCGGTTTATGCCTCCGGGGCAGGGAAGGTGGTGTACGTGGGTAACCAGCTGCGCGGCTACGGTAACCTGATCATGATTAAGCATGGCGAAGACTACATCACTGCCTATGCGCACAACGATACTATGCTGGTCAACAACGGGCAGAACGTCAAAGCCGGGCAGAAGATTGCCACCATGGGCAGCACCGGCACGGACGCGGTGAAGCTGCACTTCCAGATTCGCTATAAGGCGACGGCCATCGACCCGCAGCGTTATCTGCCTGCGCCCGGCAGCAAACCGAAGTGCTAAGTGATTATTTTATCGCCGGTTAGTTGTTAAGAGGCTTGTATGAAGGTGCGTAAGGTCTATAATGCCATACGCACCTCAAAGCGGGCGTAGTTCAATGGTAGAACGAGAGCTTCCCAAGCTCTATACGAGGGTTCGATTCCCTTCGCCCGCTCCAGCTTTTCCTGATGTTATCTTCCTTTGCCTGTTTTTATCCTGTCCACGCTTTCCCATACAGATATCGTCATGCTGTTGATTGATAACTTCAAAGACGTTATCGCGCGAGCCCCATATTCAGCACTGAATTATCAGACTCCATCAGAGTTTGCAGCACGATGAGTGTAACGGGTAATTTAATCAGCACTACTCGCTGACGTTTACATCTCATTATTGGGAAGGTTAGTTAATATTTTGTGAAAGAAGGAACCATGATCGAATAATAAAGCTTTCAGAAACTACACTCTTCTTTATCACGGATTTTTATTTTTTTAGACTTAACGCAAATATTACTACCAATTATAGTAGCCCTCTTTTTGAGACTATTCTCTATTGCGTCGGAGCTGGCATAATTAAGAAAACCAAAAAATATTATCCTTTTATATGCGCTATTACAGCAAAGCCGTCTTTTTTTGCTCGTTATTTTTTTGCTCTCTGAGCCATGCAGCCCCCCTTACTCCTGCTGACCGGGACACCGTGCGTCAGCAGCAGGAGGAACTGTTATTAAAGAACCAGCAACAGCGTGAAGAGCTGGAGCGGAGTATTCCTCGTCCCGCGCCTGACAGACCGCTGCCTGCAGCCGGCGCCGGGCCCTGCTTCACCATTGATACCATTACCCTTTCCGGCACGACCCTCATTTCCCCGAAAACGCAGCAGGCCCTTGTCGCGCCGTGGCAGGGCCGGTGTCTGGATATGGCGAAAATAACGGAGCTTCTCGCCCGTATTTCTGACTGGTATATCAGCCGGGGATATATCACCAGCCGCGCCTTTCTTACCGAGCAGGATCTCTCCGGCGG
>NZ_JBSKJQ010000010.1:0-145650 GCF_053709655.1 Enterobacter sp. UPMP2060
CTGGCGCACATCATCGGTCACCGCGCAGGCATTAACGACGACAAGGCGGCAAAAGCGATTGCCCATGCCATCCTCGGCGGCGTAACCGCAGCCCTTCAGGGCAACAGTGCCGCAGCAGGCGCTGTGGGAGCCGCATCCGGCGAACTGATTGCGACAGCTATCGCCAGACAGTTCTATCCGGACACAGACCCGTCGAAGCTGACGGAAGAGCAGAAGCAGACCGTGAGTACGCTGGCATCTGTTTCAGCGGGCATAGCCGGCGGGATTGCTGGGGGAAATACGGCTGGTGCGGCGGCCGGGGCCAGTGCCGGGAAGAATAGTGTTGAGAATAATTATCTCAGCGCTGACCAGACAACCTCATGGCTTGAGAAATATAAATCGGCATCAACGGATGAAGAGCGTAAGAAACTGGTGGATGTTGCGAGCAAAGCGAATGCGGCTCAACAGCAAAAAGCGCTGAACACACAGATCAGTAAGGATTATCTTGTTAAACAACAGGATGACCTTATTCAGCTTATGCAATCACCGGGTTGTGATGCAGATTGTAAGCAACTGGCACAGTACAGCATTAATCAGCTGTCGCCAGTGATTGATAACTATGACGAGATGCAGCGATCAAACAACATACCTAAAGCAGCTATCGCAACGATTTCTCTTTCAATACCGATTCTTGGTCGTGCCGTTGCTCCTGCTGTTGCGGACTTGATTGGCAGTTCAACATTAGCAACAAGAGGTGTTTCTGCGGCTACAAGTGGAATCGCAAACGCCACGTCTCAAGCGTACAATATCCATAATGATCCAAGTGAGGTATTTAGCCCGAATAGTCTTATCACAGCAATGATTACTGGAGCAGCTACAACTGGTATGAAATATGTTGGAACTACAGCAGTGAGCACCGCAGGAGCAGGGATAAGTAGCCTCATTGATGGTAAGAATCCAACAGCGCCTATGATCGGGGCTGCAGGTGGAGCTACGTTAGGTTATTTGTTTGGGTTGGGTGTTCAGAAGGTTGATAATAAGGTATGGAATCCTTGGAGTAATGGGTTTAAAGATTATCAAAATTCGAGAATGCCATCAATAATAGAGCCACCTAAAGTAAACCAATTACCAGCAATAGCAGGTGCTACAGCAGGTGGCTATCTATCTGAGAGAGCGGGAAAAGCAGGTGAAGATTACGTCAAGGGGAAATTGAAATGAAAAAAATAATTTTTTCCTTTCTTCTTTTTTTACTTATGGGTTTCGTTACCCTTTTAGCAGGATGTGTTTTAGTTTCAGTGTCTAGCAGATTGACTGCTTTACTGATAGAAGGACATTGGCCTTCTTATTCGATTGTTAATTTCCTTGATGACTTTAACTTTAGTCTCTTCAATGGGTTTGTTTTTGGTGTGCTCATGTTTTTTGTGAATTTATTCTTGAAAATGAAAAAATATAAATAATAGAATTTGGTTGTTGTTGAGAATATTTTTGGGGTGATAAGGACATCACAATCTTCACCGAAAAGTACGTAAGTGCGGAGGCTGAGGACGAGAGGGAATAGCTTCTGTCTGATTTGAAAAAGCTGGGAACAGATAAGAAAAAACAAGCATTTATTAGATGCTAATGAGTGTGGAATAGCGTCCTAACGGGATTGGATAAAAGTTTTTACAGTTTTTACAGTTTTTACTGAGCTATTGCTCTCCAAACTTAACGACTCTATCAGTACCGAACTCATATCCTGGCCCTTCAAAAAGGATTAATTAAATGATTTATCTGCTATTAGGAATTGCGCTGTTCGCATTTTTCGTCGGAACGGTCGTTTTTTTTCGTTTTAGTAAAGCGACGGGAAGAAGCGTCCAGTCACCGTTTACCCCGATGTTTTTCTTTGACGCGCTCTTTTTTGGTCTGGGTAGTAAGCGAGACATGAACATCGCAGCATGTTCATTTATCGCCTTTTTAGTCACTATCTGGGGATTAACTTATTTAAAATTAAGCACTCATTTTTGGGGCAGTCGCGAAAGCTATTTTGGTTTTGGGATCGCCGGGATTTTATTTCTGATTATGCATTGTCGCTATTGTGCAAAAAATGTCGTTATCAAAAATGATGGCCTGGCTCCCATGAGAGAGTTGATTAATCTCCGGCGGTCCGGCCTCACCAGCCCCTTTATATGGTTAAGCAGGTCCGGGTATCTGGGGTTCTTTATTGGCATGCTTCACTGAAGCGAGATACTGCAAAACAGTCTCCGTGCCCCTGGAGACTACCCCAGCCTCTCCACCCGCGTCTCCCCCTCCACCATTGACAGTTGATACAGCGAAAACGATCGCTGTTTCTCAATCAACTTCGCCAGCTCCGGCGAGTGGCTGGTGAGCCAGATCTGCGAGTAGCGGCTGGCCTCGGCGATTAAGCTCGCCAGCGCGGGAAGCATCTGCGGGTGCAGGCTGTTTTCCGGTTCGTTCAACGCGATAAACGCCGGTGGGCGCGGGCTTAACAGCGCTACCGCCAGGCACAGAAAGCGCAGGGTGCCGTCGGAGAACTCCGCCGGTTCCAGCGGCCTGCTCAGCCCCTCGCGCTGCATCATCATGCGAAAACGTCCGCCGGTGTTGTCGCTGTAAAACACGCAGCCGGGGAAGGCCTGGTCAAGGATGCGCATCAGCAGCAGCTCGTCGCCGATCTCGACGATAGTCTGAAATGCCGCCGCCAGGTTGGCACCGTCGCTGGCCAGCACCGGGGAGCGGAAGCCGACCTGCGGGGCGCGCATCGCCGAGCCGAGTGATACAGAAAACTCATGATAAAAGCGCCAGTTACGCAGGGACTCGCGCATCTGCGACACTTCCGGGTAAAGATGCGGTTCGCCGAGCTGCCCGAACACCGATTCGTTCTCGTACAGCGTGCCGCTGTGGGTCACTTTCTCGTGATGCACGTTGTTGAGAAACACCGCCTGGTTCTTACGCTTCATCAGCTGTGACGAAGGCCGACGGTGCTGGCCGCTCAGCCAGATGGACTCCTCTTTGATCACCGGATCGAGCTGAAACTGCGAGGGATAGGGCAGCTTCTCCACAAACCCGACCTGCAGCTCGTATTCGTAGGTCTCTGTTTCCACCGCCAGATTCATCCGCCGCAGCTGGTCGCTGCGGGTTTTGCCTGCCCAGAACACCTTCAGAATGCCGCCCTCGTTTGCCAGCGCCTGGGAAAATTGCCCCTGGGCGGCGCTGTGCATCAGGTGTATCGCCTTGTAAATATTGGATTTCCCGGTGCCGTTCGGCCCGAAGACGATGTTGAGCTGCTCCAGCTCCAGCGACATGTCGCGGATGGATCGGTAGTTTTGAATGTGCAGGGTGTTGATCACTGGCAGGCCCCTTTTGCAGAATAAGCCTGTATATAATCACAGTCTTTGAGATGAAATGCAAAAAAGAGACGACAGTGAGGATGTCGTCTAAACGGGGTACTGCTTTGGGCCTCTACGGGTCAATGGGGCCTTCGCATTTTTATGATCACTTGACTGCCAGACGCAGACCCAAATCATCAGGATAGGGATCAAAGTAGTTTTGCGTCATCAGATACCGGTCGGGGTATTCGGCCAGGTAGTGCTTCAGCAGCGTGATCGGGGCGAGAATAGGCAACTGTCCGTTGCGATAGTGCAGGATCACGTCGCGCAGCTCGCCGCGCTGGCGGGTGTTCAGCTGGTTACGGAAATATCCCTGGATATGCATCAGCACGTTGGTGTGATTCTTCCGCGAGGCGGGTTTTTTCAGGATGGTCATCAGTTTTTCCCGATACGCCACGAAGAAGGCGTCCAGGTCTTCCCACTCGTGCAGCGAGGCAACGAACGGGCCGATTTCGCGATAGCCTGCCTGATGGTGCGCCAGTAGCTGAAGCTTATAGCGGCTGTGAAAATCCAGCAGCCCACGGCGCGTCAGACCTTTAGCGCGCAGCGTGTTTAGCTCGTGCAGGGCAAATACCCGCTCGATAAAGTTTTCCCGCAGCACCGGGTCGTGCAGCCGACCATCTTCCTCGACGGGCAGCCACGGGTAGGTTTCAAGAAGGGCGGCGGTGAACAGCCCGACGCCCTCCTTGCGGCCCCGGTTGCCGTTTTCATCGTACAGCCGCACGCGTTCCAGGCCGCAGCTTGGGGATTTTGCACAGACGATAAATCCCGACAGATCGCCGATTTTTGGCAGATAGCCCGCCGTAAAGTCGGCCATTTTCTGCGTGAGGTCATCATGAGGCGGCTTGCTGAAACGGAGCTGCGTTTCGCCGCTGTCCGTCAGCGTCAGGCGTATGGCCGGGCGAGGCGTCGGCAGGCCGATGGCCATTTCAGGGCAGACGGGCCTGAAATTCACCCACTGGGCCAGCTCATCCATGACGAAGCCCATACGCTTGTGTCCGCCGTCAAAGCGAACGGCGGATCCGGTCAAACATCCGCTAATACCGAGCACAGGTTTCGTTGTCATGGTGTAGTCCTCCCGTTCATATAATTAAAACTTACACAACATGACTAATTTGTCCAAGTATTAGCGGAACTATTTTTTTTATTCCTTTAAAATCAACGCGTCTTAGCTGCCCTTGTAGGTCGAGTAACCGTACTGGCTCAGCAGAAGCGGGATGTGCAGCTTCTCGTTGGTGCGGGTCACGGTAAACAGCACAGGGATCTCCGGGAAGAAGGAGTCCAGCTTTTTGCCGTGGAAGTACTCTGCGGTTTTGAAGGTCACTTTATACACGCCAGGCTGCATGTCCTGATCCTGCGGATAGAGCGATTTGATGCGGCCGTCGTGGTCGGTTTTACCGCTGGCAATCGGGGTCCATTTGTCCTGCTGCTGTTTCTCCAGCGTAACGGTCACGTCTGATGGCGGCATCCCGGTTTGCTGGTCGAGAATGTGGACGCTCAGCGTGCCGGCAGGGGCGCTAAAGGCAGCAGGGGCAAAGGCCATCGAGGCCAGGATCAGCAGAGGGGCAGTTTTTTTCATGGTGTTTTCCTGTTGAGTTATTCGTCACAGGAAAACGTTAGCATCTGCGGCGCGGGAAAATATTCAACTTTTCGTGAAGATTCCCGCAGGAGAAAATTATCAGAGGATAATCACTTCAAGCGATACCTGCTGCTGCCACTGCTCCACCTGTTTTTTCCGCCCGGCGGTGAGTTTGCCGCTGGTGACCAGAAGCCATTTGCGCTCCGGGAAAATTTCCGGTGCCAGCGCGTCAGGCGGAACCGGCAGGATGTCGATTCGGTGGCCCTGCCCGGTGCGCGTTAAGGCTTCGAGCCAGATCTCGCACGGGTCGTTCAGGTGCCAGCCGCTGAGCAAAATATTATCGCCCGGCGCTTTTTTATCGCCTTCGAGGCAAAACGAGGTGTAGGCGATGATGATGCCGTCGAGGATCGCGCGCAGGGTCATGGCGGCGGCGACGTTGGCCGAGACCTGGCTGCGCAGCGGGCGCAGCACGTTCGCGACCAGCTCCGGCCTTGGGTATTCGCGTCCGGCGTCGTAAATCATCTGGCGCAGGGACTCGACCTTGCCGTCCTGCAGACGTTGCAGCATGTTCTGCTGCAGGGTTTGCCAGTTGTTGGTCCGACCCGGCATCGGGCGTTCCAGCAGCGGTTTGACCTGGCCGATCGGGACGCCTTTTTTGACCCAGTCGAGAATTTTTAGCGCCTGCTGGACGTCCTCGTCGCTGTACTGGCGGTGGCCGCCTTCCGTGCGCTGTGGCTTGAGTAAACCATAGCGACGCTGCCACGCCCGCAGGGTGGTGGCGGTGATGCCGCTGAGTCTGGCGAATTCGCCGATGGAGTAAGCCATGTCCGTGTCCAGAGTGGAGGAATACTCTCAATATACTACGAATTTTCCCGAACGGGATGAAGCGCCGAAACGGTGCACTACACTTAACGTCCAACCGTGCAAATGAAAGGAATTCTCATGAAGCTATGGCCTGTAGTGACCGGTGTTGCCATTGCGCTGACGCTGGTCGCCTGTAAATCCCCCACGCCGCCGAAGGGCGTGCAGCCGATTTCCGGTTTTGACGCCAGCCGCTATCTTGGCAAATGGTACGAGGTCGCCCGTCTGGAAAACCGCTTTGAACGCGGGCTGGAGCAGGTAACCGCCACCTACGGCAAGCGCAGCGACGGCGGCATCAGCGTGCTCAACCGGGGCTACGATCCGGTGAAGAACAAGTGGAACGAGAGCGAAGGCAAAGCGTACTTTACCGGCGAGCCAACCACCGCCGCGCTGAAGGTGTCCTTCTTCGGCCCGTTCTACGGCGGCTATAACGTGATCAGGCTGGACGATAAGTACCAGTACGCCCTGGTCAGCGGCCCGAACCGCGACTACCTGTGGATCCTGTCACGCACGCCAACCATTCCGGATGCGGTGAAGCAGGATTACCTGAACACCGCGCGCGGTCTGGGCTTCCGAACCGATCAGCTGGTGTGGGTGAAGCAGTAGCCCCTACTGGTAGGAAAACGTAATGCTGGCCAGCGCGTTGGCCGAGCCGGGGACCAGTTCGCCGGTTCGGATGTACTGCGCCTGGAACGGTAACGTGAGCGTCTGCGCCGCCGTGGTGCTCTGGATGAAGAACTGGCCGGTCGCACCCGCGGCCGAGCTGTCCGGCCCCATCGTCAGCGGCCCGCTGCCGTTGTAGAAAAACTGCACCCCAACGCCGGACGCCGTGGAATCTCCGGTCAGGGTCACCACCGACGAGGTGTTCGACGGCGTGGTCTGATCGGTCATCACGGCGTGAACCGCTACGTTCGCGTCGCAGGTCAGACCGACGGTAAACGTCCCCGATGGCGACGTGCTTCCCATCGTGGGCAGGGTGCGAATATCAATGGTGCCCAGCGCCACGCTGGCGTTTTTGCTGCCGACCGTACACCCGCTGGCGGTCACCGTGATGGTGGTCGGGCTGATAATCACCTGCGCCGTTTTCGTTTCGTTGTTATAGGCGGTGAGCACCGCGGCGTTGATGGTCGGGATGTTATAGACGCCGGATTTCAGGGCGGCACCGGTTTTAATAAAGGTGACCTTTGCTGACCATCCCAGATCCTGGGCAAACCCACTGGTGCCCTCTGCCGGGTAGCTTTGCGTGATACCGGTTTGCAGGGGAATATATTGCGTACTCTTAAAATCCTTCAGCCCGATGATATACCCCACGCCCGGTACGCCGGTCTCAAAAATGGTGTAATTCGCGCCGTCGACGGTGACCGTCGCACCGCTTGAGATGGCGCTGCTGCTGGGCTGCAGCGTGCCTTTGTTGCAGGTAAAAATAAGCCCGCACCAGAACACCTGCTGCACGCTGGCGGTGGCGCTCCAGGTCGAGCCGATAATGCTGCCCGGCACCACGGAATCCGCTGGCCCGCTGTAGGTCATCGGCTGAGGGGAGAGCGTAATGTCCGATTTCCAGTCCAGAGCCTGCACGCTGGCGCAGAAAAGTAATCCGCCGAGAAGAAACGCTAAACGCATCATAGATACTCCGTTGTCCAGGTGGCGAGGGCTGACACATCACCGGCGCTCACCGGCGTAGCAGTGGCAACCAGCTGCGCGTAGAAGGTCATCTGTACGCTGTCATCCCCCGCCGTTCCGTACGCGGTGGTCTTTGTATTCAGGGGAATGAGTACGCTCTCTTTATCGAGGATCTGCACCGCCACGCCGGTAGCGCCACCGTCGGCAATTTTCAGCAGCTGCGGGTTGGCATCATCCGGCGTACCGCTGAAGCGAATTTTTACGCCAGCAAAGGTTGGCCCGCACGCTTCAAGCCTGAGCGTGAAGGGCGTTTTGATATTGCTGACGGCCCCGGCACGGCTGAACTGTTTAATACCAATGGTGCCCAGCGGCACGTTTTGCTCCCCGGAGTCCTGCGCCACCACGCAGGTGTTGCCGATCAAATTGCCGGTGACGGAGACCAGCACGTCGTAGCCGCGAACGGGGAGCGTGAAAACCAGCAGCAGCGCAAGGCAGCCGATCCGAAGCGTTACTGACATACCACCTCCTGAGAATAAAGACCGGTGCGGGCGTTATAGTTCTGCTTGTTTAAGGCGTAGGTAATGGCGCAGCGCTGGCGGCTGCCGCGGCCCCACACGGCGTTCAGCGTGCCCTTCTCTGACAAACCGGAGAGATACAGGCTGCCGCCATCGCCGACGATGCCGC
This sequence comes from Enterobacter sp. UPMP2060, assembly GCF_053709655.1. Classification (NCBI taxonomy): domain Bacteria; kingdom Pseudomonadati; phylum Pseudomonadota; class Gammaproteobacteria; order Enterobacterales; family Enterobacteriaceae; genus Enterobacter; species Enterobacter sp. UPMP2060. Next base: position 8,107 of record NZ_JBSKJQ010000010.1, read on the forward strand.
TGGTTTTGTCATCATCGAGCGAGACCAGCGTGCCGAAGGGGAGCACGTCGTTGCCGTGACGTACGATAAACATCGCTTTTGCCCCCTGGTGCGTGGTGAAGGTGGCGCGAACCAGGGCGCCATCGGTAGGCGTTTTGTTGGCGATGGCGTTTTCCAGCTCCACGTCGTTGCCGGCGGTCGTCACGTCCAGCGCGACCTGGTTAACGCGGTACGGCGTAGCGTACGGGATCACCGCGTAGCCACGGCCGTCCGTTTTGATGCCCTTATGGTTAAGCACGGCGACATTGCTGGCTCCCGGGGCTTTTACCAGAATGTTGGTATTTCCGAGCGGCTGGCTCAGCGTCAGGCCATCTTCATGCACTACCGCGCCGCCGCTGATGCCGTAGCTGAGGTTGCGGGAGTCGCTGGCGTAGCTGTAGCCCAGGTTGTAGTCTCCCCACGCGCCTTCGTATTGCAAGGTGGCATCGCCGCCGTAGTGCTGTCGGGAGCTGTAGCGCTGGTTGACGCTATAGAACAGATTCTCCTCACCCGGCAGGTAGCCGCTCACGCCCGTGCTGGTGGTTGTGCCGGTGGAGTCCGCATGGGTCGTGGTAAAGCGCGCGCGGGTCGACAGCGTCGGGTTGCCCAGCGGGACCGAAATCGACATCGACAGGATGTTATCTTTCTTGTCGTCATACAGGCTCGAGCTTCGCTGGACGCTGACGCCAAGCGACACGTTGCGAAACGTGGCGTTCCACGCAAACTGCAGGCTTTGCGTGGTATTTGACGTGTTCCAGTAGGTCTGCTGATCCCACGACAGTGACAGCGAGCCGTATTGTCCCATCGGCTGCGACAGCAGCAGCTGGTTTTTTGCCTTGCGCGACATGCGCAGGTTGTACACGGTGTCGTATTGGGTGGTGACGGTGCCATCGTCTTCCACCGTCTGCTTTGGCGATCCGCCCGACATGCCTTTGTACGTGGTGTCGCTGAGGGTATAAAACCCTTTCGTGGAGTAGCGCAGCGAGAAGAAATTCACCCGCGTGCCAATGTCGTTCAGCAGCTTGCTGTAGCGCAGGCGCACCGAATCACCGGTATAGCGCCGATCGTCCGCCAGCTGGCTGCGGGCGTGGGTCAGGTCGATGGAGTAGGCGCCAAAGCGGCCGAGGTTTTGCCCAAACCCGAGGGCCAGGCCGTTATAGCGATCGGCAAACTGCGCCCCGCCGTAAAACGTCAGGCCGTATCGCCAGCCGTAGAACAGCTCGCCCTGCGCGAAAGCGGGCGCGTCCTGATTGCCCGTCGGACGGTATTTCCCGGCGCCGAGGGCATATTTCACCTGTCCGTTACGCACCAGGTTCGGCACGCTGGCAAAGGGGAGCGTGTATTGCGTTTTGCTGCCGTCGTTCTCCTGAATGGTGACCGCCAGATCGCCTCCCGAGGAGGTCGGGTAGAGATCTTTCAGCACAAACGCCCCCGGCGGGACGGAGGTTTGATAGATGATGTTGCCGTTCTGACGAACCGTGACCGTGGCGTTGCTGCGCGCGATGCCGCGAACTTCAGGTGCATAGCCGCTGAGGCTGGCGGGCAGCATGTTGTCATCGGTTTTCAGGGCGATACCGCGCAGGCCTACGGAGTCGAACACCTGCGCCGATGTGTACGTTTCCCCGGCATACACCTGCGCGCGCAGGGCGTGAATATCGCGCTGCAGCCAGGTCTGCACGTGGGTGAGCTCATTGCTGTCTTTGGTCCACGTGGTGAAATCACGCAGCCGCCACGCGCCCAGGTTGACGCCGCTGTTGAGGCTCGCAAACAGCTGCTGTTCCCGCGTGCGCGTCTCGCCGCGATACTCATTGTTCGAGCCATTGACCACGTAATTCAGCCACGCGGCAGGAATGCCCGCCTCCCAGCTTTCCGGGCTGACGTACCCGCGCGGCAAATTGCGCATCGCACTTTGCGGTACGGTGAAGCTCAGGGTGAGCGTCTTCTGGTCCAGATCAAACTGCGTATCCGCAAACGCCTTCGTTAGGAAGATGCAGCGCTGCGCCAGCGGCAGGTCGCCGCCCTTCGCCTGATGGCTATCGATGCCCAGCGCGGCGAATTGTTCAGGCGTGAGGCAGGGCAGCGCTTCACCCGTGCTGTCTTCAGCAAGGCGGAACGTGACGTTACCCGTGAACGCATAATTCGTATTGATATATACGTTGAGGTTGTAATCACCCGGCGGCAACGCGCTCCCGGCGTTGACCCAGGCGAGATCGGCGCTGTTTGCGCTCTCGCCGTTGAGGAACGCGGGATTAAATTGCAGCTCGCTTTCAGCAGCCACGGCTTGCCGAATCACCAGGGAGATCACCGTGGCGCACAGGATTTTTATTTTCACGTGGTCACGCCTTACTGTTTTTATTATTGGGATAACGACGCGCGCGCGGCGGGGGTCCATGCCCCGTAATCGTTAATGGTCTGATAGCTCATGCTGCCCGCATGGCTGAAGGTTTCGGCCAGGGTCACGCTGCTTTTCGGGGGCACCATCACCGGCTGCACCGGCATACCGTCAATTTTCACGTTGATGGTGGTGAGGTAGTACGGCGTGGGGTTGCTGAGCGTGACTTTTCCGGCGCGATAGGCACCGGCCAGTTTTTTCCACGCCTCTCCCGGGCTCTCGCTGAGTCCCTCCGGGCGATAAAAGACCTTGATGCGGTTAGCCGACGCAAACTGCAGCGTATTCCCGGCGCCGCTTTTCGCCTGCTGGGGGATGGCTTTGACCGTCATCCAGTAGAGCGTCTCCCGATCCGCTGGCAGGGCTTTGCCGTTAAACATGATTTTCACCGCGCTTTCGCTGGCCGGTTTTATGACGTACAGCGGCGGCGTGATCGCGAAGTCGTTGGTGCGTTCGCCTTTCTCATTCTCCATCCACGACTGGATGAGGAACGTAGCGTCGGGATGGGTGTTTCTCACCTGCATCATGGCCTGGCTGGTGGCGCTGGAGTAGACCATTCGCGTTGCGCCCAGCCCCACGCCGCCGGCATAGACGGCGGAGGAACATAACGCGCCCGCCAGGCAAATCCATGTGTTTACGCGCATAGTGTTTCTCCTGAAAGCTAAGACAGGCCCGGCCGCAGACCGGGCCTGAAGATTACGAATAGGTCACGGTGTAGGTTGCGACGGCGCTGGCATCACCCGCGGTGGCGCCGCCCTTCGGCGAGTAATATTTCGCGCTGAAGTTCAGGGTGTTGGCACCCTTACGCAGAGGGATGGCCGCAGCAGGTTCACCCAGGTTCACCACGTTGCCCTGCTCGTCATAAAGGCGAATAGCCACGTTTTGCGCAGAGTTGGCGCTGCCGTTTGCTCCGACGGACAAGCTATTAACATCGGAAGTGTCCGGCGTGCCGGTGAAGGTGACGGCCACGGTTGTGGCGGCAATCGGGTTCTCATCCGTAGAGGCTGAGGTATCGGCGATTTCGCAATCTTCCAGGGTGATGGCAAACGCTTTTGCCGTGCTGGCAACGCTGCCGGCGGTCGCCAGCGTTGCGGTACGCACTTCACCCATGTCCACGTCAATGTTGGCGCTTCCTGCGCTGATGGCGCAGGCGGAGGTCACCACTTTGCCGCTAAAGTTCACCGTGCCGCCGCTGGTGCCGGCAGCCAGGGCCGTGCCCGCTGGCAGTAATGCCGCAATAGCGATCGCGAGCAGCGTTTTATTATTGAATTGAGCTTTCATTGTCCTGATTCCATTATGGTGTTATGTCGAGATTTGCTCTGAAAGCAGCAGGTCTAACTGGTTAAAAAGACCAGCAAATCTGTCTTGTTCCTGAGCCCGAGTTTTCTTATCGCTGAGCTTTTTAACGCGCTGACACGACGGTAAGAAAGCTGCTCTGTTTCGGCGATGTAACGCATATCCAGACCCTTTCGCAGTTCCTTCAATACCCTCCATTCACCCGGCGTCAGCGATAACGCCGTGGGTTTTTTTAGTGGGCGATAACGGCTATCGACCATTTTTAATACGCTGGCTCGCCAGTGATAAAGCGGGTCCTGCAGCGAGAGATAGGCGTCTATTTCACCGCGTATCCACAGCCAGGAATTTGCCGGTGCGGAATACATGCAAATAAGTACGTCGGGATAAAGTACTTTCATCTTCCTGATATATTTCAGGCAGTCATATCCCGCGTGATATTTCTCCATGCCGGATAAAAAAATCACGTCTACCGGTGCGGCTGCGAGTATCGTTTCGATCTCCGCGTAATTATCGATCGATGCTGTAATCTGCATAGCCGGGACAATATTTTTTAATAACGCGGCGATCCCCTGGCGCGCAAAGTGATCTCCACCCAATAGCGCGATATTTAAATGACGTGTGTTGTTGAGCTTATTCGCCATGTCATTCCCTCGATTTATAATTGTAATGAGACTCGTCTGTCTGGCAGAACGATGCCTGTATTTTCGAAGCAATTAAGCATTGCACGGTGTGAGCCCACTATACTCAGGGCGTAAAAGAGGTAACCTGAATTAATCTTAATTTGTTTTAAGTACGGTTTAGGTGTAGCGTCAATTTCTCCTCGCTGAACCGGCTTTTGCTTATCTGCCTGTAAATAATCATACCGGTAGTTTTTATTGAAAAGTTGGCTTTAATAAATGTTTTGTAAGGAAAGAGTCTGGAGACGTCATGCGACGCGGGTTGTTACTGACGGTGGCTAACAGTTTCGCACCGAAATTGTTAATTAAGACGACAGCTTTCGAATTGGTCGTAATTTCGAAACCCGCTGGCAGAGCGCGTTCTCTCTGCTTTTTATTAAAAAAACAAATTAAGCGCGCTGAATAATTCAGACAATGATGGCTAAAGCGTTCAACGGGCGCCTTTGTCGAGTTTTGTCAGTGTCAAGACGGCTTAAAATCGCGGTTAAGAAAACTTCAGACCGGTCAGATAAAGAGAAAGGAAAAATAAGATTTTTCGCCAGGCGCCAGGCGCCAGGATATACAGTTGCGCATTTATCCGTCACATTAATCCTTACACAGGCGAGGGATACGCAGGTTAACCGTGAAGGGAATCTACTGGAGCAACAGGCGTTGACCGGAGGTATTTAGCCCATTCTATGCATAAGCATTACATTATTAATGGCCTGGTAGAGTTTCATCCAGCGGCCAGCACATTACGCGATCTCAACAATCCTGACCGGGTGGTGGTATTAAATTCCCCGGCGGGCCGCTGTTTGTTGTTATTAATAGAAAGAGTCGGAAGTATTGTGACTCAACAGGAGTGCATGGATATTGTCTGGCAGCGCCGGGGGATGCTGGTTTCGCCTAATACCTACTACCAGAATATTTCTATTCTGCGTAAGGGGTTGAAGAAAGTGGGGTTTGAAACCGATCCGATTGTCACTATCCCGCGCATTGGGCTGACGCTCGCAAGCGATACGCAAATCACCGTTAAAGAGACGCAGCCGCAGGCTGATGAGGAAGAACGTGCTGCTCCGGATGTCTGCGAAGAGACTGTCGGCCCGACGCCCCCGACACGCCGCTTCTGGCTGCCGGGCGCGCTGGTGCTATTGCTGATGCTGGCTGGCGTGAGCGTTATCAGCCATAACCTGCTGCATGACAGCTATTTCGTTGACGGGTATCGCTTCGCGATGAAGATGGGCGAATGCCAGCTCTATTTTTCTCGCGATATTGAAACGCAGCGCGACAGGGATAAAGCCCTGGCCTATGCCGCCCCGTTTAAGGACCAGTGCGCGAACTATCCCTGGGTGTACGTCAGCGGCTACATCCTGCTGCCTCGCGCATCGGTCATTCGCTGTGACAGGCCAATGACGGAACCCAACCGCTGTATGTCCGATTATTTTATAGAGGATCGCTAGTATGGTTCGCTACCGTCAAACGCTTGTTGCGCTCTGCCTGTGCCTGTTGATGGGGGCTGTCGTGGCAGCGTATTACCTCTGGCATCGCCATTACATCCAGCCCTTTTCCTGCCAGGCGAACTTTATTCAGCATCACCGTGATGAAACGCTCTCTCTGTGGCTGAATTACACCGTGGAGGGTAACAGCGGAATACTCAGCATGAATGGCCGGTTGAAAAGCGATCCCACGAAGACCCTGAATCGCAAAGTTTTCTTTCAGATTGAGCGCAAAGACAGCGTCTATAATCTGACGTCCATACGCAATATGAAATTTCCGGACGACAACATCAGCGACAGCTGGCTGGAGAAGTACGAGCCCTTATTTTTTATCTATCCGAATAAGAATATTTATATGCGTATTAAGAAACAGCAGAATGAGAATTATTTATTTATTCTGGGAACGCTGCCGACCTATGTGTGCCACACGTCAAAAAACGGATAGCGACAGGGAGAAATGTTTTTAATTTTTTGCGGGCATCATTTATGCTTGATTTAACAGCCAGGACCTATCTTAGGAAAATATAACAGCGACAATAATGTTGCGATAATGTAATTATTCTTCGGCAAGTTAATGAAAAATATAATTGATGATAGCGTCAGAATGACGCCTGCACGGAATAAATCCCTGCATATGGGTTTACTCCTGTGGCCCCATTTCTCGCTTTTCGCATATTCAGGATTAATAGAGGCGTTACGTATTGCATCCAGCGTCCAGAAGCGTAGCCAGAAAATACGCTTTAAACTCAGCCTGATAAGCACTTACCCCGACTTACCGGTAGTGAGCAGCTCAGGGCTCAGCGTGCGGCCTGAGGCCGCCCATGCGCCGCCCGGCGACTTCGACTATATTGCGGCGATCGGCGGAGGTCTGGAGCATCTTCACCAGGGACACCGTGGCGACAGAGCGTTTCTCACGGAGGCTTATCACAACAACGTTCCCCTGATTGGTATTGGTACCGGCAGCTTTATTCTGGCGGAGGAAGGCTTACTGAACGAGCGCCGCGCCTCGATTCATCCTCATCACCATGACGTTTTCACGCAACGGTTTCCGCAGGTTTATGCTGAGCAAGGCCTCGATTTTATCGACGAAGGCGATGTGCTGACCTGCCCGGGCGGGATCTCAACGCTCACCCTGGTAACGGCGCTGATCCGCGCCCACGGGGGAGACGACATTGCGGCCACCACCTCCCGGCGGCTGTCCCTTCCTCCGCATGACGCCGCCACGCCGCGGCCCGCGAATATCGCCATGATCCCTGATTCACGGCTGCGCAGGGCGGTGACGATCGTCGAACAGTATCTGACTCACCCGCTGAACGCCGCCAGGCTCGCGCAGGACGTTAAGCTGAGCGAACGCCAGCTTAACCGCCTGTTTCACGCCGAGTTTGGCAAAACGGCGCGGGAATTTATTCGCAGCGCCAGGCTGCGCTATGCCTGCTGGCTGCTGAAAAACTCTCAGCAAAGCGTGACGGATATTGCGCGGCGGATGCGGTTTAGCGACTGCGCCCATTTTATTCGTCATTTTCAGACCGAGTACGGCTGCACGCCGGGGGTATGGCGCACGTCGCAGAACTGATGCACCTATTTCGTGCTTTCTTCGTAGGGTATTACTGGCTCGCCTGGATAGACTTCCGTTAAAAGCCTAACGGAGGGAAGACGACATGAACTGGCAGCCTTTTCGCGGCGATGCACCGGAAAATATGACGATTTTCAGCGCGTCATTTCCCGACGTCAGCGACCAGTGGCCGATGAAAGACGACGCTGCCCGTGAGATCGCCTCCCTTGACCGCGCCCTGAAAGCCGAGCCAGCGCTCCGGCCTCCGAGAGTGGAATACGACGAAGGGGGGCAGGCCGTGCTTGTCCCGCAGAACCGCTATTCCGAACAGGCCTTCCGCAACCGCCCGGCGCTCACCGCGTGGCGCACCCGGCTGGTGCCCTCCGCGCTGGCGCTGTTTGTGGTGCAAAACCCGCTGGAGGACCGCCTGCCCGACGGCACGAAAATGGACAGCGACAGCCGCCAGTGGTTTATACACGCTAACGATGCGGTTGGCGTGCGATCCCGCGCCAGGGTGCTGGCCGCGCTGGTGGATAAGTACATTCATAATGAGAGCGAGAACAACTGGGTTAGCCTCGCGAGCGGTGCCGCCATCCCGGTGCTGGAGGCGCTGCGCGAAGCAAAGCTTGACGGCCAGCGGGTGTATCTCACGCTGGTGGACAAAGACCCGGTGGCGCTCAGCTGGGCCGAAACCATGGCGGCGCAGGAAGGGATTGTGGTGGGCGAACAGCTGACGCTGCTCAGGCGCAACCTGCTCCATACGCTGGTGCGTAACGAGGACCTGCTGCTGGAGCTGGGCGAGCATCAGGCCGAACTGGTCGACGCGCTTGGGATTTTCGAATACTTCAACGATACCGATGCGGTGATTTTTCTCCAGCGCGCGCTGCGGCTGGTTAAGCCCGGCGGCGCGGTGATTGTGTCGAACATGCTCACCAGCAGCCCGCAAATTGACTTTGTGCTGCGGGGTATCGGCTGGGAGGATATTCACCCGAGATCGTTACAGCAGCTGCAGGATATTCACCTCGCGGCGGGCGTGCCGGTGGAAAACGTCACCGTGGTGGTGCCGAAGGACGGGGTGTACGCGGTGATGGAGATTAGGGTTTAGCGCGAGCTGTGTGGGGGGACAAACCGCACAATCGGTTCCCTCTCCCTGAGGGAGAGGGCTAGGGTGAGGGGGAGCAGGGCGCACAGAGTGACTTGCATTAGTAAGATTTTCCCAACATGATCCCCCCATGAAAATAGAAACCGCACTCCCCACACACTTTGAACGTCTGGTCGCGATCTGGGAATCCTCCGTCCGCGCCACCCATTACTTTTTACAGGAAAGCGATATTGCGGCGCTGCGCCCGTTATTGCTCAACGCCTATCTGCCAAACCTCAAGGTCGTAATCGCTCGCGATGACGCAGGCGTTATTCACGGCTTTTTAGGCGTGGATGAAAACCGCATTGAAATGCTGTTTGTTGATGACGCGAGCCGCGGGAAGGGCGTCGGGAAATTGCTGCTGCAACACGCCATCGCAGCGTTCGGCGCGAACGAAGTGGACGTGAATGAGCAGAACCCGCAGGGCGTGGGATTTTATCGCCATATGGGGTTTGAGCAGGTCGGACGCTCGGAACTGGACGGGCAGGGGAATCCGTTTCCGTTGCTGCATATGCGGTTGGGTGAGTATAAATAATCAATAGATAATTTAAAACGTTACCGTAATTTCTGAGGGATATAATTACACCCTTATCATTCATTAAAAAAATAATTGTATTAAGTTACGGTGATATTAATATAGCTCTCGAAAAGGAGAGCGCAGATGAGCGATGGAATAAAAATTGGCGGAGTGCGACTGCTAACGCTCGGTGAAATTAACCTTGCCAAAACACTTTATGGTTTAAGTATTCGTTATAATGAAGTGTGGATTCATCGGGGAAGTTATTTGCCCTTCAATATGCAGAATTTCAGAACCGCAATGACGCCAAACGGTGAGATTTATTTTATGGAAGGTACGTATGAAAACGACTTTTCCATGTCCCATCAAAGAATGTCTCGTATCGTCGGAGCGCATCTTTTTCTGCATGAAATGATGCATGTTTGGCAGCATCAGCACGGTATGATGGTACGCCTTCGCGGAGCATTCTCCTGGGCTGTCGACTATTCCTACCATTTAGATAAACATCACTTGCTTGATTACGGTCTCGAGCAACAAGCCTCTATCGTCAGTGATTTCTGGCTGCTCAATACCTATGGATTTGATCCCCGCAGCAACCTGCATAAACTCATTGATTATGACCCATCGGAACCAAAACAGGATCTTCTCAGGCGGTATGAAGTTATTTTAGGAGACTTTCCACAGTGAAACTAAAAATTCTATTCATTCCGATTATCTCAATGTTGACCGGTTGTCCGGGTGAAAACCTGAATATTCCTGAGCAGCGAACGATCATGATAAATGGCAATCATTTTTGTTTTAGTGTTGACGAAAAAGATATTTTGAATGGATATACAATTTCGTCTATGCAACACGGTGAATATAAAGAGTTTGCGACCAAATTTCAAAGGCGTTCATATCCAGATAGTTGTATCGAGATTGCCTTGCCAGCTGGCTATGCCTATGAAATCTCTTATACCTTGAATGAGCGAAATTATTACTATCCATTTTTCAAGGATAATGACGGCAGAGTCATAAATTATCATTAGGAGGAAAGTCAATGTCATTACCCGCATACATGTTTCTTTATGATGAAAATGGAAACCCGATCAAAGGCAGCTGCAATGTTTCGGGCAGAGAAGGTGCGATTGAGATCCTTAACAGCAATTACCACATCCATCAGGTTTGCAGCGCCAGCACGGGCAATCTTATGGGTGCCAGAGAACATGGGGCATTCACTATCCATAAGCAGATCGACAAAACGTCGCCTTACTTTGCAGATGCTTTATGTCAAAGCAAAAGGCTACAGAAAGCGGTTATCCACTACTATGATGTGAACGAAGCAGGATTTGAATTCGAGGTGTACCGCATAACGCTGGATAGTATCGTGATTATGTCTATCGATGCTGCCCATACTTGGGTTCCGGGGGCGCCTGGTCATAATATGATGGAAAGTATCGGGATTCGTTACCGCGGTATCGAGTGGTTTTATCTGGAGGGACACATTAAATATGAGGATCACTGGAATAAGGTGCCTCACTGATGCCGTTAGTGACGATTGGATCCCTCTCCCTATAGGGAGAGGTCTAAATGATTTAGTTGTGCACTGAAATTAATAATCGTAAAGAGCAGTTATGTTCTTTTTGATAAAAGAATGTATAAGCCTACGATTGTAACAAAAATCCATATCAAATTCATTGCAGTTTTTTCTGGTAGCCATGTTACGGCAAACAAAGCAAAAATAATGACACATAGTAATGGTACTAAGCCTCGAAGAATGAAGAGAATTTGTTCTTTTAACCAGAGCTTAATGCTATTCATTACAGTCCACTTTTAGAATGGCCATCTTAAATGTTCTCATAATTTTTACTTCGTCTTTTATATGGTGCCTTTTCAAAATAAAAATTATCCGTTGATGTTGGTCTCATTAAAAAGCTTAATATGCGAAGTGAAATTAAAATGTGACTGGCCTTGCAAAGCCTCCAACAATAAATGCGATAAAACATTAACAATTAGTGCAATGAATATTTTCTATCTATCAATAGATAGAAAAAATGTGCTAAAGCTTATTGAAAAATAAAAAGAGGCTTTCATATAGGGAGACATCTCATATGTCGCCTCCCTCTTTTTAAAGATTAACCCAACTCACTTGTAGTATGCCAGAAACAGCCGCTAAGCCAGATGGTTTGTATTTGGTTTTGCGAGGCGCTTTCCAGGACGCTGAGTTTGAATCGCCGCAAGCGCGTCCTCTATCTCAATAAGCTTTGCCTTCGTCCGTTTATAATCACCTGCAACCTCTGCTCCTGCTCATTATACGCCACCAAAACGATGCATCCTTTCATGACTTTTATCGTGACCTGCCGTCCGGTATCAAAACCCGCCGCGCGCAGCCACTTGCCGGAAAGGATGATTTTTGGGGTGGATTTGTCGAAAACATTCGGGCGGTATCCCACAATTAACGAACGCTCTGTTCCGGATTGGTCGGTGTCTGGGGTAGAATGCGAATCAGCCATAATCAACTCCTTGATAGTTGGTGAGGTTAGACGCTCCGGTTGTGTTCCCGCACATCGGAGCGTTGCAAATACAGGAGGTTTAGGTGGCCTCATGTCAATCATATCGCGCGAAAAAAAACCAAAAGGCGGTGGGCAGTCTCCGCAGTTTAAGATGCGTATTGATCCGGCATTGAAGGAGCAGTTGGATGCTGTGGCGGCTGAGGAAGGTGTGAGCCTCGCCAGCTGGTTAAAGGAGCTAGCGAGGGAGGCTCTGAGGCAAAAGGGAGTAACTCCAAAAGGATAAAATAAGATAAAATTTTGGAAAGTATTAAGCTTAATAATCCTAATTACAACTTTTTATAGTATCGTAATAGCTTATCATGCCTTTCTAAATCAACGCTTTTAATAAAAGCTAAGATGCCAAGAATAATTTCTTTGCTATTAGGATCACCTTTCTTAGAAAGGTGAAATATTTTATTTCTATAAGAGTTATAACTGTTCTGACCGATGCCCAATTTAGGGGTTGCTATAATTCCAGTAATTTCTCTTCGGGAGCGTGGTCCAGAAAGCATTTCTTTCTTTTTGTTTATTGAGTAACCCTCCTCACAAATGATTAACTTAACAACGGTCCAAGCTTTTTTTATAACACTAAGTTTATTACCTGATATTGATATATCATCTGCATATCTGGTATAGGTAAGCGCATGTCTATCACAATATTTCCCAATTCGCTGATCCATTCTCAAAGAAACAAGATTTGATAAGCAAGGAGAAGAGGGGGCACCTTGTGGTAGATAGCCGTTTAAAGTACATATAGATGTTAAATGGAAAGCTATTTTTTTGGAGTAACCAGCGGCTCTGAAAATAGAGTAAACATAGCTCGCTTTAATGCTAGGGAAAAAATCTTTTATATCCAATTTTAGAATATATTGATTTCCGGAATGCGGCTGAACGTTTTGTTTTAATGATATGCCTGATATAAAACCAGTGGCATATGGTGATGACTGCAGTTTTTCGAGAATATTACGTAATATCCATCGTTGCAAAGCTTTTAACTGTCGATTTGGGCTATCAATTGACCTATAACCACTAGTTTTTTTTGGTACTTTGATGTGACAATAGTATCGAGAGTTATCAGTTAAATATTGCGAAAGCAATGCATGTGGCAGTCGTGTCTTAACGGAAAGATCTTCTATGCTTTGTAAGATGGGTAAGAAAAGTAACCTTTGAGTATATAAGCTTTGAGAGTGTTTGGCCAAAATAAGCTCCAAATTAATAAAGCGTAAATGGTGCTAACTCCTAACGGCTAAGGAGAGCCAGGCAGGGCTTAAAAACCCTGGCGCACAGGGTTTTTAAGCCCTGATTGGCTCGTAATGCGCACGAGGCGCCAAAACCACTGGGGGTGGGTTTGGCGAATCGATCGCATTACCATGTTACAGCTAAATTGTAGGACTAGAGGTAATGCTTCTCTATCCTCTGGAACGTCACACCGCATTTAAGGCCTTGCGCGTATGATTAGTTCCCGCTTAGGAGTTAGCTTAGTCATTATTCTATAAACAGAAATGAATGTCTACCCCTAAGGAGACAATTGTTTATTCATTATGGTAACTCTTAAGCTACTTATTTCATTTAATGCATAATATTTATTTTGTATGTCCAAAAAACCACGGCTAGTAATTGAGAATTCATCGCCAATCTTCTCGATAAATAAAGATCTTGTAAGTGAATGTATGGCCGCTTTACATCCAATAACCTCTTGATTGGTTAGTTTTCTTTTGGTAAGTATTAATGCCATTAATTTATGGATAGCATTCATAGATAAGCTATCGAAAAGATAGATTAATAATAATATATGGTTTTGATACAACAGGATGTTATTTATTGATTTGGATTTTCTTCCTGATGGGATCATTTTTTTTACAGTCTTCAATATCGAAGATGTATGCTCTATTTTTTGATTATCAAATTTACTTTGTATGTCTAATATTTTTCCTTTATAAGATCTGACAAGTCTGATCGGGCCATGATTAATGAAGCTCTTATCGCTTTTATATTTTTTAGGCCGCAATACGAGCATTTTTTCTGCTAGTTCTTTTTGCGTTGAAAAAGCACCAAGCTCTGCGAAAGAACCAGGGCTTTCTGGGATTAGGATTATTAAGTCTACTGCTTCAGCTAATTGTTGCTCTAAAGATAATAAGCTGTTACTTGCTTGCCCCTCTAATAGATCTTCAAAAAGATCTTCGGGATATGCCAGCTGATAATTAGTTTTTTGTTCTAGTAGTTGAGATATTTTAAAGCGAAAACTTTCTTTGTCAGATTTATCTTTTCCACAAATAAAGATAACTTTTTTTGTATCATTAATACCATTTGTAATAATGTTTATGATGGAGTCAATATACTTTCTTAAATCTTGATCTGAAAATGACTCTATATTTATAGGCATGTGTACGGACATTTTTTTTCGTCTTCATGTAATCAGCCAATAAATTTATTCTGCCATAAAAAAAAGCTTGTGTATATTTTCTATTAGTGAAAACGGGGATTAAAGAAGCTGAAACGCCAAAATGCACTAATTCAACTTTTGGCGGAAGATCACAGGAGTCGAACCTGCCCGGGAACGCTGGCGTCCCCAACTGGATTTGAAGTCCAGCCACCTCACCGGAGATGACGATCTTCCGCGCCTCGATTGCTACATGGAGGCGGGGCGCATTATAGCTACTTTCAGGCATTTACCACATACCCCGACACACTTTTTTCACCTCTCTTTTGACCTGTACACCCCTGTTTCAGTTAATTCCTAAGAAAATCCTCATGTTAGCCCCTCGTGCTCCCAACATTTACCGCGATCACAAAAAACAAGAAACGTAATCTGCTAACCAGAAAACGCAATACCCGCTCCTGAAACAATGGTTTAAAACTCTGTAACCGGTCTCAGCGCCCCCTACAGCGTGAAGGATAAAAAAAGATGAGCGAAGTATTGTCAGTTAAAGAGAAGATTGGCTACGGCATGGGAGATGCCGCCAGCCACATCATTTTTGATAACGTCATGTTGTACATGATGTTTTTCTACACCGATATTTTCGGTATTCCCGCCGGGTTTGTCGGCACCATGTTTCTGCTGGCGCGCGCGCTGGATGCGATCTCCGACCCGTGCATGGGGCTGATTGCCGACCGCACCCGCAGCCGCTGGGGCAAATTCCGTCCGTGGATTTTGTTCGGTGCCATCCCGTTCGGCATCGTCTGCGTGCTGGCCTACACCACGCCGGACCTCAGCCTCAACGGCAAAATGGTTTACGCCGCCGTTACCTACACCCTGCTGACCCTGCTCTATACCGTGGTCAATATCCCCTACTGCGCGCTGGGCGGCGTGATCACCAACGACCCGACGCAGCGTATCTCCCTTCAGTCCTGGCGCTTTGTGCTGGCAACGGCGGGCGGCATGCTCTCCACGGTGCTGATGATGCCGCTGGTGAACCTGATTGGCGGCGACGATAAGGCGTTCGGCTTCCAGGGCGGCATCGCCGTGCTGTCGGTGGTCGCGTTCCTGATGCTGGCGTTCTGCTTCTTCACCACCAAAGAGCGCATCCAGGTGCCGCCGAGCACCACCTCCATGCGGGAAGACCTGCGAGACATCTGGCACAACGACCAGTGGCGCATCGTCGGCGTACTCACCATCCTCAACATCCTCGCAGTCTGCGTGCGCGGCGGCGCGATGATGTACTACTGCACTTGGATCATGGGCTCGCCGGAGGTGTTCGTCGCGTTCCTCACTACCTACTGCGTCGGCAACCTGATTGGCTCCGCGCTGGCGAAACCGCTCACCGACTGGAAGTGCAAGGTCAGCATCTTCTGGTGGACCAACGCCGCGCTGGCGGTGGTCAGCGTGGCGATGTTCTTCGTGCCGATGCACGCCACCGTGCTGATGTTCGCCTTTATCTTCGTCATCGGCGTGCTGCACCAGCTGGTGACGCCGATCCAGTGGGTGATGATGTCCGATACCGTCGACTACGGCGAATGGACCAACGGCAAGCGCCTGACCGGCATCAGCTTTGCGGGCACGCTGTTCGTGCTGAAGCTCGGTCTGGCGCTGGGCGGAGCGATGATCGGCTGGATGCTGGCAGGCGGCGGCTACGACGCGGCAGCCAAAAGCCAGAACAGCGCGACCATCAGCATCATTATCGGCCTGTTTACCCTGGCCCCGGCGGCCTGCTACGTGCTGAGCGCCATTATCGCCAAGCGCTACTACACGCTGAAAACCCCCTTCCTGACCAAAATCATGGGTGAGCTGGCGCAGGGCGCGCGCCGCAATCAGCAGGAGTTTGAAAACCTGCCGGTCAGCAAAGAATTGCAGAACTAAGAGGACGAGAGCATGAAAATCAGTGATGGAAACTGGCTTATTCAACCGGGCCTGAACGTGACGTATCCGGTTCAGGTGTTCGACGTGGAGCAGCAGGGCAACGATCTGGTGGTATACGTGGCGCCGCGTGACGTGCGCGAGCGCACCTGGCAGCTCGACACGTTGATGTTCACGGTGCGCCTGTTTGCCCCGCAGGAAGGGATTGTCGGGGTGCGCATTGAGCATTTTCAGGGCGCGCTGAATAACGGCCCGCACTATCCGCTGAACGTTCTGAAAGACGTGAAGGTAGAGATTGAAAACAACGCCGAGTTTGCCGAGCTGAAAAGCGGCAGTGTCAGCGTGCGCGTCACCAAAGGCGAGTTCTGGGCGCTGGATTTCCTTCGCAACGGCCAGCGCATTACCGGCAGCCAGCTGAAAAACAACGGCTACGTGCAGGATACCAACGCCGACCGCAATTACATTTTCGAACGTCTGGATCTGGGCGTGGGGGAAACGGTCTACGGTCTGGGCGAGCGCTTTACCGCCCTGGTGCGCAACGGCCAGACGGTCGAAACCTGGAACCGCGACGGCGGCACCAGTACCGAGCAGTCCTACAAAAACATCCCGTTCTACCTGACCAACCGCGGCTACGGCGTGCTGGTGAATCATCCCGAGAACGTCTCGTTTGAAGTCGGCTCCGAGAAAGTCTCCAAAGTGCAGTTCAGCGTGGAAGGGGAATATCTCGAGTACTTCGTGATCGACGGCCCGACGCCGAAAGAGGTGCTGAACCGCTATACGCGGTTCACCGGGCGTCCGGCGCTGCCGCCTGCCTGGTCGTTCGGCCTGTGGCTCACCACCTCGTTCACCACCAACTACGACGAAGCGACGGTAAACAGCTTTATTGACGGCATGGCCGAGCGCGACCTGCCGCTGCACGTGTTCCACTTCGACTGCTTCTGGATGAAGGCCTTCCAGTGGTGCGACTTCGAGTGGGACCCGGTGACCTTCCCGGATCCGGAAGGGATGATCCGCCGCCTGAAGGAGAAAGGGCTGAAGGTCTGCGTGTGGATTAACCCGTACATCGGCCAGAAATCCCCGATTTTCCGGGAGCTGAAAGAGAAGGGCTACCTGCTCAGGCGCCCGGACGGCTCCCTGTGGCAGTGGGACAAATGGCAGCCGGGGCTGGCGATTTACGACTTCACCAACCCGGAAGCGTGCCGGTGGTATGCCGACAGGCTGAAAGGCCTGGTGGAAATCGGCGTCGACTCCTTTAAGACCGACTTCGGCGAGCGTATCCCGACGGACGTGCAGTGGTACGACGGGTCCGATCCGCAGAAGATGCATAACCACTACGCCTACATCTATAACGAGCTGGTGTGGAACGTGCTGAAGGAGACGGTGGGGGAGGAAGAGGCGGTGCTGTTTGCCCGCTCGGCGTCCGTCGGGGCGCAGCAGTTTCCGGTGCACTGGGGCGGTGACTGCTACGCCAACTATGAATCCATGGCCGAAAGCCTGCGCGGCGGGCTGTCGATTGGCCTGTCCGGCTTCGGGTTCTGGAGCCACGATATTGGCGGGTTCGAAAACACCGCTCCGGCGCACGTCTACAAACGCTGGTGCGCGTTCGGGCTGTTCTCCAGCAACAGCCGCCTGCACGGCAGCAAATCCTATCGCGTGCCGTGGGCGTACGATGACGAGTCCTGCGACGTGGTGCGCCACTTCACCCAGCAGAAGTGTCAGCTGATGCCGTACCTGTATCGTCAGGCGGCGCTGGCCCGCGAGTTCGGCACGCCGATGCTGCGGGCGATGATGCTGGAGTTCCCGGACGATCCGGCATGCGATTACCTCGACCGCCAGTACATGCTGGGGGATGCGGTGATGGTCGCGCCGGTGTTCTCCGAGGCGGGCGACGTGCAGTTCTACCTGCCGGAAGGACGCTGGACGCATCTGTGGCATAACGACGAAATTCAGGGCAGCCGCTGGCATAAGCAGCAGCACGATTTCATGAGCCTGCCGGTCTACGTGCGCGACAACACCCTGCTGGCGCTGGGCAACAATAACCAGAAGCCGGACTACGCGTGGAACGCGGGGACGGCCTTCCAGCTGTTTAACCTGGACGATGGCGCAACGGCGGTGAGCGAAGTGCCTGCGGCGGACGGGGCCGTGGCGTTTACGCTGAAGGCGTCACGTCGGGGCGATATCGTGACCTTTACCGGCGCGGGAGACGCGCAAAACTGGTCCGTGTGCTTGCGCAACGTACAGAAGGTGAGCGGCGTAAAAGGTGGTTCACACGCGGGCAGCGAATGGGGTGTGGTGGTGAAAGCGGAGGGGAATGAGGTGGTGGTTCACCTTTAATTCCCCTCACCCTAACCCTCTCCCCAAAGGGGCGAGGGAAGGGTTTGCTCCCTCTCCCTTTCAGGGAGAGGGCTGGGGTGAGGGTGCGGTCGATACCACACCGCCCGTCATCGTCTGCTGCACCTGCTGTTTATCCATATTTACCGCGTTCAGCTTGCCGTTCACCGTTGGCTTCAACGGTGCGCTGGCCTGCACGCTGCCGCTGGCGGTGAGCTGAATATTGCCGTCGCCCGTAATCGGCAGCGCAGGCCAGCCCCACTGCTGCAGCACGTTGAGCGGCACGCCGCGCCCGTTCAGGCTCACCGTGGTCTGCCGCTGCGGCAGCTGAGAAACCGTCGCCGTGGCTTCCAGAATGCCTTTCTCGGTAAAGGTGCTCAGTTCGGTAATGTTCACCGTGGCGGCGTTCGCATTCAGCGCCAGCGACGGACGGCGCACGTCCACGCGATTAAAGGTCGCCGCCGCGCCGTTCAGGGTTGCGCTACCGCCCCAGATACCCCACTGGCGATCTTTCACCAGCTGCAGGTTTGCGCCGTAGCCGTCCAGAGAGGTGATCTGCCACGGGAAGGCGGGATCGATGTCGATCACCAGGTTGCGGCTCAGGCCGAATTTTTGCAGCGTGACGCTGTTCAGCCATTCCGGCAGAGGCTCCATCCACAGCGTTTTCCAGTTCTGCGGCAGGGTGTACTCCAGCCCGGCGATGGCAACATCGTCCAGCACCAGCGCTTTACCGTCGCGCAGCCAGTTACCGGACGTGCGCACCATGCCGCCTTCCCAGCGAGAGGTGAACTGACGCAGCGCCATGCCCTGCGGGGAAAACTCCGCATTCAGGATCGGGTCGAAAAGATGCAGCGAGCCGTAGATAAACTCGCTGGCGTTCATGGACAGCCGGCCTTCCTGGCTCTGCCAGTCGCCTTTGCTGAGAGTCAGGTTGCGCAGGCTTAAATCGAGATCGGTCACCGCCCAGTCCGGGCCCTGAAGCCGGGCGTCGGTTACGTCCAGACGACCAATCTGCAGAGAAGGGATGGAGGCCAGCGGCGCGAAGAACGCCATCAGCGTTTTATCGCTCTGCAGGCGGATCTCATTCAGGCGCATCGTGTCGATAATCCAGCTCCCGTCGGCGTTGCGCAGGGCGGAGCCGGTAAGCGAGCCACGGGCCATGTCGGCACCAATCGTTTTCAGCACCACTTCCTTGCCGTTGAGCTGGCCCTCGATTAGCACGTTGGTCGCCGGTACGCCGTTCAGGGTCAGCGAGCCCGCGCTCATCTGGATCTGCGCGTTGTTCCCCAGCACGTTGCCCGCTTCCGGCTGCCACGGGCTGACGCCGCCCGTGACCTTCTGCGCGCTCAAGTCCCATTCAGTATTCGGGCTGTTAAAGGCCATGTTGTTCAGCTGCAGGCGATCCGCCTGGAAAGGCAGCGGTGCCGTCTGGGGCGAGAGATTCAGCGTGCCGTCGAACAGGGTGATGGTGTCCATATGCAACGGATCGGTTATCTGGCGGCTGCTCAGGCCGATATCGACTTTTTTGGCTACCAGCGTGGCGGGTTTACCGTCCCGACCGAAGGTGACGTTTTCCAGAATGATGTGGGAAGGCGACGAAAAGCGGTGATTCATCTTGTCGAAACTGAGTTCGTAGTCGGTATTCACCGTCACCCAGCTGCTGACCTGAGACGCGCCCCAGCGGGTCTGGAGCAAAATGTAGAACGCCAGCAGCACAATGAGCAGGGCTACCAGAAGATAGATGAGGAGCTTTCCAATAAATTTCATGGTCTTCCATCCCGCAAAACGCACATAAGGGAGTTATGCACGATTTATGCGCAATCCTCAAGGCGGGAATGGTGTAATTAGATGTCACGGCAGGCATTGGCTGCCTGCCGTGAAGAGGATCAGTTCTTTTCAGGCGGGAAAACGAGGTTCAGAACGATAGCGGTGATACCGCCCGCGGCAATGCCGGAAGAGAGCAGGTTTTTCACCCAGTCAGGCGCAAACTGCAGGATCAGCGGCTGCTGGGAAACACCCAGACCGACGGCCAGCGACAGGGCGATAATCATGATCGCGCGGCGGTTCAGCGGCTCGCGGGAGACGATACGCACGCCGGAGGCCGCGATGGTCCCGAACATTACCAGCGTTGCGCCGCCCAGCACCGGCTCAGGAATGTGCTGCACAAAGCCGCTTACCGCCGGGAACAGGCCGAGGACGATCAGCATCAGCGCCACCACAAAACCGACGTAGCGGCTGGCAACCCCGGTCAGCTGGATCACGCCGTTGTTCTGGCCGAAGCAGGAGTTCGGGAAGGTGTTGAATACCGCAGAGACAAACGAGTTCAGGCCGTTCGCCAGCACGCCGCCTTTCAGACGCTTCATGTACAGCGGGCCGGACACCGGCTGCTCGGAGACGTCGGAGGTAGCGGTGATATCGCCGATGGTTTCCAGAGAGGTGATCATAAAGACCAGCATCAGCGGCAGGAGCAGGCCCCAGTCAATGCCCAGACCGTAGTACAGCGGCGTGGGGACAGTGATCAGCGCGCTGTTGGTCGGCGCGGTGTTCTCCGGCAGCATGCCCAGCGCCCACGCCAGCAGGTAGCCCGCCGCCATGGCGATCACCAGCGAGGCGACGCGCAGGTAAGGATTACGCTGACGGTTAAGCAGAATAATGATCGCCAGCACGACACCCGCCAGCAGCAGGTTTTTCGGCGCGCCGAAGGTGTGGTCGCTCATTGCGGCATAACCGCCGCCAATGGAGGTCAGGCCCACCTGAATCAGCGACAGGCCGATAATCATTACGACGACGCCAGAAACCAGCGGGGTGATGACGCGGCGAGCCAGATGCAGAACGCGGGAGATGACCATCTCCGTACAGCTGGCCAGCATCAGGGTGCCGAACAGCGCCGCCATCATGGTTGGGACATCCGCACCGCCGGTTTTTAGCGCCGTACCGCCCATGATCAGCGGTGCCACGAAGTTAAAGCTGGTGCCCTGAATCGACAATAATCCCGACCCTACCGGCCCCCACGCTTTAATTTGAATAATCGAGGCCACGCCGGAGGCGAAGAGAGACATGCTGATAATGTGCTGCGTGTCCTGCGCCGGTAAACCGAGCGCCTGGCAAATCAGCAGCGCCGGGGTGATCACCGCAACAAACATCGCCAGAAGATGCTGGCAGGCGGCGAAAAGCGTTTGCGGCAGCGGCGGGCGATCCTCAAGGCGGTAAATCAGTTCGCTATTTTGCTTCTGCGCAATCGGTTGCGCATCAGGCGACTCTATGGTGTTAACGGACATCGGCGGCAATCCCACGGTGGAAAAGCGGGCATTTTATCTGACCACCTGGTAAAAGCAAACGATTGCCAGCAAAAAAAGGGAAGAAAATCTGCCGCTGTGAGCAGGTTTTCTACAACGCGTGGGGAAAAAAAATTACACTTTTTGCGCCGGGGGCTCATGAAGAGCGCAAACCGGCCCAGGATAACGCCGCGTGTGTATGGAACACGCGCATAACAGGAGCCTTTTATGATTCATCTCGATACGTTGTCGACCCTTGTTGCCGCAACGCTGGTTCTTCTGCTTGGTCGCAAGCTGGTACATAGCGTTTCCCTTCTGAAGAAATACACCATTCCTGAACCTGTCGCCGGTGGCCTGCTGGTGGCGCTGGCCCTGCTGATACTGAAAAAAAGCATGGGCTGGGAAATCGATTTTGATATGTCCCTGAAAGATCCGCTGATGCTGGCCTTCTTTGCCACTATCGGCCTGAATGCCAACCTGGCAAGCCTGCGCTCGGGCGGTAAGGTGCTCGGCGTATTCCTGATTGTGGTGGTGGGGCTGCTGCTGATGCAAAACGCCATTGGCATCGGCATGGCAACGCTGCTGGGGCTGGATCCGCTGATGGGTCTGCTGGCGGGGTCGATTACTCTTTCGGGCGGTCACGGAACCGGGGCCGCGTGGAGCAAGCTGTTCATCGAGCGCTATGGGTTTGAAAACGCGACGGAAGTGGCGATGGCCTGTGCGACCTTTGGCCTGGTGCTGGGTGGCCTGATTGGCGGTCCGGTGGCGCGGTATCTGGTTAAGCACTCCACCACGCCGAACGGCAGGCCGGACGATGAGCTGGTGCCGACCGCCTTCGAAAAGCCGGACGTTGGCCGCAGCATCACCTCGCTGGTGCTGATTGAAACTATCGCGACGATCGCCATCTGCCTGACCGTGGGCAAAGTGGTTGCGCAATGGCTGGCGGGTTCCGCGTTTGAACTGCCGACGTTTGTCTGCGTGCTGTTTATCGGGGTGATCCTGAGCAACGGTCTGGCGCTGATGGGCTTCTACCGCGTGTTTGAACGGGCGGTATCGGTGCTCGGCAACGTCTGCCTGTCGCTGTTCCTGGCGATGGCGCTGATGAGCCTCAAGCTGTGGGAGCTGGCCTCGCTGGCGCTGCCGATGGTGGCGATTCTGGCGGTACAGGCGCTGTTTATGGCGCTGTACGCCATGTTCGTGACCTGGCGCATGATGGGCAAAAACTACGATGCGGCGGTGCTGGCAGCGGGTCACTGCGGGTTTGGTCTGGGGGCTACCCCAACGGCTATAGCCAACATGCAGGCGATCACCGAACGGTTCGGACCATCGCACATGGCGTTTCTGGTGGTCCCGATGGTTGGGGCGTTCTTTATTGATATCGTCAACGCGCTGGTGATCAAGCTGTACCTGATGCTGCCGATGTTTGCCTGAGATCAGGCGTTGGAATACCGCTCGGTTTCCGGCATCCAGCGCTCAATTAACGCTGCCGCCTGTTCGGGGTAGCGTTCATGAATATGGCGGGCGAGCCGCTGAACCTCGGGGATCATGGCCTGATCGCGCAGCAAATCCGCTACTTTGAATTCCGCATTACCCGTCTGACGCGTGCCCAGCAGTTCGCCCGGGCCGCGGATCTCCAGGTCTTTTTGCGCAATAACAAAACCGTCGTTGCTGTCGCGCAGCACCTGCAGACGCATCTGGGCGGTTTTGGAAAGAGGCGCTTTGTAGAGCAGTACGCAGTGGGACGCCACCGCGCCGCGCCCGACGCGCCCGCGCAGCTGGTGGAGCTGGGCAAGGCCGAGACGCTCCGGGTTTTCGATGATCATCAGGCTGGAATTGGGGACGTCCACGCCGACTTCGATCACCGTGGTGGCGATCAGCAGATGTAAATCACCCTGTTTGAACGACTGCATCACCGCCTGTTTTTCGGCGGGCTTCATGCGTCCGTGAACCAGACCCACGTTCAGCTCGGGCAGCGCCAGCTTAAGCTCTTCCCACGTTGCTTCGGCAGCCTGCGCTTCCAGCAGTTCAGACTCTTCAATCAGCGTACAGACCCAGTAGGCCTGACGCCCTTCCTGGGTGCAGGCGTTGCGCACGCGGTCGATGATATCGCTGCGGCGCGTGTCGGGAATGGCGACCGTTGTGACCGGCGTACGGCCCGGCGGCAGTTCGTCGATGGTGGAGGTATCCAGATCGGCGTAGGCGGTCATCGCCAGGGTACGCGGGATCGGCGTAGCGGTCATGATCAGCTGATGCGGGTGGAAGCCCTGCTGCAGCCCTTTCTCCCAGAGCGCCAGACGCTGATGCACGCCGAAGCGGTGCTGCTCGTCGATAATCACCAGCGCAAGACCGTTAAACTGCACCTGCTCCTGGAAGATGGCGTGCGTGCCGACAATCATCTGCACCTGCCCGCTGGCAATAGCCTCCTGTTGCGCAAGGCGCGCTTTGCCTTTTTGCTTCCCGGCAAGCCAGCCCACTTCAATTCCGAGTGGCGCAAACCAGGCGCGGAAATTGTTGGCGTGCTGTTCAGCCAGCAACTCGGTCGGCGCCATTAGCGCCACCTGTTTACCGTTAGCAATCGCGCGCAGGGCCGCCAGGGCGGCAACCAGCGTTTTACCGGAGCCCACGTCGCCCTGCACCAGACGCATCATCGGCACGTCGAGCGCCATATCGCGTTCAATCTCGGCGGTGACGCGCGCCTGCGCGCCGGTGGGTTTAAACGGCAGCGAGGCCAGCAGCTTATCTTTGAGCGCATCGTTCTGGCTTAACGGCTGAGCGTGGAAACGCTGCGCGCCCGCGCGAAGCGCCAGCATGCTCAGGTTATGTGCCAGTAATTCCTCAAGGATAAGACGCTGTTGTGCGGGGTGTTTGCCGCTTTCTAAATCGTTGAGCTGCAGCGTTGGCGGCGGTCGATGCAGGGTTCGCAGCGCCTCGGGTAGGCTCATCATGCCCTGCGCCAGCTCTGGCGGCAGCAGCTCGGTAATGGCGCAGGTATCCAGCAGCTCCAGCGCCTGATCGGTGAGCTTGCGCAGCGTCGCCTGCTTGATGCCTTCGGTTGTCGGGTAAACCGGGGTAAGCGTCTCCTGCATTTCCGGCGTGCTGAGATCGCCCTGCACGCGGTACTCCGGGTGGATCATCTCTGCGCCGTATTTCCCGCGTTTGGCTTCGCCATAGGCCAGCACCCTGCGGCCCGTCGCCAGGCTGTTTTTCATCGCCGCGCTGAAGTTGAAAAAACGCATGGTGAGAATGCCGGTGCCGTCGCTGATCTGGCAGGTCATCATTCGGCGTCCGCCGAAGGTGATGTTGCAGTTCAGGACTTCGCCTTCAACGGTGGCGTAAATGGCGGGAAGAAGATCGCCAATCTTGTAGAGCTGGGTGCGGTCTTCGTAACGCAGGGGGAGATGAAGCAGGAGATCCTGCACGGTGTGCAGGCCAATTTTTGCCAGCTTATTGCTTTGCGCCGCGCCCACGCCCGTCAGGCTGTTAAGAGGGATGGCATCCAGCAGGCGGCCTTTCATCGCTTACCCGGCGTACTGCATGGTGGCCCACCACTCGGCATCGGCTTCTATTTCGCCCTGCGCGTTGACGTGGGGGTAAGGCAATTTTTTCTGCTTCGCAACGCGAGCCAGCACCGGATAACCACCTTCAAACAGCAGGCGCTGCTGCTCATCTTCCGGCAGCATGCTGTTGCTGCGCTCGTACATCCCGGCGTTCTGACGCTGGCGCTGCGCTTCATACAGAATGAGCGCGGACGCCACGGAGACGTTGAGAGACTGGACCATGCCGATCATCGGAATGATGATGTCACGATCCGCCAGATCCAGCGCTTCCCGGGAGATCCCGGTTTTCTCCTGACCCATCAAAATGCAGGTCGGGCGGGTGTAGTCGATCTCGCGGAAATCTACGGCTTTAGCGGACAGGTTCGTGGCCAGGATCTGCATCCCGCGCCCTTTCAGGTGCGATACGGCTTCGCCAATGGTGTGATGATTTTTGACAGACACCCAGCTGTTGCTGCCTGCCGCCGCCGAGACCGTATTGCGCATACGGCCGTCCGGCCAGACGGCGTGCACTTCATGCACACCGACGGCATCTGCGGTACGAACGATAGCAGAGACGTTATGAGGTTTATGCACCTGCTCCATGCAGACCGTCAGGTCAGGCTGACGCCTGGCGAGCATTTCGCAGATACGTGCATAACGTTGTGAATTCATAAACCTAGTTTCGGTTTCGGGTGACTTTAATCACGTCCGGCATGACGCGGATCTTGCGCATAATATTCGCCAGATGCACGCGGTCGCGGGCGGTCAGACGAATAAAGGCGCTGTACACGCGGCCATCTTTTTCTTCCGTATTCAGGCTCTGAATGTTGGATGAAGCCGTGTTGATCGCTGCCGTCAGGTTCGCCAGGGCACCCTGATGGTTGAACATATCCACCTTAATTTCGGTGATAAATTCCTGCGCGGTCTCTTTATCCCACTCGACCGCCATAAACTTCTCGGCTTCTTTCTGGTAGCCGCGAATGTTACGACAGGACTCGTGGTGGATAACCAGCCCTTTACCCGGGCTGACGTGTGCAATAATCGGGTCGCCAGGAATTGGACGACAGCATTTTGCGAAGGTGATCAGCACCCCGTCCGCGCCTTTAATCGGCAGGTGTCCGTGGCTTTGCGTGGTTGCAGGCACCGCTGTCGTGTCGCCTTGCTGCAGGTTCTTCGCCACCACCACGCTCATGGCGTTGCCGAGGCCAATCTCTGCCAGCAGGTCGTCAAGCGACGCAAGCTTCATGCGTTCCAGCTCACGCTGGACGTTCTCCTGCGGAATTTCAGCCAGCTTACGGCTACCGCCCAACGCGTGGTTGAGCAGACGACGCCCCAGGCTGACGGAATCATCGCGCTTGAGGTTTTTCAGCAGCTGGCGAATTTTGGCGCGTGCTTTGGAGCTCACGACAAAGTTCAGCCAGGCCGCGTTCGGACGTGCGCCCGGTGCGGTAATAATTTCTACCGTCTGGCCGCTGGAGAGCGGTTGAGACAGCGGATAAGGCTGTCTGTCGACGCGCGCGCCGACGCAGGCATGCCCGATATCGGTGTGCACGGCGTATGCGAAGTCGACAGGCGTTGCGCCCGCAGGCAGTTCGACAATGCGACCTTCTGGGGTGAAAACGTAAATCTCATCCGGGAAGAGATCGGATTTAACGCTCTCGATAAATTCAAACGAGCTACCCGCACTCTGCTGAAGCTCCAGCAGGCTCTGCATCCAGCGCTGGGCGCGGATTTGTGCGGTCGTGCTGCTTTCGCCACCGTGCTCTTTATACGCCCAGTGTGCGGCAACACCCATCTCTGCCATCTGGTCCATGTCTTCGGTGCGAATTTGCACCTCAACAGGTACGCCATGTGGCCCGATCATCGAGGTGTGCAAAGATTGATAGCCGTTCGCTTTTGGAATGGCGATGTAATCTTTCATGCGGCCCGGACGCGGTTTGTAGAGGCTGTGCATCTGCCCCAGCACGCGATAGCAGGTGTCCGAGTCGTGGACAATTACGCGGAAGGCGTAGATATCCATGATCGAGTGAAAACGCTGCTCTTTGAGCACCATTTTGCAGTAGATGGAGTACAAATGTTTTTCGCGACCGCTGACGCGGCACGGAATTCCCGCTTCCTGTAAGCGCCCTTCAATTTCCGAGAGGATTTTTTGAATCATCTCTTTGCGGTTACCGCGTGCGGCTTTCACCACCTCTTTAATCACGCGATAGCGGTTCGGGTACAACGCTTCAAAACCCAACTCTTCCAGCTCGGTTTTAATGTGGTGAATACCTAAACGGTGCGCCAGCGGACTGTAGATTTCGAGGGTTTCACGGGCAATGCGGCGACGTTTATCCGGGCGAAGTGAGCCCAGCGTGCGCATGTTGTGGGTACGGTCAGCGAGTTTGATGAGAATGACGCGGATATCCTGCACCATCGCCATAATCATCTTGCGGAAGTTTTCGGCTTGCGCCTCTTTCTTGTCGCGGAAATTCAGTTTATCAAGCTTAGAGACCCCTTCCACCAGTTCGGCAACACTTTTGCCAAACAGCTGTTCCATGTCCTGATAAGTGGCAGGGGTATCTTCGATCACGTCATGCAGCAGAGCGGCCATCAGCGTTTCGTAGTCGAGTTTCATCTCGGCCAGAATACAGGCCACCGCTACCGGGTGCGTGATATAGGGTTCACCGCTTGAACGTGTCTGGCCCTCGTGAGCGTCACGTGCAACGAGATACGCCTGCTGAAGACGCTTAATCTGGTCTTCAGGCAGGTAGGTTTGAATCAGTTGATTCAGGCTTTCAAACAGATACAAGGGCGACCCGCAGGTTTAATTAACGACGACCTTCAGCAATAGCGGTTACGGCCTGCAGTTCTGCGGCTTCCTGCTCTTGCTGCTCCTGGCGCTCACGCACGTCGAGGATCTGGTTGTTGATCAGACCTTCTTCGATTTCGCGAAGTGCAATAACGGTGGTTTTATCGTTTTCTTCCGGTACCAGCGGATCTTTACCGCCTACCTGCATCTGACGAGCGCGACGCGCGGCGACCAGCACCAGGTCAAAACGGTTACCAATTTTCTCTACAGCGTCCTGAACAGTTACGCGTGCCATACTTAAAATGCTCCACAGGTGAAGAAATGACTGGGCATGATACTGAAAGTGGGTTCAGTCTGCCAACAGTTTGGTGATTAATGCGTCATGTCGCTGCTTCTGGCGGCTCATACGCAGACGTTCTGCACGAAGAATGGTTTTGAGATCGCTCAGTGCGGCATCAAAATCATCATTCACAATAAGGTAATCATATTCCGCGTAATGGCTCATTTCTGCAACAGCCTGTTCCATACGCTTTGCGATCACTTCTTCGCTGTCCTGACCGCGGCCACGCAGGCGGCGATCCAGCTCATCTTTCGATGGCGGTAAAATAAAGATACTGCGCGAATCAGGCATTTTCTTACGAATTTGCTGTGCGCCCTGCCAGTCGATATCCAGGAACACATTCACGCCCGTGGCCAGAACCTGCTCAATGGTTTCACGCGAGGTACCGTAGTAATTACCAAATACTTCAGCGTGTTCAAGAAACGCGTCTCTGCCGATCATCGCTCTGAATTCGTCGTGATCCACAAAGAAATAGTGTTCACCGTGCACTTCACCCGGACGCGGCGCTCGCGTGGTGTGAGAAACAGAAACCTGTGTGTCGTACAACGGTTGGGTTTTTAACAGTGCCTGAATAAGGCTGGATTTACCCGCGCCACTAGGGGCAGAAACAATATAAAGCGTGCCTTGAGCCATGAGAGTCTTTTGTATGTGTTAACGAAGAAGTCCTACATACGGGCTTATTATACACGTCACCGCCGTGTGACGTAGCCTTTGTCACACTTTTTCCCCTGGATTATTGAATTTTGCGTGCCGTTTTCAGGTTTTATCTGTGGTTTTCAGCAACCAAAAGAAACACCGGATAGCGTATCGCATTGTGAAACGTTGCCGTTAGCGTTGTTTCAGGTATCCGGGTATATCTCCGGCAATGCATAGGAGGGGTAGCGATGTGGCGATGGATAAGCGGGTTAATGCTGTTGTGGTGTGGCTATGGCGTGGCGGTGTGTCCGGTGTGGTCGCAGGCAAAAGCAGAAAAAGAGATGGCGTCGTTAAGCGCCCAAATCAAACGCTGGGATGAGGCTTACTGGAAGCAGGGCGTAAGTGAGATCAACGACGAGGTTTACGACCAGCTTCACGGGCGATTAACGCAGTGGCAGCGCTGTTTTGGCGGTGAGCCTTCAGAAGAGAAACTCCCGGCGCTGGCGGGAAGTGTAAAACATCCCGTTGCCCATACGGGCGTACATAAAGTGGCCAGCAAAGAGGAGTTGAGACAGTGGATGCGTACCCGACAACATCTGTGGCTGCAGCCCAAAGTTGACGGTGTGGCGGTAACGCTGGTCTATCGCAACGGAAAGTTAACCCAGGCTATCAGTCGCGGTGATGGCCTGAAAGGGGAAGACTGGACCGATAAGGTGCGTTTAATCCCGTCGGTTCCGCAAAAGCTCACCGGCGCGCTGGCGAATAGCGTCTTGCAGGGCGAGCTTTACTGGTTACGCGACAACCACATTCAGAACCAGATGGGCGGAATGAACGCTCGCGCCAAGGTGGCGGGGGCGATGATGCGGCAAAAGGATAACTCGCTATTAAGCAAGATCGGCGTATTCATCTGGGCCTGGCCGGACGGACCGAAAGATATGCGTACATCTTTAGCTGAACTGTCTCAGGCCGGTTTTACGCTGTCGGCACGGTATACGCTACCCGCCGAATCTGTCGATGCCGTCGAGAAGCAGCGCGCGGCCTGGCACGTGACCGCATTACCCTTTGCCACGGATGGCATTGTGGTGCGTTCGGAGGATGAACCTGCGGGCGAAGAGTGGTTACCGGGAGAAGGCATCTGGGTTGTCGCGTGGAAATATCCTCCCGCAGCCCAGGTCGCTGAGGTGAGTGATATTCATTTTTCCGTGGGGCGCACGGGCAAAATTTCCGTTGTAGCAGCGCTGGAACCCGTGCAACTGGATGATAAACAGGTGCAGCGGGTGAGTCTGGGCTCGGTTGGGCGCTGGCAGAGTCTGGATATTGCTCCAGGGGATCAGATACAGATCAGCCTGGCCGGGCAGGGTATCCCCCGGCTTGATAAGGTGCTCTGGCGCGGGACTGACAGACATAAACCAGAGCCACCGGCCTCACGCTATCATGCTCTTAGCTGTTTCTATGCTTCGCCGGAGTGTATGGAGCAGTTCTTTGCCCGGCTGACCTGGCTCAGTTCAAAGCAGGTATTCGATATTGAAGGATTAGGCGAATCAGGCTGGCGGACCCTCTGGCAGGCACATCGTTTTGAACATCTCTTTTCATGGCTGTTATTAACGCAGGCGCAGCTGCAGGCTACACCGGGGTTTTCCTCAGCACGCGGGCTGGCGCTCTGGCACCGATTTAATCTGGTGCGCGAGAAGCCGTTTATCCGCTGGCTCATGGCAATGGGTGTGCCATTGACCCAGGCTTCGCTGAAGGCGATGGGAGACATATCGTGGCAGAAGATGAGCGGGCGCAACGCAAAGGACTGGCAGACCCTGCCGGGAACGGGAGAGGAGAAAGCGCGACAAATCGTAAACTGGATTCACGCGCCTCAGATTGATGTGCTGGCGAAATGGCTCGCTGAACAGCACATCAACGGGTTCTGAAGCTAGTGGGTGCTGTGTTTGTAATGAAAAACGGGCAGTCCGAGCTTCAGACGCAGCGCCAGCATGCGGGCCGTAAAGCCAAACAGCAGCGTCGAGATGACCACCACATCATGGTTTGAAACGTAATGCTGCAGGGCGATATAGAGCACCGCTGCCGCAAAGGAGATGCCGGCATACAGCTCTTTTTGAAAGACCAGGGGGATGCGTTTGCAGAACATATCGCGCAGCACACCGCCGAATACGCCCGTGACCACGGCAGCAATGGTGGCGATAACCGGTCCTTCCCCCATATCGAGCGCGATTTGCGCGCCGATTATCGAAAAGACGATCAGCCCCAGCGCATCAAGCACCAGGAACAGGCGGCGAAGATGGGGCATAACGGGCGCCACTATGGTGGTTAACACGGCGGCCGTCGCAACAATAATCACATACTCAGGGTGTTTAACCCAGCCGAGCGGGTAATGGCCAAGCAGGATATCGCGCACGGAACCGCCGCCCAGTGCGGTTGCTGTAGCAATAATGATCACGCCGAAGGTGTCCATACGGCGACGTCCGGCGGCAAGTGCGCCGGTCATGGCTTCTGCGGTGATGCCAATGAGATAAAGGATGTGAAGCAGCATATACCCTCCGGTGTGAACGCGGGGGGAGGTTAGCGATTTGTGCGCAAGATCACGATTGAGATTTTCTAAGGCGAGTCAGTTTGCCCTATAAATTTTTATCAAGTTCTATAGAGAAAGCTTGATGAAAGGCGGTAAAGCGACAAAATTGGCGTTAAGATGGATTAGAAATAGTAATGGGTGGTGCTGTCGACACCACCCGAAAAGCATTACTCGATGTTCTGGATCTGCTCGCGCATCTGTTCAATCAGCACTTTCAGCTCAATCGCTGAATTCGTCACTTCTGCATTGATCGACTTAGACGCTAGGGTGTTCGACTCGCGGTTGAACTCCTGCATCATAAAGTCCAGACGGCGGCCCACAGCTTCTTTTTTCTTCAGAATGTTGTAGGTTTCTTTAACGTGCGCTTCCAGACGGTCCAGTTCTTCAGCGACATCGATACGCTGCGCCATCAGCACCAGCTCTTGTTCCAGGCGGGTGTTTTCCAGCTGAACTTCCGCTTCTTCCAGTTTGGCGACAAGGCGCTCGCGCTGCCATTGCAGCACTTCTGGCATATGGGTGCGGACTTTGGCAACTTCGGTGCTCACGCCTTCAAGACGCTGCTCAATCATCGCTTTCAGCGCCTGACCTTCGGTTTCGCGGGCAACGATAAAGTCGTCCAGCGTGCCGTCGAGAGCTGCCAGGATTTCAGCGGCAATGGCGTCCAGATCCTGCTCACCGGCGGCCATGACGCCAGGCCAGCGCAGAATATCAACCGGGTTGATTTCGCCTTCATCGCTCTGCATTTTGACCCAGTTCGCCGCATTCACGAGCTGTTTTGCCAGTTTTTCGTTGAGGATGAGCTCGCCCTGTGCGCTCGCATCAGGCTCAAAGCGCAGGTTACATTCAACTTTTCCGCGCGTCAGACGCGTACGGATACGTTCACGTACGACAGGCTCAAGGCTGCGGAACTGCTCCGGCATACGGAAATACGTTTCCAGGTAACGCTGGTTTACCGAGCGCATTTCCCATGTGGCGCTACCCCAGCTACCCTTGATTTCACGCCGGGCGTAGGCGGTCATACTGCGGATCATAGACATTCCCGTTTTTAAAGGAGAGATGGGGGGATTATAGCTTTCGGGGGCTTCTCAGGATAGGAATAAGCGTCCTTTATCCGTATAATGCGCAGCCACATTCGTTTCAAGCCGGAGAATCCATCATGCGTCCATCAGGTCGTAGCGCCAACCAGGTGCGTCCCGTCACCCTGACCCGTAACTATACAAAACACGCTGAAGGCTCCGTGCTGGTTGAGTTTGGTGACACTAAAGTGCTGTGCACCGCCTCCATCGAAGAAGGCGTTCCGCGCTTCCTGAAAGGTCAGGGCCAGGGGTGGATCACCGCAGAATACGGCATGCTGCCGCGTGCGACCCATACCCGTAATGCCCGTGAAGCGGCAAAGGGTAAGCAGGGCGGTCGTACCATGGAGATTCAGCGTCTGATCGCGCGTGCGCTGCGCGCCGCCGTTGACCTGAAAATCCTCGGCGAATTCACCATCACGCTGGACTGCGACGTGATTCAGGCTGACGGTGGCACGCGTACCGCGTCCATTACCGGCGCCTGCGTGGCGCTGGCCGATGCCCTGAACAAGCTGGTTGCGGCCGGTAAGCTGAAAACCAACCCTATGAAAGGCATGGTTGCGGCGGTTTCTGTAGGTATCGTTAACGGCGAAGCGCTTTGCGATCTGGAATACGTTGAAGACTCCGCAGCCGAAACCGACATGAACGTGGTGATGACCGAAGACGGTCGCATCATTGAGGTGCAGGGCACGGCGGAAGGCGAGCCGTTCACCCACGAAGAGCTTCTCTCCCTGCTGGCGTTAGCCCGAGGGGGAATCGAATCCATTGTAACGACGCAGAAAGCGGCGTTAGAAAATTGATTTTAAAGGCGACCAATGAGTCGCCTTTTTTTTGCCTGTAAGACAGAAAAACCAAAGGAGCAAATCCATGAAATCGTATCAGCGCCAGTTTATTGAGTTTGCGCTTAACAAGCAGGTACTTAAGTTTGGCGAATTTACGCTGAAATCCGGGCGTAAAAGTCCCTATTTCTTCAACGCCGGGCTGTTTAATACCGGGCGCGATCTGGCACTGTTAGGCCGTTTCTATGCCGAAGCGCTGGTGGATTCCGGGATTGATTTTGACCTGCTGTTTGGCCCGGCCTATAAAGGCATTCCGATTGCGACCACCACCGCGGTGGCGCTGGCGGAACACCATGACCGCGACGTGCCGTACTGCTTTAACCGCAAAGAGGCCAAAACCCATGGCGAAGGCGGGAATCTGGTCGGCAGCGCGCTGCAGGGCCGCGTCATGCTGGTCGATGACGTGATTACCGCGGGTACGGCGATCCGTGAATCGATGGAGATTATTCAGGCCAACGGTGCGACGCTTGCTGGCGTGCTGATTTCTCTGGATCGTCAGGAGCGTGGTCGCGGTGAAATTTCCGCTATTCAGGAAGTCGAACGCGATTACAGCTGCAAAGTGACGTCGATTATTACCCTGAAAGACCTGATTGCGTATCTGGAAGAGAAGCCTGAGATGGCGGACCATCTGGCGGCGGTACGTGCGTACCGGGAAGAGTTCGGGGTGTAATTAAATTGCCCGGTGGCGCTACGCTTACCGGGCTTACGGATTACTGCAACTGAGCAGCCACTAACGGCCAGCGGGCGTCAAAATCGTCCGTTGGACGGTATTTGAATTCGCTACGCACAAAGCGGGAGAGCATCCCTTCACAAAACGCCAGAATCTGGCTCGCCAGCAGCGTTTCATCAATGGTGTAACCTTCGCCTTCACGCATTTTCTTTTCGCGTAGTACCTGGCGCAGCTGCGCTTCAATACGCTCGAAAAGCTGGTTAATGCGGCCCTGCAGTCTGTCCTGTTCAAACATCAGCGCGTGGCCGGTGAGGATACGGGTTAAGCCCGGATTGCGTTCACCGAAGCCCAGGATTAGCAGCACAATCAGACGCAGACGCGCGGTGGTGTCTTTTTCGTCTTTCAGAATCAGGTTGATGCGCGTGATCAGGCTGTCTTCAATAAACTCGATCAGGCTGTCGAACATTCGGGTCTTGCTCGGGAAATGACGGTACAGCGCCGCCTCAGACACGCCTACAGAGGCGGCCAGTTTAGCGGTGGTGATGCGTTGACTGCCATCGCTGGATTCAAGCATCAGAGCCAGAGATTGAAGTATTTCTTCGCGACGATTCCTTTTCGCGGTTTGTTTTTCTGCCATGTTACAAAATACCCCTGAAAATAAGCACTTGCCAGGCTGGCATCCACACAGCGACCGCAAACGGGCGTTTGCGGTTTGTTATTGCATTATAACGCTGTGAGATACGTATCTTTCGGGCCGTTATTTGCGCCCGGAATGGCCGAAGCCGCCTTCGCCACGGTCGGTGGCGTCAAAGTCTGCCACCAGGTTAAATTCTGCCTGTACCACCGGTACAAAGACCATCTGGGCGATACGCTCGCCCGGTTCAATGGTGAAGCTGTCCTGACCACGGTTCCAGACGGAGACCATCAGCTGACCCTGGTAGTCGGAGTCGATCAGGCCGACCAGGTTACCCAGCACAACGCCGTGCTTATGACCCAGACCAGAGCGCGGCAGGATCACCGCTGCCAGCGACGGGTCAGCAATGTGAATTGCCAGGCCAGTTGGAACCAGGGTAGTGGCACCCGGAGCCAGTTCTACGGCGTCATCGAGACAGGCGCGCAGGTCAAGACCGGCAGAGCCGGAGGTGGCATAGGTTGGCAGCGGGAATTGCTCGCCAACACGCGGGTCCAGAATCTTAACGTCGATTTTTTTCATCATAACGGGTAACGATCTCGTCGAGTAATTGTTGGCCCAGGAGTTCCTTGCGCTCAAGCGGTAAGACTTTATCTCCATCCTGCCAGAAAAGGTGCAGTGCGTTGCTGTCGCTGTTAAATCCTTGTGTGGCCAGCGATACGTCGTTCGCGCAAATCAAATCGAGGTTTTTGCGGGTACGTTTTTGCCGGGCATATTCTTCCACATTATTCGTTTCTGCGGCAAACCCAACAACGTATGGACGATGGCTTTTTAGTGCGGCGACACCGGCGACAATGTCCGGGTTTTTCACCATTTTTAGTGTTAATTCATCGCCTTGCTTTTTAATTTTAGCCTCGGCGATAGTCTCGGCACGATAGTCTGCGACGGCCGCACAGCCGATAAAAATCTGCTGGCTTTGCGCATGTGCCTGCACGGCGGCTTCCATCTCCAGCGCGGTGGTGACGTCAATTCGCTTCACAAACGCAGGGGTAGGCAGCGATACCGGGCCGCTCACCAGCGTGACGTTCGCGCCACGCCTTGCGGCGGCGGCGGCAATCGCAAAGCCCATTTTGCCGGAGCTGTGGTTGGTGATGTAGCGCACCGGATCCAGCGGCTCGCGCGTGGGGCCCGCGGTAATCATGATGTTGAGATGTTGCAGATCGTTGACAGGCGAAAAATGGGCTGCGGCCATATCAACAATCGTCAGCGGATCAAGCATGCGACCCGGGCCAACGTCGCCGCAGGCCTGGCTGCCGCTGTCCGGACCCCAGATAAGCAGGCCGCGTGAGGCCAGCGTCTCAAGATTATGCTGGGTGGCCGCGTTACGGTACATCTGCTGGTTCATGGCAGGAACGACGGCAACAGGCGCAGGCGTGGCCAGACAAATAGTGGAGACCAGATCGTTTGCCATACCGGCCGCTACCCGAGCGATTAAATCAGCCGTGGCGGGGGCGAGGATAACCAGGTCTGCCCATTTACCCAGCTCAATATGGCCCATCGCGGCTTCGGCGGCCGGATCGAGCAGGCTGTCAGATACCGGGTATCCTGAAACGGCCTGCAGGCTCAGGGGAGTGATAAAGGCTTTACCGCCTTCGGTTATCGCGACCCGCACGTCAGCTCCGCGCTCGCGCAGACGACGCACCAGCTCCGGCGCTTTATAAGCAGCAATGCCGCCGCTCACGCCAAGAACGATTTTTTTACCGGCCAGGCTCATCATGATTCTTTCCTGTTGGGTTTCACCAGAGAGCGGGCATTTTATCACAATCCCCAAAGCGGGGTGATTTTGTCCTTCGACCACTTTGCGAGGCGCTACGCAAGAACGCAATGTGGCCGTCGAGCGACGGATTGGCCTGTGGCAGCATAAGGTTAAAAAGGGGAGAAAGAGCATGGAAGAAGAGGATGAGGAGCTGCTGCCGCGCGAAAAACTGCTGCGCTATGGCGTTAGCCTGTTAAAAGACGATGAACTGCTGGCGCTCTTTTTACGTACCGGAACGCCCGGAAAAACGGTATTTACGCTGGCAAAAGAGCTGATCGCACATTTCGGTTCGCTGTACGGTTTATTGACCGCCGATATGGCGCAGTTTAAGCACGTTGAGGGAATTGGCGTGGCGAAATATGCCCAGCTGAGGGGCATTGCTGAACTTGCCCGCCGTTTTTACAATGTCCGCATGGAGAAGGAAGATCCGATCCTGACGCCAGAAATGACGCGTGAATTCCTGCAAAGCCAGTTAACTGATATTGAACGCGAGATCTTTATAGTGATCTTTGTCGATAACAGAAATCGGGTGCTGAAACATAGCTGTCTCTTTGCGGGCACGTTGAGTCACGTTGAGGTGCATCCGCGTGAAATTGTGCGGGAAGCGATAAAAGTGAATGCAGCGGGCGTGATCCTCGCGCATAATCACCCCTCTGGCTGTGCAGAACCGAGCAGAGCGGACAAAGAAATCACCGAACGCATTATCAAATGCTGTCAATTCATGGACATTCGTGTGCTGGACCATCTGATAATTGGCCGCGGTGAGTACATTTCTTTCGCAGAACATGGCTGGATTTAGGCTATTTCTCGCGATCCATCGGGATCTTTGTCTGTTCGGGACTTGAGCACACCGCCGAGTCAGCGTATACTACGCCACCTTTGAGAATCTCGGGTTTGGCATTTGGGCCTGGCAATCGAGAGTTCACTTAGAACTATGCGATGACCGGGCTGTAAAGCCTGACGAGGCGCCGATACCCCATACGAAGCTCGAGCTAATTTGATTTTTGGAGAATAGACATGTCCCGAGTCTGCCAAGTTACTGGCAAGCGTCCGGTGACCGGTAACAACCGTTCCCACGCACTGAACGCGACTAAACGCCGTTTCCTGCCGAACCTGCACTCTCACCGTTTCTGGGTTGAGAGCGAGAAGCGTTTTGTCACCCTGCGCGTATCTGCTAAAGGTATGCGTGTAATCGATAAGAAAGGCATCGATACAGTTCTGTCCGAACTGCGTGCCCGTGGCGAAAAGTACTAAGTACTTAAAGAGGAAATAAATCATGGCTAAAGGTATTCGCGAGAAAATCAAGCTGGTTTCTTCTGCTGGTACAGGTCACTTCTACACCACCACGAAGAACAAACGTACTAAGCCGGAAAAACTGGAACTGAAAAAATTCGATCCAGTTGTACGCCAGCACGTACTGTACAAAGAAGCTAAAATCAAATAATTTTAGTCTCCTTGTATCGAAAAACCCCGCAACTGCGGGGTTTTTTGCATTCTGCATCTCAACGGAGGAACCATGCCTGAATTACCTGAGGTAGAAACCAGCCGTCGCGGCATTGAGCCCCATCTGGTCGGCGCGACGATTCTTCACGCGGTGGTCCGCAATGGACGTCTGCGCTGGCCGGTGTCCGATGAGATCCATGCCCTGAGCGATAAACCCGTCCTTAGCGTACAGCGTCGCGCGAAATACCTGCTGCTGGAACTGCCCGACGGCTGGATTATTATCCACCTGGGGATGTCCGGGAGCCTGCGCATTCTTACCGAAGAACTGCCTGCGGAAAAGCACGACCACGTCGATCTGGTGATGAGCAACGGCAAAGTGCTCCGTTACACCGACCCACGGCGCTTTGGCGCGTGGCTGTGGACGAAGGAGCTGGAAGGGCATAACGTGCTGGCGCATCTGGGCCCGGAGCCGCTCTCAGACACGTTTAACGCGGAATACCTCAAGGCGAAGTGTGCGAAGAAGAAAAGCCCGATTAAGCCCTGGCTGATGGATAACAAGCTGGTGGTCGGCGTGGGGAATATCTACGCCAGCGAATCGCTGTTTGCGGCGGGGATCCATCCCGATCGGCTGGCCTCTTCGCTGTCGGCGCAGGAGTGCGAGCTGCTGGTCCGGGTGATTAAAGCCGTATTACTTCGCTCGATTGAGCAGGGCGGGACAACGTTGAAGGACTTCCTGCAAAGTGACGGCAAGCCGGGCTATTTTGCCCAGGAGCTGCAGGTGTATGGCCGTAAAGGCGAACCGTGCAGAGTCTGCGGCACGCCGGTGATTGCCACGAAGCACGCCCAGCGCGCCACGTTCTACTGCCGTCAGTGCCAGAAATAAGGCTACTTTAGCTTTTCCATCAATGCATGGTGGACGTTAGTCGGCAGGAAATGGGTGACATCGCCGTGATGACGCGCCACCTCTTTTACCAGCGTGGAAGAGATAAACGACCACTCTTTGGAGGGCATCAGGAACACGCTCTCCAGCTCCGGCATCAGGTGGCGGTTCATGTGCGCCAGCTGCATCTCATACTCAAAGTCTGCCACCGCGCGTAAACCACGGATCAGAATATTGGCCTGCTGAGCGCGGGCGAAGTTTGCCATCAGGTCGCTAAATCCGACCACCTCAACATTCTGCAGGTGCGAAATGGCATCGGTGGCGAGCTGTACGCGCTCGTTGAGGT
Organism: Enterobacter sp. UPMP2060; assembly: GCF_053709655.1. Classification (NCBI taxonomy): domain Bacteria; kingdom Pseudomonadati; phylum Pseudomonadota; class Gammaproteobacteria; order Enterobacterales; family Enterobacteriaceae; genus Enterobacter; species Enterobacter sp. UPMP2060. The sequence continues at coordinate 47,182 of NZ_JBSKJQ010000010.1, forward strand.
CAAACATCGGCTTTTTGCTGGGGCTGGCGGCAATGGCCAGGATCACCTTGTCGAACATGCACGCCGCACGGGTGATGATATCAAGATGACCGTTGGTGATCGGATCGAAGGTACCCGGATAAATCGCTTTTGTGCTCATGGCTCACGTTTTCTCTGAGTAGCCGCGGCAGAGCGCCCACAGCTCGGTGTATTTGTTGAAAGTATACTGGGCATTCACAACCGCGAGTAACCAGCCCTGCTTGCCGTCCAGGACGCCACCACGCAGCAGCAGCGTTTTCAGGAACGCGCCCAGCGTGTGGGTGAAGATACCCGTCAGCGAGGCCTTCTTGCCGCGCTGGTGACGCTCCTGAGCCCATGCGGTGGCATAGTTGAGCTGTTTACGCTGGAAGCTCGCGAAATCACGGCAGGTCAGGTGCAGCAAATCGCCCGTCAGGGGAATCACCTGGGCACTATCGCAGCTCAGGGATTCATGCACCAGATTGTCGTTGTATTGATACCGCTCGCGCTCGTAGAGGCGCATCACGCGGTCAGGATACCAGCCGCTGTGGCGCATAAAACGGCCAAGGAAGTAGTTGCGGCGGGCAATGCTGTATACGGCGCCAGGCTGGGGCGAGGAAATCACCGCCTGAATGGCCTGCTGAAGCTCAGGCGTGATGCGTTCGTCGGTGTCGAGCATCAGGACATAATCACCTGTGGCATACCCCTGCGCGCGCTGGCGCTGGATGCCGTAGCCCTGCCAGTCAGCGTCGACAAAGACTTTTGCGCCCGCTGCCCGGGCAACGTCCACCGTGTTGTCGGTACTTCCGGAGTCAAGAATGACTATCTCGTCAGCCCAGGCAACCGACGCCAGGCAATCCGGAAGCAGGTCGGCGGCGTTTTTGGCGATCATGACGACCGACAGGCGCGTTGACATCAGTGGCTCCGCTGGGGCAGATAAGGTTGCAGAAGCTGCAGCAGTCGGGTCAGTGCGCCCTGGTTCTGGTGCAGCACTTCGACGGCATGGCGCCCGTACCACAGGCGATAATCTTCGTCAGTCAGAAGGGTCGATACCTCTTTAACCACCGAATCCGCATCGGTCACGGTAATTAAACCATCGGCCTGCTGTAGTTTCGCGCAGATATCTTTGAAGTTAAACGTGTGCGGCCCCATCAGTACCGGAATGGCGTGGGCTGCCGGCTCCAGCGGGTTATGACCGCCGCGCTCGACCAGGCTGCCACCGACAAACGCGAGGTCAGCGATTCCGTACAGCAGCATCAGCTCGCCCATCGTATCGCCAATCACCACCTGGGTGCTGCCGGAAGGGATTTCACCGCTGCTGCGCAGCGTGAAGCTGAAGCCGCCTTTCTGCACCATTTCACGGGCATCTTTAAAACGCTCCGGATGGCGCGGCACGAGGATCAGCAGTAAATCAGGGAATTTTTCCAGCAGCTTGCGGTGAGCCTGCAGAATGATCTCTTCTTCGCCATCATGAGTACTGGTGGCAATCCAGACCTGACGACGCGGGGCCCACTGGCGACGCAGCGTGATCGCACGGGCGGCGAGTTCAGGGGTAACGGAAATATCAAATTTCAGGCTGCCCGTTACCGCAAGCTGGTTGCGTTTCAGGCCCAGCGCGATAAAGCGTGCCGCATCCTCTTCGTTCTGCGCGGCAATCAGCGTAATTTTGCTCAGCAGGCGGCGCATAAACTTACCCAGCTTGCCGTAACCTTTCGCCGAGCGCTCTGAAAGGCGCGCGTTGGCAATGACCAGCGGGATTTTACGGGCATGCAGGGCGGAAATCATATTCGGCCACAGTTCAGTTTCCATCACGATCACCAGCTTCGGGCGAACGGTATTCAGGAAACGATTCATGGCGCAGGGCAGATCGTAAGGCAGATAGACGTGCTGCACGTCTTTGCCGAAAGCGGATAACGCGCGCTCCGAGCCGGTCGGCGTCATCGTCGTGACGGTGATTGGCAGCGACGGGTAGCGGTGACGCAGGGCGCGAACCAGCGGGATCGCTGCCAGCGTTTCACCGACAGAAACGGAATGCAGCAAAATACCGTCCGGTACGACTTTATTGCGGCAGAAGCCATAGCGTTCAGCCCAGCGTTTACGATACGCAGGCGCTTTCCGGCTACGAAGCAACAGTCTCAGCCACACCAGTGGCTGAATGATGTAGAGCAGAGCGGTATACAACAATTCCAAGCGATTATCCGTTTTTTTAGTTTCGGCGGGCAAATTCTAAGCATTTAGGCCAGGTAAAGCTATCTCTTATGCCAGATACCGTTTCAAACGGAAATAACGTCGACCCAGCCGCCAGCGCAGACGCGGACTTTTTGCACTTTTCCAGATGAGTTTCCAGATGCCTGTTTCGAAGAACTCTTTAATAATCATTGATTTCTTCTTCTCATCCTTCATGTTGTCGAAGGTGTGAATAATGCCCAGCCCCTCTTTGGCAATTTGCCAGTGGCAGGCAGGGATCCCTTTCACTTTATCCGGGTAGCGCTGATTGATGGCGTCGAGCATCTGCAGGATTTTCATGTAGTGACGCGCGGAACGAATCAGCGTGTCGTCATTGTCCGGCATATGGGACACCGATGCGGAGTGAATGTAGTAGTCGTAATAACGTTCACTGGTGTACTGAACCCGCTCTGCCGCGAGCAGCACTTCGGTGGTCCACGGGATATCCTGATGGCGCAGGCCGGGCTCGAAATGGAAATTGTGTTTACGGATAAAGTCGTGGCGATAGATGTTCAGCCAGGTGACGTGAAGGAATTTACGAGAGTCCAGCGCCATTTTTAACCACGCAGGGCCAGCCATGACCCCAGTCGAAGCCAGTTTGTCTTCAGGGAAGATCGGGCGCGAGGGTTTCTTGTTATTCTCCCAGACGTAATTCCCGTTACAGGTGGCGACATCCAGATCCTGCGTGACGGCCATATCCAGCAGGTGTTGGTACATGCCGGGTTTAAAGACATCATCAATATCCGGGAAAGAGAGATATTGACCCGTCGCAACGGCCAGACCGGTGTTACGCGCGATGGATACGCCCTGGTTTTGCTGTTCTATGACCTGCAGCTGCGGCAGTTTTTCTCGCCAGTTTTCGACGATCTCCATCGAGCGGTCAGTAGAGCCGTCATTGACAATGATGACTTCCATGCTGTCGATGCGTTGATTGACAAGGCAGGTAAAGAACTGATCCAGGAAAGCTTCACCGTTATAAACGGCAACCACCACGCTTAACAATGGGGCTGAATTTTGCATAAGAAACCTGATTATTTTTGATTGTCGACCAGAGCAATATATTGCTGGCAAATGGCATTGATACCGAACGACGCGATGGTTGTATCGCCAACGACCGGTGGGGCGGTATAAATATCCGCCAGCGTTTTTGCCAGTGACTCGTCATTTAACTCTGCCAGCCCGCGCGCTAAAGCGCCGGTGAGGATTTCGGCAGGGCCTCCGGGGCAATTTGTACTGACCGGTGGCGTCTGGCAGATAATGGCTTCGACCAGCACATTACCAAAACCTTCGCAGTCAGAACTTAACACTAAAAGGCGTGCCCCTTTAATCCAGGGATAGGGATTGGACTCGAACGGGCGGAAAACCGTTTTGTTTTCAATACCCAGCTCGGCAGCAAGCTGCTTGAGTTTTTGAATTTGAGCGTCAGACCCATTGCCCATCATGACCAGGGTTGTGTCAATTTTACTCAGGGCGAACGCACGTAAAAGGCGGTCGTGGCGTTTGTGCTCATGGAAGCGGCCAACATGAATAATGTAATCCTTTCCCTGCATCTCGAAGGGCGCATCCGCCAGACGCTGAATTTCAGGAATATCGAAAGGATTATGGATAACCGCTTTGCGTCGAAGATTGAGCGCCAGCGTCTCGGAAAGGTCTGTCAACACGGCGCCTGAGACGGCGACAACGTTGCGGTTTTCGTAGGTATGACGAATTTTAAGATGTTTAAACCAGCGCGAAAGTCCGCTGCGATGGCGAAGATAGGAAAACGAGAACATGCCGTGCACGCAGAACCAGACTTTGTCACGTTCCAGCGCGCGGCAGTGCGACACAATGCGGTCTGTTTTGTGCAGGTGAGAGAACACCACATCAAATTTGCCGCTGCGCTCAGCTTGCTCAATCGCCTGATCCAGCAGTTGGGCGCGGCGTGGGATTTCCGTCAGCTTTCGCCACGGTTTTTTACATGTGTCCTGAACAACCTGATAATCGATGCCTTCCGGGATGGCGTAGTCGCACACTTTCCGCAGAGAGAATAGAGAGACCTGATGTCCCATTTCTATTAATCCACGGGAGAGTGTAAGAACCGTTTTTTCAGCTCCTCCACCGGGTAAACCATCAATAATCATTAGGATGCGCATTTTTAATCCAGTAATTTTTGATAAAGCGTAATAAGCTGACTTGATAGTTTTTCGGGAGTGGCGTCTTTTACACGTTCACGTGCCGCTCGTCCCATATTGTTATTTTTTTCCAGTGAAGGAATGGCGGCTACCGCTTCCTTCAGTGTACTGATATCAAGTGCGTCACAATAAAATCCGTTCTGGCCTTGTTGAATAAACTCTGCACCACCGCAACTCTCTGAAGTAATGACGGGCAAGCCGCAGGCCATCGCTTCAAGAATGACGTTAGGAAAGGGATCATACAGCGTTGGCAACAGTAAACCATCGGATAGCTGATAAAAAGGCAGAGTTTCTTTTTGCACCCCCAGGAAACGGATTTGCCCCTCGCAGCCTAACGAACGGGCGAGGTCGCGATAACGACGTTCTGCTTTATCTTGCCCAACCACAATCAGCCAGGCTGATGTTCCAGCGATAGCGCGTATGGCGCTGGCTAATCCTTTTCGTTCAAACCCTGAGCCTACGAAACAGAACACAACGGCATCGGCTGGCAAACCAAATTGTTGGCGCAAAATCGCACGCTGTGCCTCCTGGGCCGGAACGAAGCGGCTGGAATCAATAGAATTATAAATCACATGAATTTTATTTGCGTCAATATCAAAGTCTTCGACGATTTCGCGTTTGATCATCTCCGCATTGCAGATTACGGCTTTTAACTCAGGCGCCTGATACATTTCCCGTTCCGCACGCATCACGTAGCGGTGATAGCGGTCATACATCAGCATTTGCGCACGCCAGGCTGGTAAAATGCGCGCGCGCTGAAGCAGCCAGCGACGATGCACCCCATCACCCGCGCGATAGATATCACAACCCGGGATGCGCTCATGGCTTTGAACAATATCAAACTGCTGTTGCTGCCACAGCGCGCGCGCGGCCTGTGCAAATCCGCGTTCCCGACTGATGCGGCCCCATTTTTGAGGGTTGCAAATGTGGATATGCCAGTCGTCTTGCTTCTCTCCCTGCCACTCACGCGTGATGACGTTGAGCTCAAGGTTCTGATTGCTCAGCGCGGTGAGAGCGCGCGAAACGAAGCGTTCCGCTCCGCCATCAGGGCGATACTTTTGGCGAACAATGGCCAGACGATGGTTTTTCATGACAGATATCTCCTTGCGGCGGAGACGACAGCATCAACGGGAATGGCGTCGAGATAGCGTTCTTTCGTTTTGGTATCAATGGCATCCGGATCGGGTAGCGGGCCGTAATCGCCGGCCCAGATGACTTCACCGTTGACTTGCCATGGAGACCAAAACGTGAGTTTAGAAGGGCCAAACAGCGCCACGCAGGGCGTTTGCAGCGCGGCGGCCATATGCATTGGAACGGAGTCAACGCCGATAAAAAGACGCGCATGATCGATAAGTGAGGCCAGCTGGCGCAACGTTAGCTGGCCCGCCAGCGAGACGACTCCCGTCCTTGGCGAGGCGGCGAGAATGCGATCGATCATCGCCAGCTCTTTTTTATCCGGCCCCGCGGTGAGCACAACCGTATGACCATCCTGCTGCAGTGCAGTAATGGTTTGCGCCATTTTGTCTTCGCTCCAGCATTTAAAGAACCAGCGGGACGTCGGCTGGATCACGATATAGCTGTCGCCCACAGCCGTCTGCGTCAGCTTTTGGCGGGCATGATGCCAGTCTTCTGCGGTGTAAGCCATGGTGACGGCAGGCTGCGGCGCGACCGGTAATGGCGCCAGAATGGAAAGATTCTGTTCGACCGTATGCAGGGATTTGTGGCCGTCGACAGAGACCAGATCGGTGTGACAAAAACGCCAGAATGCACTGTTGCGTTTGTTAAACGCGAATCCGAGGCGAACGGGTGCACCGGTGAAGCGGGTGACGATCGCGCTACGCCATTGATCGGCAAGGTTAATCACCAGATGATAATGCTGATTTCTTAACGCACGCAGCAACTGCCACTCTTTTTGAAGATGCTTCAGCGTGCCAAGCTGTTTCCATTTACGATCGATTCCATAAATTGTACCGATCGCCGGATGCGCGGCGAGCATATCGCGCGTTTCTTCATACAGCAGGACATCAATCTGCGCCTGCGGCCATTTTTGACGTAGCGAATCAATGACGGGAGTGGTCAGCAACATGTCGCCATGATGGCGGAGTTTGATAAGTAAAATGCGCAAATCAGGTGTGTCAGGTAAGTTATTCATCATCATCTTATCGGCGTTGTACTGATGGCAATTCTAATAGACCTGATAGCGACTTGCACTCTTTCTCCATAATCTCAGTAATTTCCCTGGAAGGGTTTACTCATGCTTTGGAGAGTGCGTAACATAGCGCTAACTTTCCTGTCTTGCGGACTCATTATGAACAAACCAGCGTTTATCATCACAATTGATACTGAGGGCGATAATCTCTGGCAAAATCACCGCGTCATTAAAACGGAAAATGCGCGTTATCTGGCGCGTTTCCAGGCGCTTTGTGAGCGTTTCGGCTTTAAGCCCGTGTGGCTGACCAATTACGAGATGGCGATCGAACCCGTTTTCATCGAATTCGCCAGGGACGCAATCGCCCGCGGTCAGGGGGAGGTGGGAATGCACCTTCACGCATGGAATAGCCCGCCGGAACATGATCTCACGGGCGATGACTGGCGATGGCAGCCTTATCTGATTGAATTTTCGGATGAGGTGATGCGCGAAAAAGTGCTGTTCATGACACGCCTGCTGGAAGAGACCTTCCAGACCAAAATGTTAAGCCACCGTGCCGGACGTTGGGCATTTGACAGTCGCTACGCAAAATTGCTCGTTGAACTGGGCTACCAGGTGGATTGCTCCGTGACGCCACGCGTGAACTGGCGCAATGCGAAAGGCGCCCCACAGGGTAATGGCGGAACGGATTATCAGCATTTCCCCGACCACGCCTATTTCATGGATTTAGACAATATTTCCCGGGCAGGCCATAGCCCATTACTCGAAGTGCCGATGAGCATTCAGTATAAACACCCGGCGTGGTTGAACACGATCAAACAGGGTTACGACAGGCTTCGCGGTAAATACCGCTCTCCCTCTGTGAACTGGCTAAGACCGTCCGGTGGGAATGCGGCGCAAATGATTCAGGTCGCACAGCAATGCCTGTCGCAGGGAAGTGAGTACGTGGAGTTTATGCTTCATTCGTCGGAATTTATGCCTGGCGGAAGCCCAACGTTTAAAGATGAGGCGGCGATTGAAGGGTTGTATCAGGATTTAGAAACGCTTTTTAGCTGGTTATCCGATAAGACGGTAGGGATGACGCTGGCGGAGTTTTATCAATACAAGAAAAAATAATGCCCGCCAGGCGGGCATTATCATTAGCGTTGCCTGGTTTGCGAAAAAGGGGTACTCAGCGCAAACACGGTGACAAAGAAGATTAAAGCCTCAGAACTCAACAGTATGACGTCAGTCAGGCCATAGAGTAATAAAAGAAGCATGGTCGTCAGCAGCAGGCCATTTCTGTTTTTAAGGGCGTAAACGATCATCGATATATAGAAAAACACTAATATCGCCAGCCCTGGGATCCCCTGCAGAGAATATTTCTCAATAAACTCATTGTGCAGATGCACCCTGATAAACTCGAGTGCAGCCGCGAGGTGTGGGTGCCCATTTTTCACATATTGCTGTGTCCATATTTCGCGGTCTTCAACTGACTGCCCTAAAGGATGGGCCAGCCCGTTTTGAATGCCAACACTCCACATAGAGAAACGTGCGCCGAGTGAGGTTGCATCATAGCCTTTTTGATAACTTTCAACTTCAGCTTGTGTTTGTTGTAGCTTGGGTAGGATTAATGGTTTGTAGCTAACGATAACAATACCCGCCACAATACATAAGAAAATCAGCGTAGATTTAAGGTGTATTCTTCTGAAGTGATAAAGCGTGAGTACAATCGCCAGGAGTAGATATAACCCCATTGCGGCACGGGTGCCCGTTAGAAGAATGACGAAATAAGATATTAAGATGATGAGTCCTGCGGCTACATACAGTTTGATATTTTTCTGTAGATAAAGGCTGTATACAAACGCCAGTGACAATACAGAATAAACATAGGCCGACACGGTCGCACGGTTTATGGCCATCTCGATACGCCCCATACCCTGTGAAGCCTGCCATAAGCCATAGCCAGTGGCGAGTATAAACCCTGCACCAGAGGCGTATAAAAAATATTTCTGGAAGGATGCTCTATCAATATAAGACTTAAACCGGTCAAGGTAAAAAATGAGAATACTTGCCAGAATTAATTTTTTACTTGCACCGAGATAATCGCTATAAACGTTCAGACCTTCGCTATGATATTCATACACCAGATACCAGCCAAGATTAAGCAGGCCAATCAATAAAATCGGCAATGCGATAGAAAAAGGACGCATTGTGATTTTTTTATATTCGCACGCTAAGCCGATAATGCTGGCATAAATCGCAATATAGAAAAACTCTCGCTGCTTACCTGAACTCAGCAGCGCCAGCGCAAGCGAAATAAGGCTCAAAATCAGCGTCAGCTGATAAAGCCGCAGTTTTACTTTTTCCATAATGCCTCAATGACCCTTTTTTTGTAGCTGAAACGTACATCTCTGGTAAAGAAGAAAGAGAGAGAATAAAGTGCATTGACCCGCTGTTTAACCAGTTTGAGTTGCAGGTCAGTCAGATGCTGCCGGTGGTTTCTGTAGATATCAAACCAGTGACAATTAACAAGATGCTTAAAAGAACGAGGGAATGTTTCTTCCATTTGTAATGTGCAATCAACCAGCGTAGCGATTTTACTGGCGTCGAGACGGCTCGACAAACTGTCGTTACGTTTGATGTAATAATAATGTCCCTGACGCTGATAGACTATTTTACTCGATTGCATCAGCATGCCGGGAAACACGGCAAAATCTTCATAGCAGACCATCGAAGGAATCGGGTTATTCACATACAATTCCCGATGAATGAATTGCCCGATGAGATGTGCCTGAAAATCTTTGTGCTGCAGGAACCGCTTTATTGCCTCATGTTGTGACAAAGCAACAGGAGAGAACCCCTGCCAGTCGGCTGTCATTTTTTTGGTGTCGCGAATTTCCAGCAGGCGCGTCAGGAGCATATCAGGGCGCTCTGATTTGAGAAACGCCACCGCGTCCCTGATGCTGCCCGGTTTCATCCGGTCATCGCTATCCAGCATGGTAATGTATTCACCTGTGGCCAGCGAGAGGGCACTGTTTCGAACATGGCCTACGTTACGGTACTCGACGTATCGGGATTGCGCATTCGGAAGCATTGGCAGCCACGCTTCAATAATATCCTGCGTTGAGTCGTTTGAACTGTCGTTAAAGATAATGATCTCTACATCATCCCACGCACCCTCAATCGCGTTTTGCAGGCTTTCTAGCGTGGTGTGAAGCGTATCTTTGGCGTTATGCGCGGCAATAATGATGCTTAGAAAAGCCATAATAATTAGTTTCCCTGAGCATCAAAGGAGTATGCGTCTGTATTAATTGTGGGTAACTCGCAAATGAAGTGTTTGAGTTCACGTAGCGCTTCGTCTGTTACAGCGAAGAGTTCTTCCCGGCTCTGTGAGAAGTAATATCGTGTTTCAAAAACATATGAGCAAATGTTGTCATCATTACCAATCAGCAATACGTTGCCCAGCGGACGTTGTTCATAGTGGCAACAAGGCCCGAACAGTAAGATTACCGGCACGCCTACCGCATCGGCAATGTAGACATTCCCCGAGTCAGACGCGATATAGCAATCCATTTTAGAAATGGCCCACGGCAGCTCTTCAAGCGAGATTTTGCCAATCAGGTTAATAAAGTTGGGCAGTTCACCGTAAGCGCGGGTGATATCATCCATCCACGATTGTTCATTCGGGGCGCCAAACACATAAAATTCGCAGGGCAGGTCGGCGAGACGATCGGCAATTTGCTTCCAGATGACCGGCGGAACGGTTTTCGCTTTATTCCCGGCGGCTACGCTGATACCAATGCGGATCACGCCGGGTTTATCGAGGATTGCCGGATAGGTCGCAGGTTTGAAAAGTGGCTTTGTGGCGTGCTTTGGCGAGTCTTGCCAGGTTAAGGTGCGATCGGCCAGTTTGAGATAGTTCGTGACTGAAAGAGTCTTCTTACCGTGTTCAACAGTACCGTCTGCCGTTGCATAGAAAATTCCGTGATACCATCTTCGCGTGTAAGTGCTTAAAAACTGTTTGTTTTTAGCGTTACACGCGGAGGCGAAAAAGAGGTTCACGCTGTTGGGTTGCAGGAGATAGACATTGTCATAGCGGTTCATGATCCGGCAGGCAAAGACCAGCTTTCGCCACAGGTTACGCTTATGCTGCTCGATAAAAAAAATCTCATCGATCGTCTCATCATGCTTCGCCAGCGCACCTACGCTACGACTGATGAGCACGTCGCTTTTTTGCAGGTATGCCAGAAGGGGCGTTGCATTAACAAAATCGCCGATTTTTGCTGTCTGAATGACCAGGTTTTTACCTGTCTCTTTGCGGAACAGCTTCCGGATAAGCTTCACCGGAAAGAGTAAAATCAGCAGAAATACGTAACTCATGCGTTAGATATCCCTGTTGGAAAGCCAACGGCTGCCCTGTAAAAATGAAAAAATAGCATCTGCGCTGATATCCTTCGTTTGCTGGGTCGGGCTGACCATCTGATGCTGGTTTTTACCGTAACCCCCGATCAATCCAGGATCGGTCGGACCAAAAATCGTAATATTCGGACGATCCAGCGCCGCGGTTAAATGGCTTAAACCTGTATCAACGGAAACAACAGCATTCGCTCCCGCCAGCTGCGCGGCAACCTGCGCCAGCGTGAGTTTCGGCAATACCTCGACGTGTGAAAAACCTGCTGCCAGACGCTCTGCACGCTGCCGCTCATGTTCAGCGCCCCACGGCAGTTTAATATGGATGCCGGTAGGTTGCATTAGTTCAATCAGGCTTCGCCAGTGCGTTTCCGGCCAGTGTTTATCGTCGCGCGTTGTGGCATGCAGGAAGACAAGATAAGGCTGAGCACAGGGATCTGTATTGCGCAAAAAGTGCTGCGCAATGGCGTAGTCGCCCTGGGTTTCCGGTTTCGCATAGCCCAGGCTTTTTGCAAACAGCTCGCGGGTACGTTCTACGGCATGCTGTTGCTTTGCGATGTGGTGGCGACGGTTATAGAACAGGCTCGCCAGCGGTTCGCGGGCGGTATGCCAGTCCATGCCGTGCTTTACGCCATGTGCCAGACGCGTCACCAGCGCGGCGCTTTTCACCAGCCCCTGGGCGTCGATGATGGCGTCGTAATGCTGTGCCCGCACCGCCTCACGGAAGGCTTTGCGTTCGGCTTTAATCGGCGCGGAGAACCACGCTTTGCGCCAGCGGCGGATCGCCACCGGGATCACGCGGTCAACCGCTTCATGCCAGGTGGGGATCTGCGCGAAGCCTTCTTCCACCACCCAGTCAAAACGAATGTCGGGAATGGCCCGCATGGCGTCCGTCAGTGACGGGAGCGTATGCAGAACATCGCCCATCGAAGAAGTTTTAACGATCAGTACCCGCATTCGTTATCCTTCTTCGCTCAACAGCAGTTCGTTAAGCTCTTCGAGAACGCGCTCTGGCGTAATGTCGATCAGGCTCTGATGGTAGCCTTCTGCGGCATCGCCCTTGCGTACTTTGTGATAGCCGGTGATCAGGCGGATGACGCGCGCTTTATGAGAAAGCGGGGGCGTGAAGTCCGGGCTACTTGGGCCATACAGCGCCACCAGCGGGCGGTTGAGCGCGGCGGCGACGTGCATCAGGCCCGAATCGTTGCTGACCACGGCCTCACAGGCGGCAATCAGAATAACCGCCTGTTCAAGCTGCGTTTCTCCCGCCAGGTTGCGGCACCTGGCCTGCTGTTCATTACTGAGCGTCGCGAGAATTTCGTTGCCTGCCTCGTGGTCCTTTGCCGAACCGAACAGGACAATCTGGTAGCCTTCGTCAATCAGCTGTTTCGCCAGCTCCGCATAGTGGTAGTGCGGCCAGCGTTTTGCCGGGCCGAACTCGGCGCCGGGGCAGAAGCCAATGATCGGGCGTTCAGACGATAGACCAAACGCGTTACAGGTCTGGGATTTTTCACCGTCGTTAACCTGAAGCTGTGGCCACAGCAGCGGCTGCGGCAGGTCTTTCGCACTGCGCATCACGCCTTTGTCGTAGGCCAGCGCCACATAGCGCTCCACCATCAGCGGCCAGGCCTCTTTATCCAGCACCCGCGCATCGTTCAGCAGGCCGTAGCGCATTTCACCGCGCCAGCCGGTGCGATGTGGGATACCTGCAAAGAAAGGCACAAGGGCGGATTTAAAGGAGTTTGGCAGGACATACGCCCGATCGTAGCGCTTATCGCGCAGGCTATGGCCGAGCTTGCGGCGTTCGCCAATTTCCAGCGCCCCGTGGCCAAGCGGCATCGGGATCGCCTCGTTCACTTCCGGCATACGCGACAACAGCGGACGGCACCACGCGGGTGCCATCACGTCGATTATCGCCTGGGGATAACGCGCCTTGAGCGTGCGATAGAGACTTTGCGACATCATCATGTCGCCCACCCATGACGGGCCGATCACCAGAATCTTCATACTTATGCGTCGCGGTTCAGCCAGGCCATATATTCCGTTACGCCTTCGGCAACGGTCTTGAACGGCTTGTCGTAGCCTGCGGCGCGCAGGTTGGTCAGGTCAGCCTGGGTGAACGCCTGATAACGGCCTTTCAGCTTGTCAGGGAACGGAATGTACTCGATGCTGCCTTTTTTGTGATACGCCAACGTTGCGTCAGCCACCGCCTGGAAGGACTCCGCGCGGCCGGTACCCAGGTTGAAGATGCCGGATACGCCGTTTTCCCAGAACCACAGGTTCACTGCGGCAACGTCGCCCACGTAAACGAAGTCGCGCTTAAAGCCGTCGCTGCCTTCGAACAGTTTCGGGCTTTCGCCGTTATTCAGCTGGGTGTTCAGGTGGAACGCCACGCTCGCCATGCTGCCTTTGTGACCTTCGCGCGGTCCGTAGACGTTGAAGTAACGGAAGCCGACGATCTGCGAGTTCGCTTCTGGCAGCACCTGACGTACGTACTCGTCGAACAGGAATTTGGAGTAACCGTAGACGTTCAGCGGCTGTTCATACTCGCGGGATTCGATAAAGTCCGAGGTGCGGCCGCCGTAGGTTGCCGCGGAGGAGGCATACAGGAACGGAATTTCACGCTCCAGGCAGTAGTGCAGGATCTCTTTGGAGTACTGATAGTTATTGTCCATCATGTACTTGCCGTCCCACTCGGTGGTGGAAGAACACGCACCTTCGTGGAAGATGGCTTCGATCTCGCCGAACTCTTCGCCTGCCATAATCTGGATAAGGAAGTCTTCTTTATCCATGTAGTCAGCGATGTTCAGATCCACCAGGTTGACGAACTTGGTGCCGTCTTTCAGGTTGTCAACCACCAGGATGTCGGTGATGCCTTTGTCATTGAGAGCCTTAACAATATTGCTGCCGATAAAGCCCGCGCCGCCGGTAACGATGATCATAACTGTAACCTTTGAAGTGTGGAGCCCGGGGACAATCCCGGACGCTAATGTCTCTATCATATCATTAGTATGGCTGCCCTTCAGCCATTCACCTTCACAGCGCAGGGGTACGCGTGATTTATGCTGCAAAAACGACAAGAGATGACGTGTCATCTCGTCATGAACTATAGGTTTGGGTAATATGTCCCGAAATTTGCCGAGTCTGGAGAATTGCAATGCGTGGTGATTTTTACAAACAGTTAAACAGCGACCTCGACACCGCACGTGCGGAAGGGTTGTTCAAGGAAGAGCGTATTATCACGTCTGCCCAGCAGGCGGACATCACCGTTGCCGACGGCAGCCATGTGATCAACTTTTGTGCGAACAACTACTTAGGTCTTGCGAATCACCCTGAGCTGATTGCCGCTGCAAAAAACGGCATGGACACCCACGGTTTCGGCATGGCCTCCGTACGCTTTATCTGCGGTACGCAGGACAGCCACAAGCAGCTTGAGCAAAAGCTGGCGAGCTTCCTCGGAATGGAAGACGCGATTCTGTACTCCTCCTGCTTCGACGCCAACGGCGGTCTGTTTGAGACCCTGCTTGGCGCAGAAGATGCGATTATCTCCGACGCCCTGAACCACGCCTCCATCATCGACGGCGTACGCCTGTGTAAAGCGAAGCGTTTCCGCTACGCCAACAACGACATGGTCGAGCTGGAAGCGCGCCTGAAAGAGGCGCGTGAAGCGGGTGCTCGCCACGTGCTGATCGCCACCGACGGCGTGTTCTCTATGGACGGCGTGATCGCCAACCTGAAGGGCGTGTGCGACCTGGCGGATAAATACGACGCGCTGGTGATGGTAGATGACTCTCACGCGGTCGGCTTTGTCGGCGAAAACGGCCGCGGTTCCCACGAATACTGTGACGTGATGGGCCGCGTGGATATCATCACCGGTACGCTGGGCAAAGCGCTCGGCGGCGCGTCCGGCGGCTATACCGCCGCGCGTAAAGAGGTGGTCGAGTGGCTGCGCCAGCGCTCTCGCCCGTACCTGTTCTCCAACTCCCTGGCGCCGGCCATTGTTGCCGCCTCCATCAAGGTGCTGGAGATGGTGGAGTCCGGCGCTGAGCTGCGCGACCGCCTGTGGTCCAACGCCCGTCTGTTCCGTGAAAAAATGAGCGCCGCAGGGTTTACCCTGGCCGGTGCTGACCACGCGATCATTCCGGTGATGCTGGGCGATGCGGTCGTCGCGCAGCAATTTGCCCGCGAACTGCAGAAAGAAGGGATTTACGTCACCGGGTTCTTCTTCCCGGTGGTGCCAAAAGGTCAGGCGCGTATCCGCACCCAGATGTCTGCGGCGCATACGCCTGAACAAATTGAACGTGCGGTGGAAGCCTTTACCCGCATCGGCAAACAGCTGGGCGTAATTGCCTGAGGACGTGTGATGAAAGCGTTATCCAAACTGAAAGCGGAAGAAGGGATTTGGATGACCGACGTGCCGGAGCCGGAAGTCGGTCATAACGATCTGCTGATCAAAATTCGTAAAACCGCCATCTGCGGTACTGACGTTCACATCTACAACTGGGACCAGTGGTCGCAGAAAACCATTCCGGTACCGATGGTTGTCGGTCACGAATATGTCGGTGAAGTGGTGGGTATCGGCCAGGAAGTGAAAGGCTTCCAAATTGGCGATCGCGTCTCCGGTGAAGGCCATATTACCTGCGGCCACTGCCGTAACTGTCGCGGCGGGCGTACGCACCTGTGCCGTAATACCATTGGCGTGGGCGTAAACCGCCCGGGCTGCTTCGCGGAATACCTGGTGATCCCGGCGTTTAACGCGTTCAAAATCCCGGACAATATCTCTGACGACCTGGCCTCCATCTTCGACCCGTTCGGCAACGCGGTGCACACGGCGCTCTCCTTCGACCTGGTCGGTGAAGACGTGCTGGTCTCCGGCGCGGGCCCAATCGGCATTATGGCCGCTGCGGTGGCGAAGCACGTGGGCGCGCGCAACGTTGTGATCACCGACGTGAACGAATACCGTCTGTCGCTGGCCCGCAAAATGGGCGTCACCCGCGCGGTGGATGTCTCGAAAGAGAGCCTGACCGACGTGATGGAAGAGCTGGGCATGACCGAAGGCTTTGACGTGGGTCTGGAAATGTCCGGTGCGCCACCGGCGTTCCGCACCATGCTCGACACCATGAACCACGGTGGCCGTATCGCGATGCTGGGTATTCCGCCGTCAGACATGTCTATCGACTGGAACAAAGTCATCTTCAAGGGGCTGTTCATCAAGGGCATCTATGGCCGCGAGATGTTCGAGACCTGGTACAAGATGGCGGCGCTGATCCAGTCCGGTCTGGATCTGTCCCCGATTATTACTCACCGTTTCTCCATCGATGAGTTCCAGCAGGGCTTCGACGCGATGCGTTCCGGCCAGTCAGGAAAAGTGATCCTGAGCTGGGATAAATAATCAAAAAGGGGCCTCAGGCCCCTTATTTTATTGCTTCTTTTTCTCTTCATCCGTCAGGTAGCGCACCTTGCGGGTGTAGTCCTGACCTTTGAACAGCAGTTTGTTATCCGGCGATTCAAGGTACTTCTGCCATTCAGAGAGAGGGAAGCCGCCATGCGCGCCAATCACCTCTTTCGGTACAACGGCTTCCTGACCGCCGATTTTCTTCGAGACCGGCCAGTTCATCCAGTCACCCAGGTTAACCGTTTTTAGATCCAGCATGTCCAGCAGCGCGGCGAGCGGCAGCTGATCGGTCGGCGGCTGCGTGTCGTCCATCAGCTCCCAGGTATCCTGGAACAGCGTCAGCCATAGCGGACAGATACGGCGCCAGGTTTTTTTGGTTGCCGCAAGAAACGCGCCGTTAACGTGATCGACCAGATACGGGCGCACCGTCTCCTTGTAATACGCCGGCACTTTTTCCTCTGGCGCACCGTCCAGCTTGGCAATCATTTTGCCCTGACGGAAGCTGGAGTAAATGTGCATATCGGCCATGTTGATCTCGGGCATCTTGAGCAGGTTGAGATCGGAATCGATCATCAATACCCCTTCACCGCGAGCCTGCAGCGGGGCGTTAAGCTTCACCAGACGGCTGAGGTAGATCTGCTTATAGCGGTAGCTTTCCTCACGTACGGGAAGATTTAGCGTCACTACGCGGGTTTTCGGCGGCAGTACCCCAAAGGCAGATTCAGGCTGATCGCTGACGATGACGATTTCGCTCACCCCGGTGGCATAACGTTCCGCGAAGGTGGCAGAGAGTAATGCTTCTTCGACGAAATCTGCACCGGTACACGGAATCACAATAGAATCCACCGCAGCAAGCGCGCCCGTCACGGGCAGAGAGCTGTAAGGAATGTTGTGTCGCCCGGTGATATGACGATAGCGAGCATTAAGAAATTTAAACATAGTTATCTCGTTTGGTTAGTGCGCGCCAAGCACGGCTTCGACACCGCTGACATAGTTTTCGATGGCATAGGTATGACAGACGTTCTGGTATGCAGCCGCAGCCAGCCGAGCCCGCAGGTCAGCATCTGCCCAGATATTGTCCAGATGCTGTGCAAGCTGTGAAACATCGCTCCAGGGGAAGAGCAGCCCTGTCGAATCATGATCAATCAATTCCGCCGTGCCGGTCACCTGAGAGCCAATAACGGGGATATTGAGAAGCATCGCTTCCAGCACCACGCGCGGCAGCCCTTCGCTTTTTGAGGCCAGAATAAAGGCGTCAAACGTAGCGAGGTAATTAAATGGGGTATTCTGAAAACCGGTGAAGATGACGTGGTTTTCAATTCCCAGCGTTCGGGCCTGTTCCGCTAAAGCGCGGCGTTCGGCACCTTCGCCGACCAGCACCATTTTCCATTTCGCCTCGGGATGCTTCTGGCTGAACTGTGCCAGCGCCTCCAGCGTGTGGTGGTTGGCTTTGCGAGGGATTAACGACCCGATACTGCCGAACACAAACGTGTCGTCATCAATATTCAGGCGCTGGCGCATTGCGCGTCGGTCAGGTAAAGGCTGGTGGATGTCGATGGCATTATTGACCGTCGTACACAGTTCGGGCCGGACGCCATGCTGAAGCAACACGCGTTCAACGCCGTGCGAGACGGCGATGATTTTTGTGGCATGGGCATTAACCAGCTTTACCAGCGGCGGGGTCAAAACGGGCTCAATGCGGCAGTGCTGGATCAACCGCGCCTGCAGGTTCGCCGCCGCCAGATAGCCTTCCTCGTTTGAGCCCGGCTGGTTATTCATATAGAGCGTATCGAAACCACCCTGCGTGAAAAGGGTCTCGATTTTGCTGACGTTAGGCCTGATGCGCCACATGATATCCACGTGACGCGTCAATGCCTTGCGGGCGCTGCGTGAGAAAAACAGCAGGCTACGTCCCGCTTCCTTCAACAATTTGGCCCAGACCGGCTGCGGACGTTGAGGGATCACGATGAGCGGGATGCCGATGCCGTTGAGCACCTGGCCAATTGTCTCACCTTCAGCACGACTATAATCACTGTAAAAACAACAGGTAATATCGAATTTATCGCGATTGATTCGCTTCAGGAGCTCAAGCATACTGTTGGTGCCTCCCCCCCATTCTTTACCCGTATCCAGGAGGAGAATTTTACTTTTGTGCGGCATGTCTGAATCCGTGTGCTACCCTTCATCTGACTGCATTATAAAGAATCTGTTGAAATAAAATAGATTTTTCTATTTTATTGCTCTTGAGAATTAGACAAAATTTCAAGCGTGCTTATTTGAAAAGTGTGATTCAGGACTTTAATCGTCTCTCCTCATTTATATAGTATTAATAATATTAATTTAGGCTGCTATTGAGAGTGGGAAAATGTTTAAAATAACGGTCTGCTTATTAACGTTTAATTCTGAAAGATTATTGCACGATGTTATCCCGCCTCTTTTGAAAATAGCGGATGAAATTGTCGTGGTCGATTCTGGCAGTACGGACAAAACACGATATATTTGTGAAAGTTTTGGACTGCTACCTGTCTATAAAAAATTTAGCTGGCATGGCGAGCAGATGAACCATGCTATATCCTTAGCCAGCAATGACTGGGTCCTGTGCATCGACAGCGACGAAATTCTTGACCAGGAAACGGTTAATGCCGTTTTAACGTTAAAAGCAGGCGATGAGCCAGACCCCGGAATGGCATGGCGAATATGCCGCCACTGGTTTGTTCTGGGTGAAGAAGTCCGGACGATTTATCCAGTTTCATCCCCTGATTATCCTGTGCGTCTTTTTAATCGTAACCAGTCCCGGTTTAATAACAGGCCGGTAGACGATCAGGTCGAAGGTTTTCTCCGTTGTGAACGTATTCCGGGTTATGTAAAACATGATACGTTTCCCACGCTGCATGAGCTTTTTAACAAATTAAATTGTTATACAACCCGCCTGGTTCAACATCAAAAAATACGGCCCTCTATAGGGCGCGGCGTAATCAGCGCCATCGGGGCTTTTTTCAAATGGTATCTGTTTAGCGGCGCCTGGCGTAAGGGCAAAGTGGGGGTGGCGACGGGACTGTATGCCACAGCCTATAGCTTTTTGAAGTATTTCAAATCCTGGTATCAGCATCAGGAAAAAAAAGAGTCCGTTGCTAACGAGCAGACGGACTCTCAGATTGCGAAATAAGCGTCAGGCTTTCTTACCCCATCCCTGCCACTGCTGCTGGACGTATTTCACCAGGGTACTGTTACTGATGCTGTCTCCGATGACGGAGAAGAAGCGGGTCGCATAGACCGGTTCAAGCGGTTGCTTCGGTACACAGCGCTTCACGCCGCGGAACGGATTACGCGGCGCTGTCGGGACGGGCTGCGCAGAATTTGGTGTAGAGGTATCTACCTGCGGCTCGTTCAGCAGATCGCTCGGACGCACCAGCGTGATATCGGCAGGCAAGGTCGGCAGCATCTGCTGCAGGACGCGAACGGTAGACGGGTGCGGGTGACCGATGGCGATGGCTGAGCCATTGCGGCGGGCCAGCTGTACCGCGCGATTAAACTGCATGCGGATATCGGCTTCGTTCTGGGTATCATCCAGGAACACCTTGCGCTTAATCACCTTTACGCCCGTTCCCTGAGCGGCACGCATCGCCTGGCTGTTGCCGATGGTCATGCTGTCGAGGAAGTAGAGATTGTAACGCTCCAGCGCCTGCATCACTTTGAGCATCCCGTACAGGCTTGATGTCATCGCGCTGCCCATATGGTTGTTCAGCCCTACGGCATACGGCACTTTGTTGTAGGCGTCGCGGATGATGCGCTCGATCTCCTCGCTGCTCATGTCCGGGCGCAGGGTGTCTTTTTCCAGCGGCTGCTTGCTGAGCGGGGCCATCGGCAGGTGGATCAGCACCTGATGACCGCTGTTATGGGCTTTGGTCGCCATCTCACGCGCGTGGGGCGCATTTGGAAGGACGGCGACAGAGATGGCCGACGGCATCGCCAGCACCTGATTTTCATAGTGTGGACGATAACCGAAGTCATCAATCACGATAGCGAGTTTACCTGCGTATACTGGTGCAGCCAGCGCCAGCACGCTGACGACGGAGAAAACCATTCGACGAAATTGAAGCAAAACTTATCTTCCCAACCACGGCTGTGGATTGACCGCCTGACCCTGGCGACGAATTTCGAAATAGAGTGACGGGCGGCCCTGACCGCCACTGCTGCCCACAAGGGCGATGGGTTGGCCTGCGCGCACCTGCGTGCCGACGCTGACCAGCGCGCTCTGGTTGTAGCCGTAAAGGCTCATGTCACCTTTACCGTGTTCGACCACCACCACCAGACCGTAACCCTGCAGCCAGTCGGCCAGAATCACGCGGCCATCGGCAATGGCTTTTACTTCGCTACCTTCAGACGCACCGATAACTATCCCTTTCCAACGTAGCTCACCCTGCAGCTGTTCGCCATAGCGATGCAGAATTGAACCGCGAACGGGCCAGAAAGCCTGACCGCGAGGAGAGCCCAAACCGCCGGTACGCGACATCAGGGAACGTTCGCTCTCGCTTGGTTTGTAGGTAGTGCCTTTGCGGGACGCTTCCTGCTGCTTATCGCGAACGGCCTGCGCCTCGCGAGCCTCTTTTTCGGCGCGCGCTTTCGCCGCCGCTTCCGCACGGGCGATGCTGTTACGCAGTTTTGATTCGTTGGCGCGCATTTCGCTAAGCTGGCTCTGACCTTCCTGAATGGAGGATTCAAGGCCGGAAAGGGTTTTCTTACGCTCGTTGCGCGCCTGCTCAAGCTTCGCCTGCTGGGCCTGCTGATCGTAAAGCAGCGTCTGCTGCTGGCTCTGCTTCTCTTCCAGCTCGGCTTTTTGCGTGGAGACCTCTTCGCGCGTCTGCTTCAGCTGCGCGATCGTCTCCTGACGCGCCTGGTTGAGATAGCCAAAGTAGGCCTGCAGGCGCTGGCCGCGCTGGCTCTCTTCGCCGCTGAGGATCAGCTGGAGTCCGGTATGTTCACCCTGGCGGAATGCGGCATCAAGCTGTGCGGCAAGATTGCGCTCCTGCGCGTCACGCTGGCGCTCGAGTTTGGCAATCGACGCGTTCATCTCGTCGATCTGTTTATTCAACTGGGCGAGGGTGTTTTGTGTTTCACGGAGTTTACGCGTGGCGGCGGAGATCGCCTCTTCCTGCTGCTTGAGCTGGGCGAGCAGGGCGGAGCGTTGCTGCTGCTGCTGGCGTACCGCACGCTCTTTGGCGGCGATATCGGCCTGAATGGATTTCAGCTGGTCGCGGTCATCCGCGTGGGCGGATGCGGCGCACAGCAATACGCCAGCGCTGAGTGCGCTGGCGTAAAACAGAGGTCTGACTGATAACCTAAGCGGCTTCACGACCCATGTGATTGAAAAAATCGCCTTTCCCCTCATGGGGAGCGATTATTCCACGATGAACAGCGGCTTACCAGTCATCTCTTCAGGGATCGGCATACCCATCAGCGACAGCATGGTTGGCGCGATGTCAGAAAGCTTGCCGCCTTCCACTGCTTTCAGTGATTTATCACCCACATAAATCAGCGGAACAGGCAGGTTGGTATGGGCCGTGTGCGCCTGGCCGGTCGCCGGGTCGCGCATCTGTTCAGCGTTACCGTGGTCAGCTGTGATCAGCAGCTGGCCGCCAACGGATTCAACCGCTTTCGCTACCTGCTCAACGCAGTGGTCCAGCGCTTCAACCGCTTTCACTGCCGCTTCCATCACCCCGGTATGCCCAACCATGTCGCCGTTCGGGTAGTTACAGATGATGGTGTCGTACTTACCGCTCTTGATGGCCGCAACCAGTTTTTCCGTCAATTCGGCAGAGCTCATTTCTGGCTGCAGATCGTAGGTAGCGACTTTCGGAGAGTTGATCAGAATGCGGTCTTCGCCTTTGAACGGCTCTTCAACGCCGCCGTTAAAGAAGAAGGTCACGTGCGCGTATTTTTCAGTTTCGGAAATACGCAGCTGCGTTTTGTCGTTCTTCGCCATCCACTCGCCAAAGGTATTTGCCAGAGATGCTGGCGGATACGCGCAAGGCGCTTTGATGTCTGCGGCGTATTCGGTCAGCTGGATGAAATCGAGGTTTACCACTTTCTTACGGGCAAAACCGTCGAAGTCGCTGTTGACGAACGCACGGGTGATTTCACGCGCGCGGTCAGCGCGGAAGTTCATGAAGATCAGCGCGTCGCCATCTTCCATGGCGGCGTCGGCCTGGCCTTCAGCACGAATCACGGACGCTTTCACGAATTCGTCGTTTTCATCACGTGCATAGGCCGCTTCCAGCGCCTCAACGGCGGTCGCAAACTGGAATTCACCTTTTGCCAGGGTCATCAGATCATAGGCCTGTTCAACGCGATCCCAGCGGTTGTCGCGGTCCATAGCGTAGTAACGGCCAATGATGGACGCTACGCGGCCTTTACCCAGCGCGGCGAATTTCTCTTCGAAGGCTTGCAGAGAGCCTTTTGCGCTACGTGGTGGCGTATCGCGACCGTCCAGGAAGGCGTGCAGATAGATTTTTTCTGCACCGCGCTCGGCGGCCAGTTCAACCATCGCCATGATGTGATCTTCGTGGCTGTGAACGCCGCCAGCAGAGAGCAGGCCCATGATGTGTACGGCCTTGCCAGCGGCAACGGCTTTATCGACCGCGCCAGACAGCGTTGGGTTGGAGAAGAAGGTGCGTTCTTTAATTTCAACGTCCAGACGCGTCAGATCCTGATACACAATACGCCCGGCGCCCAGGTTTACGTGACCGACTTCGGAGTTGCCCATCTGGCGGTCCGGCAGACCCACTTCCAGGCCAGACGCGTCAATCAGCGTATGCGGACGTTTCGCCCACAGGGCATCCATGACCGGAGTTTTGGCGTTGAAAATAGCGTTATCCTGGCTATCTTCACGGTAGCCATAGCCATCCAGAATCACCAGTACCATAGGTTTTTTAGAAACCGACATTGCGACAACCTCATGCTCAAGAGTCAAAATTTGCGTAATTTTACTACAGCTGAATCGATCAAATAGCCGCAGAAGATCAAAGAAAGCGCAGGGGCAAGATGTTCACCAGACCATTTTGAGGCATTTTTTTAGGTGGCATGCCGCAGAAAATGGATTAGGTTATGGTCGCTGGCTGTATTTGCCAGAACGCACAGGTATACTCCTGTCCTGGTTTTTTTTATCACTTAGTCGGGAGTAGTTACCCTCCATGCAAGAAATTATGCAATTCGTTAGCCGCCATCCGGTTCTGAGCATCGCGTGGATTGGCCTGCTGGCTGCTGTGCTGTTCACCACATTTAAGAGCCTGACGTCTAAAATTAAGGTTATCACCCGTGGTGAAGCGACGCGTCTGATCAACAAAGAAGATGCCGTCGTGGTCGATCTGCGTCAGCGTGACGATTTCCGTAAAGGTCACATTGCGGGCGCAATCAACCTGCTGCCAGCTGAAATCAAAGCGAACAACGTCGGTGAGCTTGAGAAACACAAAGCCCAGCCGATTATCGTTGTCGATGCGACCGGCATGCAGGCACAGGAATCTGCCAGCGCGCTTCATAAAGCAGGCTTCGAAAACGTAACGGTGCTGAAAGAAGGTATTTCCGGCTGGAGCGGGGAAAATCTTCCTTTGGTACGCGGTAAATAAGGAGTTCAGTCATGGCCAATATTGAGATCTATACCAAAGCGACGTGCCCGTTCTGTCATCGTGCGAAAGCGCTGCTGAACAGCAAAGGCGTCACGTTCCAGGAACTGCCGATCGACGGTGACGCGATTAAACGCGAAGAGATGATCAAACGTAGTGGTCGCACGACGGTTCCGCAGATTTTTATTGATGCGCAGCACATTGGCGGCTGTGATGACTTGTATGCGCTCGACGCCCGTGGTGGACTCGATCCGCTGCTGAGCTAAGAGACTTTAGGACAATTAAAAAGGGTATTTCCATGTCAGAACAAAATAACACCGAGATGACTTTCCAGATCCAGCGTATCTACACCAAGGACGTCTCTTTCGAAGCGCCAAATGCGCCACATGTTTTCCAGAAAGATTGGCAGCCAGAGGTTAAACTTGATCTGGATACCGCATCTACCCAACTGGCAGATGACGTGTATGAAGTCGTGCTGCGTGTGACCGTTACCGCATCTCTGGGTGAAGAAACTGCATTCCTGTGTGAAGTTCAGCAGGGCGGCATCTTCTCTATCGGCGGTATCGAAGGCAACCAGATGGCGCATTGCCTGGGTGCGTACTGCCCGAACATTCTGTTCCCGTATGCGCGTGAATGCATCACCAGCCTGGTTTCTCGCGGTACATTCCCGCAACTGAACCTTGCGCCAGTTAACTTTGATGCGCTGTTCATGAACTATCTGCAGCAGCAAGCTGGCGAAGGTGCTGAACAACATCAGGATGCCTGATGAGCACTGTTAATGCGTCAATGACTGTGATCGGTGCCGGCTCATACGGCACCGCTCTTGCCATCACGCTGGCAAGAAATGGTCACGAAGTGGTTCTCTGGGGCCACGATCCAAAACATATCGCAACGCTGCAACGCGACCGTTGTAACGTGGCGTTTCTTCCGGACGTTCCGTTCCCCGACTCCCTGCACCTTGAAAGCGACCTTGCGACCGCGCTGGCGGCCAGCCGCAACATTCTGATTGTGGTCCCGAGCCATGTATTTGGCGACGTGCTCCGTCAGATTAAGCCGCTGATGCGCCCGGATGCGCGCATTGTCTGGGCGACAAAAGGACTGGAAGCCGAAACCGGACGCCTGCTGCAGGACGTTGCCCGCGAAGCGCTGGGTGATGAGATCCCGCTGGCGGTCATCTCCGGCCCGACCTTTGCCAAAGAGCTGGCCGCTGGTCTGCCGACCGCGATTTCGCTGGCCTCCACCGATCAGGCCTTCTCCGACGATCTTCAACAGCTGCTGCACTGCGGCAAGAGCTTCCGCGTCTATAGCAACCCCGATTTTATCGGCGTGCAGCTGGGCGGTGCGGTGAAGAACGTGATTGCGATTGGTGCCGGAATGTCAGACGGCATTGGTTTTGGTGCCAATGCGCGTACGGCGCTGATCACCCGAGGACTGACCGAAATGTCCCGCCTGGGCGAAGCGCTGGGTGCCGATCCGGCCACCTTTATGGGGATGGCTGGCCTGGGCGACCTGGTGCTGACCTGTACCGATAACCAGTCTCGTAACCGCCGTTTTGGCATGATGCTCGGACAGGGCAGCGATGTTAAAGGCGCGCAGGAGAAGATTGGTCAGGTGGTTGAAGGCTACCGCAATACCAAAGAAGTCCGCGAGTTGGCGCACCGTTTCGGTGTCGAAATGCCAATAACCGAGGAAATTTATCAGGTATTGTATTGCGGAAAAAATGCGCGCGAGGCAGCATTGACCTTATTAGGTCGTGCGCGCAAGGACGAGCGCAGCAGTAACTAGTCGGAACCGTTGTCACCTGAATGACCCAGCCAGCGCAGAACTGGCTGGTCATTAACTATCGTCTGGAGTAAGCAATGCCGTGTGAAGAACTGGATATCGTCTGGAACAATATTAAAGCCGAAGCCCGGGCGCTGGCCGACTGCGAGCCTATGCTGGCCAGTTTCTACCACGCGACGCTACTCAAGCACGAAAATCTCGGCAGCGCGCTGAGCTATATGCTCGCCAACAAGCTGGCTTCCTCGATCATGCCAGCTATCGCCATTCGTGAAGTGGTGGAAGAGGCTTACGCGGCAGACCCGGAAATGATCGCCTCTGCCGCCTGCGATATCCAGGCCGTGCGCACGCGTGACCCGGCGGTCGATAAATATTCTACGCCGCTGCTGTACCTGAAAGGCTTCCACGCCCTGCAGGCTTACCGCATCGGCCACTGGCTGTGGAATGAAGGCCGCCGCGCGCTGGCGATCTTCCTGCAAAACCAGGTTTCCGTGACGTTCCAGGTCGATATTCACCCGGCGGCAAAGATTGGCCGCGGGATCATGCTCGACCACGCCACCGGGATTGTCGTCGGGGAAACGGCGGTCATTGAAGATGACGTCTCGATCCTGCAGTCGGTTACCCTGGGCGGTACCGGTAAAACCAGCGGCGATCGCCATCCGAAAATTCGTGAAGGGGTGATGATTGGCGCGGGTGCCAAAATCCTCGGCAATATCGAAGTCGGGCGCGGCGCGAAGATCGGCGCAGGCTCCGTGGTGCTCCAGCCCGTGCCGCCGCATACCACCGCCGCTGGCGTACCGGCGCGCATCGTCGGTAAACCAGACAGCGATAAGCCTTCCATGGACATGGATCAGCACTTCAACGGCATTCACCATACGTTCGAGTATGGTGACGGCATTTAACTTCTGAGAATGGCGCCCGGATACCCCAGCTGGCGCCATGCTTCATACACCACCACCGACACCGCGTTCGACAGGTTCATGCTGCGGCTGTCCGGCATCATCGGAATACGGATTTTCTGCTCAGCGGGCAGGGCATCCAGGATCGTGGCCGGCAGGCCGCGGGTTTCCGGGCCAAACATCAGATAGTCACCTGCCTGATAGCTCACGGCGCTATGCGCTGGCGTGCCTTTGGTGGTCAGGGCGAACATGCGCTGTGGCTTTTCGGCTTCCAGAAACGCGGCGTAATCGTGATGGCGAACGACGGCGGTAAATTCATGATAATCCAGCCCTGCGCGACGCAGACGTTTGTCGTCCCACGTAAAGCCCATCGGCTCAATGATATGCAGACGAAAACCGGTGTTGGCACACAGGCGGATAATATTGCCGGTATTTGGCGGAATTTCTGGTTCGAATAAAACGATGTTAAGCATGCTGCCCCCTTAATTGCGGGGGCAGAATAGCAGAAAAGAGAGGAACTACGCGACGCCGGGTTCCTGCGAGCGGCTGTACAGCATTTTGTAGACGGTTGCCGCAGCGGCCACCAGAGCGGGCACGCTGAGGATCATTAAAATACTGTCTGCCTGCCACTGCATAGCGAGAAGCTGGGCGCTGGTCATGGTTCCCGCCACGCCGCCAAAACGGCCGATCCCCTGCATCCAGGCGATGCCCGTCGCGCGGCACTCGGTAGGATAAAAGGTGGCGGCCAGGGTTTGCATGCCTGATTGCGCACCGTTCATCGCGATCCCCATCAGGAAAATCAACCCGCCAAACAGAGCGATATGGTTATGCTCAATACCCAGTAAAAGAATAAGGCCCATTGTCAGCACGAAACCACATGCGACCACTTTATGCGCTTCCCAGCGGTCCATCATCCAGCCCGCGAGCAGAATGCCTGCGGTGCCGCCGAAGGTGAACAGCGAGGTGAGCCAGGCGGATTCCGCCAGAGCATAGCCCATCCCCTGCATCAGCGTTGGCATCCAGCTAAGCAGGACGTAGTAAATCACCAGCCCCATAAAATAGGTCACCCACAGCATCAGGGTGCCGGGCAGCCAGGGCATGGAAAAGAGCTGCGACACGCTCCCTTTTTTAGAGGCGACTTTCTCCTCCGCCAGGAAAAAGCCCGTGACGCTATCCAGCGTGCTGCGGGCGAACTGGCTGGCGATGCGGCGGACCTGCATGACGTCTTTCCCGCGCTGCACCAGAAACTTCACGGACTCCGGTAAAAACAGCGCCAGCAGCAGCGTTAAAATCAGCGGCGCAATCGCCCCGGTCAGCAGCACGCTTCGCCAGCCGTGATGGGGGATAAGCCAGGAAGAGATCGCGCCGCCGCCCGCCGCACCCAGAGGGAAGCCGCAGTACATGGTATTAATCGCCATGGCGCGACAGCGCTGGGGGGCAAACTCCGAGATCAGCGTGATGGCGTTAGGCATTGCGGCACCGAGGCCCAGGCCCGTCAGAAAGCGCCACAGCGTGAGCGTATTCAGACTTTGCGCCCAGGCCGTCCCCAGGCTCGCAAGGCCGAAGAACAGGCACGAAAAGACCAGCACGCGCTTGCGCCCCATCCGGTCCGATACCGGGCCGGCAATCAGCGCGCCCAGCGACAGCCCCAGCAGCGCCGCGCTCAGCACCGGCCCCAGATCCTGTTTGTGTATCCCCCATTCTGCCGACAGCGTAGGCGCGATGTAACCCATCGCCGCCGTATCAAAACCATCGATCGCCAGGACCAGAAAGCCCAGCACAATGAGCAGCCAGTGAAACCCTGAAAAGGGACTCTCATCGATCACCTGCTGAATATCCACCTTACCTGAATACGCCATACGCTCCACTCCAATCTGATGTTGTTTTTGTGTTCTTGTATTTGCTTGTCTATACAATTGCGGACGGCAGGTGGATGTCAAATTTTCTTATCTAATGTGTTATCTGGATGTTATTTTTGGCGTAAAAAAGCGCCCGAGGGGAAAATCGGGCGCGTGAGAAAGAGGGGTTAACCGGAGAAGGTCAGGCCGCGTTTCCCTGAGCCAGGGGAGCCAGCGCCGCCGGTAATTTGCTTAACTCCTGCACCAGAGAATCCTTACTGATTTCGCTAATCGTTCTTGCACCTGTCAGCGTCATCGCTACCTTCATCTCTTTTTCGATCAGGTTGAGCAGATTCGCCACCCCTGCCTGGCCCGCCGTCGCCAGCGCATACAGATACGCGCGCCCCAGCAGCACGCTGTCGGCGCCCAGCGCAATCATGCGCACCACGTCCAGCCCGTTGCGGATGCCGCTGTCGGCCAGGATCGCAATATCGCCTTTCACCGCATCGGCGATGGCCGGCAGGGCGCGTGCGGAAGAGAGCACACCGTCAAGCTGGCGTCCGCCGTGGTTAGAGACCACAATCCCGTCTGCGCCAAAGCGTACCGCGTCGCGGGCATCTTCCGGATCGAGGATCCCTTTGATCACCATCGGGCCGTCCCAGAACTCGCGGATCCACTCCAGGTCTTTCCACGAGATCGACGGATCGAAGTTGTTCGCCAGCCAGCCGATGTAATCTTCCAGCCCGGTCGGTTTACCGAGGTAAGCCGAGATATTGCCCAGATCGTGCGGACGACCGTTCAGGCCGACATCCCACGCCCACTGCGGATGGGTCATGGCCTGCCAGTAGCGGCGCAGGGCGGCATTCGGGCCGCTCATGCCGGAGTGGGCATCACGATAGCGTGCCCCGGGCGTTGGCATATCGACGGTAAAGACCAGCGTGGAGCAGCCCGCCGCTTTGGCGCGCTCGAGCGCGTTGCGCATAAAGCCGCGATCGCGCAGGACGTACAGCTGGAACCACATCGGGCGTTTGATGGTCGGGGCGACCTCTTCAATCGGGCAGACGGACACGGTGGAGAGGGTAAACGGAATGCCTTTGGCATCCGCCGCAGCGGCAGCCTGCACTTCACCGCGGCGGGCATACATGCCGCATAAGCCCACAGGCGCGAGCGCCACGGGCATGGAGAGCGTTTCGTTGAACAGCTTTGTCTCAAGGCTCAGGTCAGACATATTCTTCAGCACGCGCTGGCGCAGGGCCACTTCCGACAGATCTTCCACGTTGCGGCGCAGGGTGTATTCGGCATACGCCCCACCATCGATATAGTGGAACAGGAACGGGGGCAAAATGCGCTGCGCCGCGGCGCGATAGTCACTGGCTGCTGAAATAATCATGCTTTGTTCTCCCTGGAAATATCACTGTCGCCAGGCAGACGGGTAATACGCGCCTGTCGGGCCTGGTCTTCATCGAATCGTTTAATGGTGGTGTGCACGAAACCGAGATGCGCCATCATCGCTTTGCGTGCGGCCTCGGCATCACCGGCCAGAATGGCGTTGAGCACCGCCTCGTGCTGTTCTGTGAGCTGGGCAAACACCGGCGGAACCAGATACATGCGCTGGCGGCTCTGCTTCACGGAGGATTGCAGCAGGTCGAAGAACCCGCGCATGGTCTGAAGCAGCACCACGTTGTGCGACGCCTCGGCAATCGCCAGGTGAAAACGGACATCCGCCTGGGAGGCGATGTCCGGGTCGCTGCTTTGCGTGGCCTCAAAGCAGGCGATGAGTTTCTCTTTGTCGGCGTCGGTTGCCCGCATGGCCGCGTGCCAGGCGGTACTGGTTTCGATGGCGTGACGCGCTTCAAGGATGTCGAAGCTGTAGTCCGGGTCGTTCTCCATCAGCGTCTTTAGCGGCTGCACGATGTTTTGCTCGGACCAGTCGTCATGCTGCCAGCGCACAAAAGTGCCGCCGCCGCGACGGCTCACCAGCACGCCTTCGCTGACCAGCGTCGCCAGCGCCTCGCGCAGTGAATTGCGCGACACGCCAAGCTGGGCGGCAAGCTGGCGTTCGGCGGGCAGCTTCATGCCCGCTTCCAGCTGTTGTTCTTCAATCAGCGCCCGCACGCGAGAGGCAATCTCGTCGGACAGGCGTCTGGGCATCACTATCATGGGATCATCCAGGTTAAGACATAGGCCTGCAGGGTGGTGATCACCCCCACCATGCAGGTGAATATCAGGCTGTGTTTCACGGTAAAGCGGAACAGATCCGACTCTTTACCGACCAGTCCCACCGCCGCACAGGCAATGGCGATGGATTGTGGAGAGATCATTTTCCCGGTCACGCCGCCGGTGGTATTCGCCGCCACCAGCAGGACATCCGACACGCCAATCTGCTGGGCCGCCGTTGCCTGCAGCGCGGCAAACAGGGCGTTAGACGAGGTATCGGAACCGGTCAGGAACACCCCCAGCCAGCCGAGGAACGGCGAGAAGAAGGTGAAGGCGTGGCTGGTATGGGCCAGCGCCAGCGCCAGCGTCGATGACAGGCCGGAGTAGTTCGAGATAAACGCGAACGCCAGCACCATGCCGATGGAGTAAATCGGCAGCATCAGCTCTTTAATGGTCGCGGCAAAGGTCTGCACCGCGGCCGCAGGCTTCATGCGCAGCCACACTACGGAAAGGATAGCGGCAAACAGGATGGCGGTACCGGTGGCGGAGAACCAGTCGAATTTATAGACCGCGGCATACGGCGTAGCGGCGTGCACCACCGGCGGCATACGGGCGACCATTTTGTCGAGGAACGGTACGGAGATGTTAATCACCATGTCGTACAGCGCGCCGCCCGGGGCGAACAGGGCTTTAAACGGCGGGATGCTCCACAAGGTGACCGTTGCGGTCAGGAACAGGAACGGCGACCAGGCGCGGATCACCTGTCCTGCCGTATAGCCCGTACGCGCCAGGGTTTGATCGACCTGCGAGGCGCCCATGTCGGCGAAGCGGAAGATACGTACCGGCTGCCAGCGTTTCAGGAACAGCGTCAGACAGACCAGCGACACCAGCGAGGAGATGATGTCCGGCAGCTCCGGGCCGAGGAAGTTGGAGCTGAGGTACTGGGCAATGGCGAACGAACCGCCCGCCACCATCACCGCAGGCCAGGTTTCCTTCACGCCGCGCCAGCCGTCCATAATCGCCATGATCCAGAACAGGACGATAATGGTCAGGAAGGGCAGCTGGCGGCCAACCATCTGGCCGATCTCGAAGCTGTCCAGCCCGGTGACCTGTCCGGCCACCAGAATCGGAATACCCATCGCGCCAAACGCAACCGGCGCGGTGTTCACAATCAGGCACAGACCGGCGGCATAGAGCGGGTTAAAGCCCAGACCGACCAGCAGCGCGGCGGTGATCGCCACCGGTGCGCCAAAGCCTGCCGCACCTTCCAGAAACGCCCCGAAGGAGAAGCCGACAATCAGCATCTGCAGGCGCTGGTCCGGCGTGATGGAAAGAATCGACGAACGGATTATGTCGAACTGCCCGGTTTTCACCGAGATTTTATAGACAAACACCGCCGCGATGATGATCCACGCAATTGGCCACAGGCCGTAGAAGAAACCGTAGACGACGGAGGCCAGCGCGCGATCGACCGGCATTTTATAGAAGAACAGCGCCACCATCAGGGCGATAGCAACGGTATACGTCGCGGCGAGGTAGCCCTTCAGCTTGAGCTTAATCAGCGCAAAGAAGAAGAACAGGATCGGAAGCGATGCGATCAGGCTCGACAGCCAGATATTTCCGGCCGGGTCGTAGTTTTGTTGCCAGAGGCTCATGCAGGTCTCCTGGGGACCAGACAGCCTGCGCTGCGGGTGAGTCTCCGCTCAACTCTGCGTTACAGGTTGTGTAAAAGTGGTCCTGCCAATGTTGTGTTGTAGGGTTAATGACAATGAATGGTTAACCAAATGTTATGGTCAGGCAATGAGTTTGTGAGCGGAAATAATGGAATTGTGAACCGGGGAAGAAAGAAAAGGGGGATTGGTTGGGCCAATTTGAAGCAGGGTGGGGCCTGATGCCCTCACCCCGGCCCTCTCCCACAGGGAGAGAGGGAAGTATCAGAACGCGGTCTTACAAAAGCCCGTCATCTCTTTCAGGCCCATTTCGCGACCAAGCTCGGTCATAGGGTGTACCACCACCAGACCACGGACGCTTTTCTTCAGCTTGCCCATGTCGGCCTGTTCTTTTTTGGTGATCGCGCGGCGGTGCGGCATGTTCATCAGCTTCTGCGCTTCTTTGCTCAGCTTCTGGCCCTTCACTTCGCGCAGGCGCTCGATTTCTGTTTCCAGCGTGGCGGCTTCTTTTTCCAGCTCGGCGTACTTCTCGGCGGATTCGACCAGTGACAGGCCAGCCATCTGGTGGCGGATCAGATCCAGGCGGTCGCTCAGGCGTTTAATTTCGTTCTTTTCGACTTCTTTCATGACAAATAACTCTGAAAACGGGGAATTTACAGGGAAGGATACACCAATGTGAGCAGGCTTACTTCTGAAACGCTTTTTTTAAGCTGATCCGGGAAATCAGCTCAGTCAGGGAGAGCACCATCGTGGAACGGACAACCTGTTGATAACGCAGCTTTTGCATCGCGTAGAGCTCAGGGTCGCTGTTGTCAAAATGCGGAGCAGGGGGGAGCGCGCTGACGCAGTGCAGTTCGCCGAAGGGCCCCAGGATCTCATCATCGGTAAAGGTGTACTCGTTACCGTCATGATTGAGCTCTTCGCGCAGCGCCATTAACAGCTCCGCATCTTCATACTCTTGTCGGTTGAGCACGCCAAGACCATAAATCAGCTTCAGACGCACGGATAAATCGCCCAGCGGTCCGTCTCCGTCCAGTAACGGTTCTACAGCATACTTTACCGCGTAGTCGTCTTTGCGAAACACCTGAAGCACCAGGATATTCACCGCCTCGGTTAACAGCTCGACGGCGGCGATCAGGAAGCTTCGTACGGTTTTGCCAGCATTCAGACGCTCAAGCACACGATTTTCAAAGGCCTGGGTTTGTTCCATTATTGCCTGCATATCTGACAATCTATTATCTGGGCGCAGGTTAACCTGCGCCGCACTGTGCATCATTTGGTTGCGTTGTATGCGTTAACCGCCTCCACAACCACGTCGCTGTTGGCGTCCAGACCGGAAATCTGCGCCAGCGCAGCCTGCGCGCCTTTGTCATCAATAAGCTGAGCCAGTTCCTGCGCCTGTGGGTCCTGCTCGCTGCGGTAGTGCATCGCGGCGGCAATGCCTTTCACCAGGTTGGCGTGCGGCAGGCCGTATTCCAGCGTGCCCAGCAGCGGCTTA
This sequence comes from Enterobacter sp. UPMP2060, assembly GCF_053709655.1. NCBI lineage: Bacteria > Pseudomonadati > Pseudomonadota > Gammaproteobacteria > Enterobacterales > Enterobacteriaceae > Enterobacter > Enterobacter sp. UPMP2060. The sequence goes on from NZ_JBSKJQ010000010.1 coordinate 80,972, forward strand.
ATCAGACGGTCGCCCGCGCTCAGTTTGCGCAGAGGCTGACGGCCCACGCGCTCAACGTCATCTTTCAGATACGGATTTTCAAAGCGACCGAGGATTTTCTGGATGTATGCTGCGTGTTTATCAGCATCAAAACCGTAGCGTTTGATCAGCACCGCGCCGCTCTCTTCCATTGCCCCTTTTACCACCGCGCGGATCTTCTCATCGAGGATCGCATCACGAATGGTCTGATGACCGGCCAATTTTCCGAGGTACGCGGTTATAGCATGCCCGGTGTTCAGCGTGAAGAGTTTGCGTTCGACAAATGCCATCAGGTTATCGGTTAATTCCATTCCCGGAATGGTCGGCAGGGCGCCTTTAAACTGGGTTTTATCCACGATCCACTCGCTGAAGGTTTCCACGGTCACTTCCAGCGGGTCGTTGGTGGCGGATTCAGACGGCGGAACGATGCGATCCACGGCGGAATCCACAAACCCAACGTGCGCTTCAACCCAGGCTTTGTCTTCGTCGGCTACAGCGTTGAGCACGTGGCCTTTCAGCTGCGTGGTGCCGCGCACCATGTTTTCGCAGGCGATGATGTTCAGCGGAGCGTCGATGCCCTGCGCTTTACGTTTTGCCAGGCCTTTCGCAACCGCAGGGGCGATGCGCTCAAGAACGACCGGACCCACGGCCGTGGTGACCAGATCGACGCTGGCAATCAGGTCGATAACGTCTTCCCCGATGCTGCTGACCGCGTTGACGCCGGATACCGTCTCAACCTGCTCGTTTTCACCGACTACATGGACCTGATAGCTATGACGCGCATTCAGGGCATCCAGGACCACCTGATTCACATCGGCGAATGTCAGCGTAATGCCCGCGTCTGCCAGCAGTTTACCGATAAAACCACGACCGATATTACCTGCGCCAAAATGTAATGCTTTCATAGTGTTAACCTTCATCAATGTTTTTACCCGAGAGGGCTGGGGTGAGGAACTTTTTCCCCTCACCCTAGCCCTCTCCCCCATGGGGGAGAGGGAAGAGGACTTATTTGTTAAGAAGTGCCAGGACTTCTTCCACGCTGGTGGTGCTCGCCAGACGCGCAATGACAGACTCATCGTCCAGCGCGTTGGTCAGGCTGGTAATCACCTGAATGTGCTCGTTGTTGCGAGCGGCGATACCAATCACCAGACGGGCGATGTCGTCTTCTTCTTCACCGAAGCGCACGCCCTGCGGATACTGACAGAATACGACGCCGGTTTTCAGGACGCGATCTTTCGCTTCAACCGTACCGTGCGGCACCGCGATGGATTCGCCCAGGTAGGTTGGCGTCAGTTTTTCGCGTTCCAGCATTGCGTCGACATATTCAGGCTGAACGTAGCCGCCTTTCACCAGCTGCTCGCCGGCAAAGCGAATCGCTTCTTCTTTGGTTGCTGCTGTGCGACCGAGGAAGATGTTTTCCGCACCCAGTTTGAACAGGTGGGCGTTGCTTTCGTCAAAGCTGTCCTGCAGGCTTGAGCGCACTTTCACTTCGTTGTCTTCGTGACGCTGCGCCGCAACCAGACGTTCGGTCAGGCTGGTGTACAGGCCGCTGTCGAGGAAGTTGGTCAGCGAGATGTGCTGTGCCTGCGGCACCTGGCGCATGGCGCGTTCGGTCAGGTCGCGGTGCGTGATGACCAGGTCAACGTCCGGCGGCAGGCTGTTAATGGCGCTGTTGGTGACGGAGATGTTGGTCAGACCCGCATCCTGCACTTTCTTACGCAGCACGCCTGCACCCATTGCGCTGGAACCCATACCGGCGTCACAGGCAACGATGATTTTACGCACGTGGCTCAGGTCGTTAGACACGTCGCCAGCCGCCAGCGGGGTCGCGCCTTTGGATTCGGCTTTCATGTCGTGCATACGACGGGTCGCCGCTTCAATATCGTCGTCTTCTTTCACTTTGCTGGTTTTCAGCAGGATAGAAGAGACCACGAAGGAGACTGCCATGGCTGCACAGATGGCCGCGATGTTCGCGAAGTACGCCCCTTTTGGCGTCATCGCCAGCACCGCCAGGATAGAACCCGGAGAAGCTGGAGACACCAGACCGCCGCCCAGCACGCTCAGGGTGAACACGCCGGTCATACCGCCAAGGATAACGGCCAGGATCAGGCGTGGGTTCATCAGCACGTACGGGAAGTAAATTTCGTGGATACCGCCCAGGAAGTGAATGATTGCCGCGCCGCCAGCAGACTGCTTAGCGCTGCCGCGACCAAAGAACATGTACGCCAGCAGTACGCCCATACCCGGGCCTGGGTTGGCTTCAATCAGGAAGAAGATAGACTTGCCGAGATCGTGAGACTGCTGAATACCCAGCGGCGAGAAGATACCGTGGTTGATGGCGTTGTTCAGGAACAGGATTTTCGCCGGTTCAACGAAGATAGACGCCAGCGGCAGCATGTCGTGCGCCACCATAAAGTTAACGCCTGCCGCCAGAATTTTAGACAGCACTTCAACCGCTGGGCCAATGCCGAGGAACGCCAGAATCGCGAGGATCATCCCGATGATGCCCGCAGAGAAGTTGTTCACCAGCATTTCGAAGCCGGATTTGATCTTACCATCAACCCAGACGTCGAATTTCTTAATCGCCCAGCCGCCCAGAGGACCGGCAATCATTGCACCGAGGAACATCGGCATATCCGCACCGACGATAACACCCATGGTCGTGATGGCACCCACTACGCCACCACGGTCACCGCCCACCAGACGACCACCGGTGAAACCGATGAGCAGCGGCAGGAGATAGGTAATCATTGGGCCAACAAGTTTCGCCAGCGTTTCGTTAGGCAACCACCCTGTCGGAATGAACAATGCAGTGATGATACCCCACGCGATAAACGCGCCGATATTTGGCATCACCATGTTGCTGAGGAAACGACCAAAGCTTTGAACTTTGATCTTGAAATCGGATGACATAAAACACCCCTTCTTCTGTTTACGCTTAGGCTTGCGGCCCGAGGTTTATTGTTAATGAGGCGGCAGAGGTAGCCGGGCCCTGTTCTGATGCTGTGAAATCTGGCACTGAATCGTTCAACTGTCCAGACAGCGAAAATTTGTGTGACGCACATCACGTAAAGGTAGGGGGTGTGGATGTCAATGAGGTGATCTTAGTCACAAAAAAGGTGGGCAAAAAAAATACGACGGCGAGGAATGCGGCAAAAACCACCCTTTTATGTGATGGTTGTCACGATTTGGTTTTGTGGGTTTGTTTCTGGATTGTGACTGATTTCACAAAATATTTTTATGCAGATTTCTCCGGCTGCGATCGGCGGCAAACTCTGCTTAGCGATTCGGCGCCAGGATGGCATAGCGCGACACGTTAAGCTAAAAAACCACTTTTGAAGTGTGGTATGGCGAAAAGTTAAAAGGTGGATTACGCTCATATTGTAAGGTTAAGTATATTATTATTCATGATATATTTTGACACGCTTATAAACTTGCACGGAGATATTATAAAAAACGATACTCCCCGGCTCTGAAATAACCAGTATACCTTCTGTATTTCAAAATAAATTAATTAGGTTGCGTACTGTTTTATTAATTAAATGAGTTGACGTTGTTTAAGTGAGGAGAATATGTTTCTCAACTATTTTGCGCTGGGCGTATTGATTTTTGTATTTCTGGTTCTCTTTTATGGAATCATCGCCATCCATGACATTCCTTATAATATGGCCAAAAAGCGAAACCATCCGCATGCCGATGCGATTCACACGGCAGGCTGGATTAGCCTGTTTACGCTCCATGCCATCTGGCCGTTCCTGTGGATATGGGCCACGCTGTACCGTGAAGATCGCGGCTGGGGGATGCAAAACCACATCACCAAGCCTGATGAGGTTCCGGGCATGGATGCGCTGGTCAAACGCGTGGCCGAATTAGAACAAAAGCTGGCCGCGGTACAGCCCGCCGCTGATAAGAACACGCTGGAGCGCTAATCATGGATCTGTTAATTATTTTGACCTATGTGGCATTTGCTTGGGTGATTTTTAAAATATTCCGTATTCCGGTAAACCAGTGGACGCTTGCCACCGCGACATTAGGCGGGGTGTTTATTGTTGCCGGACTTATTCTGTTAATGAACTATAACCATCCGTACACCTTTACGGCGCAAAAGGCGGTTATTTCTATTCCAATTACGCCGCAGGTTACCGGGGTGGTCAGTGAAGTGACCGATAAAAATAACCAGCTAATTAAAAAAGGCGAAGTGTTATTTAAACTGGATCCGGGCCGCTACCAGGCGCGCGTCGACAGACTCCAGGCCGACCTGGTGACCGCGACGCACAATATCGACAATCTGAAAGCGCAGCTTTCGGAAGCGGTCGCCAATACCACCCGCGTGTCGGCTGAACGCGATCGTCTGTTTAAAGATTATCAGCGCTACCTGAAAGGCAGCCAGGCAAAGGTGAATCCGTTTTCTGAAAGCGATATCGACAACGCGCGGCAAAATTATCTCGCACAGGATGCGATGGTGAAAGGCTCCGTTGCCGAACAGACGCAGATTCAAAGCCAGCTGGACAGCATGGTGAACGGCGAACAGTCGCAGATTGCCTCCTTACGCGCGCAGCTTGCTGAAGCGAAATACAACCTGGATCAGACCGTGGTCCGTGCGCCAAGCGATGGCTATATCACCCAGGTGCTGATCCGTCCGGGGACGTACGCCGCCGCGCTGCCGCTGCGTCCGGTGATGGTCTTTATTCCTGAACAGAAGCGTCAGATCGTGGCCCAGTTCCGTCAGAACTCGTTGTTGCGTCTGAAGCCGGGCGATGAAGCGGAGGTGGTGTTTAACGCGCTGCCGGGCCAGGTGTTTACCGGTAAACTCACCAGTATTCTGCCGGTGGTGCCGGGAGGCTCCTATCAGGCGCAGGGCGCGCTGCAGTCGCTGACGGTGGTGCCGGGAACGGACGGCGTGTTGGGTACGATTGAGCTGGATCCGAATGCGGAGGTCGATGCGCTGCCAGACGGTATCTATGCCCAGGTGGCGGTCTACTCGGACCATTTCGCCCACGTCTCGGTGATGCGTAAAGTATTGCTGCGTATGACCAGCTGGATGCACTACCTCTATCTCGATCACTAATCCTTCCAGGGCAGGAATGCGACACGCATACCTGCCCTTTTTTCATCGCTTGATCCATACTGACTTTTTTCCGGCATCAAGGATCAGGCAATGAAACTCATCGGTAGCTACACCAGTCCCTTCGTGCGAAAAATCTCGATTCTCCTGCTGGAGAAAGGGATTGAATTTGAATTCATCAATGAACAGCCCTACAACGCTGAAAACGGCGTCGCGCAGTACAACCCGCTGGGGAAAGTCCCGGCGCTGGTGACGGACGAGGGCGAATACTGGTTCGATTCCCCGATTATTGCGGAGTATATCGAGCTGCTGGGCGTTGCCCCGGCAATGCTGCCGGCTGACCCAAAAGCGGCGCTGGCGGTGAAGCAAGTCGAAGCCCTGGCCGATGGCATTATGGATGCGGCGTTAACCTCCGTGCGTGAGCAGGCCAGGCCCGCCGCCCAGCAGTCGGAAACGGAACTGTTACGCCAGCGGGAAAAAATTAGCCGTAGCCTGGACAGGTGCGAACAGCTTATCCGGGAGGGAAAGATTCAAACCGACAGCCTGAACCTGGCAACTATCGCTATCGCCTGCGCCATCGGCTATCTCAACTTCCGCCGGGTTTCCCCTGGCTGGTGCGTCGACCGTCCGCTGCTGGTGAAACTGGCAGACACGCTTTTTAGCCGCGAGAGCTTTGCCCGGACAGAACCGCCAAAGGCTTGACGCGGGTTATAACACTTCGGCGTCGGAGGCGGTACAATCCCTCCACATGTTAACTCCCTCTCCCGTCGGGAGGGGGGAAGATATTTACTCGCCAGGCGCTTTCATGACTACTCATCATTCGCTGTACAGCCAGATCCCCGCTACCGACCGTCTCCTTCGCGAGCCCCGCATTCATGCTGCCGTTGAGCGCTTCGGCCATACCGCGACGGTGGAGATGTTACGCCTGCTTCAGGACGAAGCCCGATGCGCTATTCAGGCAGAAAACGCCTTGCCCGACTGGTGCGCGGCGTGGGAGCAGGAAGTTGAGCACCGGCTGGATGAGAAAGCGCAAAGCGCATTACGCCCGGTGATTAACCTGACCGGTACCGTGCTCCATACCAACCTGGGCCGCGCGCAGCAGGCGGAAGAGGCGGTTGCGGCGGTTGTACAGGCCATGCGGGCGCCCGTGACGCTGGAGTACGATCTGGACGGCGCCGGTCGCGGGCATCGTGACCGGGCGCTGGCGGACCTGCTGTGCCAGCTGACCGGCGCGGAAGATGCCTGCATTGTGAATAACAACGCCGCAGCGGTACTGCTGATGCTGGCGGCGACTGCCAGCGGCAAAGAGGTGGTGGTTTCCCGCGGCGAGCTGGTGGAGATTGGCGGGGCGTTTCGTATTCCGGACGTGATGCGCCAGGCGGGCTGCACGCTGCATGAAGTGGGCACTACTAACCGTACCCATGCGAAAGATTATCGCGCGGCGGTGAATGAAAATACCGCCCTGCTGATGAAGGTTCACACCAGCAATTATCATATTGAAGGCTTCACCAAAACGGTTGAAGAGGGCGAGCTGGCGGCGATTGGCCGCGAACTGAATATTCCGGTGATTGCCGATCTCGGCAGCGGCTCGCTGGTGGATCTGAGCCTTTACGGGCTGCCGAAAGAGCCGATGCCGCAAGAGATGATTGCGGCGGGCGTCAGCCTGGTCAGCTTTTCCGGCGACAAGCTGCTTGGCGGGCCGCAGGCCGGGATTATCGTCGGCAAGCGCGAGCTGATTGCGAAGCTGCAGCAGCATCCGCTTAAGCGCGCCCTGCGAGCCGATAAAATGACGCTTGCCGCGCTGGAGGCGACGCTGCGGCTTTATCTTCATCCGGAGAAACTGGCCGACCGCCTGCCCACGCTGCGTCTGTTGACCCGTGATGCCGCTTCGATTCGCGCCCAGGCCGAATTACTGCTGCCGCGCATTGCCCCGCACTACCCCAATTTTGACGTTCGCATTGAACCCTGCCAGTCGCAGATTGGCAGCGGTTCGCTGCCGGTGGACAGGCTGCCGAGTGAAGCGCTCACGTTCACCCCGCGTGACGGGCGCGGCAGCCACCTTGAAGCCCTGTCGGCGCGCTGGCGTGGCCTGCCCGGGCCGGTTATCGGGCGGATTTACGATGGCCGAATGTGGCTGGATCTGCGCTGCCTTGAAGATGAAGAGCGATTTCTGGAGATGTTGTTGAAATGATTATTGCCACCGCCGGTCACGTCGACCACGGAAAAACCACGTTGCTGCAGGCGATTACCGGTATAAACGCCGACCGCCTGCCGGAAGAGAAAAAGCGCGGCATGACCATCGATCTGGGCTATGCCTACTGGCCCCAGCCTGATGGTCGCGTGCTGGGTTTTATTGATGTTCCGGGGCATGAAAAGTTTCTGTCCAACATGCTGGCGGGCGTGGGGGGTATCGATCATGCCCTGCTGGTGGTGGCCTGCGATGATGGCGTTATGGCGCAAACCCGTGAGCATCTGGCGATCCTGCAGCTGACCGGTAACCCGCAGCTGACCGTGGCGCTGACCAAAGCCGATCGCGTGGATGACGCACGCGTCAGCGAGGTGCGCGAAGCGGTACAGGCGACCTTGCAGGAGTATGGTTTTGCCGATGCACCGCTTTTTGTCACCGTGGCGACAGAAGGACGCGGTATCGATGAACTTCGCCACCACTTACAGCAGCTTTCGTCGCGTGACCACGCCAGCCATCACCGCTTCCGTCTGGCAATTGACCGGGCGTTTACCGTGAAAGGCGCGGGGCTGGTGGTGACCGGGACGGCGCTGAGCGGTGAAGTGAACGTAGGTGATACGCTCTGGCTGACGGGCGTTAACAAACCGATGCGCGTGCGCGGCTTACATGCGCAAAACCAGCCCGCGGAGCGTGCTCATGCCGGGCAGCGGATCGCGCTGAACATTACCGGGGATGCGGAAAAAGAGCAGCTTAACCGCGGCGACTGGCTGCTGGCCGATGCCCCTCCTGAGCCGTCTGAACGCGTCATTGTCTCCCTGCAGACAAACGTGCCCCTGACCCAATGGCAGCCGCTGCATATTCACCACGCGGCCAGCCATATCACCGGGCGCGTGTCGCTGCTGGAAAACGATCTTGCCGAACTGGTATTCGATTCACCGCTCTGGCTTGCAGACAACGATCGTCTGGTTCTGCGTGATATTTCCGCGCGGGAAACGCTGGCCGGGGCACGGGTGGTCGCGCTGAATCCGCCGCGACGCGGCAAGCGTAAGCCTGAATATCTGCAGTGGCTGGCAGCGCTGGCGCAGGCCAGCGATGATAACGCCGCGCTGCGGGTGCATCTTGAGCGCGGTGCGGTGAGCCTGCGTGATTTTGCATGGGCACGCCAGCTGAGCGAGGAAGGGTTACGCCTGCTGGCCCAACAGCCGGGCTTTATTCAGGCTGGAAACAGTCTGCTAAACGCCCCGGTTGCTGCGAACTGGCAGCGTAAGATACTGAACACGCTCGCAACGTACCATGAACAGCATCAGGATGAGCCTGGCCCGGGCCGTGAGCGTCTGCGGCGCATGGCGCTGCCGATGGAAGACGATGCGCTCGTGCTGGTGCTGATTGAAAACATGCGCGAAAGCGGGGCGATCAAAAGCCACCACGGCTGGCTGCATCTTCCGGATCACAAGGCCGGGTTCACCGCTGAGCAAGAGGCAGTATGGCAAAAAGTGGCCTCGCTGTTTGGCGATGAGCCGTGGTGGGTTCGCGATCTGGCCCGCGAAACGAATACCGACGAGCAGGTGATGCGTCAGGTATTGCGCCATGCGGCGCAGCAGGGGCTGATAGTCGCGATCGTGAAAGATCGTTATTACCGTAACGATCGCATTGTGGCGTTTGCGAACCTGATCCGCGAGCTGGATCAGGAGCGGGGTTCTACCTGTGCAGCCGATTTCCGCGATCGGCTGAACGTGGGCCGCAAGCTGGCGATTCAGATCCTGGAGTATTTCAACCGCATCGGCTTTACCCGCCGTCGCGGTAACGATCATTTATTGCGCGATTCGTTATTATTTCCTGAAACTCCGTGACCCCTGTCGTAAAGCCGTTACCGGTTGGCGAGAAAATCGCCAGCCGGAACTACCCTTGATGTACACCAACAGCAAGGAGACGGTCATGACAAACAATCCTCCCTCATCGCGTATCCAGCCCGGCGAGTATGGTTTTCCCCTCAAGCTGAAGCCTCGTTATGACAACTTTATTGGCGGCGACTGGGTAGCTCCCGTCGACGGCGAATACTATTCCAACCTGACCCCCGTAACCGGCCAGCCGCTGTGCGAAATAGCCAGCTCCGGCAAGCGCGATATCGATCTGGCGCTGGATGCGGCGCACAAAGCGAAAGATAAATGGGGCCACACCTCCGTTCAGGACCGCGCGGCTATTTTGTTCAAAATCGCTGACCGGATGGAGCAGAATCTGGAGCTGCTGGCGACGGCGGAAACCTGGGATAACGGCAAGCCGATCCGGGAAACGATGGCTGCAGACGTGCCGCTGGCCATCGACCACTTCCGCTATTTTGCCTCCTGCATTCGCGCTCAGGAGGGCGGAATAAGCGAGGTAGACAGCGACACCGTGGCGTATCACTTCCACGAACCGCTGGGCGTCGTCGGGCAAATCATTCCATGGAACTTCCCGCTGCTGATGGCGAGCTGGAAAATGGCGCCCGCGCTGGCGGCCGGGAACTGCATTGTGCTTAAACCGGCGCGTCTGACCCCGCTCTCGGTGCTGCTGCTGATGGAAATCGTTGGCGATCTTCTGCCGCCGGGCGTGATTAACGTGGTCAACGGTGCGGGCGGTGAGATAGGGGAATATCTGGCTACCTCGAAACGGATCGCTAAAGTGGCGTTTACCGGGTCGACGGAAGTGGGCCAGCAGATTATGCAGTACGCCACGCAGAACATCATTCCGGTAACCCTGGAGCTGGGCGGGAAATCCCCGAACATCTTCTTCGCGGACGTGATGGAGGAAGAGGATGCCTTCTTCGATAAAGCCCTGGAAGGGTTTGCGCTGTTTGCGTTTAACCAGGGCGAAGTCTGCACCTGCCCAAGCCGCGCGCTGGTGCAGGAGTCCATCTATGAGCGCTTTATGGAGCGGGCCATTCGCCGCGTCGAGTCTATCCGCAGCGGTAACCCGCTCGATAACGTTACGCAGATGGGGGCGCAGGTCTCGCACGGACAGCTGGAAACCATCCTCAACTACATCGATATCGGCAAGAAAGAGGGGGCGGATATTCTGACCGGCGGTCGCCGTAAGGTGCTCGGTGGGGATCTGCAGGAAGGGTATTATCTGGAGCCAACGATCCTGTTCGGTCAGAACAACATGCGCGTCTTCCAGGAGGAAATTTTCGGACCGGTGCTGGCCGTAACCACCTTCAAAACGATGGAGGAGGCGCTGGAGATTGCCAACGACACGCCGTATGGCCTGGGAGCCGGCGTCTGGAGCCGCAACGGTAATCTGGCCTATAAAATGGGCAGAGGCATTCAGGCCGGGCGCGTCTGGACCAACTGCTACCACGCCTATCCGGCGCATGCGGCATTTGGCGGTTATAAGCAATCGGGCATCGGGCGTGAAACCCATAAGATGATGCTGGAGCATTATCAGCAGACGAAATGTTTGCTGGTCAGCTACTCCGATAAACCGCTGGGGCTGTTCTAATCGCCCAGCTCAGGCCGTCCATGGGCGGCCTGAGCAATTTGCTGGCGCAGGCAGTTCAGAACGCCATCCAGAACGTATTGCACGCGCCAGGGCTGGTATTCGCGTTTGCGGAAGATGGCCGTCAGATCGAGCCACCACTCTTCCTGATGCGGGAAGCAGGGGACCAGCATCCCTTGCGTTAATTCTTTTTTCAGACTTTCTTTTGGCGCAAAAACAATCCCAAGATTATTTCTTGCCAGCTCCAGGGCCGTCTGCGTATTGTCGCAAATATAATTACCGGTCACCCGGTAGTCATGCACGCTATCACTGCCGTGTACGCGGAAACGCCAGATGTTTGCATCATCGATCAGCATGGAATCAATGAGAATACAGGAGTGATTAATTAAACCTTCAGGTCCCGTTAAGGGGTGTTTATTTAAATATTCCAGGGTAGCGAATGCCGTAACAGAATATTTTGTTAACACGCTGGCAACCAGACTTTCGTCTTTCGGCGGCGCATAGGTAATTAAAATGTCGCAGTCATCCGGAAAAGAAACGCCTTCTGAATATTCATTCCGATCCAGGTTATAGGTTTTCAGGGAGATGCGGATGTCACCGATATCTTCTATCTGATGGATCACGTGGCGCGCGAGATAGGTTACGATACCTGTAGGGGCATAGATCGTGACCTTTCCGTGCTTTTCATGCTTATAATCAGCAATAAAATTAACGAGTTGACTGTTCTTATCCAGCGTGGCATCAATGTACGGGAGTAACGCTTCCCCAAACTGGGTCAGGGCCAGCTGCCGCGTGGTGCGCTCAAAAACCTTGAGTCCAACCCGCGTTTCAAAATCAGACAGATATTTACTGACGTTGGCCTGCGCCATGCCCAGCAGGGCGGCGGCATCACCAATGCTGTGGGTGGCTGCGATGACGGATATAATTTTTAACTCGCGCGGCTTTAGCTGTAATTTATTCATCATGCACACCCATCTATATGATTTTGTATATAATATTATATAAACCGCAGCGTTGCATTGGCAAATTTGTAACCATTATTATGCGCCTCGCTTGTTTGGCATTTTAATGGATTACATGTAATGACTATTAAATACAATTTACTCATCGCTGCCACGTTATTTGCAACATCCTCAGCAATGGCCGGTGACTTTTCACTAGGAGCGGGGGCTGTATTTAATGAGTCTCCTTACAAAGGCTATAACGAAAATACTACCGCAGTACCGTTAATTAGCTACGAAGGCGAGAGCTTTTATGTTCGCCAGACCACGGGCGGATGGATCCTGTGGAAAGACGCAAAAAATGAACTCAGCCTGACCGCATCGTGGATGCCGCTGCATTTCGATCCTGATGACAACGACGACCATCAGATGAAAAAGCTTGATGAGCGTAAAGCTTCTGCCTTCCTCGGCGGCGCGTACTACCGCCACGAAAGCTGGGGTTCGCTGAAAGTGGCGGTCTCGGGCGATGCCACGGATGAAAGCGGCGGTATGATCGGCGAGGTTTCATACTTTCGTCCAATCAGGATGGAACGCCTGACCCTGACGCCCTCTGTCGGTATTTTCTATAGCGACGAAAGCTATAACGACTACTACTATGGCGTATCCGGCAGCGAGTCTCGCCGCTCAGGTCTGGATGAATACACCGCCGGTGACAGCTGGACGCCATACGTTGGCCTGGCGGCCAAATATCAGTTAACCCAGAAGCTGTACCTTAACGCCAGCGCGGTCTACACCGTATTGCCTGACGACGTGAAGAACAGCCCGATGATCGACCGCGACGACAGCTTCGCGCTGATGACCGGTCTGACCTGGCGTTTCTGATGCGCTAAAGCCGGGTGGCGGCTTCGCCTTACCCGGCCTACATGGACTGCCATCGCAGTTTTACGTAGGCCCGTGCAAGCAAAGCGCCGCCGGGCATATTTGAGAGTACCGATCTCCCGTTTTCCCTTCCCGTCATGGCTTCCTCATTAATATTCCTGATACGCTAATGCGATCTGCGCCATCAATAAAGGTGTGCATCATGTGTATCATGCTTAAAGAAAATCAAACCGGGCACTCTCGTCCGTATTTGGCGACAGGCGTGAATTAAGCACGGATATCAGGAGTCGTTATGTTTTATCCGGCTTACATTCATTCTGACTTCGACGGTAGTGCCAGCGGCTTTTTCCCTGACGTTCCAGGCTGAGGCAGCACGTCGCGTGCTGCCTGGGTAAAAAATTAATTATATAGAGCTGCTGTCGCTTTCAGGATATCAGCAAATGAATAGATATCATCGACTGTCGTTATAGGATGACGCGTTTCGTTTTTTTCTATGTCGAAAAGTCCGATGTATTTTTGCGTACGATTAAAATGCAATCGGCAAAGGGGTTTGCGGTTGTTGTCATCTACAAGAATACCAAAGTAACTTTTGGTATCTCTGTGAGTTATACGGGGTGCCTCCAGTACTGCTCTGGTGATTGCTTTAACAATATGATATCCCTCGAGCTCCTCTAGCGTTGTAACCACATCACTTTCATCTTTATGTTCGTCTTCCTCAATCTGTGATGACTCATTTGGAGTATCGATGATCGCTGGGGTTATGCCCGTAATAGCTGACTTAAGTCGCTCATTAACCTGATCATTTATGTACTGGCTTGCAGCTTTTTTGGTCAAGTTAAAAAAAGACTCTCTGACTTTTTGAGTCAGAATCCCATCATAAACTCGGGATGCAAAAAATTTCACAAAGTCATCTTCAGGATTATTTAGCTGAGAATGCAGGATTTTTTTGATTTGGCTGACATATTTTAATTCACCAGCAGCATTGATAATTGATTCTAAATCAAACGAAGACTTAGTTAATTTTTTTAGCTCAGGTATTATATTTTCGTCAATATCAAGAAGATCTACTTCCAAAAATGGTTTTTCATCCATTTTATTGGGAGCATCCAGATCTGTAAAAAATTTATAATTTTGTCCATTGGTGAGGATTGAAATTCTGGCGTTTGTTACATGAAAATACCTGAATAACTGCGAAGCATGATTTATATTTAATGGTTCGCCAATTTTCTTACATTCAATAAGTATCTGAACGTCATTATTTTTCATTATAGCATAATCGATTTTCTCGCCCTTTTTTGTACCAACATCACAGACAAACTCAGGTGTTACCTCTGAAGGATCAAAAACATCATAACCCAGAACGTTATGAATGAATGGCATTACAAATGCAGTTTTTGTTGCTTCTTCAGTATTAATTACATCAAGTTGTTGTTTTATTTTATTTGATAAGGCATTTAATCTTTCTGTGAATTCCATGGGATGTCCTTATTTTTAGCTGTGTGTCTTAATGGAATAACACTAAAATGCATGTCAGACAATGGTATACCTGAGCTGAACTGCTGCAAAAAAACAATACCGAGGGTTAGATCACATTGTCTTTCAGTCGATGATTATCAGTGAACTCGGCATCACCGATGCTCGATAAAAATATTATATATTCATAAAGGTGGCATTATTCTTGTTTATGTTTATCCACCCAAATCCGCATCTCTGCTACTCCCCTATTTGCCCAACTGAACCGGGGTATAAAGGTTAGCGTGCAGTGCTGGCGCTGGAGATGATTTTATAGCAGGTGTCGCTCTCTTCAGGGAATGGAGACAGCGTGGATCAGGCCGGTGCGGCGATGGCGTGGAAGGCGAAGCAGCTTATTCGCACGCAGTTTCATTTACCGCTTTCGACGTCGCAGCAGGCAAAAGCGTTGCACTGCAATGCCGATTACCTGGGGCGCGTATTTCGCCGGACTTTCCATTTAACCCTGACGGAGGCGATACATCGCCAGCGCGTCAGGGCAGTGGAAAAGCTGTTGCTGGATGGCTCTGCGTCGCTTACCTAAGTAGCAAACCGCTTTGGTTTTAATGACGTGGGCTATTTTCGGCAAATATTTTCAAAGCATACGGGCTTAACACCTGCCGTCTGGAAACGGCGGTATTGTAAAGAGCATAATAATTCCGGCTGAGCGCCTCCTGTTTGACCCATCACACCTTCGCTGAATCGGGCATTATGTAAGATGTGTGCAGTACCGGCTTTTAACGTGCGCGAGGCGTAACACATGAACCGATTTATCATGGCGGATGCGGAAAAATGCATTGGGTGCCGCACCTGCGAAGTGGCCTGTGCGGTGTCGCATCAGGACGCCGTCTCCGCTCGTGCCTTTGCGCCCCGCCTTCGGGTGGTTAAGGGAAGTTCATACACTACGGCAGTGGGTTGCCATCAGTGCGAGGACGCGCCGTGTGCTAACGTCTGTCCAACCCATGCCATCAGCCTTACGGCGGGAGCCTGGCTCGTTGAGCAGACGCGCTGCATTGGGTGCAAAAGCTGTGTGGTGGCATGTCCGTTTGGGGCGATGCAGGTGCGTCTGGAGGGAAATAAGGCGCAGGCGCTGAAATGTGATTTATGCCTGCATCGCGAAGGCGGACCGGCCTGCGTGGAGGCCTGTCCAACCCACGCGTTGCGCTGCGTTGACCCTGCCAGGATTCGGGCTGAAAAGCTTACTGCATTTTATTGAAATTCCACGTTAACGTCAGACTGTAGCGCCAGTCCCTGTTGCGACTGTCTGTCGGAACATCCCCGACGGGTCGTGCCGCCTCCACCGTGACGCTATAGTGGCGCGTATCGCCTATCATCACCCCGGCAGCCACTGACCCGAGCCGCTGATGGGGCAAACCGGACGTGTTAAACCAGGTTTGCGCGGTATCGGCCAGGATATAGGGTTGGATGGTGGCAAGCCAGGTGCTCTCTTTTCGCATCTTGATATAGCGCAGTTCTACCTGCCCGCCATAGCCGTAATCACCGCTTGCTTCACTGTCCTGATATCCACGGCCAAAGCGCTGGGCACCGAAGCTAACGCGTTCGGGCTCTGGCAATGTGTTATTTGACCAGTCTCCCTCCCAGGATGTTGATAGCCGCCATTTGTCGGCAAACAGCCAGGCAGCGTCCAGATAGCTTTTTGTGAGCGTAAAATTAATATCGGGTTTAGGGACTGAGACGATATCGGCACCCATCGCATCAATACCCTGTCGTACGTTGAGTCTGCCGCTGATGCTGGCGGTTGTGAATTGATGTGCACCATTGATACCCACTTCCAGCGCCGGATAACGCGCGTGTTGGTTGACGGAGTCCAGACTGTAGGTTTTGCCCTGCAGTCTGGCCTGCAGGGCATAGTCATCCTGGCGGTCGGTATAATCAAAACCGCTGGTCAGATTAATTTGTGATTTTTGCGTCAGCAGCAATGGATAGCCAAACGCGACGCCGCCGTTGTATTGCGTTGTTTTTTGCTTCGAATCGACCTGAATATTATTGGGCAAAGTGAGCAGGGGGGAAAAATCCCGCGGATTTTCACGGTAATAGCTGCCTTTGATCTGCATCGTCAGCCCTTCATCGTTTAAAAACTGCTGCCAGTTCAGACCCACATAGTTTTTTCGCGTGTTGCTATCTAACGGTATAAGCGTAGCCACGCCAAGCTGATCGCCATAGCTTGTCAGATTGCTGAGCGTTCCGTTCAGCATCATTAAATCTTGCCCTTTACGGGTGTCGATCGTGGAGGCGATATTCCAGCTCCGCTCCTCATTACCGGTTATCTGCATCGCCGCCGCGCCATAGATATTGGTTGGCAGCTGCGCGTTGGCCGTGACCGGAACGTTCGGGGTGCGGGTCATCAGCTGGCTATAGCGATCGAACGTATCCTGAGACAGCGGTTTTTCCGCCATGATTTTTTCTGACAAGCGTTTAAGGCGCGCGGCGATATTGGGGTTGTTACTGGTTATGTCGCTGTGCGCCACGTACCCTTCGACCAGGACAATTTTAATATTTCCCTGCTGGAAATTATTATCGGGCAGCCAGGCATAGGAGAGCGGAAAACCGTCGGCCTTGTAGCGCGCCGTAATATCATTTACCAGCCCCGTAAGCGTTTTTAGCGGCACGGTTTTTCCGGCGTAAGGCCTGAAGGGGTTAAGTAATTCCTGCAAGGGATAACGCGTGCCGCCAATAAACTGAATGTGATGAATGGTAATGGGCGTTTCAGGCGTCAGCGTTGACTGCGGTTTTTCTATTTTGACTTTCGGCTGTGGGACGGTCTCAGTCTGTTCTGGGGCAACGTTACGAGAAACTTGCGCCGGGTTATCAGGGTTAATAATAGAGGGCAGTGTATCGGCGCGGGCCATGCTCAACACAACCAGCCCCGTCAGCGAAAAAAGGAAATGGTTTTTCATCGCGCTATCCCTGTTCATCATTCCCGGTTAGGGGGAGTGTCGCTGTACGAAGCGCCCCTGAAGCAGGGGCGCAGAAAGGCAATAACCGTTTTACTGTTTTGGCGTCAGTAGACCGGTGGTTAACGTGTTGTTGTGCTGGCGGTAACGCCCGACGTCAGGGTATTGAGGGTTGTATTGACCGTCGCACCCAGGCTGTTGTTCGTGGCCGCCACATTTGCATTAGCTGTGAGAGAGCCTGATCCTCCTCCGGTCGTCGAGGTGGCGGGTTTCACTAGCGTACCGGTATCCGTCACCGTCTGGCCGACGTTTTGAACGACCTGACCTACGCCGCTAAGCCCGCTATTACTGCTGCTAACGTTGGTGCCTACGCCGCTCACGGTGTTTCCTACTTGCGTCAGCAGGCCGTTGACCGGAGTACCCAGACCTGTTGTGGTGCCCACGCTTTGCGTCACGCCTTGTACTCCGCCCAGCGTCTTGTTCACCACAGTCGTCGTATCGGTTGTTACCTGAGCTACCGCAGGGCTACTGACCGTGTTGGTTAAACCTGTGCCGGTGTTACTGACTAACTGCCCGGTACTGTTTACCACGCTGCCCGTCAGGCCTGTTACGCCGCTAACCGGTGTTCCCGATGTCGAACTTGCCAGGCCCGTGCCTACCGTAGAGACGGTATTGCCCAATGAGGTGACCGACGTGGTCACGCCCTGAACCGTCGTACCGACACCGTTCGCGTTGCCCGGATCGCCAATGCCGGAGGTGACGCCTGTTCCCACGGTAGAGACGGCACTGCCAACACCACTGACGGTGGTTGAAACGGTTGATGTGACAGGATTATTTGTCGGGATCTGGCTTCCCAGACTGTCCACCGTAGAGCCGACGCTGGTCACCGTTTTACCGGCATCACCCAGCACAGTATTCACGCCTGCAGTGGTTGTGCCGCCACTGCCCGTTCCGGTCCCTCCGCTGCCGTTACCTCCGGTTCCCGTTCCTGAGCCTGAGCCCGAGCCTGTCCCTGAACCTGAGCCAGATCCGTTACTGCCTGAACCACCATTATTAGCCGTTGTGCCACTTCCATCACCCGAGCCGGTATTACTTCCGGTTGCAGGGTTATTTTTGGCTGTTGAGTGAGATCCGCCACCGCTTCCACTGCAGGCAGAAAGAGAGAACGCGAGCAGTACCGCAGCAGCAATTACGCTGATGCGACTAGCATTATTAGGTAGCATAAAAATACTCCACGCAATAGAACGCCGAGCGGCGTATTAGTGAGTATATGCAGTATTTTAAAAATGCACACAGACTCGCTTCGAGGATATTTTTTTACCAGCGTTGTTTGTTTTAAATCTTATATAACAATGAGTTAATTAAGTTATTATTTAACGTCTACTTAATTATTTTTGAATTACTATAGTGCCATTAAAACAACAGGAATTATCCTAAATAATCCCTTTAAATAATGGGGGGATAAAGCTGAAGGATATATCCTTTATAAAATATATAGATCACGATAAAAAATAAGGCTCTTCATCCGAAGAGCCTTAATATTTAACAATTGCCTTCGTGCCAGGCTTTTTCAATTTCTTCGGCGAGAATTTTAACACCCGCTTCGATTTTTTCCGGATCGGGTACGTAGTTCATGCGCATGCACTGGTGCGTATGCGGCCACGGCTTATCCAGTCCCGGGAAGAAATAATCGCCCGGTACCATCAGAACGCCGCGCTTTTTCAGGCGCTGGTAGAGCAGTTCGGTGGTGACAGGCAAATCCTTAAACCACAGCCACAAGAAAATTGCTCCTTCTGGTTTGTGGATCAGGCAGCGTTCTTCCGGCAAATAGCGGCGAAGTATCGCAATCGTCTCCTGAACGCGCTGGTAATAGAATGGCTTGATCACGTCATTCGACAGACGCAGCAGGTCGTTGCGCTTAATCATTTCACACATCATCGCCGGGCCAATGCCGCCCGGTGAAAGGCTGATAATGCCGTTCATATTGGTAATGGCGGTGATGATTTTCTCGTTGGCGATGATGATGCCGCAGCGGCTGCCCGGCAGACCCAGCTTAGAGAGGCTCATGCACAGGACAATGTTCGGGTTCCACAGCGGACGTGCTTCGCTGAAGATAATGCCCGGGAACGGCACGCCGTAGGCGTTATCGATCACCAGCGGAATGCCGTGCTGATTCGCCAGCGCATCCAGCTTCATCAGTTCGTCGTCGGTGATCACGTTGCCCGTTGGGTTAGTCGGGCGCGATACGCAGATCATGCCCGTCTCTTCACCAATATGCAGGTGTTCAAAATCGACGTGATATTTGAACTGGCCTTCAGGCAGCAGCTCGATGTTCGGGCGCGCGGAGACGAACAGATCCTCTTCCAGGCCGGAATCGGCGTAGCCGATATACTCTGGTGCCAGCGGGAACAGCACTTTTTTGGTGGTGCCGTCGGCGCGACGCCCTGCGAACAGGTTAAACAAGTAGAAAAACGCGCTCTGACTGCCGTTTGTCAGTGCAATATTCTGTGGTTCGATATCCCAACCCAGCTCGTCACGCAGCATTTCGGCGAGGAGTGCCAGCAGTTCGGTTTTACCCTGCGGGCCGTCGTAATTGCAAAGCGCATCGGTTGCTTTGCCGCTTTCCAGCATCTGAGCGAGCAGCGTCTGGAAATAGGTATTCATCTCCGGGATTTGAGCCGGGTTTCCGCCGCCGAGCATGATTGCGCCCGGTGTGCGCAGCCCGTCGTTGAGATCCTCCATCAGGCGAGTAATGCCTGAATGGCGGGTAAATTTGTCGCCGAAAAGTGAAAACGTCATAGCAGGTGATCTGTCGAGCTTATTTTGAAAGTGGGTAACCATAACGCTAGCACCGTGCTGGTGCAAATCGGGTGATGTGGTCGGATTTGTTGTTTTATAGGGCGGAAGTGTATTTGTGTAGTGAATAGTTCTGGTGGGTTTCCCCTCACCCTAACCCTCTCCCACAGGGAGAGGGAACTGGAGTGTGCCGTTATTGATTACCTGCCCATACCACCATCACCTTATCGCCATTATGCTCGCGCACGAATCCATACCCCTCGTTCAGCGACAGCGTGGTTTGTTTGCCTTCACCAATCGCCGGGTGGCGGGCGCGGAACTGGCCCAGCGTTTGCCAGTGGGCGACGGTTAGGGCCTGCTTGCCCGTGACGTCCTGCCAGTTCATATCTGACCGGGTGCCCTGTAATGGATCAGAACCCGTCGGACCGAACGGACGCTCGGATTCATCACCGTAATAGATTTGTACGCTGCCCGGAGCCAGCAGAAGCAGCTCCGCCGCGCGCTGGCCTCCTTCGCGGAACAGACGCGTATCGTGTGATGAGAGATAGCTCAGCACGTTGAAGCTTTGCAGCTTTTCCGCCATCTGCTGCCAGGTGAGATCCATATCGGCCAGGCAATCCACCGCTTTTGCCGCCTGCTCCTGATAGTCAAAGTTGATCATCGCATCAAAACCGTGGCGGTAATAATCGCTTTGCATCACCCCGTGGCCCCAGGATTCCCCGGTCATCCAGAACGGTGCGTTGTCGAGCTTTTTGTCCGGGTTCGCCCCTTTCCAGGCGGCCAGCGCCTGGCTTGCCTGGTCTTTCAGCTGTTGCCAGGCCGCAAGCTCAACGTGTTTCGCCGTATCCACCCGGAAACCGTCGATGCCGTAGTCACGTACCCACTGGCTGAGCCAGTGGGTCAGATAATCGCGCGGGGTATATACGGGGATGGCCTTCGCGTGGGTGTCGGGCTTGTGTTGGTAAAAGTTAGGCAATCCGGAAGGCGTCGTGGATTCCGTTTTCAAATCCGGCAGAAATGCCAGCGACATGGTCAAATCGTCGAAGCCGGGGTTGTCGTAATCGCCGATGTCCGTGCGGATCCATTTTTTACCCCACCATTTTTCCCATGCGGCTTTGTCGCTGAAGTTGATGTAGTCGTTAAAGCTGTGCCAGCTTTGGCCCGCGCCCGGCTTCCAGTCCGTCCAGCGTTCTCCCAGCGTCTTTTTCAGCTCATCACCCTGAAGGTACAGGGCACCAAACTGAAATTCCTGCATGTCTGCCAGCGTGGCATAGCCAACGTGGTTCATGACGATATCGAACAGAACGCGGATCCCGCGCTTGTGCGCTTCGTCGACAAGATGGCGTAAATCATCTTCGGTTCCCATGTTGGCGTCGAGCTTCGTCCAGTCCTGGGTGTAGTAGCCGTGATAGGCGTAATGCGGGAAATCACCTTTGGTGCCACCGCCTACCCAGCCGTGGATCTGCTCAAGCGGGGAGCTTATCCAGAGCGCATTCACTCCCAGCTGCTGTAAATAATCGAGCTTGCCGGTAAGTCCTCTGAGATCCCCGCCGTGGAAGGTGCCAATCTCCTGCATACCGTCTTTGTGGCGACCGTAGCTGTTGTCGTTGCCCGGGTCACCATTCACATAACGGTCGGTCAGCACAAAATAGACGGTGGCGTTTTGCCAGCTAAACGGCGCGGGCTTGTCGGTTTCGGCGCGCTCAAGCAGCAGCAGGCCGTTACTGTGGGCGGCTGGCTGCAGGGTGATTTTTCCATTCTGCACCGTCGCCGTCTGTTTACTGTAGTAGTCGCGCACGACGGAGCCCTCCGGGAAGGTATCGCCGATGTCCAGCGACAGCGGTTTACCGTCCCACTTCGGACACTGGCGGATGACGTTTGCAACCGGCTGTTCTGCGGCACTCTGAATCGTCAGCAGCAGGGTGGGCGTGCCGGAGCGGGTATCAATCCGCATCTGGTAGTCACCGTCGCGGAAAAGACGCCACTGCGGCGGCGTGCCGTCACAGGGCTTGAGCGACAGCATCTCATTGAGTTTTATCGCGTCCGCAGGCTGCCAGCACGTCTTGTCAAAACTCAGCGTCAGAGGACGCGTACCCTTCGCAAGCTTTGCCTGGCTGGTGAAGACCCCGGTGCCTTCGGCGCTAAATGCGCTAAACCCCGGCGATGACCAGTCGGCATGCGCCAGTGCGGGTAACATCAGAAAGGCTAATGCGGTACGTTTCATTCCTTTTTCCTGTCGCGGCATTTTTGACCAGTGTGCCATCAGGCGAGGGGCAAAAACTCATCCCCTGCCGCTTTCTGCCGGGAGGAAGCGTGAGGATGAGTGATCTCGCGCAAAATTAGGCAGTTATCTGCGATAGCGCACACAGTTTTTGTGGAATGATGTTTTTATGAGCAAGTTTCAGGTGACATAGTTTCGGAATTGGACTATTTCTATACGTGCTCTTGAAGTCTATTTTTGATATGATTTGAGATTCCGCTCTCAAATTTGTGAAAAAAATAAGGTGTTGGGATGATTACATCCGACCAGGAGACCTAATGATATCGACTCCCATTCGACGATATGGGGCTGCGATACTCATGTTACTCACCACGGCATTTTCGGGTGAGGTGCTTGCGAAGACGCACACGGATACAACGAGTAAGAAAGCCCACGTAATAAAGACGACAAGTAGTAAGGTTAGCAGTAAACAAGAGTATTCTCGCAATAGTGCAAAGAGTAGTTCACTTCCTGATTTGCGAAAATACCCTTCCGGAACACCAAGGAAAAAAGCGTTTCTCCGGACGGTAATGCCTTACATCACGAGTCAAAATGCCGCGATTACTGCGGATCGTAACTGGCTGATTTCCAAACAGTACGATAGCCGCTGGTCGCCGTCAGAGCGCGCGCGTCTGAAAGATATCACGAAGCGCTACAAGCTGAGCTGGAACGGTAACACCCGTCGTGTGCCGTGGAATGCTCTCCTTGAGCGTGTGGATATCATCCCGGGCAGCATGGTTGCGACCATGGCTGCTGCCGAAAGCGGCTGGGGTACTTCTAAGCTTGCGCGTAGCAACAACAACCTTTTCGGCATGAAATGTGTGAAAGGTCGTTGTAATAATGCCCCTGGCAAGGTGAAAGGCTATTCGCAGTTTGAATCTGTGAAAGATTCCGTCAGCGCCTACGTGGTGAATCTGAACACGCATCCGGCCTACTCATCTTTCCGTAAATCACGCGCTCAGCTGCGTAAAGCGGACCAGGAAGTGACGGCTAGTACGATGATCCACAAGCTGAAAGGTTATTCGACAAAGGGACAGAGCTATAACAACTATCTGTTCGCCATGTACCAGGATAACCAGCGTTTAATCGCCGCCCATATGTAATCTAAAAAAACGCCTTCCACTGGAAGGCGTTTTCTTTTCTATATCAGCACCTCGCTGTAGCGATCCCGATACTCCTTCGGCGTGGTCTCATACTCCTTGCGAAACACGGAATAGAAATATTGCAGAGACGGGTAACCGCACATCTGCGAGATTTCGTTGATCGACAGCGACGTGGAAATGAGCAGGCTGCGTGCTTTCTCCAGCTTTTCAGCATGGATGACGGCATGAATAGTTTCGCCCACCTCTTCTTTAAAACGCTTCTCCAGATTCGAACGCGAAATGCCCACCGAATCCAGTACCTGATCGACCTTTATCCCTTTGCAGGCGTGGTTGCGAATGTAGTGCATGGCCTGAATGACGGCCGGGTCGCTTAAGGAGCGATAATCGGTTGAGCGACGTTCCACGACGCGGACAGGAGGCACGAGCAAACGCTGAAGCGGCAGAGATTCTTTATCGAGCAGACGATGCAGCAGCTTCGCCGCCTGATAGCCCATCTGACGCGTGCCCTGAGCAACGGAGGAGAGCGCCACGCGAGAAAGATAGCGGGTCAGTTCTTCGTTATCAATGCCAATCACGCACAGCTTTTCGGGCACAGGAATGTGTAAATGTTCGCAGACCTGCAGCACGTGCCGCGCGCGAGCGTCCGTCACGGCGATAATACCGGTTTGCGGCGGCAGCGTTTGCAGCCAGTCCGCCAGGCGGTTTTGCGCGTGCTGCCAGTTTTCTGGTGCGGTCTCCAGCCCCTGGTACACCACGCCGCGATACTTCTCCTGTGCGACCAGCTGGCAAAACGCGTGTTCTCGCTCAACGGCCCAGCGCTTGCCGCTGGTGGCTGGTAAACCATAAAACGCGAAGCGATGGACGCCTTTCTCTTTTAAATGAAGAAAGGCGGACTCGACCAGGGCATGGTTATCGGTGGCAATATAATGGACCGGCGGATAGTGTTCGGGCGCATGGTAAGAGCCGCCGACGCCTACAATCGGGACGTCGACGTCGGTCAGCAGCTGCTCAATGATGGGATCGTCATAGTCGGCGATGACGCCATCGCCCAGCCAGTCTTTGATGTTCTCCAGACGGGTGCGAAAATCTTCTTCAATAAAAATATCCCATTCGGATTGCGACGCCTGCAAATATTCACCAACGCCTTCCACCACCTGACGGTCGTAGGCTTTATTGGCATTGAATAACAACGTAATGCGGTGACGCTTTTCAAACATGGCTCACTTCCCAATTAAGTCACAATACGGTTATCAGGCCCGTCGCTTGGTGGCCGAGTCCATCCAGACTGCCAGTAAAAGAATGGCCCCCTTGACGATATACTGCCAAAACGTCGGGACGTCCATCATACTCATCCCGTTATCCAACGACGCCATGATAAATGCCCCCATGACCGCGCCCGCCACGCTCCCGATACCCCCTGCGAGGCTGGTGCCGCCAATGACGCAGGCGGCGATAGCATCCAGCTCGGCGATGTTACCGGCGGAGGGCGAGCCGGCGCCCAGACGCGAGCTAAGGATCAACCCGGCGATAGCGACCATCAGGCCGTTAATGGCGAAAACCGCCAGCTTGGTACGTTCGACATTGATACCCGAGAGACGGGCAGCTTCAAGGTTGCCGCCAATGGCATAAATACGGCGGCCAAACGCGGTGCGCGTCGCCATAAACATACCTGCCAGCAGTAAAAGCGCCAGCAGCAGGACGGGTGTCGGGACACCGCGATAGTCGTTTAAAAGCCAGATGGCGCCCAGCACAATGACCGCCGTGAGCGCCTGACGCCCCACTACCGACGTTGACGCTGGAGAAGCCAGCCCCAGCGCCTGACGGCGCATGCGTCCACGCCACTGCCACGCGACAAACCCCAGCAACCCCACCAAACCGATGGTAAAGCCCACGGTATCCGAGAGGTAACTCTGGCCAATCTGCGACATGGCTGCACTGGTCGGGGAGACGGTGGTGCCGTTAGTGATGCCGATTAAGATCCCGCGAAAGGCCAGCATCCCTGCCAGGGTGACAATGAACGATGGCACCTTACGGTAGGCAACCCACCAGCCGTTCCAGGCTCCCAGTACCAGACCCAGCACCAGCGTGACCGCCACGGTCAGCGGCAGCGGCCAGCCGAGCCAGACGTCAAAAATCGCCGCCACGCCGCCGAGGAGACCCATCATCGACCCGACCGACAGGTCGATCTCCGCGGAGATAATCACGAACACCATGCCCACCGCCAGAATGCCGGTGATGGCGGTCTGGCGGAGCAGGTTAGAGACGTTACGTGCGCTTAAGTACGAGCCATCGGTCATCCAGGTAAAGAAGAGCATGATGACGATAATGGCCGCGATCATCACGAAAACCTGCAGGTTAAGCGCTTTTAAGCCCGCGAACGCACCGGGCGTCGGAACAGCGACTTTGATATCAGACGGATTGCTTTTCGACATGACGTTCGCTCCTTAAAGCGGCTTCCATCACCTGCTCCTGCGTCAGGTTCTGGTTAATCAGGTTGGCTTTCAGTTTTCCCTCATGCATGACCAGCACGCGGTCGCTCAGTCCGAGCACTTCGGGTAATTCAGACGAAATGACAATGACGGCAATCCCTTGCTGTACAAGCTGATTAATCAGTTTGTAGATTTCATATTTGGCACCGATATCAATCCCGCGCGTTGGCTCATCAAGAATTAATATGCGTGGATTGAGAAGCAGGCAGCGCGCCAGAATCGCCTTCTGCTGGTTTCCCCCGCTCAGACGGCCAATCGCCAGTTCCGGCGAGGAGGTTTTGACCTTCAGCCGGGCAAGCGACTGGAGGATGCACTGCTGCTCGGCGGCGTCGTCCAGGCTGCTCAGCGCGCCGGAGAACCGATCGAGTGCCGCAAGCGTAATGTTTTTACCCACCGCCATCACCGGTACGATGCCGTCTTTCTTACGATCTTCCGGCACCATGGCAATACCGTGGGCAATCGCCTGCTGGCAGTTGTCGATTTTCACCGGCTGGCCGTCGATATAAACCGTGCCCTCCCAGCGCCCCGGCCACACGCCAAACAGGCACTGTACGGCTTCGGTGCGTCCGGCACCGACGAGGCCGGCAATCCCAAGAATTTCACCGCTGTGAAGGGAAAACGAGACGTTATTGACGCGCTTGATGTGGCGGTTAACGGGGTGCCACGCGGTCAGGTTTTCCACGCGCAGCACTTCATCGCCCTTAGCGTGAGGCTCATTCGGGTAGAGCGCCGTCAGCTCGCGGCCCACCATCATGGTGATGATGTCATCTTCGCTCATGCCCGCGGCTTCACGCGTGCCGATGTGCTGCCCGTCGCGGATCACGCAGATGGTGTCCGAAATGGCTTTGACCTCGTTCAGCTTGTGCGAAATGTAGATACAGGCGATGCCGTGGTTTTGCAGATCGCGGATGATGTTGAGCAGAACCGCGGTTTCCTGTTCGGTAAGCGAGGCCGTTGGCTCATCAAGGATCAGCAGCCTGACCTGTTTATTTAGCGCCTTCGCTATTTCGACCAGCTGCTGTTGACCCAGGCCCAGATCCCCCACGCGGGTATCCGGTGAAATGTTGAGGCTCACCTGCGCCAGCAGCTTTTCGCAGCGGAGCGTCATGGTGTCGTAATCCAGCACGCCGCGGTGGGAAATTTCGGCACCGAGAAAGATGTTCTCCAGCACGGTGAGATGCTTCACCAGCGCCAGCTCCTGGTGGATGATGGCGATGCCTTTGCGTTCGGTATCGCGGATGTGTGTCGCCTGAATCACTTCACCGGCAAAGACGATTTCGCCTTCGTAGCTGCCGTGTGGGTAGATCCCGCACAGCACTTTCATCAGCGTCGACTTGCCCGAGCCGTTCTCGCCGCACAGTGAAACCACTTCGCCGGGGTTCAACCGGAGGCTAACGTTATCGACGGCTTTCACCGTGCCGAAGCGCTTGGTGATGCTTTTCATTTCAAGTAAATAGGGCATAACCGCTCCACATAACCCGAGGGAAGAACAGTACAACGTGATGCGCTCCCGCAGAGCAGGGGCCGCGCCGGATTACAGTTCGCTCTTCTTGTGGAAACCGTCTTTAACCACGGTGGCGTCAATGTTCTCTTTATTGACTTCAATCGGCGTGAGCAGGCGAGCCGGAACGTCTTTCAGGCCGTTATTCAGCGTTGCGTCTGCTTTAGGTTGTTTGCCATTGCCCAGCTCCACGGCGATTTCCGCCGCCGTATTGGCCAGCTGGGTAATCGGTTTGTAGACCGTCATGGTTTGGGTGCCTGCGATAATGCGTTTTACGCCAGCGAGATCGGCATCCTGTCCTGAAATGGCGACTTTTCCGGCCAGCCCCTGTGCGCTCAGGGCCTGGATAGCCCCGCCTGCAGTGGCATCGTTGGAGGCCACAACCGCATCAATTTTGTTGTTGTTGGCCGTCAGCGCGTTTTCCATAATTTTCAGCGCGTTTTCTGGCAGCCAGCCGTCGGCCCACTGATCGCCAACCACTTTAATTTTCCCGTTGTCGATGTACGGTTTAAGGACTTTCATTTGCCCTTCGCGGAACAGTTTGGCGTTGTTATCTACCGGAGAGCCGCCCATCAGGAAATAATTGCCCTGAGGCACTTTGTCGATCAGGCTTTGCGCCTGTAATTCCCCGACTTTTTCATTGTCGAACGAAATATAATAATCAATATCCGCATTATTAATCATGCGGTCATAGGCCAGGACTTTTATGCCTTCCTGTTTGGCTTCTTTCACCACGTTACTTAATACCTGGCCGTTATAGGGGATAATGACCAGAACATCGACGCCACGGTTGATCATATTCTCGATCTGCGACATTTGTGTTTCTTCGTTGCCGTTAGCCGACTGAACAAACACGCTTGCGCCGAGAGATTCTGCTTTCTTCACAAAAATATCGCGATCTTTTTGCCAGCGCTCCAGGCGCAGGTCGTCAATCGCCATGCCAATTTTGACCTCTTTGGCATGTCCTGCAAAGCTTGCAAGGAGAAGCGTAGTGCAGAGCGTTAGAGTCAGGTTCTTTATCTTCATAATTATTAGGCCTTTTTGTAGGGGTATGTGTTGCTGAGATAAAAGAAACATTCACTACTGAGACGCAGCAAATTTTTAACGCGGAAAGGCGGGCTGGCAATTACAGATTTTTATCTTCTCATTATGATATTTGGTTTATTTCTAAATTTATGACCGCGATCGGATTTTAAAATACGTAACGTCTTAATTACATTTGATTCTGGAATACGCGCCGAAAAATAGTTTGTCTGCGCATTATTTTGCGAGCCAGCGCACAGTTGTGCATTCTCTCAATAGCAGTGTGAAATAACGTAATTGAGCAACCCAAAATGTCTATTCACTATTACTCCTGTATCAACGACTCGCCGCATACCCTGATTATGGAGCTCAATATGCAAGCTTATTTCGACCAACTCGATCGTGTTCGTTACGAAGGCCCAAAAACGACCAATCCTTTAGCATTTCGTCACTACAACCCGGATGAGCTGGTGCTGGGTAAGCGCATGGAAGATCATCTGCGCTTTGCCGCCTGTTACTGGCATACCTTCTGCTGGAACGGCGCCGATATGTTTGGCGTGGGTTCCTTTGACCGCCCGTGGCAGCAGCCGGGTGAGGCCATTGAGCTGGCAAAGCGCAAAGCCGATGTCGCATTTGAGTTCTTCCACAAGCTGAACGTACCGTACTACTGCTTCCATGACGTGGACGTGTCGCCGGAAGGCGCGTCGCTGAAAGAGTATCTGAACAATTTTGCGCAGATGGTGGATGTACTGGCGGCGAAACAGCAGCAAAGCGGCGTGAAGCTGCTCTGGGGCACGGCAAACTGCTTCACCAACCCACGCTACGGCGCGGGCGCGGCAACCAATCCGGATCCGGAAGTGTTTAGCTGGGCAGCCACGCAGGTGGTGACGGCAATGAACGCTACGCATCAGCTGGGTGGCGAGAACTATGTCCTGTGGGGTGGCCGTGAAGGTTATGAAACGCTGCTGAACACCGACCTGCGTCAGGAGCGCGAGCAGATTGGCCGCTTTATGCAGATGGTTGTCGACCATAAGCACAAAATCGGCTTCCGCGGCACGCTGCTGATTGAGCCGAAACCGCAGGAACCGACCAAGCATCAGTATGACTACGACGTGGCGACGGTGTATGGCTTCCTGAAGCAGTTCGGTCTGGAAAAAGAGATCAAAGTGAACATTGAAGCCAACCACGCCACGCTGGCGGGCCACTCTTTCCATCACGAGATCGCGTCTGCCATTGCGCTGGGCATTTTCGGCTCTGTCGATGCGAACCGTGGCGATGCACAGCTGGGCTGGGACACCGATCAGTTCCCGAACAGCGTGGAAGAGAATGCGCTGGTGATGTACGAAATCGTCAAAGCGGGCGGTTTCACCACCGGCGGCCTGAACTTTGACGCCAAGGTGCGTCGTCAGAGCACCGACAAATACGATCTGTTCTACGGCCACATTGGCGCGATGGACACCATGGCGCTGGCGCTGAAAGTGGCGGCTCGTATGATTGAAGACGGCGAGCTGGATAAACGCGTAGCGAAGCGTTACAGCGGCTGGAACAGTGAGCTGGGCCAGCAAATCTTGAAAGGTCAGTTATCGCTGGCGGAAATTGCGAAGTACGCTGAACAACAGCAGCTGGCGCCGCAGCACCAGAGCGGGCACCAGGAACTGCTGGAAAATCTCGTAAACCACTATCTGTTTGATAAGTGATTGAGCTGAAGATGCACGTAGGCCCGGTAAGCGTTAGCGCCACCGGGCATTTCTGTTAAAGGAGTCACCGTAATGTATATCGGGATCGATCTTGGCACATCGGGTGTGAAAGCCATCCTGTTGAGCGAGCAGGGCGACGTGTTAGCAACGCAGACGGAAACGCTGCAGGTTTCACGTCCGCATCCGCTGTGGTCAGAACAGGATCCGGAGCAGTGGTGGCAGGCGACGGATCGCGCAATTAAAGCCTTAGGTGAGCAGCACAGCCTTCGTGACGTGAAAGCGCTGGGAATTGCCGGACAAATGCACGGCGCTACGCTGCTCGACAGCCAGCAGCGCGTGCTGCGTCCAGCGATCCTCTGGAACGATGGCCGCTGTGCGGAAGAGTGCGCGCTTCTTGAGGAACGCGTGCCCAATTCCCGGGAGATTACCGGCAACCTGATGATGCCCGGCTTTACTGCGCCCAAATTGCTGTGGGTGCAGCGCCACGAACCGGAGATTTTCCGTCAGGTGGCGAAAGTCCTGCTGCCGAAAGACTATCTGCGTTTTCGCATAACGGGCGATTTCGCCAGCGACATGTCCGATGCCGCCGGCACCATGTGGCTCGACGTGGCGAAGCGCGACTGGAGCGAGGCGATGCTGGATGCATGCTATCTGACCCGGGAACATATGCCAACGCTGTACGAAGGCTGTGAGGTGACAGGCGCGCTGCTGCCAGCCGTTGCTGAGCGCTGGAATATGCCTGCCGTACCGGTGGTGGCCGGGGGCGGCGATAACGCGGCGGGCGCTGTCGGTGTCGGCATGGTTGAGGCGGGGCAGGCGATGCTGTCGCTGGGAACGTCTGGCGTCTATTTTGCCGTCAGCGACGGGTATCGCAGTAATCCTGAAAGCGCTGTGCACAGTTTCTGTCATGCCCTTCCCGGGAAATGGCATTTGATGTCGGTGATGCTCAGCGCGGCATCCTGCCTGGACTGGGCGGCAAAACTCACCGGCATGGCCGACGTTCCGGCGCTCATTTCCGCAGCCCAGCAGGCGGATGACGCTGCGGGTACCGTCTGGTTTTTACCGTATCTTTCCGGCGAGCGTACCCCGCACAACAACCCGGAAGCGAAAGGGGTGTTCTTTGGCTTAACCCATCAACATGGCCCGGCAGAGCTGGCGCGTGCGGTTCTGGAAGGCGTGGGCTATGCGCTGGCCGACGGGATGGACGTGGTGCACGACTGCGGCCTGAAACCGACGAGCGTCACCCTGATTGGCGGCGGTGCGCGAAGCCCTTACTGGCGACAGATGCTGTCTGATATCAGCGGGTTGCAGCTGGATTTCCGCACCGGAGGGGACGTCGGGCCCGCGCTCGGTGCCGCGCGACTGGCGCAGATAGCCATTCATCCGGAACAACCGCTTTCGCAACTGTTGCCGCAGCTTACGCTTGAACAGGCGCATTTGCCTGACGCGGCGCGCCATGCGGGGTACGCGGAGAGGCGCGACGTGTTCCGCAAAATCTACCAGCAGCTGCTGCCGCTGATGTCTTAAAACCGCTTGTCCGGGAGAGGCACGAGGATGTCCTTTTTTGGTCTGTGCGTGCCTTCATTTCCTTGCCAGTATGGTGTTACACCCACTGGCGAGGAGATTTATCATGTCACGCATTGCATTAATCAACATCGATACTCAGCAGTCCTTCCATCACCGCAATTACTGGCAGGAGGACGAAATTCCTGCCTTTCAGCAGGCGATGCTGGGGCTGATCGAAGGCTGCCAGGCGCACAATATTCCGGTCGTTGATATTTTTCACGTTGATGAAGACGGTCCTTTTACCCTCGAAAGCGGCTATGTCAAACCGATGGCCTTTTTACGTCATCAGCCGGATGTGGTTTTCCAGAAACACGTCCATAATGCGTTTACGGATACCGGGCTTGACCGCTGGCTGCGCGAGCGTGATATCAACCAGCTGATTATCTGCGGCATTCGCACTGAACAATGCTGTGAAACCACCGCCCGGGTGGCATCCGATCTAGGTTATGCTGTGACCTTTGTTAGTGAGGCAACGCTGACGTTTCCCATGACGTACAAGGGGATAACCCTTAGCGCAGCGGAAATTCGCCATCGTACCGAGACGGTACTTTCCGGGCGTTTTGCCGAGATTAAAACGGTAGCGGAGACGCTGGAGTCACTGTAATGCGCATCGACGTCTGGTTCGTGATGTTGCCCGGGGTGCTGTCATTAGACATGACCGGCCCGGCAGAAACCTTTGTGCTGGCAGGCGACGCGTTTCGCCTGCATTACATTGGCCCGCAGCCTGACGTTCAGACGTCGATTGGCCTGACGATGAGCGGCATTCAGCCGCTGCCGGAGCGTCTGCCGGAAGGTAGTCTGCTGGTGCTGCCGGGTGTGAGCGACTCCCGCAGTCAGTTCTCAACGCCACAGGCGCAGCAGATCCAGCACTGGCTGATGCGCCTGCAGCCGCAGATCCAGCGCCAGGAAATCACCGTGATGTGCGTCTGTTCAGGGGCCTTACTGGCGGCGAAATCGGACCTGCTGAACAACCGACAGTGCACGACCCATCATGACGTTATTAGCCGTTTACGCACCGCGGCCCCCACGGCGACGATTAAAGAAAACCGCATCTTTGTGCAGGATGAGAATATCTGGACCAGCGCGGGGATCACGTCAGGCATCGACCTGGCGCTGCACATGATTAACCGCCTGTGCGGCCCCGAAAAGGCGCTGACCGTGGCGCGTGAGATGGTGGTCTGGTTCCGCCGTTCCGGTGACGATCCCCAGCTCTCTCCGTGGCTACGCTATCGCAATCATCTTCACCCGGCGATTCATCGGGCGCAGGATGCGCTCACCGCCGAGCCGCAAAAAACGTGGAGCTTGCCTGACATTGCCGCACTGGCGCACGTCAGCCCGCGTCATCTCACCCGGCTTTTCCAGTCACATTTAGGGATTAGCGTTCGCGATTATCTGGAACAGCTGCGTCTGGCGGTGGCGGAGCAGTGGCTATTACAGGGGCGCGGCGTGGAGCAGGCTTCACTGGCGGCGGGGTTTTCTTCCCCGCGCCAGTACCATCGAGCCCGGCAGCGAAGCATTAGCTGACGAAGCGGCGAACGTCTATTTTGTGCAGCAGCATCGACAGCAGCAGGCTGATCGCCAGCGTGGCGGCAAAAATCCAGACGATATCCAGCACCGGCCAGCTTTTTAGCTCAATGCCTCTCGTGCGCAGCGCGTGGATCACCAGCGCGTGAAAACCGTAAATCCCGAGAGAGTGCCGCGAGATAATACTCAGCACGGGAAGGGCGCGCGCGTTCAGGGTATTTTTGGCAAGCGTGAGCAGCGAAACGGCACAGATAAAGACCATCGGCCCGCAATAGAGATACCAGGTATCGGCAAAATTGCCGCGCCACTGCAATTCGTGCAGCGTCCCGCGTGAAATCACTGCCACGCCAGCGATAAACAGCGCCCCGCAGAGCCAGTTCAACCCGCGTTTTTGCGTGTCCATCATCCCGATGGCGCGCCCCAGCATGCCGTAAAGCACGTAGTAAAAAGTATCGCCGTTGATATAGAGATTGACCGGCAGCCACTCAAATCCGTCGATTTTCTGTGAGAGCGTATTCGGGTTGGCGACAATGCCGATAACCACCATCAGGGCCAGAAGCATTTTACCGCTGACGTTTTTTACCTGGATGAGCGGGGAGACCAGATAGATAACGATAATGGCGAAGAAGAACCACAGGTGATAGAACACCGGTTTTTGCAGCACGTATTTCAGCGATAGCCCGGCGTTAATGGAGGTGAACAGCGTGATATAGAGCAGGGCAACGGCGCTGTAGAACCCCAGGCAGGCCGCGATGCGGATGAAGTGACGCGGCTGCGCGCTACGCTCGCCAAAAAAGAGAAAGCCGGAAATCATAAAGAACAGCGGCACGCTGACGCGTGACGCAGAGTTGA
Source organism: Enterobacter sp. UPMP2060 (assembly GCF_053709655.1). Taxonomy (NCBI): domain Bacteria; kingdom Pseudomonadati; phylum Pseudomonadota; class Gammaproteobacteria; order Enterobacterales; family Enterobacteriaceae; genus Enterobacter; species Enterobacter sp. UPMP2060. Next base: position 114,766 of record NZ_JBSKJQ010000010.1, read on the forward strand.
GAATATTGGCGATATCCCAGTTAACGGGGCTGATGCTGTGGGCATTCGTGACGTACCAGGTCGTCGTGTGGATCATGACCACCATCAGACACGCTATTCCTCGCAGGTTATCAATCCAGTTAATTTTTGACTGCATCAGTTCCTCGTATTCCCTGTAAATTGAGTGTGACTGCCATTGTCCAAAAGTCTTCGCTTGGAAAATTCTGAGTTTTATTCAGCAGGCTTGTAGGGAGGCCGCGAGATTCGCAGAATGCCGGACCGTAATCTATAAAAGCTTTGATACTAAAAATAACAGCCACTGACCAGGGCGGTAATAAAAATGATGATGAAGCGTGTGGCGTCACTCTTTCTGCTGTTCATCCTGGCGGGATGCAGCGCGCCGCAAGAAGCACCTGTGCAAAAAGCGCAGCAGGGTAAAATGAGCCCGGAACGTTCACTGGATATGGAAGCGCTCTGTAAAGATCGGGCCGCTCGCCGCTATAACTCGGACGTACAGAAAATTGATGTCACCGGGTTTGAGCGTTTTCAGGGAAGCTATGAGCTGCGGGGACATACGTCGCGCAAAGAGGGCTTTGTCTGCTCGTTTGATGCGGACGGTCAGTTTTTACATCTCTCCATGCGCTAGCCTGCTCGTATAATCAACAGCCAGACGCCGTCAGCGTTCTGGCCGGAAGGCTTATTTCCCCAATTTTCCCTAAACAACCCCGTTTCGTACTGTATATCTTGCAGCCAGCGGGTATACTGGTCCCTTCCATTTAAAACCACACGTATCCAGCACGAAATACTATGCAAAAGTTTGATACCAAGACCTTCCAGGGCCTGATCCTGACCTTACAGGATTACTGGGCTCGTCAGGGCTGTACCATTGTTCAACCTTTGGACATGGAAGTCGGCGCCGGCACTTCACACCCGATGACCAGCCTGCGCGCGTTGGGGCCAGAGCCAATGGCGACCGCGTATGTGCAGCCTTCCCGTCGTCCGACCGATGGTCGTTACGGTGAGAACCCGAACCGTCTGCAGCATTACTATCAGTTCCAGGTGGTGATTAAGCCATCACCAGACAACATTCAGGAACTGTACCTCGGGTCGCTGAAAGAGCTGGGTATGGATCCAACCATTCACGACATTCGTTTCGTGGAAGATAACTGGGAAAACCCAACGCTGGGTGCCTGGGGTCTGGGTTGGGAAGTGTGGCTGAACGGAATGGAAGTGACCCAGTTCACTTACTTCCAGCAGGTTGGCGGTCTGGAATGTAAGCCAATCACCGGTGAAATCACCTACGGTCTGGAACGTCTGGCGATGTACATTCAGGGCGTAGACAGCGTTTACGACCTGGTCTGGAGCGACGGCCCGCTGGGTAAAACCACCTACGGCGACGTGTTCCATCAGAACGAAGTGGAGCAATCCACCTATAACTTCGAATACGCGGATGTGGACTTCCTGTTCACCTGCTTCGAGCAGTATGAGAAAGAAGCGCAGCAGCTGCTGGCGCTGGAAACTCCGCTGCCGCTGCCTGCTTACGAGCGTATTCTGAAGGCCGCCCACAGCTTCAACCTGCTGGACGCCCGCAAAGCCATCTCCGTGACTGAACGTCAGCGCTACATTCTGCGTATTCGTACCCTGACCAAAGCCGTTGCAGAAGCTTACTACGCGTCCCGTGAAGCCCTTGGCTTCCCGATGTGCAACCGAAACAAATAAGAGGCGGCCATGTCTGAGAAAACTTTCCTGGTGGAAATCGGCACCGAAGAGCTGCCACCAAAAGCCCTGCGCAGCCTGGCTGAATCTTTCGCTGCGAACGTGACCGCCGAGCTGGATAACGCTGGCCTGGCACACGGTAAAATTGAGTGGTTTGCTGCACCGCGCCGTCTGGCGCTGAAAGTGGCAAATCTGGCGGCGTCTCAGCCGGATCGTGAAGTCGAAAAACGTGGCCCGGCGATTGCCCAGGCGTTTGACGCGGAAGGCAAGCCGAGCAAAGCGGCTGAAGGCTGGGCGCGCGGCTGCGGCATCACCGTTGATCAGGCCGAGCGTCTGACCACGGATAAAGGCGAGTGGCTGCTGTACCGTGCGCACGTGAAAGGCGAAAGCGCGGAAGCGCTGCTGCCGGACATGATTGCGACTTCTCTGGCGAAGCTGCCGATTCCTAAGCTGATGCGCTGGGGCGCCTCTGACGTGCACTTTGTGCGTCCGGTGCACACCGTGACCCTGCTGCTGGGCGATACCGTTATCCCGGCGACCATTCTGGGCGTGGCGTCCGATCGCGTGATCCGCGGCCATCGCTTTATGGGCGAGCCAGAGTTCACCATCGACAATGCCGACCAGTATCCGCAGATCCTGCTGGAGCGCGGTAAGGTCATTGCCGACTACGAGCAGCGTAAAGCCAAAATCAAAGCGGACGCGGAAGACGCGGCGCGCAAGATTGGCGGTAACGCAGACCTGAGCGACAGCCTGCTGGAAGAAGTCACCTCTCTGGTTGAATGGCCAGTTGTGCTGACGGCGAAGTTCGAAGAGAAATTCCTGGCCGTTCCGGCTGAAGCGCTGGTATACACCATGAAGGGTGACCAGAAGTACTTCCCGGTCTATGCCAACGACGGCAAGCTGCTGCCAAACTTCATCTTCGTGGCGAACATCGAATCGAAAGATCCGATCCAGATTATCTCCGGTAACGAGAAGGTGGTGCGTCCACGTCTGGCAGATGCGGAGTTCTTCTTCAATACCGACCGTAAAAAGCGTCTGGAAGATCATCTCCCGCGCCTGCAGACCGTGCTGTTCCAGCAGCAGCTGGGTACGCTGCGCGACAAGACCGACCGCATTGCGGAGCTGTCCGGCTGGATTGCCCGTGAAATCGGTGCAGACGTCAACCACGCGACGCGTGCAGGCCTGCTGTCCAAGTGCGACCTGATGACTAACATGGTGTTCGAATTTACCGACACCCAGGGCGTGATGGGCATGCACTACGCGCGTCACGATGGCGAAGCGGAAGACGTGGCCGTCGCCCTGAACGAGCAGTATCAGCCGCGCTTTGCGGGTGACGAACTGCCGTCCAACCCGGTTGCCTGCGCCGTGGCGATTGCCGATAAGATGGACACCCTGGCGGGTATCTTCGGTATCGGTCAGCATCCGAAAGGCGACAAAGACCCGTTTGCGCTGCGTCGTGCTGCGCTGGGCGTGCTGCGTATCATCGTTGAGAAGAACCTGAACCTCGATCTGCAGACGCTGACCGAAGAAGCGGTGCGTCTGTACGGCGACAAGCTGACCAACGCGAAGGTTGTGGATGACGTGATCGACTTTATGCTCGGTCGTTTCCGCGCGTGGTATCAGGACGAAGGTTACACCGTTGACACTATTCAGGCGGTGCTGGCGCGTCGTCCAACCCGTCCGGCTGATTTCGATGCGCGTATGAAGGCGGTTTCCCACTTCCGTACCCTGGAAGCGGCATCTGCCCTGGCCGCGGCCAACAAGCGCGTATCCAACATTCTGGCGAAATCCGACGAGACGCTGAACGAGCGCGTGAACGCCGCGACCCTGAAAGAGCCGGAAGAGATCGCTCTGGCGATGCAGGTTGTGGTGCTGCGCGACAAGCTCGAGCCGTACTTCGCGGAAGGTCGCTACCAGGAAGCGCTGGTGGAGCTGGCCGAGCTGCGTGACGTTATCGACGCCTTCTTCGAGAAAGTGATGGTGAACGTAGAAGATAAAGAACTGCGTATTAACCGTCTCTCCATGCTCGAGAAACTGCGCGAGCTGTTCCTGCGCGTAGCGGATATTTCGCTGCTGCAGTAATGTGCCGTTGTTACAAATGCTAAAAACCCGCTTCGGCGGGTTTTTTTATGGGGCTTTTCTGAGCCGGATAAGCGCAGCGTCATCCGGCAGGTTTAGCCGATCGCGATTGTGCCTTCGTCCGTCTGCAGCCAGCGCGGTGCCTTCAGCTTATCGGCAAAGTAGCTGACCAGTTCGCACAGCAAATCTTCCATCACGATTTCAGATTGTCGCGGCAGTGAGCCGTTCATCAGCATCTGCGTTATCTCCTGACAGTAGCGCCCCAGCTGATCGCATTCGGATTCGAAAGCCGGAACGCATGACGGGAGTTCCTTCACGGTCAGGCTGGCTTTTAAAGCGTCCGGAACAGGATCCAGAAGCGTGGGTTGCAGAAGATTCAGACAGGCATAAAGTCTGCCGTAAAGGCCCATTTTTGGGGCGGGTTCTTCGCAATCGACCAGTGCGTCGGTAAAACGTTCGCAGTTATCCGCCAGTTCGGTGAAGTCGGTGGCATGGTTGAAGGGCAGGGTGATTAAAGAGTTAATCAATGACATAAAATAACCTCAGTGAGTGGTATATCTTCCGCCACGGGAGGTTCCAGGCTCGCTGGTGGCGGAACCGAACAAGGTTGGAACGACTGGCCTCACTGACACCAGCGCGCTTTGCAGCGCCCCTGTCCGGCCCGCCATTGAGATGCAACAGGCCGTACGACACAGAGCCTGTGTCGCCAGTGAAGTGATTCAGGGTTCCAATCCCGGCACCTGATTTTGCAGGTGCGAAGAGAACTTACTGCTCATCAAAACAGGCGGCAACAGTTTTGAGCTATGTCGCTGAGGATATTACCATTTCTGGAAAGAGGCTCGCAAAATTACCGTAATGAGAAGCATACTGCGGGTAGAGGTTTTACAGCGACGCCATGGCGGTGGCGATTGAGCCGCCCTGGCACGTTCACAGGCCATGTCGTTACAGAGTAGCAAGGAACAACCCCCACAGCCGTATGTTCCCCCTCACCCCAGCCCTCTCCCTCAAGGGAGAGGGGGCCGTCTGTGCAGACAATATTTGGTGGGGATCCCTCAGCCCAAAGGGAGAGGGAGTATAAGTCGTCCAAAATTTAACCTTGAAACCGTCAACACATTACCGCTATCCTTATCGCGTTAACTTTCTCACGCTGGAGCGCCCCCCAAAAATGAACAAACACGACTGATGAATTTCGATCCTTGCTAAACGCCACCGCGTCGGCAGGGGATGTTTTGATTTCATTCAGGAGTGCTTATGGCTCATTTTGCGCAGTCCCCTTCTTTTATTTTGCATCAGGTCACCTGTCAGTTTCCGACGGGCGATACACTTTTTGGTCCGCTGAATCTCACGCTGGAACCCTCCCTGTGCGCGCTGGTTGGCCGTAACGGCAGCGGGAAAACGCGTCTGTTGCGTCTGCTGGCGGGGTTGGACGAACCGGCTACCGGTCATATTGAACGCTTTAGCTCGCATGTCTATGTGGCGCAGCAGCACGTCATTTCTCCGCAGACGACGCTTGCTGAACTGCTCGGGTATGACGTTATTTTTGCGGCGCGTAAGCGCATCGACAGCGGCAATTACCAGCCTGACGATCTGGAGCTGCTCGACGGCCACTGGGATGTTGCCGAGCGTCTGAGCGAAGCCTTTAGCAATGCGCAGCTTCCACCGTTTGACCCGGATAAACCTGCCGGTGAACTCAGCGGCGGCGAGCGCATTCGCGCCCTGCTGTGCGGGGCGTTTACGGCTGAAGCCGATTTCATGCTGCTGGACGAGCCCACTAACCATCTGGACCGACAGGGCCGGGCGTGGTTCTACGACCAGCTCAGCCGTTTTCAGGGCGGCGTGCTGGTGGCCTCCCATGACCGCGAACTTCTGGAGCAGGTGCCGCGTATCCTTGAACTGAGCGCCTCGGGCCTGCGCAGCTACGGCGGGAATTATGCGGATTATCAAACCCAGCGCGATGCCGAACAGCAGGCGGCCCGCGCGTCGCTGGAACATGCTGCAACCGAGCGCAAACGCACTCGGGCACGCATGCAAAAAGAGCATGATGACAGTCAGCGGCGTTCGGCAAAGACATTGCGCACCGTTGATACCCTGAATATCGCGTCGTTCGAGCGGGTCAAATATAAAGGCGCGGCAAAGGAGCGGATCGGCTCCTGGAAAAAACAGCACAGCGAGCAAAATGATGCCCTCAACGCCGCGGTAAATAAGGCGCGTGAACGCGTTGAGGAAGATAGCCCGGTAATGTTCACCCTGCCGGGGAGTCAGATCCCGGACGGGAAGCAGGTACTGGTGCTGGAGGATCTGGTGCTGCCGCATGTGCCTGTTCCTCCGCTCAACTTGCGGATGGACGGACCGATGCGCGTGGCGTTAAAGGGACCGAACGGCTGCGGCAAATCGACGCTGTTAAAAACCCTCCTCGGCGAGATTGCCCCCCGTTCGGGTACCTGTAAGGTTTCCGTCAGCTGCGCTTATCTCGACCAGCATCTCTCCCGGCTCGATCTTTCGCAGTCGGTCATGACGCATCTCAACCTGAGTCATACGCCTCTTGAAGAGGGGGTATTGCGAACCCGTCTGGCGCAGCTTCAACTGGGTGCTGACAAAGTTACGCTCCCGCTGGCGGAGCTCAGCGGCGGCGAGCGTCTTAAGGCCGCCCTGGCCTGCGTGCTGTGGCGCGCGGAGGCTACGCAGCTTCTGCTGCTGGATGAACCGACCAACCATCTGGATTTGGCCTCGGTCCAGGCCATTGAAGCGGCGCTGGCCGGTTTCCCTGGGGCTTTGCTGGTGGTATCACACGATGAGGCTTTTCTAAGAGGCTTAACGTTAACGCATGAATGGGTGTGGGAAGAGGCGGGCTGGCGTTGCGAGAGCCTTTAAAACACAAGCCCCCGCAAAGGCGGGGGCATTCAATCTTCACTACGCTATCTGTTTGCTGAGTGCAGGGTTGGCCTGAATCAGGCGCATCAGCCTTAACTCGGTTGGGGTGGATTTCTCACGTTTTGACTCCCACTCCTGCACCATAGCCACGCTGACACCCATCGCTCTGGCGAATTCTTCCGTTTTCAGTCCTGTCCCTTTGCGCAATTGCTCATATTCTGTAAAGGGATTGGATTTTTGTTGCAGGGTAATCGCCTGCGGTACGTCTTTAAAAATGATCTGTTCCAGACTGCTCAGCAGTTCAAACTCAGGATCTTTATATTCCATTGAGGACTCCTCTTAAATCTCACATCGTGATCAAGAACATCAGAGAGCCAGTTAAGAATAGTCCCTAATACGAACCCAGGATCGTCACGGGTGTGATTAATCGTGCGATAACGATCGCTTTATCCGATTCAGCGATATGGATAGTTATGCTAATTACCTGATTAGTCATATGTCGGCTTCGGCAGGTATTTTTTTGTAAATGGTAAGAAATAAATCGGCAATAGCCGTTTTGCATGAAAAGAGTATCTTGCAAGGCTGACCTGGACTATCCTTGTCAGCGTCGGGCACGCGTGTGCCGGTGTGCGCTTTTTTGGGTGAAAGGAGTAATAAAATGGCGACAGGAAAGTCCTGCTCTCGCTGGTTTGCGCCTATTGCGGCGTTGTTGATGGTTGTTAGCCTGAGTGGGTGTTTTGATAAAGAAGGCGATCAGCGCAAAGCGTTTATCGATTTTCTGCAGAATACAGTGATGCGCAGCGGCGAGCGGTTGCCGACGCTGACTGCGGATCAGAAAAAACAGTTTGGCCCCTTCGTGTCCGATTACGCCATTCTTTATGGTTATTCACAGCAGGTGAGCCAGGCGATGGATTCCGGTATCCGTCCGGTAGTGGATAGCGTGAACGCCATTCGCGTTCCGCAGGATTATATGACGCAGCGTGAACCGCTTCGCCAGTCCAACGGTGCGCTTGGCGTGCTGAGCCAGCAGTTGCAGAATGCGAAAATGCAGGCTGACGCGTCACGTTCTGCGCTGAAGCAGGGTGACGATCTCAAACCTGTCTTCGACAAGGTGTATGAGAAAGTGGTGACGAAACCGTCTGAAGCGCTGCAACCGCTGATTCCGGCCGCGCAAATCTTCACGCAGCAGCTGGTTCAGGTGGGCGACTTTATTGCCCAGCAGGATACTCAGGTGAGCTTTGTTGCCAACGGCATTCAGTTCCCGACCTCCCAGCAGGCAAGCCAGTACAATACGCTGATTGGGCCGCTGGCCTCCCAGCATCAGGCCTTTAGCCAGGCCTGGAATGCCGCAGTCACGGCCACAGAATAAACCGAAAAAACCCCGCGCCTGGCGGGGTTTTTTTTATGCTTATCGAAAATAACGCTTGTCATTCTTCTACCACATCGGTATAACTATCCCCGTCGGTTTGTTACACAGACCTAAAGCAGTTTAGTAAAGCAGTCCAGATTGTTATCCATAGATACCCTTCGTTGTGACCCTTCCTTCATCGCTTAAAAATCTGTAACGCAATCCATCAAGCCGGAAGGCTCAATATATTTGTTAATAAGGTAATTTCTATGTCTGCTAAAATGACTGGTCTGGTAAAATGGTTCAACGCTGATAAAGGTTTCGGCTTCATCACTCCTGACGATGGCTCTAAAGACGTGTTCGTACACTTCTCTGCTATCCAGAACGATGGCTACAAATCTCTGGACGAAGGTCAGATAGTGTCCTTCACCATCGAAAGCGGCGCTAAAGGCCCAGCAGCTGGTAACGTTGTAAGCCTGTAAGCTTCCAACCCAGTAGCACAAAATTCAAAAACCCGCCTTCTGGCGGGTTTTTTCATTTCTATCGTTGCACCTGCGGGTTCACGCAGTTTATCTCCACCTTTCCGCTTAGGGCGGCGATAAGGTTATCGACCGCAGTGGCCGCCATGTTGTAGCGCGTCTCATGGGTGGCTGAGCCGATGTGGGGCAGGGCGACGACGTTTGGCATTGTCAGCAGCGGGGAGTCCACCGGCAGCGGCTCCTGTTCAAACACGTCCAGACCTGCGGCATGGATTTCACCGTTCTGCAGGGCTTCAATCAGCGCCTTCTCATCTACCACCGGGCCACGACCCGCGTTGATGAAAATGGCGGATTTCTTCATTTTTTCAAATGCGGATTTGCCAATCAGATGACGCGTTTCGTCCGTCAGCGGCAGAACCAGACAAACAAAATCGGCTTCCTGCAGCAGAGTATCCGGCTCGCAGTAGCGGGCGTTGAAGCGTTCTTCGGCTTCACTGTGATGACGGCGCGCGTTATACAGAATCGGCATGTTAAAACCAAAATGCGCGCGCTGCGCCAGTGCCAGCCCAATGCGCCCCATGCCAACAATGCCCAGCGTTTTGCCGTTAACGTCCACGCCGAACCAGTCCGGTCCAATGCTTTTTGTCCATTCGCCCGCTTTCACGCGCTCGGCCACTTCCACCACGCGACGGGCCGTGGTGAGTACCAGCGCCATCAGCGTATCGGCCACGGTTTCCGTCAGGGCATGGGGGGTGTGCATCAGCAGGATCTTGCGGGCGTTAAGGGCATCCACATCGAAATTGTCGTAACCCACGGAAACGGTAGAGGTAGCACGAAGCTTCGGCATTTTCTCCAGCAGGGCGACATCCACTTTCTCGCTTGAACCCAGCAGGCCTTCGGCGCTGGCGAACGCTTCGGCGTGCTGCGCCACGGTTTCCGGGCTCAGGTTCTTCACCAGCGTGACGGTGAAGTGTTCTTCAAGGCGTTTCTGCAGATCTTCCGGCAGTGCTTTGTACAAAATGACGGACGGCTTCATGCTAATCTCCGTTGATTTTTAAGGATTCAGGCGTGGCGTGCGCCGACAGGGTGTTGTTGATTATTAGCAGGCTTAACAATCAGAGTAAGCCACACGGAGGCGAAAAGCGCCACCCCCATAAAGATGTACGATGCGGACGGGCTGCCGGTGGCACCGTTCAGGTAGCCGACGAACCAGGAGCCGCAGAACGACCCCAGCGCACCCATACTGTTAATCAGCGCCATCGCGCCACCCGCGACGTTACGCGGCAGCATTTCCGGGATGATGGCAAAGAACGGACCGTACGGGGCATACATGGCGGCACCGGCGATCACCAGCAGGGTATAAGAGGCCCAGAAGTGATTTGCACCCACGGCCCACGAGCCGATAAAGGCAAAAGCAGCGATCAGCAGCAGCGGCCAGACAAACAATTTTCGGTTCTGCAGCTTGTCCGACGCCCAGGAGACGACGATCATGGCGATGGTCGCGGCCAGGTACGGTACGGAAGAGAGCCAGCCCACTTCTACCATGCCGAGGTTTTCGCCGCCGCTGCGGATAATCGACGGCAGCCACAGCACAAAGCCGTACACGCCAATGCTCCAGGTAAAGTACTGCGCGCAGAGCAGGATCACGTTGCGCGAGCGGAAGGCTTCACCGTAGTTACGTACCGCCTTCAGGCCTTGCTGTTCTTTATCCAGCTGCGCCTGCAGCGCCGCTTTTTCGTCTTCGGAAAGCCATTTCGCCTGGGCAGGTTTATCTTTCACCAGCACCCACCAGCAGAATGCCCAGATCACTGCCGGGACCCCTTCGATGATAAACATCTCGCGCCAGCCGAAGGACTGGATCAGGTAGCCAGACACCACCGACATCCACAGTACCGTCACCGGGTTACCGAGGATCAGGAAGGTATTCGCGCGCGAGCGTTCAGATTTGGTAAACCAGTTGCTGATGTAGATCAGCATCGCCGGCATAACCGCCGCCTCAACGACGCCGAGGATAAAGCGAATGGCGGCCAGGGCAGGAATATTGTTCACCACGCCGGTCAGTGACGCGCAGGCGCCCCACAGGATCAGACAGACGAAGATCAGCTTACGCACGCTGCGGCGTTCCGCATAAATCGCGCCGGGGATCTGGAAGAAGAAGTAGCCCAGGAAGAAAAGGGCTCCCAGCAGGGAGGAGATACCTTTGGTGATGCCAAGGTCCTCTGTGATCCCCGCCGCGGACGCGAAGCTGAAGTTGGCACGGTCAAGATACGCCAGGCTGTACGTGATAAACACGATTGGCATGATGTACCACCAGCGTTTTACTGCATTGGTCGAACTGTTCATAGGCTTGCCTCTGTTGTTGAGGTTGTTACCGCCGTTGTCTGTAGGGTACACGGTGGTTTAATTATTTGGTGTGGCTTGCTGCCCTCACCCTGGCCCTCTCTCGCAGGGAGAGGGCATTTAAACGCCGAGCTCTGCTCGCGTGGGTAATCCTTCGCTGTCGCCCTGCACCTGAATGGCCAGCGAGCCAATCTTGTTGCCCCGCGCTACGGCCTGCGGCAGCGTTTTGCCTTCCAGCAGGGCGCTAATCACGCCCACGGCAAAACCGTCGCCCGCGCCGACGGTGTCGACCACGTTCTCAACCTTGACCGCCGCGACCGCGCCCTGTTCGCCGTTGGCCGTCTTAAACCATGCGCCATCGGCGCCTGTCTTCAGCACCACCGCTTTTACCCCTTTATTCAGGTAGAAATCGGCAATGCCTTCCGGCGTGCTTTCGCCGGTCAGGATCATCCCTTCTTTCAGGCCCGGCAGAACCCAGTCCGCTCTGAACGCCAGACGGTTGAGCTTCTCGACCATTTCCTCTTCGCTTTTCCACAGCACCGGGCGCAGGTTCGGATCGAAAGAGATCGTTTTTCCCTGGGCTTTCAGAGTGGCTGCCGCGTGATCCAGCAGTTCATACGAGCTGGCGGACAGAGCTGCCGCCACGCCGCTCAGGTGCAGATGGCGCGCGGAGGCGAAATAGTCGGCGTGGTAATCCGCTACAGAGAGGTGGCTTGCGGCCGATCCCTTACGGAAATACTCCACGATGGGATCGGTTCCATTTTCGACCTTAGATTTAAGCTGAAAGCCGGTAGGGAAGCGTCCATCAAGGGTGACGCCTGCGGCATCAATACCCTCTTTTTTCAGCGAGTCGAGGACGAAATGGCCAAAGCTGTCGTCCCCCACGCGGCTGACCCAGCCCACATTCAGGCCGAGACGCGCCAGGCCGGTCGCGACGTTCAGCTCTGCGCCCGCCACGCGCTTGATAAAGTGCTCTACCGCGTTCAGCTCGCCCGTTTCAGTGGCGACAAACATCGCCATGGCCTCGCCGATGGTGATGACATCCAGCGTCTTGTGCATGGTTTACTCCTCGCGCAGCAGGTTGACGTAATGGCGGGTAACGGCGGTTAAATCCGTCCCTTCCAGCGGGAACTCGATACCGCGCGGGGCATCGGCAGGCAGCTGGCCGAGCAGATCCAGCCAGCGCGCATCAGCGTGGTCCGGCGCCACGGCGCGGAAGTTATCTTTATGCGGCACGGCGGCTTTCACGTGGATATAGCTCACCGCAGGGGCAAGGTGACGCGCGGCCTCTTCGGGGGAATCACCGACCCACAGCCAGTTGCCCATGTCGAAGGTCAGCGTGACGGGCAATGCCATTTCCCGACAGGCGGCCTGGAAGCGCTGCATCGGCGCGAGCTGTCCGCAGTCGGTCTGATCGTTCTCCACGACCAGCGCCATGCCGCTTGCGTTCAGCAGGCTACGCAGGGCGTCGAGAGGCTGCGCGTCGCGGAAATGGCCCAGGGAAACCTTCAGCCACAGGGCGTTCAGGGTGCTGGCCTCAGAGAGATAGCGGGTCAGATCCGGGTTGAGGGTGCCGTCGGGCATAAACAGGGCGGCGGGGGCGGAGTAGCACGCCAGCAGGCCGAGCAGCTCAATGGATTCTCCCAGCGCAGGCAGCGTCAGCAGCTCTTCGCTGCTGAACAGTTCCCGGCGGATCTCCACGCCGTCTGCCCCTGCGCCTGCAATAACGGGAAGCATCGCCCGCTGACCGCCTGCCTGTCGCACCTGTTCCGCACCGTACGCGGCGGTGACCACCATAATTTTCCTGCCCATCTTCGGACTCCATCGCAACATAACAATACTATTACGCTAGATGGAACCGGTTCCAAAGAAAAGGTCACGATGTTGAATTTATGATCGGTATCACAAGGGAAAATTAACGCGCCGTGGAGCCGCGAACGATCAGCTCGCCGGAGAAGACCTGCTCGCGAACGGCATCGCTGGTGCCTTCAATGCGGCGAACCACTTGTTCAACAGCAGCATAGCCAATCTGCCAGGTGGGCTGTTTGAGTGTCGTAATGCCGACGCCCGCCAGCTCCGCCCACTCCAGTTCATCAAACCCCAGCAGACCGATATCGCTGCCCCAGTGCAGGCCAATGCGCTTGAGCGAGCGGGCGACCTGAAGCGTCAGCGCCCCGTTTGCGGAGATAACGGCTTTGCGCATCCCGCGATGGCGCGTGTGGAACTGGCGCAGGGTGTTGTCGAGCTGGTCGGCTTCGTGAAGCGGCGTTTCGGCATTTTCGGCGATCACGCCGGGATATCGCTCCAGCGTGGTGCGAAATGCGCTCAGGCGCTCGCGACGGGTATTGACCATCCCTAACGGTTCACTCAGAAACAGAATGGCCTCGAAGCCCTGTTCGATCAGATGTTCGGTGGCGGTCGTGGCGGCCTGGGTGTTATCCAGCCCGACCACATCGCAGGCAAATTCCGGGATTTTACGGTCGATGAGGACCATGGGCAGGGAGGATTGCTGCAGGCGATTTAAACCCTCTTCCCGCATGCCCACCGCGTTAACCACAATCCCTTCGACCTGATAGCTGCGCAGCAGATCGAGGTAATGCAGCTCCTGGTCGACTTCGTTGTTGGTATTACAGACCAGCGGCGTGAAGCCCTTCTCGCGGCAGGCGGCTTCAATACCGCTGAGCACGTTAACGGAATAGGGGTTGGTGATATCGGCGATGATAAGCCCGATAAGGCGGGTGCGGCCGCGTTTGAGCCCGCGCGCCATGAGGCTGGGACGGTAGTCGAGATCGGCAATGGCCTGCTCAATGCGCGCCAGCAATGCGTCGGACAGCAGGTGTTTCTCGCCGTTAAGGTAGCGCGAAATGCTGGTTTTACCGGTTTTGGCGGCTTTCGCCACGTCGCTGATGGTGGCCCGGGCTGGTTTGCTCATCGCTGATTTCCCTGAATTTAGTGAGAATACCTTAACGGGAAAATCAGACGAATCAAGTAATTTGCCCGGTGGCGCTGCGCTTACCGGAGGGTGCGGTCTGGTGCCCTCACCCCAACCCTCTCCCACGGGAGAGGGTGCAACCACTAAAAACGGCAACGAGCGTTGCCGTTTTGCTTTTGCCTACTGAATTGGGCTCAACGTAATCTCAACGCGGCGGTTCTGCGCTTTGCCTTCCGCCGTGCTGTTGCTGGCGATAGGGTTGGCAGGGCCCATGCCGCTGGTGCGGATGCGGTTGGCTTCAACGCCCTGGGTAATCAGCGAGCTGGCTACGGCATCGGCGCGCTGCTGGGACAGACGCATGTTCAGATCCTGGCTGCCGGTGCTGTCGGTGTAGCCCATCACGTTCACAGCGGTCTTGTTGTACTCTTTCAGCACCATTGCCACGCCGGTCAGCGTGTTCGCGCCCGCGGGTTTCAGCGTTGCGCTGCTGCTGTCGAAGGTCACGTTGTTCGGCATATTCAGGATGATGTTATCGCCGCTGCGCGTCACGCTCACGCCGGTTCCCTTCATTTTGTCGCGCAGCTTCGCTTCCTGCACGTCCATGTAATAGCCGACGCCGCCGCCCAGTGCCGCGCCCGCCGCTGCGCCAATCAGCGCGCCTTTACCGCGGTCTTTCTTGGAGGAGGAGAGCGCCCCCACGCCTGCGCCGACCAGCGAGCCGATACCCGCGCCAATGCCGGATTTACCCGCTTCACGCTCACCGGTGTAAGGGTTAGTTGTGCAGCCAGAAACAGCCAGTGCACCGCTCACCAGAGCGGCAATAACGAGTACGCGTTTTTTCATCTTCTTTCCTTAATCCTTTTTATTCTTTGCCACGGCGAGCGTGGCAGTTGATTATGACGTCCAGATACGGAGAAAATTCCGGGTATAACTCTGAAATTTGTGACAAACCATAAACTGCCTCAGAAAGAAGGCCGTAAACCTGCACGCAACCAGGAGCGCACGCTTGAGCACCTCAACGAAAACCATTCTGACCGCCGCCCACTGGGGGCCGATGCTGGTCGAAACCGATGGCGAAAATGTTCTGTCGTCCCGCGGGGCACTGCCAACCCAACATCCCAACTCGTTACAGATCGTCGTTCGCGATCAGGTGCACAGCAAAACGCGCGTGCGCTGGCCGATGGTGCGTAAAGGTTTTCTGGCCTCGCCGGATAAACCGCAGGGGATCCGCGGTCAGGATGAGTTTGTTCGCGTGAGCTGGGATGACGCGCTGGCGCTGATCCACGCCCAGCATAAGCGCATTCGCGACACTTACGGTCCGTCGTCCATTTTTGCCGGATCTTACGGCTGGCGTTCGAACGGCGTGCTGCACAAGGCCTCGACGCTGCTGCAGCGCTACATGAGCCTGGCGGGAGGCTATACCGGCCATCTCGGGGATTACTCCACCGGCGCGGCGCAGGCGATCATGCCGTACGTCGTAGGGGGGAACGAAGTGTACCAGCAGCAGACCAGCTGGCCGCTGGTGCTGGCGCATACCGACGTGGTAGTGCTCTGGAGCGCCAACCCGCTCAATACGCTGAAAATTGCCTGGAATGCCAGCGACGAGCAGGGGATTGGGTATTTCGACGCGCTGCGCAAAAGCGGCAAGCGCATCATCTGCATTGACCCAATGCGCTCTGAAACCATGGATTTCTTCGGCGACACCGCCGAGTGGATTGCCCCCCATATGGGTACCGACGTGGCGATGATGCTGGGGATCGCCCATACGCTGGTAGAAAACGGCTGGCACGATGTTGAATTCCTGACGCGCTGTACCACCGGCTTCGATAAATTCGCCGACTACCTGACGGGACAATCCGATGGGGTGGCGAAAACGGCAGCGTGGGCGGCAGAGATTTGCGGCGTTTCTGCGGAGAAAATCCGCGAACTGGCGGCGTTGTTCCATAAAAATACCACGATGTTGATGTCCGGCTGGGGAATGCAGCGTCAGCAGTTTGGCGAGCAAAAACACTGGATGCTGGTAACGCTTGCCGCAATGCTTGGGCAAATCGGCACGCCGGGCGGGGGTTTTGGTCTCTCCTATCACTTTGCAAACGGCGGTAACCCGACGCGTAAAGCGGCGGTGCTGGCGTCTCTGCAAGGCTCGGTGCAGGGCGGCGTCGATGCCGTGGATAAAATCCCGGTGGCGCGTATTGTTGAAGCCCTGGAAAACCCGGGCGGTTTCTATCAGCACAACGGTCTGGACCGCCACTTCCCGGACATTAAATTTGTCTGGTGGGCGGGCGGGTCGAACTTCACGCACCATCAGGATACCAACCGCCTGATCCGCGCCTGGCAAAAGCCGGAGCTGGTGGTGATTTCTGAGTGCTTCTGGACCGGCTCGGCTAAGCATGCAGATATTGTCCTGCCGGCGACCACCTCGTTTGAGCGTAACGATCTCACTATGACCGGCGACTACAGCAACCAGCATATGGTCCCGATGAAGCGCGTAGTGGCCCCGCGAGACGAAGCGCGTGATGATTTTGACGTGTTTGCTGAACTGAGCGAGCTGTGGGAAGCGGGCGGTCGCGAGCGTTTTACCGAGGGGAAAAGCGATCTGCAATGGCTGGAAACCTTCTACCAGATTGCCGGCCAGCGCGGTGCAGCGCAGGGCGTGACGCTTCCGCCATTTGCC
Organism: Enterobacter sp. UPMP2060; assembly: GCF_053709655.1. Classification (NCBI taxonomy): domain Bacteria; kingdom Pseudomonadati; phylum Pseudomonadota; class Gammaproteobacteria; order Enterobacterales; family Enterobacteriaceae; genus Enterobacter; species Enterobacter sp. UPMP2060. The sequence goes on from NZ_JBSKJQ010000010.1 coordinate 131,184, forward strand.
GAATTCTGGGAAGCGAACCAGATCGTCGAGATGCCGGAGAGCGAACAGAACGCGAAGTTTGTCCGTTTTGCCGATTTCCGCCGCGACCCCGAGAACCACCCGCTGAAAACCGAGAGCGGAAAGATCGTGATCCACAGCGAGCGCATCGCCAGCTTTGGCTATGCCGACTGCCCGCCACACCCTATGTGGCTCGAGCCGGACGAGTGGCACGGCAACGCCCAGCCGGAACAGCTGCAGGTGTTGTCTGCGCATCCCGCGCACCGTCTGCACAGCCAGCTTAACTATACGTCCCTGCGCGAGCAGTATGCGGTCGCCGGGCGAGAGCCGATCACGCTGAATACCCTCGATGCGAAAGCCCGGGGGATTGCGGACGGCGACGTGGTGCGCGTCTGGAACTCGCGCGGGCAGGTGCTGGCAGGGGCGGTGGTGAGCGACGGAATTAAACCGGGCGTGATCTGCATTCATCAGGGCGCATGGCCCGACCTTGAGCCCGCCGAGGGAGGGATCTGTAAAAACGGGGCGGTTAACGTGCTGACCAAAGATCTCCCCAGCTCGAAGCTGGGGAATGGCTGCGCAGGGAACACGGCGCTGGCCTGGGTAGAAAAATATCAGGGACCCGAGCTTAACTTAACGGCGTTTGATCCGCCTGCCAGCTCATGATCCACGTCGGGTGCTGAGTGTCATCCTGCCAGGCGCTGTCTTCAATGCGAAAGCCCTGAGCATGGTAGAAATTCACCGCCCGCACATTTTTCTGATATACCTCCAGCGTTAAATGCGGGAAGCGCTGCTGAACATGGTTCAGCAGCGCGCGCCCGATGCCTTTCCCGATGCATGACGGTGCGACAAACAGCGCGCCGACAAACTGAGACTGCATCACGCTGATAAATCCGTATGGCTCGCCATCCTGTTCCCAGACCCAGGTTTCCGCCGACGGCAGGTAAACGTCCCGCACCATGGCCTCGTTCTCTTTCCAGTAACCCGGCTCGATAAACGGATGCGCTTCCGTGGTGCTTTCAAGCCACAGGCTCAGAAGCGGCGCGGTATTCTCACTTTGCCATTTGCGGATCATGATGGCCTCCCGGATGACAGAAGCAGCCGGTAACGTGGTCGTTGACCAGGCCACAGGCCTGCATAAAGGCGTAGCAGATGGTGGAACCGACAAACTTAAAGCCGCGTTTTTTCAGGGCTTTCGAGAGCGCATCCGAGGCCGGGGTAGAGGCCGGGATTTCCGCGAGCGTGGCGGCCCGGGTGACCTGCGGATCGTTGTTCACAAACGTCCAGACAAAATCTGAGAACGATTCGCCGTTTTGTTCCATCGCCAGGTAAGCGCGAGCGTTGCCGATGATGGCCTGGATCTTACCGCGATGGCGGATGATGCCGGCGTCCTGCACCAGGCGTTCCACATCTTCATCGGTCATCGCGGCGACGGCGACAGGATCGAACTGATGGAAGGCGTTGCGGTAGTTTTCGCGTTTCTTCAGTACCGTAATCCATGACAACCCCGCCTGCTGGCCCTCCAGACAGATCATCTCAAAGAGTTTTTTGCCATCCGTTTCCGGTACGCCCCATTCCCGATCGTGATAGTCGATATAAAGCTGATCCTGGCTCACCCAACCGCAACGTTCCATCCGTCATCTCCCTTATTGATACTGATTTCGCAAAATTTTCATTCTGACTGGCTTGACGTGTTTACTATAAAGACAATAGTTAATACAAGGGCTATAAGCTCTTCCTGAATAACGACAAATATCGCCGAATTCGGCTCTCTCTGGGGTCGCGTTGATGATGATAAAAAAAATCAGTGGTCGCCATGCTGCTTCTGGCCTGGTGGGAATTTCAGCCTGCCTGTTCTTTTGTAATACAGCGTCTGCCTGGCAACAGGAATATATCGTTTCAGACGCCCAAAATAATACGGCGGAACGCTATACATGGGACGCGGATCACCAACCGCGTTATGAGGATATTCTTGCTGAGCGTATTCAGTCTTCGCAAAACGCGCCGGGTCTTGCCCTGAATATACCGTCTGGCAGCACGCCGGAGGGGGCGATGAGCGTGGGCTGGAATTTTCCGGTTTCAGCGCGTATCACCACCGGTCCGGTAGTGGCGTGGCGGTACGACGGCACGGCTCCCATGATGATCAACGAGTTTGGTGATAGCGCGTCGACGCAGGCAATCACCGACCCGCTCTGGCATGCCAGCGTCAGCACGCTGGGGTGGCGCGTGAATACCCAGTACGGCGATCTTCGTCCGTGGGCGCAGATTAGCTATAACCAGCAGTTTGGTGAAAACCAGTGGAAATCGCAGTTTGGCATGCCGCAAACGCCAGCTCCTGCCCAAAACGGTAGCTGGATGGACGTCACCGTGGGAACGGATATTCCTTTTAATACGCACGTCGCGGCCTATGCGTCGCTGGCTCAGGGGGAGCACACCACCACCGGTGAGGAGTTTTTATACACCCTCGGCGTTAGCGCAAATTTCTAGAGTTGTTACTTTTTTAAACGTTACGATAACATCTCGAATACAACAACCACGGGCGTTACAGCGATAGCGGATACTAACACGCTGTCGCTTTATGCCCGGGCCAGGCCATTCATTCCCGTTTCCAGGCATTTCATTCCGTTCCGCCTGCATTTCATGCCGTTTTACCCCAGGCGTATTAAGGTTTTGTTTATCGTTGTCCTCAGCGAACTTCCTTAATTTCTCCTGCAGGACAACTGCCATGAACACATCAACTTATAACCGCACGCGCTGGCTCACGCTCTTTGGCACCATCGTCACCCAGTTTGCGCTGGGGTCGGTCTATACCTGGAGCCTATTTAACAGCGCGCTTTCCGACAAACTCGGCGCGCCGGTCAGCCAGGTTGCGTTCTCCTTTGGTCTGCTGAGCCTGGGTCTGGCGATTTCGTCTTCCGTCGCGGGCAAGCTGCAGGAGCGTTTTGGGGTGAAGCGTGTGACCATAGCGTCCGGCATTCTGCTGGGTTTGGGCTTTTTCCTGACGGCGCATTCCAGCAACCTGATGATGCTGTGGCTGAGCGCCGGCGTGCTGGTGGGGCTGGCGGACGGCGCAGGTTACCTGCTGACCCTGTCAAACTGCGTGAAGTGGTTCCCGGAGCGTAAAGGCTTAATCTCCGCGTTCGCCATCGGCTCCTATGGCCTGGGCAGCCTCGGATTCAAATTTATCGACTCCCATCTGCTGGCGTCCGTTGGCCTCGAAAACACCTTTATGATCTGGGGCGCAATCGTGCTGGTGATGATTCTGTTCGGCGCCACGCTGATGACCGATGCACCGCAGCAGGAGGTCAAATCCGTTAACGGCGTGGTGGAGAACGACTTCACCCTCGCGCAGTCCATGCGTAAACCGCAGTACTGGATGCTGGCGGTGATGTTCCTGACGGCCTGCATGAGCGGACTGTATGTCATCGGCGTGGCGAAGGATATCGCACAGGGGATGGTGAAGCTGGATGCGGCCACGGCGGCGAATGCGGTGACGGTCATCTCCATTGCCAACCTCTCCGGTCGTCTGGTGCTCGGTATTCTGTCTGACAAAATTGCCCGCATCCGTGTGATTACGATTGGGCAGGTGGTTTCGCTGGTCGGCATGGCGGCGCTGCTGTTCGCTCCGCTGAATGAAGCCACCTTCTTTGCGGCGATTGCCTGCGTGGCCTTTAACTTCGGCGGCACGATTACCGTCTTCCCGTCACTGGTAAGCGAGTTCTTTGGCCTGAACAATCTGGCGAAAAACTACGGCGTTATCTATCTTGGCTTCGGGATCGGCAGCATCTGCGGCTCGCTGATAGCCTCTCTGTTCGGCGGGTTCTACGTGACCTTCTGCGTCATATTTGCCCTGCTGATTATCTCGCTGGCGCTCTCGACCACGATTCGCCAGCCGCAGCGTGAAGTATTCAAAGAAGCGCACGCGTAAGCAGTATGAAAGAGGCCTCTGTGGCCTCTTTTTTCTTTATGCGAGACGCTTCCCGTCTCGATATTTTGTAAAAATTTATACCGATCACACTCTCTGCTGCCACTTTTCTCTCCCGCTGTGGTCTACTTATCGCGCTTGTAGACGTTTCTAATAACGCTTCCTTACGCATTTACGTACTCTGTCCGCTTTCTCTTTGAGATTCGTCGGGTTTTTATACCCCTTCCCCCAGGGTTGTTTGCATGAAATACATTAGGTCTCTTACCCAGCAAAGATTGTGTCTGATGCTGGCTGTCTATATCGGATTATTTCTGAATGGCGCGGTACTGTTCAGAAGAGTGGAAGGTTATTTTGAACACCTTACCGTAAGTAATGGTATTTTTGCCGCCATTGAAGTGTTCGGCTCCGTCCTCGCTACCTTCTTCCTCTTACGCCTGCTGTCCCTTTTTGGCCGACGTACCTGGCAAATTTTGGCCTCGCTGGTGGTGATTATTTCCGCCGCCGCAAGCTATTACATGACCTTTATGAACGTGGTCATTGGGTACGGTATCGTTGCCTCGGTGATGACCACGGATATCGATCTCTCGAAAGAGGTAGTAGGGAAAGGCTTTATCGTCTGGACAGTTTTAACCTGTCTGATACCGCTATTCTTTATCTGGAACAATACGTGCCGCTATACGCTGTTACGCCAGCTGCGCACGCGTGGACAGCGGATCCGCAATATCGTCGTTGTCCTGCTGGCTGGTCTGCTGGTATGGGCGCCAATCCGCCTGATGGAAACGCAGCAAAAACGCGTTGAAAAAGCGACGGGCGTGGATATGCCAAGCTATGGCGGCGTGGTGGCAAACTCGTATTTGCCGTCTAACTGGCTGTCAGCGTTAGGTCTGTATGCCTGGGCGCAGGCGGACGAATCCAGTGATGTGAAATCGCTGATCAATCCAACGAAAAAATTCACCTACCAGCCGCCAGCCGACGGGATTGATGATACGTACGTCGTCTTCGTCATCGGCGAAACGACGCGCTGGGATCATATGGGTATTCTCGGCTATAACCGGGACACCACGCCAAAGCTGGCGCAGGAGAAAAACCTGGTGGCTTACCGTGGCTACTCCTGCGATACCGCAACCAAGCTCTCGCTGCGCTGTATGTTTGTGCGTGAAGGCGGTGCAAGCGATAACCCGCAACGCACGCTGAAAGAGCAGAACGTGTTTGCCGTGCTGAAGCAGCTTGGGTTTAGCTCTGACCTGTTCGCGATGCAAAGTGAGATGTGGTTCTACACCAACACCCTTGCAGATAACATCGCGTACCGCGAGCAGATTGGCGCCGAGCCGCGTAACCGCGGTAAAAACGTCGACGACATGCTGCTGCTGGAAGAGATGTCGCAGTCCCTCAAGAACCATCCGCAGGGTAAGCATCTGGTTATTCTGCATACCAAAGGGTCGCATTACAGCTATTACCAGCGCTACACGCGTGATTTTGCGAAGTGGCAGCCTGAGTGCGTGGGCATTAATAAAGACTGCAGCAAGCAGGAGCTGATCAACGCCTACGACAACTCGGTGCTGTACGTGGATACCTTCCTGAGCCGGGTGATCGACCAGCTGCGCGATAAAAAAGCGATTGTGATTTACGCGGCAGACCACGGTGAATCCATCAACGAGAAAGAGCACCTGCACGGTACGCCGCGCAAGCTGGCACCGCCGGAGCAGTTCCGCGTGCCGATGATCATGTGGATGTCGGATAAGTATCTTGAAAATCCGGAGAAGGCGAAGATGTTTGCTCAGCTGAAAAAAGAGGCGGAGATGAAGGTGCCGCGTCGTCACGTTGAGCTGTACGACACCATTATGGGTTGTCTCGGCTATACCTCACCGAATGGTGGGATTAACGAAAACAACAACTGGTGTAAACTCCCTGATAACAGCGTAAAAGCCGCGCAGTAGCTGCCCTGGCGAGAATATCGCCAGTTGAATGGCTTTTTGAAAATAAGGGATTGACGGGGGCGCACCTCAGCAGTAAGATGCGCTCCGCATTCGGCGAGTAGCGCAGCTTGGTAGCGCAACTGGTTTGGGACCAGTGGGTCGGAGGTTCGAATCCTCTCTCGCCGACCACATTCTGAAAAGGGCTAACCGCAAGGTTAGCCCTTTTTGCATTATGATCTTATCCCGTCAGAGTATCCAAAACGCCCCTTAGGCCTGCTTCTCCCTGCCTGTTAACGATTTTGTGACATAATCCATTGTATTTTTTTATATATAGATTGATCTTTTTTCGCGTTGCTTATGGATAACCTCAGCATTTTTCGCTGTGCGTTTTAACGTTCGCGGTATTTAGTGCTCAGATAATCACCATTCTGCAAGAAAATTTACCCATTCTGAATAAAAGTTAATCACTGATTGTTGCGAAATATGAAGAGACTTGTGCTGCAAGATAGCGAGTAGCATAAATTTCCCTGCTGAAAACTGGCATGCATAGTTTTTTTAATCTTTGTTTGCGGTTTCTCACACTCAGCGTAAATCCCCGTCACCTGTATTGACGTTTTCACATTCTGTTGACAGATTGTAGGGCATGAGGGGCATTTCAGGGACGATCTGCGCTGCAACTCAAACGCTCTTCTGAAAGGATTCTCCATCCCTTTAAAGCCTTCGGGCATCACCGACCGGACCGGGTAAAAAATAAATAAAGGTCTGGCGGCGTAACACAACAAAGCAAAACATCACATTGGAGCAGAATAATGAGTATTTCCTTGAAGAAGTCAGGGATGCTGAAGCTTGGTCTGAGCCTGGTGGCTATGACCGTGGCAGCAAGCGTACAGGCAAAAACCCTGGTTTACTGTTCTGAAGGCTCGCCGGAAGGCTTTAACCCACAGCTCTTTACCTCTGGTACGACTTACGACGCAAGCTCTGTACCGATCTATAACCGTCTGGTTGAATTCAAAACCGGTACCACGGAAGTGATTCCGGGTCTGGCCGAGAAGTGGGACGTCAGCGAAGACGGTAAAACCTATACCTTCCACCTGCGCCAGGGCGTGAAGTGGCAGGACAGCAAAGAATTCAAACCAACGCGCGACTTTAACGCCGACGACGTTGTGTTCTCCTTCGACCGTCAGAAAAACGCTCAGAACCCGTACCACAAAGTGTCTGGCGGCAGCTATGAATACTTCGAAGGGATGGGTCTGCCAGACCTGATCGCTGAAGTGAAAAAAGTGGACGATAAAACGGTTCAGTTCGTACTGACGCGTCCGGAAGCGCCATTCCTGGCTGACCTGGCCATGGACTTCGCTTCAATTCTGTCCAAAGAGTACGCGGACAACATGCTGAAAGCCGGTACACCGGAAAAAGTTGACCTGAACCCAATCGGTACCGGTCCATTCCAGCTGCTGCAGTACCAGAAAGACTCCCGCATTCTGTATAAAGCGTTCGAAGGCTATTGGGGTACCAAGCCGAAGATCGACCGTCTGGTCTTCTCCATCACGCCTGATGCTTCCGTGCGTTACGCAAAACTGCAGAAAAACGAATGCCAGGTGATGCCGTACCCGAACCCGGCTGACATCGCCCGCATGAAGCAGGACAAGAACATCAACCTGCTGGAGCAGGCTGGCCTGAACGTGGGCTATCTCTCCTTCAACACCGAGAAAAAACCGTTTGATGACGTGAAAGTGCGTCAGGCGCTGACCTACGCGGTGAACAAAGAAGCGATCATCAAAGCCGTTTACCAGGGCGCGGGCGTTGCTGCCAAAAACCTGATCCCACCAACCATGTGGGGCTATAACGACGACGTTAAAGACTACAGCTACGATCCTGAGAAAGCGAAAGCGCTGCTGAAAGAAGCGGGCCAGGATAAAGGCTTTACCGTTGAGCTGTGGGCGATGCCTGTTCAGCGTCCATACAACCCGAACGCACGCCGTATGGCGGAAATGGTTCAGGCTGACTGGGCTAAAGTTGGCGTTCAGGCCAAGATTGTGACCTACGAGTGGGGCGAGTACCTGAAGCGCGCCAAAGCGGGTGAGCACCAGGCGGTAATGATGGGCTGGACCGGTGATAACGGGGATCCGGACAACTTCTTCGCCACCCTGTTCAGCTGCGCGGCGGCGAAAGACGGTTCTAACTACTCTCGCTGGTGCTACAAGCCGTTTGAAGACCTGATCCAGCCGGCGCGTGCGACCGACGATCACAACAAACGTATTGAACTGTACAAGCAGGCTCAGGTTGTTATGCACGATCAGGCTCCGGCGCTGATTGTTGCTCACTCCACCGTGTACGAGCCAGTGCGTAAAGAAGTGAAGGGCTACGTGGTTGATCCACTGGGCAAACACCACTTCGAAAACGTATCTGTTGAATAATAAGTAGGGTGTTCTCCCTCTCCCTCTGGGAGAGGGCAGGGGTGAGGGGATGCATGCACGCCCTTCACCCTAACCCTCTCCCGCCAGGAGAGGGAATTTACATTTGTGAGCAATACAGACGTCACGCCACTGGTCGTGCGTCATCAGAGAGAATCCGGGTTATGTTGCAGTTCATCCTCCGACGTCTGGGACTTGTTATCCCCACGTTTATCGGTATCACCCTTCTCACTTTTGCCTTCGTCCATATGATCCCCGGCGACCCGGTAATGATTATGGCGGGCGAGCGTGGTATTTCCCCTGAGCGCCATGCACAGCTGCTGGCGGAACTCGGTCTCGATAAGCCGATGTGGCAGCAGTACCTCCACTATATCTGGGGCGTATTGCACGGTGATTTAGGGATTTCGCTGAAAAGCCGTCTTCCGGTGTGGGACGAGTTCGTGCCGCGTTTTAAAGCGACGCTGGAGCTTGGCGTCTGCGCTATGATTTTCGCCACTGCGGTGGGTATTCCTGTTGGGGTACTGGCTGCCGTCAAGCGTGGCTCTATTTTTGACCACACCGCCGTGGGCCTGGCGCTGACCGGCTACTCCATGCCTATCTTCTGGTGGGGCATGATGCTGATCATGCTGGTATCGGTGCAGCTTAACCTGACACCGGTCTCCGGGCGCGTCAGCGATATGGTCTTCCTTGATGACTCCAACCCGCTCACCGGATTTATGCTGATCGATACGGCTATCTGGGGCGAAGAGGGCAACTTCATTGATGCCGTGGCGCACATGATCCTGCCTGCCATGGTGCTGGGCACTATTCCTCTGGCGGTGATCGTGCGAATGACCCGTTCATCGATGCTGGAAGTGCTGGGTGAGGATTATATCCGCACCGCGCGCGCAAAGGGCCTGACGCGTATGCGCGTCATCATCGTCCATGCGCTGCGTAATGCCATGCTGCCGGTGGTGACCGTTATCGGCCTCCAGGTGGGTACGTTGCTGGCGGGGGCGATCCTGACCGAAACCATCTTCTCCTGGCCGGGCCTTGGACGCTGGCTGATTGACGCGCTGCAACGCCGTGACTATCCGGTTGTGCAGGGCGGTGTACTGCTGGTCGCGACGATGATTATCCTCGTCAACCTGCTGGTCGATTTGCTGTACGGCGTGGTGAACCCGCGTATTCGTCATAAGAAGTAAGGGACCATCATGTCACAAGTCACTCAAAATAAAGTGGTCGCTGCACCGGTTCCTATGACGCCGCTGCAGGAATTCTGGCACTACTTCAAGCGCAATAAAGGCGCGGTGGTAGGGCTGGTGTATGTCGTAATCATGATCCTGATTGCGGTGTTTGCGAACTTCCTCGCACCGTATAATCCGGCGGACCAGTTCCGCGATGCGCTGCTCGCGCCTCCTGCGTGGCAGGATGGCGGTAGCCTGACGCACCTGCTGGGTACCGATGACGTGGGTCGCGACGTGCTGTCGCGTCTGATGTACGGCGCGCGCCTGTCGCTGCTGGTAGGCTGTCTCGTTGTTGTGCTGTCGCTGATCATGGGCGTTGTACTCGGCCTGGTTGCCGGTTACTTCGGCGGCATCGTTGATAACATCATCATGCGTATCGTCGATATCATGCTGGCGCTGCCAAGCCTGCTGCTGGCGCTGGTGCTGGTGGCAATCTTCGGCCCGTCGATAGGCAATGCCGCGCTGGCATTGACCTTCGTGGCGCTCCCTCACTACGTGCGTTTAACCCGTGCGGCGGTACTGGTGGAAGTGAACCGCGATTACGTCACCGCCTCTCGCGTGGCGGGTGCCGGTGCGATGCGCCAGATGTTCGTGAATATCTTCCCTAACTGCCTGGCGCCGCTGATTGTTCAGGCGTCGCTCGGTTTCTCTAACGCCATTCTTGATATGGCCGCTCTTGGCTTCCTGGGCATGGGTGCGCAGCCGCCAACACCGGAGTGGGGCACCATGCTCTCCGACGTGTTGCAGTTCGCACAAAGCGCCTGGTGGGTTGTCACCTTCCCGGGTCTGGCAATCCTGCTGACGGTGCTGTCATTTAACCTGATGGGTGATGGCCTGCGTGATGCGCTTGATCCCAAACTGAAGCAGTAAGAGGCACGAGATGGCGTTATTAAATGTAGATAAATTATCGGTGCACTTCGGCGACGAAGGCACCCCGTTTCGCGCCGTGGACCGCATCAGCTACAGCGTAAATCAGGGCGAAGTGGTTGGCATTGTCGGGGAGTCCGGTTCCGGTAAGTCAGTGAGCTCACTGGCGATCATGGGGCTGATTGATTACCCGGGCCGCGTGATGGCGGAAAACCTGCAGTTCAACGGTCAGGATCTGAAGCGCATTTCTGAAAAACAGCGCCGCCAGCTGGTGGGCGCCGAAGTGGCGATGATTTTCCAGGATCCCATGACCAGCCTGAATCCTTGCTACACCGTTGGTTTCCAGATTATGGAAGCGATTAAGGTGCATCAGGGCGGGAATAAGAAAACCCGTCGTCAGCGCGCGATCGACCTGCTGAACCAGGTGGGTATTCCTGACCCGGCATCACGTCTGGACGTTTACCCGCACCAGCTCTCCGGTGGGATGAGCCAGCGCGTGATGATCGCGATGGCGATTGCCTGTCGACCAAAACTGCTGATTGCGGATGAACCGACGACGGCGCTGGATGTGACCATTCAGGCGCAAATCATCGAACTGCTGCTGGAGCTGCAGCAGAAAGAGAATATGGCGCTGGTGCTGATTACGCACGATTTGGCGCTGGTGGCCGAAGCCGCGCACAAAATCATCGTAATGTATGCCGGCCAGGTGGTCGAAACCGGAAATTCACACGATATTTTCCGCGCGCCGCGTCATCCGTATACCCAGGCGCTTTTACGCGCGCTGCCGGAGTTTGCTCAGGACAAAGCGCGTCTGGCGTCGCTGCCGGGTGTGGTACCGGGTAAATATGACCGTCCGCAGGGCTGTCTGCTCAATCCGCGCTGCCCGTATGCAACGGACAAATGCCGGGCAGAAGAGCCAGAGCTTAACCAGCTTGCTGACGGCCGTCAGTCGAAATGCCACTACCCACTCGATGATGCCGGGAGGCCAACACTATGAGTACGGAACAGGCCACCAAGCAACAACCGCTGTTGCAGGCCATCGATCTGAAAAAATACTACCCGGTGAAGAAGGGGCTGTTTGCCCCTGAACGCCTGGTGAAAGCGCTGGACGGCGTCTCTTTTAACCTCGAACGCGGTAAAACGCTGGCGGTGGTGGGGGAGTCAGGCTGCGGCAAATCCACGCTGGGCCGTCTGCTGACGATGATTGAAGTGCCGACCGGCGGGGAGCTCTATTATCAGGGGCAGGATCTGCTCAAGCACGATCCGCAGGCGCAGAAGCTGCGTCGCCAGAAAATCCAGATTGTGTTCCAGAACCCGTATGGTTCTTTGAACCCGCGTAAAAAAGTCGGGCAGATTCTGGAAGAGCCGCTGCTGATCAACAGTAATCTGAGCAAAGAGCAGCGCCGTGAAAAAGCGCTGGCGATGATGGCGAAGGTCGGCCTCAAAACCGAGCATTACGATCGCTATCCGCACATGTTCTCCGGCGGCCAGCGTCAGCGTATCGCTATCGCCCGCGGGCTAATGCTCGATCCGGACGTGGTGATTGCCGATGAGCCGGTCTCCGCGCTCGACGTATCCGTGCGTGCGCAGGTGCTGAACCTGATGATGGATCTCCAGCAGGAGCTGGGGCTCTCTTACGTGTTCATCTCCCACGACCTGTCGGTGGTGGAGCATATTGCCGATGAAGTGATGGTGATGTACCTGGGGCGCTGCGTGGAGAAGGGGACTAAAGACCAGATCTTTAATAACCCTCGTCACCCGTATACCCAGGCGCTGCTGTCTGCGACGCCGCGTCTGAACCCGGACGATCGTCGTGAGCGTATTAAGCTGACGGGTGAACTACCAAGCCCGCTGAATCCGCCTCCGGGATGCGCATTCAACGCCCGCTGCAGTCGCCGCTTCGGTCCGTGCACCCAGCTCCAGCCGCAGCTGAAGGATTATGGCGGCCAGCTGGTTGCCTGCTTCGCGGTCGATCAGGATGAAAATGGCGAGAAGCCACATCCATAACGAAAAAAAACCGGCGCTTAGCCGGTTTTTTTATATCTGCTTGATTATTTCCGCAGGCGAATCTGGTCGACGGCGTGCTTCTCGCTCTTGGTGAGGATCAGGCTCGCACGCTCGCGCGTCGGCAGGATGTTCTCTTTGAGGTTCACGTAGTTGATCTCATTCCACAGCCCCGTCGCCACGTTGATCGCTTCTTCTTCAGAAAGCTGGGCATAGTGGTGGAAATAGGAATCCGGGTCAGTGAACGCCCCTTCGCGAAACTTCAGGAAACGGTTGATGTACCAGTTTTGCAGCAGGTCTTCCGGCGCATCGACATAAATAGAGAAATCGACGAAGTCCGAGACGAATACGTGATGCGGGTCGTGAGGATAGTCCATCCCGCTTTGCAGCACGTTCAGACCTTCCAGAATCAGGATGTCCGGCTGGACCACGGTTTTATCCCCGCCTGGGATGCGATCGTAGATCAGGTGCGAATAGACTGGCGCGGTGACATTTGGGGCACCAGATTTAAGGTCGGAAACGAATTTCACCAGACGGTGCATATCATAAGAAAGCGGGAAACCTTTCTTCTTCATCAGCCCACGTTCTTTTAACACCTCGTTCGGGTGCAGGAAGCCGTCGGTGGTGATCAGCTCCACGCTGCGGTGTTCCGGCCAGCGGCTTAACAGCGCCTGCAGGACGCGCGCGGTGGTACTTTTACCCACGGCCACGCTGCCTGCGATACTAATGATATAAGGAATGCGTTGACCGTTCGTCCCGAGAAACTGCTCCAGCACGGCCTGACGGCGCAGGTTCGAGCTGATATAGAAGTTAAGCAAGCGAGAGAGGGGGAGATAAATTTCTGCCACCTCTTCCAGGGACAGATCTTCGTTTATCCCTTTTAACCGTGCGATTTCACCTTCCGTCAGCGTCATAGGGACGGAATCACGCAGGGCAGCCCACTGGCTGCGGTTAAAGTGAAGATAAGGCGTCATTAACGTTTGCTCTTTTTTGCTCATAAGCATGCTTCAGTGAGCCAGCATCACACTGCCGGATCGTGGCTCATCACACAGTTAATTTTGGACAATGGGCAGGAGGTTAACACCAGATGACGGGAATAATAAGAAAAAAGATGGAAAGCGCTGCGTTACGCGGAAGCCGTCACGCTACGGTGAATACGGTGCAAATCACGATGATATGTTGAATATTTGACCTCAAATGACTACTTTTACAGCGTCCGATACGCTGTTCGCATAAAATGTGAGCGAAAGAACGTTTTATGCAAATTTTTAGTTGCATGACCGCGCAGGTATCCATAGAATGCGCGCTACTTGATGCCGACTTAGCTCAGTAGGTAGAGCAACTGACTTGTAATCAGTAGGTCACCAGTTCGATTCCGGTAGTCGGCACCATCAAGTCCGGTGGGGTTCCCGAGCGGCCAAAGGGAGCAGACTGTAAATCTGCCGTCACAGACTTCGAAGGTTCGAATCCTTCCCCCACCACCACTTTCTGGCAGCGTAAATGCCGCCGGAGCTGGTTGGAAAAATTAGCCAGCTCAAACTGAAAAAGAGAGAAATCTCTTTTTTTGTTACAGAAAGAACTGGGTAGCCGAGTTTCAGGATGCGGGCATCGTATAATGGCTATTACCTCAGCCTTCCAAGCTGATGATGCGGGTTCGATTCCCGCTGCCCGCTCCAATACGTGCTGATATGGCTCAGTTGGTAGAGCGCACCCTTGGTAAGGGTGAGGTCCCCAGTTCGACTCTGGGTATCAGCACCACTTCACTTCTCCTTCCCGTTTCTCTCTGTTTCAATTTTACTGTATTCAACAATTCAGGCATTTCGCCTGGTTGATGTGGTGATATCACCGATTTATCCGTGTCTTAGAGGGACAATCGATGTCTAAAGAAAAGTTTGAACGTACAAAACCGCACGTTAACGTCGGTACTATCGGCCACGTTGACCATGGTAAAACAACGCTGACCGCTGCAATCACTACCGTTCTGGCAAAAACCTACGGTGGTTCTGCTCGTGCATTCGACCAGATCGATAACGCACCAGAAGAAAAAGCTCGTGGTATCACCATCAACACTTCCCACGTTGAATATGACACCCCGACTCGCCACTACGCACACGTAGACTG
>NZ_JBSKJQ010000011.1:0-138883 GCF_053709655.1 Enterobacter sp. UPMP2060
GCACAAAGTTATCCACAATCATGAGCGGATCGCGAGGCGATCCTACGAATTGAGCGGGAAGATCAACTATACTAGCGGCAAATAGTCTCCCCTGTGCAGGCCCCCCTCATGACCACACAACGCCTCGCCCGCGACTGGCGTCTCCCTACCGCAGGTTTGCTGCTGCTGGCAATCCTCTTTGCGGGTTTTACCCTGCATGCGCACTGGAACGCTTTTATCCAGTGGTGTCTCGCCACGCAAATTACGCTGCACCGCTATCTGGTGATGTATCTGCTGCAGCTTAATAACCACCAGTACAGCGGCGGATTATGGCTGTTAACGGGGGCTTTCCTTTATGGTGTCCTTCACGCCATCGGACCCGGACACGGAAAGTTCATCGTGACGACCTATCTGACCACCAATAAGGAAAGCGAACTGGCCGCCCGGGTTGTCCCCTTCCTGGGTAGCCTGATGCAGGGGGTCAGCGCCATTCTGTTTGTCTTTATTCTGGCGGTAGGGTTTAACCTCGCCTCAGGGGATATCAGTACCAGCCGCTGGTACGTGGAGAAGATAAGCGCAGTGCTTATTGGCGCATTCGGTGCTTTTGTCATTTACCAGGCGCTGAAGAGCCTGCGCCCGCGCAGGATGACTATCTCCGCCATCAAGCCGCTTCATCAGCATGATGAACACTGTGGCTGCGGACATCACGGCGTAGGTACAGACCTGACGCAGGGCGACTGGAAAACGCGCCTGGGCGTCATTCTGGCGATTGGCGCACGTCCGTGCAGCGGGGCGATCATGATTCTGATGTTTTCGAACGCGCTGGGCATTGTCACCTGGGGGGTAGCCGCGGTCATGACCATGTCTTTGGGCACCGCACTTTCTATTGTGGGGCTTTCCCTGGCTGTACGTTACGCCCGCGAGCGCACGGTGACCTGGTTCGGAGAGAGCGCCTCATTGAGATGGCTCGTACCGGCAGTCAAAATAGCCGGAGGGATAGTCCTGATCCTGTTTGCGACGGTGCTGTTCCTGACGGTGATCCCCGTCAGCGCCAATGGCGACTACATCGCTGCCGGATGCTAATAAAAGAAAACCCGCCGTTGGCGGGTTTCTTTATTACTCATTGATGCGTGGATGCTGGTCCACCAGTCGGGAGCGTTTTTTCTGCAGCTCTTCAATCTCTGCGTCAATATCCTCAATCTTCTGCTCTACGTTATCGTAGTGCTCGCGCAGGATCTCTTTCGCTTCCTGGATGTCAGACGCCGCAGGTGTTGCGCCTTTCAGAGGGCGATTCGCCGTCTCCTTCATGGTAAGACCTGTAATCAAACCAATCACCGCAATCACCATCAGGTAATAAGCCGGCATCATCAGGTTCTGCGTGCTCTCGACCAGCGAGGCGGCAAGCGTCGGGGTCAGACCGGCAATCAGCACCGAGATGTTAAAGGCCGCGGCCAGCGCGCTGTAGCGAATGTGCGTCGGGAACATCGCGGGCAACGTTGATGCCATCACCCCGATAAAGCAGTTAAGGATCACCGCCAGCATCAGCAGACCGGCAAAAATCAGCCCCAGCACATCACTGTTAATCAGAATGAATGCCGGAATTGCCAGAGCAAACAGCGCAACGCTTCCCAGGATAATGAACGGTCGACGACCAAAACGGTCACTCAACAGGCCCATAATCGGCTGCACAAACAGCATACCCACCATGATGGCGATAATAATCAGCACACCGTGATCTTCCGAGTAGTGCAGGTTATGCGACAGATAGCTCGGCATGTAGGTCAACAGCATGTAGTAGGTCACGTTGGTCGAAATCACCAGACCAATACAGGTCAGCAGGCTGCGCCAGTGCTTAGTGGCAATCTCTTTGAACGACACCTTCGGACCATCCTGCAGCCCTTCGCGGTCACCCTGTTCCAGTTTTTCGACGTGCTGCTGGAAAGCAGGCGTCTCTTCCAGCGCATGACGCAGGTAAAGACCAATTATCCCCAGCGGCAATGCCAGGAAGAACGGGATACGCCAGCCCCAGTCGAGGAAGTTATCTTCGCCCACCACGGTTGAAATCAGTACCACTACGCCCGCGCCCATGACAAACCCGGCAATCGAGCCGAAGTCCAGCCAGCTCCCCATAAATCCGCGCTTACGGTCCGGGGAATACTCGGCAACAAAGATTGAAGCACCGGTATATTCACCGCCCACGGAGAAGCCCTGCGCCATCTTACATATCAGCAGGAGAATCGGTGCCCAAATGCCGATGGTGGCGTAAGACGGTATAAGGCCGATACAGAATGTACTGATCGACATAATGACGATGGTGATGGCCAGGATCTTCTGACGACCATATTTATCGCCGAGCATACCGAAGAACAGACCACCCAGCGGGCGAATCAGGAAGGGAACGGAGAACGTACCCAGTGCGGCGATCATCTGCAGGCTGGGATCGGCCCCGGGGAAAAACACTTTACCTAACGCATAGGCCACAAAGCCGTAGACACCAAAATCGAACCATTCCATCGCATTACCGAGCGAGGCTGCGGTAATGGCTTTACGCAGCTTTGCGTCATCAATAATGGTGACGTCGCGAAGCGTGATGGGTTTAATCTTTTTCCTTCTCAGCATAGCTATCCTCGTTGACTCGGCCCTGTCTGTTTCACAGTCCAGTTAGCGTTCTGTGAACCATGGGATCCGCTCCATGCGAATCGCCTTATTCAAGCGTAGCAGGTTTACTTACATTGACGTTTTACGTCGATACAACCGAACCTGTTGACGCCTGCCTGGGCAGTTAATGACCTTTTTACCCTACCAGCGTTTATATTTGTGATCAACTTCACACATATTTTCGTGTCTAGTCAACTCAGGCAAATTTTTGTCAAGGAGTGCCAATAAGTACTTCCTTACCCCACCTAAAGAACATCCTCCCGCACGTCATTATTTCTTTCGTAACAGAAAAACAAACCACGTTAATTCACATCAGGTTTACATAAATCTTCATCAGCAGGAACCGGCCTCAGGTTTTACATTGAATATGTGATAAAGATAACTAAAACGATGTTTTATTTTCATTGAATCAATATTCCAATGATCGCATCATAAATCCGAATTCAGCGTTTTACGTGTTTAAGGAAAAGGTTAATTGAGAGCACGCATTTAATTTTGTTGCAGGGCTTTCGAAAAAGCACCACAAGCAATACGAGCAATCAATTGAATTTATTGACTAATTTTTAACACCTATCCCCCGTACTGCGGGATCCGATGTGAGGTTTGTCTATGAAGATTAAAGCCACGATAGAACGTATACCCGGCGGCATGATGCTGGTTCCGCTGGTACTGGGCGCGATCCTGAATACCCTTGCTCCCAATACCGGAGCTTATTTTGGCGGTTTCACAAAAGGCATGATAACAGGCACGGTTCCCATTCTTGCCGTCTGGTTTTTTTGTATCGGCGCATCCATTAATTTACGGGCAACGGGGACAGTATTACGGAAATCCGGCACGCTGGTGATCACCAAAATAGCGGTAGCCTGGGCGGTGGCAATGATATGCGCGATGTTCATTCCGGAGAATGGAATTCAGACCGGGTTCTTTGCGGGTTTATCGGTCCTGGCGATTGTCTCGGCGATGGATATGACCAACGGCGGATTGTACGCCAGCCTGATGAATCAGTACGGGACGAAAGAAGAGTCCGGCGCATTTGTGTTGATGTCTCTGGAGTCCGGCCCATTGATGACGATGCTGATCCTGGGGTCTGCTGGCCTGGCCTCGTTTGAACCGCACCACTTTGTCGGCGCAATCCTGCCCTTCCTGGTCGGTTTCGCCCTTGGCAATCTCGACCGCGATCTGCGTGATTTCTTCAGCAAAGCCACGCCGGTGCTGATCCCGTTCTTCGGTTTCGCACTGGGGAACACCATCAACCTGAAGGTCATTCTCGATACCGGCCTGCTGGGCATTGTGCTGGGTGTCGCCGTGATCGTCATCACCGGTATTCCGCTGATTATTGCCGACCGCGTCATCGGAGGAGGAAACGGCACGGCCGGCGTCGCCGCCTCTTCAGCCGCGGGTGCTGCTGTTGCAAACCCGGTGATTATCGCCCAAATTAACCCAGCCTTCGAACCGGTCGCCGCTTCAGCGACGGCACTGGTTGCCGCGAGCGTAATTGTCACCGCGATTCTGGTCCCTATCATCACGGCGCTGTATGCGAAACGCTACGGGAATATGCAAGAGACCCTGCCTGAACCGAAGCCGATAGAAATGAATCATTAACACACCGCACCATTCCCTCTCCCAACGGGGAGAGGGTGAGGGATTTAGCCAAAAATCTCTTCCACCATCCCGTCCACAAGCCGTTTTGCCGAACAAAGCCTCGGCATACCCAGCGCGACGGTCTGCCAGTTTTGCGTCACTGACCAGCTCACCGGATGTTGATCCGCCTGACACCAGTCCCCCAGCCAGCCCAGCATGTCTTTATGATCGATTAAACCCGGAGAGGCCGGCGTTGTCAGCCACTGGTGATAGAAATGGCGGGTCGTGGGGGACGCATTGATGCCCTGTGCCAGATAGTTAGCCGCCATGCTGCGCAGGTTATCCTTAAGCATTGCCGCCACATCTTCATTCGCGAGGCGGCATGCGTCACCAAATGCCCCCCAGCGCAGCTCTTCCAGGACGATAAAACAGCGCCCGGCCAGCGACCAGCCATCATAATGCCCGGCCCGCCAGCGGGTAAAAATCTGCTCGCTATGCTCACCCGCCTGCACCGTCAGCCCGCGCTGGGTTAGCGCCTTCTCTTTATAGGCGGCGCGTTGGGTAAAATGAGAAGCGAGTTCAGCGTACTGCTGCATCAGACCGGGGGACTGCTGGGCGCGCGGGTGCGTCTGCTGGCGCAAAGCAATCAGTTTCTCTGCCATCAGCGTCAGCGCGAGATGACCCGGGTCAAGCATGCCGGCCAGTTTTTCCGCCAGTCCCAGGCGCAGCGCCGCATTTTCATTGAGCATACCCGCCATCGCCCAGGGGCGCAGCCGGGTATGCGTCATGATTTCCTGAGTCAAACGCTCACGAAACTGAAGCTGTTGTGGTCCCAGGTGAGGATGACGCGCCGCGTCCACTCCCTGAACCAGATCGACCATAAATTTTGGATTAATACACTCCAGCGTTCGCCCGGGGCCGTCCAGTAGTGGTGTTGTCATGGTTGCTCTGCCGCGAATAGAGTTTGAATATCATCGCGTAACAGTCGGGTATCTTCCTGTATCCACGCCGCAGTCGTAATACTTTGCTTCAACAGCTGGCAGAGCGCTCGGGTTGAATGCTCATTCTGTTGACGCACTGCGAGGCTATCACGCAAGCTTTCCTGTAACCCGGTCAGGCACAGCGAGAATTCTGCAAAGAACGTCGCCATTCCTGCCGTAACAGAGACATCGACCTGCGCGGACAAAGCTTTACGTATTTGTTCACAAAACAGCTCAATATGTTGCTTAAATTTGTCATGTAGCTGCGCAATATCGATAACATAGCGCGTGCGCGTTTCCACATACTCATCCCAGCCCCAGCCCGGATTATTGAGCCAGCGAGAGACCGTTTCTCGCATGCTGCTCCCGCCTGATGACGGGCCTGCCTGGCTGTCATCCTGCGCTATCGCATCGTTAAACAGCGCCCGCGTATTGAAGTTGAGCTGGTGAGCCTGAAACGCCGGGAAACTGATTCGCGCCCGAAAACCCGCATGGCTCAGATGCTCTTTAATACGCGTTTCGATGGGGCGCATGGCTTCGTTCAGGGAACGCGCCAGCGTAGATTCAAGCTGGTCGAAGCGTAACGCCAGCTCCCGGCAGATTTTCGTCTGTGCATCCAGCATCACCAGTTCGCAGGAGGAGCGGATTTTACTCAGCGCGATCTGCGCCTGCCCTTCATCGTCCAGAACCAGCTGCTTCAGCTCGTCATCGTGAGGATTCTGCCGATCGATACCTGCTAAATCAAGAATATGCTGAGCGCTGAACACCTCGCCAATCGCCTGGTTAAGCGCGGTTTTTTGCGCTCCCATAAAGTCCGCTGTAGCGTTCAGCGCCTCCTCAACTTCATGTTTCACCTCATCGCTCACCACGCTCTGACGCGTCTGGAGAAGCGCCATGTCCTCTTCCAGACGTGCGATATTCAGTTCCAGAGCCTCAAAGGCAACCGTCAGCCCCTGATAGCGGAAGTCGAGGTACTCCCGGGCATTTTGTGCGTAGTTGAGCAGCTTATGCGAGGCCGAACGCAGCGCGTAAAGCGAGGCATTGGCATAGGCGGCGTAAATCAGCTTGCGTATCGGTTGTTCGAAAAGCGAATCTTCCCAGAGCAAATCGGCAGCATGACGAATATGGTCGATATCGTCCAGGTCCGCCGTACGCCAGCGTCGCCCAAGCGCCGCTTCGGCAAAGTCCTGTACCCAGGGTTGCTCCTGATGATCCGGCAGTTGTCCGTGGGTACTCATCTCGTAGCGAGCGCGGTTCGCCAGATAGGCCCACATGGACGAAACGGGGTAGATCTGGCCAGGCGAAATATTGCCTTTCATTAAGGTGCCGGAGATCATCGCCCGGATCTGCTCTTCATCGTCGCTATTGCGATCTTTCTGATCGAATTTATTGACCAGCGCATACAGCGGCACGGATTTTCCCGCCGCGGAAATGGCCTGGCGGACTTCTTCATCAGAGATGGATTTAAGCTGGGTATAATCCATCACGGCCAGCACCGCCGACGCGCGGGACAACTGCTCGCTGAGCATTTTTTGCAGGTGCGGCTGTCCGGCCTCATTCGGCCCGGGCGTATCGAGCAGCGTCAGCTGTCCGAGGTGAGCATCCAGACCCGCAAGATGCACGAACTCCACTTCAATCACCGGAATATGTTCGATAGCCGCATACTCAGAGAACGGAAACTCCACCCCTAACGCCTGGGAAAGCCTCACCAGGTCGTTGAGGCTTTTCAGACAATGAAATATCGGCTGCGCGCCCAGGTGATGCTTCTCAAAAGCCTCTCCTTTTTCAATGCGCTCCAGCAGCGTATTCATGTCTTTATCAATTTCCAGATGCTGGGCGAGCTTTCCTCGATCGTAATCGCATAGCTTTTTCTGGAGCAGTTGGATCAATTCATCAATGGGCGAGGCATGTGAGAAATGCAGCACCGGCTCCTTCTGACCCGGCGTGTGGCGAATCAGGGTAGGAAGCGCCGTCATCGGACGATTGCGGTTCGGCAACACTTCGGTCCCCACAATCGCATTAATGGTGGTCGATTTCCCCGCTTTCATAGTGCCAACAATAGCCAGGACCATTTCCAGCCGGGTTATTTTTCGTAATTCATTATTCAGCATCGCCTGCTGCGCTTCGACACCGCGCGCGCTAAAATGCAAAGGTAAAACGTTGTTCTTTTCACCCGTAATAGCAGCCGCGGTGCTCTCCAGCATCGCAGTCGGCATTGATTTCAACGTATCAAGGTTTTGCCGGGCGAGCTGTAGCAAACGCTCAGCTTCCTGGCTTAATTCAAAAATGGTCTGTGTGTGCATGATAAAAGCCTTTCCTTAACGCAAATTTATTACTTTTATTAAGCCACTGGTATTAATTATGTTGTTCAGGCTTATATGATCACGTGTGGAAAACATGTCCGCCGAAATATAACTGATTGATGATAATCAGAAATAATTCGCTATCCTTGCATGGCGTGTATAGCTCCCCTCCTGGCCTGACGGCCAAAGGAAAAAAGCGTAGCCCAATTTTAAGAAACTTCAGGATATATCATCATTATTTACCCACCTAAAAAGAGAGGTAATACGCCCCTGCCAAAAGATATGGATGGCAGCGAAGTCAGGAGATAAATAACAATGTGTCGCTTCACCTTATCCGAAATGAAGGAGCGTAGCAATTTGCTGCAATAAAATATTCGATATATTTAGCGTCATTTCTTCCCAACGTGTTAATGAGGTAAGCATCGCTTAACTGACTGACAGGAAGTGTCACTCCCGATACGCTTTTTGCATTTTTTTAATTCACAATGTCACCGACAAACGTGTGGATTTGCGCTATACTTGCCGCCTTTTTCGGCACGCTGCCGTCATTTAGCTGGCACTTTCCAGCGCGTTTACACTTTTTGAGGATACCGATATGTCACTCCCACACTGCCCAAAATGCAATTCTGAATACACCTATGAAGATAATGGCATGTTCATCTGCCCGGAATGCGCTCACGAATGGAATGATGCCGAACCATCCCACGATGCTGATGCACTTGTCGTAAAAGATGCGAACGGCAATTTGCTGGCGGACGGCGACAGCGTAACCGTGATTAAAGATCTGAAAGTGAAAGGCAGTTCTTCCATGCTGAAGATCGGCACCAAAGTGAAGAATATCCGTCTGGTTGAAGGCGATCATAATATCGACTGCAAAATTGACGGCTTCGGTCCGATGAAGCTGAAATCAGAGTTCGTGAAAAAGAACTGATTTACCCGCCCGGTGGCGCTTCGCTTACCGGGTTTTCGGGAACTACACTTAACGGGCTTTTCTTACGTGAGGTAAAGATTATGCCGTTAAGTCCCTACATCTCTTTTGCCGGCAACTGTGCAGAAGCCACTTCTTTCTACCAGCAAGCCGTCGGCGCAGAGCTTCTCTATAAAATCACCTTCGGCGAAATGCCAAAAAGCGATAACAGCGAAGAAGGCTGTCCGTCCGGTATGCAATTTCCGGATTCGGCTATCGCTCACTCCAACGTCCGCATTGCGGGCAGCGATATCATGATGAGCGACGGGATGCCGCCGGGCAGCAACGCGCAGTACGCGGGCTTCACGCTGGTTCTCGACACCCAGGACGTTAATGAAGGCAAACGCTGGTTCAACAACCTCGCCGCGGGCGGGAATATCGACATGGCCTGGCAGGAAACCTTCTGGGCACACGGTTTCGGTAAAGTCACCGATAAATACGGCGTGCCGTGGATGATTAACGTCGTTAAGCAGCAGCACTAATTTTCGGGCGGTGGGCGCTCTGCCTCCGCCTGTCATCAAACTCCGCTCAACTCTTCAAACTCCCGCAACCCAGACTTAACCCAAATGTCACATTGATGCGCCAGCATGAGGCCACATTTATCGTGAGGCCCAGCACATGCAAACCGTCATCCGCGTCGAGAAACTGAGCAAGACCTTCCATCACAATAAGGCTCTGCATGCCGTTGATCTGACCGTCCAGCAGGGCGAAATGGTGGCGCTGCTGGGGCCATCCGGTTCCGGTAAATCCACCCTTCTGCGTCATTTAAGCGGTCTTATCACCTGCGATAAAACGCCGGAAAGCCACGTCGAGCTGCTGGGCAATACCGTGCAGCGCGCGGGGCGTCTCGCCAGCGATATCCGCAAGAGCCGCGCCCAGACGGGCTACATCTTCCAGCAGTTCAACCTGGTGAACCGCCTGACGGTGCTGGAGAACGTGCTGATTGGCGCGCTCGGCAGCACCCCGTTCTGGCGCACCTGTCTGCGCTGGTTCTCTCCTTCACAGAAGCAGGAAGCCTTGCAGGCCCTGACCCGCGTCGGCATGGCGCATTTTGCCCACCAGCGCGTCTCCACCCTGTCCGGTGGACAACAGCAGCGCGTGGCGATTGCGCGCGCGCTGATGCAGAAAGCGCAAATCATTCTCGCTGACGAACCCATTGCCTCGCTGGACCCGGAGTCTGCCCGCATCGTAATGGAAACCCTGCGCGACATTAACCAGAACGACGGCATCACCGTGGTGGTCACGCTGCATCAGGTGGATTACGCCCTGCGCTACTGCGAACGCATTGTCGCCCTGCGTCAGGGACATGTGTTCTTTGATGGCGCGAGCCATCAGTTTGATAACGAACGTTTTGACCATCTCTACCGCAGCATTAACCGCGTCGAAGAGAACGCGCAGGCTGCTTAATTAAACCCGATCCGAGGAAAGTACATGAGCTACAAAGCCGTTGCCGCGCTGGCCTTTACCAGCATGTTCAGCCTCAGCACCCTGTTAAGCCCGGCGTATGCACAAGAGCAGGAAAAAGCGCTGAACTTCGGCATTATTTCGACGGAATCACAGCAGAACCTGAAGCCTCAGTGGGAACCGTTCCTGAAAGATATGGAAAATAAGCTGGGGATCAAAGTGAACGCCTTCTTCGCCCCGGACTACGCGGGAATCATCCAGGGGATGCGTTTTAATAAAGTGGACATCGCCTGGTACGGCAACCTCTCCGCCATGGAAGCGGTGGACCGCGCGAACGGCCAGGTCTTTGCCCAGACCGTCGCGGCAGATGGCTCCCCGGGCTACTGGAGCGTGCTGATCGTCAACAAAGACAGCCCGATCAACAACCTCAACGACATGCTCGCCAAACGCAAAGAGCTGACCTTCGGCAACGGCGACCCGAACTCGACCTCCGGCTACCTTGTCCCTGGCTACTACGTCTTCGCCAAAAACAACGCCTCCGCCAGCGACTTCAAACGCACGGTGAACGCCAGCCACGAAACCAACGCCCTGGCCGTGGCCAACAAGCAGGTGGACGTCGCCACCAACAACACCGAGAACCTCGACAAGCTGAAAACTTCCGCGCCGGACAAGCTGAAAGAGATCAAGGTTATCTGGAAATCGCCGCTGATCCCGGGCGACCCGATCGTCTGGCGTAAAAATCTCTCCGAGAGCACCAAGGACAAGGTGTACGACTTCTTTATGACCTATGGCAAAACGCCGGAAGAGAAAGCGGTCCTGGCGCGTCTGGGCTGGGCACCGTTCCGCCCGTCAAGCGACCTGCAGCTGGTCCCGATTCGCCAGCTGGCGCTGTTTAAAGAGATGCAGGGCGTGAAGGACAACAAAGGGCTGAAGGACGAGGAGAAGACCAGCAAAGTGGCCACC
The DNA here is from genome assembly GCF_053709655.1 of Enterobacter sp. UPMP2060. Classification (NCBI taxonomy): domain Bacteria; kingdom Pseudomonadati; phylum Pseudomonadota; class Gammaproteobacteria; order Enterobacterales; family Enterobacteriaceae; genus Enterobacter; species Enterobacter sp. UPMP2060. Next base: position 10,836 of record NZ_JBSKJQ010000011.1, read on the forward strand.
ATTCAGGCCCAGCTGGAAGACCTCGACCGCCTGACCGCCGCGCTCGGTGCGATGACGAGCGTGAATAAAGCGGTGCAGTAGTGCCTTTCTCCCTCTCCCCGTGGGAGAGGGCCGGGGTGAGGGCATCAGCGCGCACATTTCCCCCTCACCCTAACCCTCTCCCTCAAGGGAGAGGGGACTAAACCCAAAGGAGCCAACATGCAAACCATCATCCTCCCGCCGCCGAAGCGCAGCTGGTTCTCGCTCATAAGCTGGGCCATCCTGCTGGCGGTGCTGGTTATCTCCTGGAAGGGCGCGGAAATGGATCCGCTGCTGCTCTTCAAAGACGCGGGCAACATGGCGACCTTCGCCGCCGACTTCTTCCCGCCGGACTTCAGCCAGTGGCAGGACTATCTCAGCGAAATGGCGGTCACCCTGCAAATCGCCGTCTGGGGCACCGCCCTTGCCGTCGTTCTCTCCATTCCGTTTGGCCTGATGAGCGCCGAAAACATCGTGCCGTGGTGGGTATACCAGCCGATGCGTCGCCTGATGGACGCCTGTCGCGCCATCAACGAAATGGTCTTTGCGATGCTGTTCGTGGTCGCCGTCGGCCTGGGCCCGTTCGCCGGCGTGATGGCGCTGTTCATCCACACCACCGGCGTGCTCTCCAAGCTGCTTTCTGAAGCGGTCGAAGCCATCGAGCCCGGCCCGGTGGAAGGCATCCGCGCCACGGGCGCCAACAAAATCGAAGAGATCCTGTACGGCGTCCTGCCGCAGGTTATGCCGCTCCTGATCTCCTATTCCCTGTACCGCTTTGAGTCCAACGTCCGCTCCGCGACGGTGGTCGGCATGGTGGGCGCAGGCGGGATTGGCGTCACCCTGTGGGAAGCGATTCGCGGCTTCCAGTTCCAGCAAACCTGCGCCCTGATGGTGCTCATCATCGTCACCGTCAGCCTGCTGGATTTCCTCTCTCAACGTTTGCGTAAGCACTTCATCTGAGAAGCGAGGCTTTGTTTTCTATGCACTTATCCAGACATCCGACCAGTTACCCTACCCGCTGGCAAGAGATTGCGGCAAAGCTCGAAGTGGAGCTGCGCACGCACTACCGCTGCGGGGACTACCTGCCCGCCGAGCAGCAGCTTGCCGACCTCTATCAGGTGAACCGCCACACCCTGCGTCGCGCCATTGACCAGCTGGTCGAGCGCGGCTGGGTCCAGCGCCGTCAGGGCGTGGGCGTGCTGGTGCTGATGCGCCCGTTCGACTACCCGCTGAACGCCCAGGCGCGCTTTAGCCAGAACCTGCTGGATCAGGGCAGCCACCCGACCAGCGAAAAGCTGCTCTCGGTGCTGCGTCCGGCCTCCAGCCACGTGGCGGACGCGCTGGGTATTCAGGAGGGCGACGACGTCATTCACCTGCGTACCCTGCGTCGCGTTAACGGCGTGGCGGTATGCCAGATAGACCATTACTTTGCGGACCTCGCCCTCTGGCCCGTGCTCCAGCATTTCTCCAGCGGCTCGCTGCATGATTTTCTTCAGGATGCGACAGGCATTGCGCTCAAGCGCACCCAGACGCGCATCAGCGCCCGTCGCGCGCAGGCAAAAGAGAGCAAGGTGCTCGAAATCCCCAATATGGCCCCGCTGCTCTGCGTGCGCACCCTCAACCACCGTGACGGCGAGATCAACGCGACGGAATACTCCGTCAGCCTGACCCGCGCCGACATGATCGAATTCACCATGGAGCACTGAATGCACTTCGACACCGCCACCCGACAGCGCTGGATGCGCGTGTTGGCCCACAGCCAGCCTGCCGCGCTGGCTGCCCGCATGAACGCGCTCAGCCTGACGCCAGACTACGACACCCTTCGCGCCCCGGAGATCGGCCTCGTTCAGATCCAGGCGCGCATGGGCGGCACCGGCGAGCGCTTTTTCGCCGGAGACGCCACCCTCACCCGCGCGGCAATCCGCCTGAACAGCGGCACGCTGGGCTACAGCTACGTGCTGGGGCGCGACAAAGCGCACGCCGAGCGCTGCGCGGTGATCGACGCGCTTTTACAGGAACAACCCTATTTCCAGACGCTAATGGAAACCCTTATTGCCCCGCTGGAAGCCGACCGCGCCGCGCGCATTGCCGCACGTCAGGCCGAAGTGAATACCAGCCGGGTCGACTTCTTTACGCTCGTTCGCGGAGACAACGCATGACGCTTCAACCTGCTTTTACCCAGGCCGTCCAGGATGCCCAACACAGTTTTCGTCGCCTGCTGAAGGCGATGAGCGAGCCGGGCGTGATCGTCTCGCTGCACCAGCTCTCCCAGGGCTGGCTGCCGCTGAATCTGGCGACCACCAGCGTGCTGCTGACGCTTGCCGACAACGACACCCCGGTGTGGCTCTCGGGCGCGCTGTCGAACGATATCGCCAGCCAGAACCTGCGTTTTCACACTAGCGCCCCGCTGGTCGATCAGCCCCAGCAGGCGGTTTTTGCCGTGGCCGATGAACAAATCAGCCATGAGCAATTGAACGCCCTGAGCGAAGGCAGCGCCGTCGCCCCGGAGACCAGCGCCACGCTGATCCTGCAGGTCTCCAGCCTGAGCGGCGGCCGCATGCTGCGCCTCACGGGGGCAGGCATCGCCGACGAACGCATGGTCGCGCCGCAGCTGCCGGAGTGCATCATTCACGAGCTGACCGAGCGCCCGCACCCGTTCCCGCTGGGCATTGACCTGATCCTGACCTGCGGCGAGCGCCTGCTGGCAATCCCGCGGACCACCCACGTGGAGGTGTGCTGATGTACGTTGCCGTCAAAGGGGGCGAGAAGGCCATCGCCGCCGCCCATGCGCTACAGGCGCACAGACGACGGGGCGATGAACGGCTTCCCGAGCTGAGCGTCGCCCAGATTGAGCAGCAGCTAAACCTCGCCGTCGACCGCGTGATGACCGAAGGCGGCATCGCCGATCGCGAGCTGGCGGCGCTGGCCCTGAAGCAGGCCAGCGGCGACAGCGTGGAAGCCCTCTTCCTGCTGCGCGCCTACCGCACCACGCTCGCGAAACTGGCGGTCAGCGAGCCGGTGAATACGGCGGAGATGCGCCTGGAACGTCGCATTTCTGCCGTTTATAAAGACGTTCCCGGCGGCCAGCTGCTTGGCCCCACCTACGACTACACCCACCGCTTGCTGGATTTTACCCTGCTGGCGAACGGTGAATCGCCGCAGCTGAGCACCTCCGACGCCGAACAGGAACCGTCTCCGCACGTCTTCAGCATGCTGGCAAAACAGGGCCTGGCGAAGACGGAAGAAGATTCAGGCGCGCAGCCGGATGACATCACCCGCACGCCGCCAGTTTACCCGTGCTCGCGCTCGTCCCGCCTGCAGCAGCTGATGCGCGGCGACGAAGGCTATCTGCTGGCGCTGGCCTACTCCACCCAGCGCGGCTACGGGCGCAACCACCCGTTTGCGGCCGAAATTCGCAGCGGCTATATCGACGTTGAAATCGTACCGGAAGAGCTGGGTTTTGCGGTGAACGTCGGCGAACTGCTGATGACCGAGTGTGAAATGGTTAACGGTTTCGTCGCCCCGGAAGACGAAGACCCGCACTTTACCCGCGGCTACGGGCTGGTATTCGGCCTCGGCGAGCGCAAGGCCATGGCAATGGCGCTGGTCGACCGCGCCCTGCAGGCACCGGACTACGGCGAGCACGTTGCAGGCCCGGCGCAGGACGAAGAGTTTGTGCTGGCCCACGCGGATAACGTTGAGGCCGCCGGTTTTGTCTCGCACCTTAAGCTGCCGCACTACGTCGATTTCCAGGCCGAACTGGAACTGCTGAAACGCCTGCAACGGGAGCGCAAAAATGGCTAACTTAAGCGGCTACAACTTTGCCTATCTGGATGAGCAAACCAAACGCATGATCCGCCGCGCCATCCTCAAAGCGGTGGCCATTCCGGGCTATCAGGTGCCGTTCGGCGGCCGCGAAATGCCGATGCCCTACGGCTGGGGCACGGGCGGTATACAGATCACCGCCAGCGTGATCGGCGAGGCGGACGTGCTGAAGGTCATCGACCAGGGCGCCGACGACACCACCAACGCCGTGTCGATCCGCAGCTTCTTCCAGCGCGTCACCGGCGTCAATACCACCGAAAAAACCGAAGACGCGACGCTGATCCAGACCCGTCACCGCATCCCCGAAACCCCACTGACGGAAGATCAGATTTTAATTTTCCAGGTGCCGATCCCGGAGCCGCTGCGCTTTATCGAGCCGCGCGAAACGGAAACCCGCACCATGCACGCGCTGGAAGAGTACGGCGTCATGCAGGTCAAACTCTATGAAGACATCGCCCGCTTCGGCCATATCGCCACCACCTACGCCTACCCGGTGAAGGTGAACGGGCGCTACGTGATGGACCCGTCGCCAATCCCAAAATTCGATAACCCGAAGATGGACATGATGCCCGCCCTGCAGCTTTTCGGCGCCGGGCGCGAAAAGCGCATCTACGCCGTCCCGCCTTACACCCGCGTGGAAAGCCTGGATTTCGACGATCACCCGTTTACGGTGCAGGAGTGGGACGAGCCGTGCGCCATCTGCGGATCCAAACACAGCTATCTGGACGAGGTGGTGCTGGACGATACGGGCAAACGGATGTTTGTCTGCTCCGACACCGATTACTGCCGCCAACAGAGCGAGGCGAATAGCCAATGAAACCGCTGCTTTCGGTTAATAACCTGACTCACCTGTATGCGCCGGGCAAAGGCTTTAGCGACGTGTCGTTCGAGCTGTGGCCGGGCGAGGTGCTGGGGATCGTCGGCGAGTCCGGCTCCGGCAAAACCACCCTGCTGAAGTCCATCTCCGCACGCCTGACGCCGCAGAACGGCGACATTTTGTATGAGGGCGCCTCGCTGTACGGCATGAGCGAGGCCGGGCGCCGCCGCCTGCTGCGCACCGAGTGGGGCGTGGTGCATCAGCACCCGATGGACGGCCTGCGCCGTCAGGTCTCAGCCGGGGGCAACATCGGCGAACGCCTGATGGCTACCGGCGCGCGCCACTACGGCAACATCCGCGCCACCGCCCAGAACTGGCTGATCGATGTGGAAATCCCCGCCTCGCGCATCGACGACCTGCCGACAACCTTCTCCGGCGGGATGCAGCAGCGCCTGCAGATTGCGCGCAACCTGGTCACCCATCCGAAGCTGGTGTTTATGGATGAACCCACCGGCGGGCTGGACGTCTCCGTGCAGGCGCGCCTGCTCGACCTGCTGCGCGGCCTGGTGGTGGAGCTGAACCTCGCGGTGGTGATTGTCACCCACGATCTGGGCGTCGCGCGCCTGCTGGCGGACCGTCTGCTGGTGATGAAGCAGGGCCAGGTGGTGGAAAGTGGGTTAACCGACCGGGTGCTCGACGATCCACACCATCCGTACACCCAGCTGCTGGTGTCGTCCGTATTGCAGAATTAAGAGGCCAACATGATCCACGTACAAAACGTAAGTAAGACCTTTGTGCTCCACCAGCAAAACGGCGTGCGCCTGCCGGTGCTGCAAAATGCCTCATTAGAGATCAGCAGCGGCGAATGCGTGGTGCTGCACGGCCATTCCGGCAGCGGAAAATCCACCCTGCTACGCTCCCTGTACGCCAACTATCTGCCGGATGAAGGCCACATTCACATTCGCCACAATGATGAATGGGTCGATCTGGTGCAGGCCCCCGCGCGCAAAGTGCTGGAAGTGCGCCGCACGACGATCGGCTGGGTGAGCCAGTTTCTGCGGGTGATCCCGCGGATCTCCGCCCTGGACGTAGTGATGCAGCCGCTGCTGGATCTCGGCGTGCCGCGCGAAGCCTGCGCCGCCAAAGCCGCCAGCCTGCTGACGCGCCTCAACGTGCCGGAGCGCCTGTGGCATCTCGACCCGTCGACCTTTTCCGGCGGTGAACAGCAGCGCGTCAATATCGCCCGCGGGTTTATCGTCGACTACCCGATTTTACTTCTGGATGAACCCACCGCCTCGCTCGACGGCAAAAACAGCGCCGCCGTGGTGGAACTGATCGAACAGGCCAAAGCGCGCGGCGCGGCGATCGTCGGGATCTTCCACGACGACGCCGTACGCAGCCGCGTGGCGGACAGATTGCACCCGATGGGGGTCCACGCATGATTATCAATAACGTCAGGCTGGTGCTGGAAAATGAAGTCGTTAATGGCTCGGTTGAAGTTCATGAAGGCGTTATTCGCGCCTTTGCCGAAACCCAAAGCCGTACCCCTGAAGCGATGGACGGTGAAGGCGGCTGGCTGCTGCCGGGGCTGATTGAGCTGCATACCGATAATCTGGACAAATTTTTCACCCCGCGCCCGAAGGTCGACTGGCCCGCCCATTCGGCGATGAGCAGCCACGACGCGCTGATGGTCGCCAGCGGCATTACCACCGTGCTGGACGCGGTGGCGATTGGCGACGTGCGCGACGGCGGCGATCGACTGGAGAATCTGGAGAAGATGATTAACGCCGTGGAGGAGACGCAAAAGCGCGGCCTCAACCGCGCCGAGCACCGTCTGCACCTGCGCTGCGAGCTGCCGCACCACACCACCCTGCCGCTGTTTGAAAAGCTGGTCGGGCGCGAGCCGGTCTCGCTGGTCTCCCTGATGGACCACTCGCCGGGGCAGCGCCAGTTCGCCAACATTGAAAAGTATCGCGAATACTATCAGGGCAAATATTCTCTCAGCGATGCGGAGATGGCCCGCTACGAGGAAGAGCAGCTGGCGCTTGCCGCCCAGTGGTCGCAGCCAAACCGTATCAGGATTGCCGCGATGTGTCGTGACCGCAATATCGCGCTGGCCAGCCATGACGACGCCACGCACGATCACGTGCGCGAATCCCATCAGCTTGGCAGCGTGATCGCCGAATTTCCCACCACGTTTGAAGCGGCTGAAGCCTCCCGCAGGCACGGCATGAACGTGCTGATGGGCGCACCAAACATCGTGCGCGGCGGATCGCACTCCGGCAACGTCGCGGCAAGCAAGCTTGCCTCCCTCGGCCTGCTGGATATCCTCTCATCCGACTACTACCCCGCCAGCCTGCTGGATGCGGCGTTCCGGGTTGCCGACGACGAGAACAACAGCTTTACGCTGCCGCAGGCGATTCGACTGGTGACGAAAAACCCGGCCTCGGCGCTTAATCTTCAGGATCGCGGGGAAATCGCCGAGGGTAAACGCGCGGATCTGGTGCTGGCCCACCGCAAGGGCGAGCACGTTCATATCGACCACGTCTGGCGTCAGGGAAAAAGGGTGTTCTGATGGGAAGGCTCATCTGGTTAATGGGGCCCTCCGGCTCCGGTAAGGACAGTCTGCTGTCCGCCTTACGGCAGCGGGAACATCCGCAGCTGCTGGTCGCGCACCGCTATATTACCCGCGCGGCCCATGCCGGGAGCGAAAATCATATCGCCCTGAGCGAGCAGGAGTTTTTCATCCGTGCCGGGCAAAACCTGCTGGCGCTGAGCTGGCACGCCAACGGTTATTACTATGGCGTGGGCATCGAAATCGACCTCTGGCTGCATGCGGGGTTCGACGTGCTGGTTAACGGCTCGCGTGCGCATCTGCCGCAAGCGCGCGCCCGCTATGAGGCGGCTCTGCTGCCGGTCTGCCTGCAGGTTTCGCCGGACGTTCTGCGCAGCCGGTTGCAAAGCCGGGGGCGTGAATCAGCCCGTGAGATCGATCTGCGGCTTGAGCGTGCGGCCCGCTATGCCCCGTCGGACTGCCACATCCTCAATAACGACGGAAGTTTGCTACAGTCAGTCGATACCTTTTTATCGCTTATCCGTCAGAAGGAGAAACAGCATGCCTGACTGCCAGCTTCGCCCCGCCACCGCCGACGATGCGCAGAGTGTTTACGCCCTGATCTGCGAGCTCAAGCAGGCAGAGTTCGATCGCCAGGCGTTCCACGCGGGCTATCTTGCCAATCTGCAGGATCGCAACATGCGCTACCAGCTTGCGGAGAGAGAGGGACAGGTCATCGGCATGATCGGGCTGCACATGCAGTTTCACCTGCACCACGCGCGCTGGATCGGCGAGATCCAGGAGCTGGTGGTGATGCCGCAGGCGCGAGGGTTAAAGGTCGGAAGTCAGCTGCTGGCCTGGGCGGAAGAGGTAGCGCGACAGGCCGACGCGGAGCTGACCGAACTTTCCACCAGCGTGAAGCGCACCGACGCGCACCGTTTTTACGTTCGTGAAGGATACACGCAGAGCCATTTCCGATTCACCAAACCGCTGTAGAGGTGCGCTATGAGTCTGACCATCACGTTGACGGGAACGGGTGGCGCCCAGCTGGTGCCGGTCTTTGGCTGCGACTGCGCGGCGTGTCGCCGGGCGCGCCTGCAGGATAACTATCGCCGTCGCCCGTGCAGCGCGGTGGTGAAATTCAACGATGCCGTCACCCTGCTGGATGCCGGTATTCCGCATCTGATGGACGACTGGCCGGCGGGCAGCTTCCAGCAGTTCTTGCTCACCCATTACCATATGGATCACGTTCAGGGGCTGTTCCCGCTGCGCTGGGGCGTGGGGGCGACGATTCCGGTTTACGGTCCGCCGGACGACGCCGGGTGCGACGACCTGTTTAAGCACCCCGGCATTCTGGATTTCAGCCACACGGTCGAACCGTTTGTGATGTTTGAGCTTCAGGGTTTGCGGGTCACGCCGCTGCCGCTCAACCATTCAAAACTGACCTTCGGGTATTTGCTGGAATCGGCCCACAGCCGCGTGGCCTGGCTTTCCGATACCGCCGGATTGCCGGAAAAAACGGTGAAGTTCCTGCTCAACAATCAGCCGCAGGCGATGATTATCGACTGCAGCCATGAACCGCGCGAGGAAACGCCGCGAAACCATTGCGACTTAAATACCGTGATTGCGTTAAACGAGATAATTGGCTGCCCGCAGGTGATCCTGACGCACATCAGCCATCAGTTTGACGTGTGGATGATGGATAACCCGCTGCCGCAGGGCATAGAAGCGGGCTATGACGGGATGGTGCTGGTACTGGATTAGGTTTTCTCCCTCTCCCGTGGGTGAGGGCAACAGCCCGCACTTAGCCTCGATCGTAATCGTCTTCTAACCTGCGCTCATCCTCTTCCAGACGACGTCTGTCGTCATCCAGCTGACGCTGACGTTCATCTAAACGACGGCGTCTGTCTTCAAGCTGCCGACGACGATCGTCGTATTGTCGACTGTCGATTTGACGGCTGCGGTCATAACGATCGTCGTCGTCATTGCTGCGGCTGCTGCTGGGGTTATAGGCATCGTTGATCGCCTGCTGAATGTTGCCAATAGCATCATCAACAATATCGGCATGAGCCAGTTGGCTGGTGAGTGACAGCAGACCGAATAACAGAGCAGTTGAGTAACGTTTCATAAGGCCAGACTCGCAGGTGAACTGGCCTTACGATAATGAACGGCGGGAAGCCGGGGTAGCGGAGGAATCTCAAATTACCATAACCTTGCGCAGCGCCTGCGCCAGCTGCACCCGCGTAAACGGCTTACGCAGTAGCTGGACGTCCGGCAGCTGAGGGTTATGCGCGGGCCGTAGATCCTGGCCGCTGATCAGCAGCACAGGAAGCTGCGGATAATGGCTGCGCACATGGTTAATCACCTCAGCGCCGCTCAGACTGCCGGGTAGCATCAGGTCGCTGATAAACATGCCAATATCCGGCGACGCCGCCAGCATATTCAGCGCCTGCTCGCCGTTGTCCGCTTCCAGCGTCAGGTAACCAAGCTGGTGCAGCTGCTCGCACAGGGTTTGCCGAACATCCGCCTCATCTTCCAGCACCAGGACCAGCCGCTCGCTATCGACGGAGGCGGTGGCTGACAGCGCTTCATCGTCTGCCGCAGCAGGCAGCACCGAGCGCGGGAGGTGAAGCCGAACGGTCGTTCCCTGCCCCGGCGCGCTTTCAATCTCCACGCGGCCACCGGACTGGCGCACAAAGCCGTAGACCATCGACAGGCCTAACCCGCTTCCGCTTCCGGTCTGCTTGGTGGTGAAGAACGGTTCAAAGACCCGGGATTTCACCTCCTGCGACATGCCGCTGCCGCGGTCAATGACCTCCAGCGCCACCATATCCTGCCTGCGCCCGTCGCTGCGGGTGACGCGCTGATTCCAGGTCCGAATTTTAATCACCCCGCTTTGCCCTTCCATCGCATCGCGCGCGTTCATCACCAGGTTGATGATGGCGTTTTCCAGCTGGCTAACGTCAATCCACGCGGGCCATGCCGGGGTTTGCGCTTCAATCTCCAGAGTGAGGGTAGCAGGCAGGGAGTGGCGCATCAGCTCCCGGAGGTTCTCCAGCAGCGGCAGCATCTCTACCGCATGCGGCGTCAGGGACTGCTTGCGGGAAAACGCCAGCAGGCGCTGCGTCAGTAAGGCCCCCCGCTCGGCCGCCTTCAGCGCCCGGGTAATGCGCGGCGCGTCTTTTGATTCGGGGTCGGTGAGCTCAAGGCTGCCGATGATTACCGCCAGCAGGTTGTTAAAATCATGCGCCAGCCCGCCGGTCAGCTGTCCGACCGCCTTCATCTTCTGGCTGTGCAGCAGCGCCTCTTCCAGCCCCTGACGCTCAACGCGGTCGATCTCCATCTGCGTGGTTTTCTCTTTCAGCAGGCGCGTGGTGTGCTCAAGCGAGGCGGTATTGCGGGCAAAAACGTTAAACGCGCGCGCCAGCTCGCCCAGCTCATCGCGCCGCTGGAGGGCGGGAACGGAGACATCCTGTTCGCCGTGAGCAAGGCGCGACATTGCCCGGGAAATCGCCGTCAGGTTAGAGGCCAGATTGCGGTAGATATACCAGCAGGCGCACCCGGTGATGATCAGCGCCAGCACGGCGAAGAAGCTGATAAACACGCTGATGGACTGCAGCTCGTGATGGCTCTGGGCCGTGCGAAGCCGGGAGGCCTGCGCCACCTGCCCGACGTACTGATTAATGTCGCTGTTGAGGATCGCCACCAGCGCCTTAATGTGGAACATATACCAGCTTATCGCCAGGTCGCTCTCTTCCAGCTGCTTCGACAGCGGGGCGAGCTTGCCTAACTCGGCATTAAAATCTGGCAGAACCCCCTTCACGACCGGCTGTACGGCACTCCGGGGCAGCGCAGCGGCTACGGCGTCCAGCTGCTGAACGGTCGCGCGCGGCGAAGGAGTGTCGATGGCGGCGGCGATCAGCCGGTCCATCTCCATCAGCTGCTGCGCATCCGGCACGTTGCTGTCGTAACGGCGGTTGATGTCCTGCAGATGACGCAGGTAGCTCTGGCTTTGATACAGCGAGCTCAGCAGCGCGTTACGCTCCAGATGGCGCCGCTGGCCGCGCTCAAGCATCTCCGTCACGCTCTGCTGTAGCTCATTGCTTCGTTGAATAATACGCGCCACCAGCGCCGGCTCCTGCTGCGCCAGCGGCGCTTCCGCAAGCTGTTCCAGCGAGCGGCGCAGCGCCATTTGCGTCTGCTTCAGGCGCTCGGCTTCGCCTTTGTACTCCAGCGCCCCGACGACCTGCGAAAGCCGCACCGCCGCCGTCGCCACGTTGGCGGTATCGCGGGCCAGGTTCATGCTGCCGGTCATATCGTCCAGCGTTTGCTGCTGAACCTGCTCCTGGATTTGACTGGCGTGACGAAAGCCGAGCACCGCCACGCCGCTCACCATTAGCGTCACGGCGACCACCAGCAGATTAAAAATCAGCAGGCGGCCTCGGGCGCTGGCGAAAAAGGGCGGACGGCGTGATGGCATGGGCTTGGGCTCCTGTGCGGTTTGGTGCCCTCACCCTGGCCCTCTCCCCAAAGGGGCGAGGGAATGATTTGCTCCCTCTCCCTTTCAGGGAGAGGGCCGGGGTGAGGGTAGTTCAATAACTGTGATCTACATTAGCTATTCATAACTATGACAAATATGAACAGCTTCTGACATTTTGCATTTACGCACCTGTGATGAAGTGCAGATATCGGCATTCGCAGGAGATCCGCCATGAGCAGAACCCCGGTATTAGAGATGCGCAGCATTGCCAAAACGTTTGGCAGTTTCCACGCGCTCAAGGGTGTGGATTTGACGGTCTTTCCCGGAGAGATCCACGCGCTGATGGGCGAAAACGGCGCGGGAAAAAGCACGATGATGAAAATTCTCGCGGGAGCCTATACCGCCACCAGCGGTGAGATCCTGATCGACGGTCAGCCGTTTCACATTAAAGGGCCGAAAGATGCGCTGGCCGCAGGCATTACCCTGATTTATCAGGAGATGCAGCTCGCGCCCAACCTCACCGTTGCCGAAAATATCTTTCTTGGCAGCGAGCTGTCGCGCGGCGGGGTGGTGCAGCGCAAAGAGATGGTCGCCCAGGCGCAGGCGGTGATTGAGCGCCTCGGGGCACAGTTCAATGCCACCGACCTGGTGATGAAGCTGACCATCGCCGAGCAGCAGCAGGTGGAAATCGCCCGCGCGTTGCACCGCAACAGCCGCATTCTGGTGATGGATGAGCCCACCGCCGCCCTCTCCTCGCGGGAAACGCATCGCCTGTTTGAACTGATTTTGCGCCTGCGCGATGAAGGGATGGCGATCATCTATATCAGCCACCGCATGGCGGAAGTGTATGAACTTTCTGACCGCGTCAGCGTTCTGCGCGACGGGCAGTACGTCGGCAGCCTGACGCGCGACAAGCTGAACGCCTCCGAGCTGGTGCGCATGATGGTGGGCCGCCCGTTAAGCGATCTGTTCAACAAAGAGCGTGATATTCCCCTCGGCAGCCCGCGCCTCAACGTCCACCACCTCACCGACGGTAAAAAGGTACAGCCGTGCAGCCTGCAGGTCCGTTCCGGCGAAATCGTCGGGCTGGCGGGCCTGGTTGGGGCCGGGCGCTCCGAGCTGGCGCAGCTGATTTTCGGCGTGCGTAAAGCCACCGGCGGCATGATTGAGGTCGACGGCGAGCCGGTGGTGATCCACTCCCCGCGTGCGGCCATCGAAAACGGCATCGGTTTTCTCACCGAGAACCGCAAGGAGCAGGGGCTGTTTCTGGAGCTGGCGGCGCAGGAGAACATCACCATGGCGACGCTGGAGCGCGACGCCACCTTCGGTATGTTAAACCGCAAAAAAGCCCAGTCGATTTCCGATGACGCCATTGCCCTGCTTAACATCCGCGTGCCCCATTCGCAGGTGCGCGCGGGCGGGCTGTCCGGCGGCAATCAGCAAAAGCTGCTGATCTCCCGCTGGGTGGCCATCGGTCCGCGCATTCTGATTCTGGACGAACCCACGCGCGGCGTGGACGTCGGCGCGAAAAGCGAGATCTACCGCATCATGAACCAGATGGCGCGCAAAGGGGTGGCGATTTTAATGATCTCCAGCGAGCTGCCGGAAGTGGTGGGCATGAGCGACCGGGTGTACGTGATGCGGGAAGGCAGCATTGCGGGTGAACTCCACGGGCGCGACATCTCTCAGGAAAACATTATGACGCTGGCAACCGGCGTGAACGACACTCATCATCAGGCGGTGCAATCATGACAACTCCAACCCATCCGCAGCAGGTGGCGAAATCCGCCTCCGCCAAAAAAATGCTGATGAGCGATCTGATGCAAACGGTCGGCATCCTGCCGATTCTTATCCTGATTGTGGCGGTATTTGGCTTTATCGCCCCGAACTTCTTCACCGAGAGCAATCTGCTCAACATTACCCGTCAGGCGTCGATCAACATCGTGCTGGCGGCGGGAATGACCTTCATCATTTTAACCGGCGGGATTGACCTCTCCGTGGGCTCGATTCTGGGTACCACGGCGGTAGCGGCGATGGTGGTCTCGCTTATCCCTGAATTTGCGATGCTCTCCATTCCGGCCGCGCTGATGCTCGGCATGGTGCTGGGTCTGTTCAACGGCGCGCTGGTGGCCTTTGCCGGGCTGCCGCCCTTCATCGTGACGCTCGGCACCTATACGGCGCTGCGCGGCGCGGCGTATCTGCTGGCGGACGGCACGACGGTCATTAACTCCAACATCAGCTTCGAGTGGATCGGCAATAACTACCTCGGCCCGATCCCGTGGCTGGTAGTCATTGCCCTTGCGGTGATTGCTATCTGCTGGTTCATCCTGCGCCGCACCACGCTCGGCGTCCACATCTACGCGGTGGGCGGCAACATGCAGGCGGCGCGACTGACCGGCATCAAGGTCTGGCTGGTGCTGCTGTTTGTCTACGGCATGAGCGGCCTGCTCTCCGGGCTCGGCGGCGTGATGAGCGCCTCGCGCCTCTACAGCGCCAACGGCAACCTCGGCACGGGTTACGAGCTGGATGCGATTGCGGCGGTGATCCTCGGCGGCACTAGCTTCGTCGGCGGGATCGGCACGATCACCGGCACGCTGGTCGGCGCATTAATCATCGCCACCCTCAACAACGGCATGACGCTGATGGGCGTCTCCTACTTCTGGCAGCTGGTGATCAAAGGGGCGGTGATCATCATAGCGGTGCTGATCGACAAATACCGTACCCGACACCATCAAAGTGCATAACAACAAAACCCTACAGCTTCGAGGAAAACAACATGCGTTTGAAACCGTTAGTGACCGCGCTCTGTGCTGGCGCGCTGCTTGCCGCAACGCCGTTTGCGCAGGCAAAAGATCTGAAGTCCATCGGCGTGACGGTGGGCGACCTGGCCAACCCGTTCTTCGTGCAGATCACCAAAGGTGCCGAGCTGGAAGCGCGCAAGCTGGCTGGCGATAACGTCAAGGTGACGCTGGTCTCCAGCGGTTACGATCTGGGCCAGCAGGTGGCGCAGATCGATAACTTCATCGCTGCGAAGGTGGACATGATCATCCTCAACGCCGCGGATTCCAAAGGGATCGGCCCGGCGGTGAAGCGCGCGAAGGACGCCGGGATCGTGGTCGTTGCGGTTGACGTGGCGGCGGAAGGGGCGGATGCGACCATCACATCCGATAACACCCAGGCGGGCGAAATGGCCTGTAAGTACATTACCGATCGCCTGAAAGGCAAAGGCAACGTGGTGATCATCAACGGACCGCCGGTCTCTGCGGTGCAAAACCGCGTGGAAGGTTGCCAGACGGAATTCAAAAAACATCCGGATATCAAGGTGCTCTCGGATAACCAGAACGCCAAGGGCAGTCGTGAAGGCGGTCTGGAAGTCATGACCTCCCTGCTGGCGGCCAATCCGAAGATCGACGGCGTGTTTGCGATTAACGATCCGACGGCGATCGGTGCCGATCTGGCCGCGAAGCAGGCTCAACGCAACGAGTTCTTTATCGTCGGCGTGGATGGCAGCCCGGACGGTGAGGAAGCGCTGAAGCGCGAAAACTCCCTGTTTGTCGCGACCCCGGCGCAGGATCCGCAGGTGATGGCGGCAAAAGCGGTGGAGATCGGCTATGACATTCTTCAGGGCAAACCTGCGCCGAAAGCGCCTGTGCTGATCCCGGTGACGATGATCGATAAAAAGAACGTCGGCACGTATAAGGGCTGGACGGTTAAGTAACTTCGGTGCGGCCTGATGCCCTCACCCTAACCCTCTCCCACAGGGAGAGGGAACTTACTCCCCCTCCCCCTGAGGGTGAGGGCTAGGGTTTTGCAAAAAAAGCCAGGAGTCCCCATGAAACGCTCCGACATCAATGAAATTCTCGGCCACACGCGACAGTTTTTTTCCATGCACGACGTGCACCTCCCGCCGTTTGCCAGCTTCCCGCCAACGAAATGGCAGCAGCTTGACCAGGCCGCATGGCAGGAGGTGTTCGACCTCAAGCTCGGCTGGGACGTGACGGCGTTCGGCGGCAACAGCTTTGCCGCTGAGGGCCTGACGCTGTTTACCCTGCGCAACGGCTCGCCCAACGGCGTGCCTTATGAAAAGTGCTATGCCGAAAAAATTATGCACGTGCGCGACGGCCAGGTGACGCCGATGCATTTTCACTGGCGCAAGCGGGAAGACATCATCAACCGGGGCGGCGGGAATCTGATTATTGAGTTATGGAATGCCGGGGCGCATGAAGAGACGGAAAACACCGACGTGACGGTCACCGTCGACGGCTGCCGTCAGACCCACGCGCCCGGAAGCCAGCTGCGCCTCACGCCAGGGGAAAGCATCTGCCTGACACCCACTCTGTACCACAGCTTCTGGGGCGAACGCGGCTTCGGCGACGTGCTGGTTGGGGAGGTGTCATCGGTAAACGACGACGAGCACGATAACCACTTTTTGCAGCCCGTTGCCCGCTATAACAACATCGAAGAAGACGAACCGGCGCTGCTGGTGCTGTGCAACGAGTACAACCTGTTTCGGATATAAGGAGTAAATGATGCCATTGATCTCTCTTGCCGACGGTCTGGAGCACGCCAGGGCGCATCGCTACGCGCTGGGCGCGTTTAACGTGCTCGACTCCCACTTCCTGCGCGCGCTGTTCGCCGCCGCGAAGCAGGAACGCTCACCGTTTATCATCAACATCGCCGAAGTGCATTTTAAGTACGTCTCCCTGGATTCGCTTGTCGAAGCGGTGAAGTTCGAAGCCGCCCGTCACGATATTCCCGTGGTGCTCAACCTCGACCACGGCCTGCATTTCGAGGCGGTGGTGCGCGCCCTGCGCTTAGGGTTCAGCTCGGTAATGTTTGACGGCTCTACGCTAAGCTATGAGGAGAACATTCGCCAGACGCGGGAGGTGGTGAAGATGTGCCACGCGGTCGGCGTGTCGGTGGAGGCGGAGCTGGGCGCAGTCGGTGGCGATGAAGGCGGCGCGCTATACGGGCATGCGGATGAAGCGTTCTTTACCGACCCGCAGCTGGCGCGCGAGTTTGTCGATTCAACCGGCATTGACGCGCTGGCGGTTGCCATCGGCAACGCGCACGGCAAATACAAGGGCGAGCCGAAACTCGATTTCCCACGCCTGGACGCCATTCGCCAGCAGACGGGCCTGCCGCTGGTTTTACACGGTGGCTCCGGGATTAGCGATGCCGACTTCCGCCGCGCCATCGAGCTCGGCATTCATAAAATCAACTTCTACACCGGCATGTCGCAGGCCGCACTCGCCGCCGTTGAGCAGCGCATGGCGAACCGCCAGCCGCTGTACGATGAATTTGCCGAGCTGCTGCTGGGGATAGAAGAGGCGATTGCCGATACGGTCGCCGAACAGATGCGCATCTTCGGCAGCGCGGGGCAGGCATAATGGAACGCAAAGGCATCATCGCCGCAGGCAACATGCTGGTGGATCACGTCCACCAGATCGTGCAGTGGCCGGAGCGCGGCTGGCTGGCGGAAATTACCCACAGCGAACGCTCAACCGGCGGCGCGCCGCTCAACGTGCTGCTGACGCTGGCGAAAATGCACGTTGGCCTGCCGCTGCAGGCGGTGGGGCTGATTGGCGAAGATGCCGACGGGGATTACATTCTGGCGATGCTGGACCAGTACCACGTCAACCGCCAGCGCGTCCAGCGCACCACCTTTGCACCAACCTCCATGTCGCAGGTGATGACCGATCCCAGCGGACAGCGCACCTTCTTCCACTCGCCGGGCGCCAACCGCCTGCTGGATCTTCCCGCCTTCGATCGCTTAGACGGATCGATGAAGATCTTCCATCTCGGCTACCTGCTGCTGCTCGACAGCCTGGATATGCCCGATGACGAGTTTGGCACCCGCAGCGCGCGCCTGCTGGCGCAGATGCGCGACCAGGGGTATGAAACGTCGCTCGATCTGGTTTCCCGCAAGGGCGACCCGCGCTATCAGCCGCTGGTGCTCCCTGCCCTGCGCCACCTTGATTATCTGGTGATTAACGAGCTGGAAGCCGGGGAGTTTAGCGGGCTGGAGATGCGCGACGCCGACGATGCGCTGAATATCGCCCATATCGCCGATGCCGCGACGCAGCTGCTGGCGGCAGGCGTGCGTCAGCGGGTGGTGATCCACTGTCCGGAAGGCGCATGGGGCGAAGCGCCGGGTGAGCAAGGCCGCTGGATCCCATCATGGTTGCTGGAGCAGAAAGAGATTGTCGGCAGCGTTGGCGCGGGCGATGCGTTTTGCGCGGGGTTTTTATACGGCTGCCATGAATCGCTGCCGCTCACGGAGAGCATTTATCTGGCACACGCCTGTGCGCGGGCCAGCCTGCTGGCCGCCAATGCGATTGACGGCGCGAAAACGCTGGCCGAGCTGCAGCTGTTTATCAAAGAGAATACCTAGGCCGCTTTCTCGCTATGGGAAACATCGGTGGCAAACACATAGCCCAGCCCACGGATGGTTTTGATGAGCGCAGGCTGATGCGGATTAGCCTCGATCTTCCGGCGCAGGCGCATGATCAGCACGTCAATCGTGCGGTCGAACACGTCCGCGCTTTCGCTGTGGGTCAGCTCAAGCAGCCGGTCACGGCTCAGCACCCGACGGGCATTTTGCGTGAGCGCCAGCAGCAAGCCGTACTCGCCCTGGGTTAAGGGGACAGGGTTACGCTGCGGATCGCTCAGCTCACAGCGGGTGGTATCGAGCGTCCATCCGTTAAAAGCAATGCCCGCTACGGGCGCTGCGGGGACTTCCGCAGCCAGCACGCCCGTACGGCGCAATACCGCCTTAACGCGGGCGACCACCACGCGCGGGTTGAACGGTTTGCCAATATAATCGTCGGCCCCCATCTCCAACCCCACCACCACGTCTGACTCACTGCCCAGCCCGGTTAACATGATCACCGGCAGCGCCGGGCGCTGCTTTTGCAGCTGCAGCAAAACCTGTAAGCCGTTGATATCCGGCAGCATCATATCCAGCAGCACCAGCGCGATATTCGGCTCCTGCTGTACCTGCCGCAGTGCATCCTGGCCGTTATGGCAGACAAGCACGCTAAAGACGTGCTCGCTCAGCACGTCCTGAAGCAGTTCGCAGACTGCCGTATCGTCATCAACCACCAGGATCGCCGGTTTCATCGTATGCTTCCGTCAGGGGATTATGTTAAGTCTGAACCATTCTGCCGTCGGCTCCAGTCAAATGGTTTTTTCAGTGACGGAAATTCAACCCATGTCACATCCGCTGCCCTGTCGACACGTCAATTTTGACGATTGGCTGCTTTTTGTCAGGGTTTTCACCGCGAAGGGACCGTAAAGTCAGGGTATACCCATACAAAAAACATGGCATAGAAGCTGCATAGTGGGTGCGAATGATTCGATTAACTGGAGCAGACTGATGAAAAAAGTCGTCACGGTTTGCCCTTATTGTGCCTCAGGTTGCAAGATCCACCTGGTGGTCGATAACGGCAAAATCGTCCGGGCGGAGGCCGCACAGGGGAAAACCAACCAGGGCACGCTATGCCTGAAAGGTTACTACGGCTGGGATTTTATTAACGATACCCAAATCCTCACCCCGCGCCTGAAAACCCCTATGATCCGCCGCGAGCGCGGCGGCAAGCTGGAAGCCGTCTCCTGGAGCGAGGCGCTGGATTACGTCGCCACGCGTCTGAGCGCTATCAAGGCCAAGTATGGCCCGGATGCGATTCAGACCACCGGCTCTTCACGCGGGACCGGGAATGAAACCAACTATGTGATGCAAAAATTCGCGCGCGCCGTTATTGGAACCAATAACGTCGACTGCTGCGCTCGCGTCTGACACGGCCCATCGGTTGCAGGTCTGCACCAGTCGGTCGGTAACGGCGCAATGAGTAATGCCATCAACGAGATAGATAACACCGATCTCGTCTTCATCTTTGGTTATAACCCGGCGGATTCTCACCCTATCGTCGCGAACCACGTTATTCGCGCCAAGCAGAACGGGGCGAAAATCATCGTCTGCGATCCGCGCAAAATTGAAACCGCGCGCATTGCGGATATGCACATCGCGTTGAAAAACGGCTCGAACATCGCGCTGTTGAACGCAATGGGGCACGTCATTATTGAGGAGAACCTGTACGACCAGGCGTTTGTCGCGACCCGTACGGAAGGTTTTGAAGAGTATCGGAAAATTGTCGAAGGCTATACGCCAGAGTCGGTGGAAACAATCACCGGCGTCAGCGCGCAGGAGATCCGCCAGGCGGCACGGATGTATGCCGGGGCGAAAACCGCCGCCATCCTGTGGGGAATGGGCGTGACCCAGTTCTATCAGGGCGTGGAAACCGTGCGTTCTCTGACGAGCCTCGCGATGCTGACCGGCAATCTGGGTAAATCGCACGTCGGCGTCAACCCGGTGCGTGGGCAGAATAACGTCCAGGGCGCCTGCGATATGGGCGCGCTGCCGGACACCTACCCGGGCTACCAGTACGTGAAGTTTCCGGAAAACCGCGCTAAGTTCGCGAAGGCCTGGGGCGTGGAAAGCCTGCCGGAACACACCGGGTATCGCATCAGCGAGCTGCCGCACCGCGCGGCGCACGGCGAAGTGCGAGCGGCCTACATCATGGGTGAAGATCCGCTCCAGACCGACGCCGAGCTGTCTGCGGTGCGCAAAGGGTTTGAGGATCTGGAGCTGGTGATTGTACAGGATATCTTCATGACTAAAACCGCGGCGGCGGCGGATGTGATTTTACCGTCGACCTCCTGGGGCGAGCATGAAGGCGTCTACACGGCGGCGGACCGCGGCTTCCAGCGCTTCTTTAAGGCGGTCGAGCCGAAGTGGGATCTGAAAACGGACTGGCAGATCATCAGCGAAATAGCCACCCGCATGGGCTACCCGATGCACTACAACAACACTCAGGAGATCTGGGACGAGCTGCGCAATCTGTGTCCGGACTTCTACGGGGCAACCTATGAAAAAATGGGTGAGCTGGGGTACATCCAGTGGCCGTGTCGCGATGAGTCAGAAGCCGATCAGGGGACGTCATACCTCTTTAAAGAGAAGTTCGACACCCCGAACGGGCTGGCGCAGTTCTTCACCTGCGACTGGGTCGCGCCGATCGATAAACTCACCGACGAGTATCCGATGGTGCTCTCCACCGTGCGTGAAGTGGGCCACTACTCCTGCCGTTCGATGACGGGTAACTGCGCCGCGCTGGCGGCGCTGGCGGACGAACCGGGCTACGCGCAAATCAACACCGCCGACGCTGAGCGCCTCGGCATTGAGGATGAAGCGCTGGTGTGGGTGAATTCGCGCAAAGGCCGGATCATTACCCGCGCGCAGGTCAGCGATCGTCCGAACAAAGGGGCGGTCTATATGACCTACCAGTGGTGGATTGGCGCCTGTAACGAGCTGGTGACGGAGAACTTAAGCCCGATAACCAAAACGCCGGAGTATAAATACTGCGCCGTACGCGTGGAGCCGATTGCGGATCAGCACGCTGCAGAACAGTATGTCATCGACGAATATAACAAGCTGAAAGCCCGACTGCGCGAAAGCGCAATGGGTTGAAGCCGTTAATTCATCAGTGAATAAAGGGAGTGAGATATTCACTCCCTTTTTATTTCCGATTAACTCATCAAATATATCAATTATTATTCTGGAAAGCGGCTCGCAGAAATAATGTAATTCTCGCGAAAAAGAATTACATCTTTGCATTTTAATTCAGAGGGATAAGATGTGCGGCGGGTGCTTAAGACTTTCTGTCTTGAGCATTGTTGAGGGACAGAAAGTAGAAAGCCCCGGGAAATTTTCATTTACCCGAGGCTACTCTCCCTCAACTCCGACAAGTTGAGAGTAGCCTCTTATTCTTTTTTTGACAAGGAGTAAAAGGCATGACGCCATTAAAAACTGCGTTAGGCATTGTCTTTATTATTTGCCTGACGATAGTGATCTTTACCTTTATTACTCGAGGTAAGTTATGCGAGTTTTCAATAAAGGGTGAACATCAGGAGGTGGCGGCAAAATTAGCCTGTAACGCAGGCTAACCTCTACGGGCGGAACCACGGTTCCGCCCGGCTTGCAGGATGCTGAGGTCTTAATGCACCCATTTTTTTCTTCTGTCGCCGCGATTATACTGCGCGGCGTGTACCTCGATGATAAGAACCCATGAAACATATTTTTCTGTTGTTGTTACTTTTTACATCGCTTGTCCGTGCCGACGAGATTGGCAGCCAGTACAAAGAACAGGCTGAAGCGGGTGACGCCCGTGCCCAGTATTATTTGGCCGATACATACTTTAGCTCCGGTGACAGCAAGCAGGCCGCGCTGTGGGCCGAGAAAGCCGCTAAAGGTGGCGATGTCGACGCCATGGGGCTGCTCTCGCAAATCCTCTTTACCCAGGGAAATTATGCGCAAGCTAAGGCACTGGCGCAGCAGGCAACCATCGCGGGCAGCAAACGCGGCGCGATCATGCTGGCGCGCGTGCTGGTCAACACTCAGGCTGGTACAACCGACTATCCCCAGGCCATCAAACTGCTGCAAACGGCGACCGAAGATATCGACAACGATTCTGCGGTAGATGCGCAAATGCTGCTGGGGCTGATTTATGCCAACGGCGTTGAAGTGGCCCAGGACGACGTGCAGGCCGCCTCGTGGTTCAAGCGGAGCTCGGCACTTTCACGCACGGGCTACGCCGAGTACTGGGCGGGGATGTTGTTCAGGCAGGGTGAGAAAGGCTTTATCACACCCAATAAACAGAAAGCGCTGTACTGGTTGAACCTGAGCTGCACTGAAGGCTTTGATACCGGATGCGAAGAGTTTGATGCGCTGAGCGGAGAGTAAAGCATTGCCCGGTGGCGCTGCGCTTACCGGGCCTACGGCTTGTGTAGGCCGGGTAAGGCGAAGCCGCCACCCGGCTTTTAACATTACTGGTCAGCCGTCTTATCAAAACGACCCAGCACCTCGCGTTCATACGCCAGCGCTTTTTTACGATCGAATTTGTGTTCCCACTTGGCGATAACCAGCACCGCCAGGGCATTCCCCACCACGTTCAGCGCGGTACGCGCCATGTCGAGGATACGGTCGACACCGGCGATAAACGCCAGACCTTCCAGCGGAATACCGACGCTGCCAAGCGTCGCCAGCAGCACCACGAAGGAGACGCCCGGAACGCCTGCAATACCTTTTGACGTCACCATCAGCGTCAGCACCAGCACGATCTCCTGCCACAGCGACAGGTCAATGCCGTACAGCTGCGCAATAAAGATAGCGGCGATGCTCTGGTACAGCGTCGAACCGTCCAGGTTAAAGGAGTAGCCGGTCGGTACCACGAAGCTGGTAATAGAGGCAGGCGCGCCGTAGGCTTCCATCTTCTCAATGATGCGCGGCAGCACGCTCTCAGAACTTGCCGTGGAGTACGCCAGAATCAGCTCATCTTTCAGGATGCGAATCAGGATCCAGATGCTCAGCCCGCACAGGCGCGCCACGATCCCCAGCACCACCAGCGCGAAGAACAGAATGGCGAAGTGCACCAGGAGCACCAGCTTCGCCAGCGGCCACAGGGAGGCAAAACCGAAGTTCGCCACGGTGACGGCGATAAGCGCAAACACCCCTACCGGCGCGTAGCGCATCACCATGTGCGTCACTTTAAACATGGTTTCGGAGATAGAGCGGAACACGGTCACCAGCGGCTCACGGTGCGTCGCCGGCAGGGAAGAGAGCCCCAGACCAAACAGCACCGAGAAGAAGATGATGGGCAGCATCTCGCCCTTCGCCATCGACGCCACGATGTTGGTCGGCACCAGCGACAGGATAGTGCCCATCAGGCCATGCGCATGGCTCTGCACGTCAGCGGTCG
This sequence comes from Enterobacter sp. UPMP2060, assembly GCF_053709655.1. Classification (NCBI taxonomy): domain Bacteria; kingdom Pseudomonadati; phylum Pseudomonadota; class Gammaproteobacteria; order Enterobacterales; family Enterobacteriaceae; genus Enterobacter; species Enterobacter sp. UPMP2060. The sequence goes on from NZ_JBSKJQ010000011.1 coordinate 34,343, forward strand.
TACTTTGGTATTTCGAAATATCCACCGTTGCCAGCTGCGACATATCGATCCCGGACCCCGGCTGGAACACGTTCGCCAGCGTGATACCGAGGATAATCGCAACCGTAGTGATCACTTCGAAATAGATAATGGTTTTCGCACCAATACGGCCTAACTGTTTCGCATCGCCGACGCCCGCAATACCGACCACCAGCGTCGAGATCACAATCGGCACCACAATCATCTTGATCAGATGAATAAAGATATCCCCTGCCGGTGAAAGCAAGTTCGCAATCAGCCATTCGCGGCTGTCGCTATGATAGTGGAGGTAACTGCCCAGCAAGATGCCCAGCACAAGGGCGATTAAGATCTGCCAGGCAAGGCTGACTTTAACGTTTTTCATAGAAACTGACTTCCTCAATGAAGCGCCTTGTTCACTCAAACTGCATGAACAGGGAGACATACTGAAAGGGTATGAATTGTGTTGCGTTGGTTTATGGGATTTTTTAACGCGGCGTATGAGTATCATTTGCGCGACCTGTTGCGCAAGCCTTAAAGAACGACGCGTTTCACTCACAAAAGCGACGATGACGGGAGTTTGTTCTAATTCTGATAAATAACCTTTTGTTATAAAAACGCTTTTTTTAAACATAAATGTGAATAATCGTCAGCATCAATTATTTTCCTTCAAAGTTTCATTCGCTCAATTTTCATACTCTTCAAACAATGCGTGATCTGTAGCCCAAATAATAAACAAAGCTTGTAAAGCCCCTACAATTAACGTTTTTGCGACATATTATTAACATCTTACAAGGAGAAAAAAAGCCATGAGCCAAATACATAAACACGACATTCCCGCAAATATTGCGGACCGTTGCCTGATCACCCCGGAGCAGTACCACGAGAAATATCAGCAATCTATCACCGCCCCGGACACCTTCTGGGGTGAGCAGGGCCATATCCTTGACTGGATCAAACCTTATCAGAAGGTGAAGAACACCTCCTTTGCGCCCGGCAATGTCTCCATTAAATGGTATGAAGATGGCACCCTGAACCTGGCGGCGAACTGCCTCGATCGTCACCTCGCCGAGCGCGGGAACGAGACGGCCATCATCTGGGAAGGCGATGATGCCTCGCAAAGCAAACACATTACCTACAAAGAGCTGCACCGCGACGTGTGCCGCTTCGCCAACGTCCTGCTGGAAAAGGGCATTAAAAAAGGCGATGTAGTCGCTATTTATATGCCGATGGTGCCGGAAGCTGCGGTGGCCATGCTGGCCTGCGCGCGTATCGGCGCGATCCACTCGGTCATTTTCGGCGGGTTCTCGCCGGAGGCGGTAGCGGGCCGTATTGTCGATTCCAGTTCAAAACTGGTGATCACCGCCGATGAAGGCGTGCGCGCCGGACGCGGTATCCCACTGAAGAAAAACGTCGACGAAGCGCTGAAAAACCCGAATGTCAAAACGGTCAGTAACGTCATCGTCCTTAAGCGTACCGGCGGCAAAATCGACTGGACCGAGGGGCGCGACCTGTGGTGGAGCGACCTGATTGAGAACGCGAGCGACCAGCATCAGCCGGAAGAGATGAACGCCGAAGATCCGCTGTTCATTCTTTACACCTCCGGCTCCACCGGTAAGCCGAAAGGCGTCCTGCACACCACCGGCGGCTATCTGGTCTATGCGGCCACCACCTTCAAATACGTCTTCGACTACCATCCGGGCGACATCTACTGGTGTACCGCCGACGTGGGCTGGGTTACCGGACACAGCTATCTGCTGTACGGCCCGCTGGCCTGTGGCGCAACAACGCTGATGTTTGAGGGCGTACCAAACTGGCCGACCCCGGCGCGTATGTGTCAGGTGGTCGACAAACACCAGGTCAACATTCTCTACACCGCGCCAACGGCGATCCGCGCACTGATGGCGGAAGGCGATAAAGCCATCGAAGGCACTGACCGATCTTCATTGCGCATCCTCGGTTCCGTGGGTGAGCCAATCAACCCGGAAGCCTGGGAGTGGTACTGGAAGAAAATCGGCAACGAAAAATGCCCGGTGATGGACACCTGGTGGCAGACCGAAACCGGCGGCTTCATGATCACTCCGATGCCGGGCGCCACGCAGCTGAAGGCCGGTTCCGCAACCCGTCCGTTCTTCGGCGTGCAGCCTGCGCTGGTGGATAACGAAGGCAACCCGCTGGAAGGCGCCACCGAAGGCAACCTGGTGATCACAGATTCCTGGCCGGGTCAGGCGCGTACCCTGTTCGGCGATCACGATCGCTTCGAGCAGACCTACTTCTCGACCTTTAAAAACATGTACTTCAGCGGCGACGGCGCGCGTCGTGACGAAGATGGCTATTACTGGATAACCGGGCGCGTGGACGACGTGCTGAACGTCTCCGGCCACCGTCTGGGCACCGCTGAGATTGAATCGGCGCTGGTGTCGCATCCGAAGATTGCCGAAGCGGCAGTTGTGGGCATTCCGCATAACATCAAAGGCCAGGCGATTTACGCCTATGTCACTCTGAACCACGGTGAAGAACCGTCGCCTGAGCTCTACGCTGAGGTGCGCAACTGGGTGCGTAAAGAGATTGGCCCGCTGGCGACGCCGGACGTGCTGCACTGGACCGACTCGCTGCCGAAAACCCGTTCCGGCAAAATTATGCGTCGTATCTTGCGCAAAATCGCGGCTGGAGACACCAGCAACCTCGGTGATACCTCAACGCTCGCGGATCCTGGCGTGGTGGAAAAACTGCTCGAAGAGAAGCAGGCCATCGCGATGCCTTCCTAGTGTTTTCTCCCTCTCCCTGTGGGAGAGGGCTGGGGTGAGGGCATCAGACCGCACCTTCCTCCCCTCACCCTAACCCTCTCCCCAAAAGGGAGAGGGGACTAAAAACAAACCTACCTTACCTTTGGAGACTCTGTGATGAATAACGATATTTGTCAGCAGATAGAGAATAGTGCGCACTACAGGGAGCTCGTCGATAAGCGGCAACGGTTTGCCTTCATCCTTTCCATCATCATGCTGGTTATCTACGTCGGCTTTATTCTGCTGATCGCCTTTGCCCCGCACTGGCTGGGCACCCCGCTGCACGAGGGGACCAGCGTGACGCGAGGTATTCCGATTGGCATTGGCGTGATTGTGATTTCATTCCTGCTGACCGGCGTCTACGTCTGGCGCGCGAACGGTGAGTTCGATCGACTTAATAAAGCGGTACTGCAAGAGGTAAAAGCATCATGAAGAGAGTTCTGACGGCGCTCGCCGCCACGCTTCCCTTTGCCGCCCACGCGGCGGATGCCATTACCGGCGAGGTCCAGCGCCAGCCAACCAACTGGCAGGCCATTGTGATGTTCCTGATTTTCGTCCTGCTGACGCTGTACATCACCTACTGGGCGTCGAAACGCGTGCGCTCCCGTAACGATTACTACACCGCTGGCGGCAACATTACCGGCTTCCAGAACGGGCTGGCAATTGCGGGTGACTTTATGTCCGCCGCCTCTTTCCTCGGGATCTCCGCGCTGGTGTACACCTCCGGCTATGACGGCCTGATTTATTCCCTCGGCTTCCTCGTCGGCTGGCCGATCATCCTGTTCCTGATTGCCGAACGCCTGCGTAACCTGGGCCGCTATACCTTCGCTGACGTGGCCTCCTATCGCCTGAAGCAGGGGCCGATTCGCACCCTCTCCGCCTGCGGTTCGCTGGTGGTGGTGGCGCTGTACCTGATTGCGCAGATGGTCGGTGCGGGTAAATTGATCGAACTGCTGTTCGGCCTGAACTACCACGTCGCGGTGGTGCTGGTTGGCGTGCTGATGGTGATGTACGTCCTGTTCGGCGGCATGCTGGCAACCACCTGGGTGCAGATCATCAAAGCCGTCCTGCTGCTGTTCGGCGCCAGCTTTATGGCCTTTATGGTGATGAAGCACGTCGGATTCAGCTTCAATAACCTGTTCACCGAAGCGATGGCGGTCCACCCGAAAGGGGAAGCGATCATGAGCCCGGGCGGGCTGGTGAAAGACCCGATATCTGCGCTCTCGCTTGGTCTCGGCCTGATGTTCGGTACCGCGGGCCTGCCGCATATCCTGATGCGCTTCTTCACCGTGAGCGATGCGCGTGAAGCGCGCAAGAGCGTCTTCTACGCCACCGGTTTCATGGGTTACTTCTATATCCTGACCTTTATCATCGGCTTTGGCGCGATCATGCTGGTGGGGGCGAACCCGGCGTTTAAAGACGCGGCGGGCGCGCTGATTGGCGGTAACAACATGGCGGCGGTGCACCTGGCGGACGCGGTGGGCGGTAACCTGTTCCTCGGCTTTATCTCCGCCGTGGCCTTCGCCACCATTCTTGCGGTAGTTGCTGGGCTGACGCTCGCCGGCGCGTCTGCGGTGTCGCATGACCTCTACGCCAACGTTATCCGCAAAGGCGCGAGCGAGCGCGACGAGCTGAAGGTCTCGAAAATCACCGTGCTGGTGCTGGGCATCGTGGCGATTCTGTTAGGCATTCTGTTTGAGAAGCAGAACATCGCGTTTATGGTGGGGCTGGCCTTCTCGATTGCGGCAAGCTGTAACTTCCCGATCATCCTGCTCTCCATGTACTGGTCGAAGCTGACCACGCGCGGCGCGATGATTGGCGGCTGGCTGGGGCTGCTGACGGCGGTGATCCTGATGATTCTGGGCCCGACCATCTGGGTGCAGATCCTCGGTCACGCAAGCGCTATCTTCCCGTATGAATACCCGGCGCTGTTCTCGATCGCCGTGGCGTTTATCGGCATCTGGTTCTTCTCGGCCACCGACAATTCGCCGGAGGGTAATCTGGAGCGTGAGAAATTCCGCGCCCAGTTTATCCGCTCACAAACCGGCCTGGGCGTTGAGCAGGGCCGCGCGCACTAAGCCTTTCTCCCCGGTCATTCTGGCCGGGGAGCTTAAAACATCACCCACGCCACCAGCGGCGCAATCAGCACCATCACTACGCCTGAGAGCATCATTACCAGGCTTGCGACAACGCCCTCCTGCTGCCCCAGCTCATACGAACGTGCCGTGCCCGCCCCGTGCGACGCCGCGCCAAACCCCGCGCCTTTCGCCATCCCTTCCCGGATAGAAAGCCGCAGAAAGAGCATATCGCCGACGGCCATCCCAAAGACGCCCGTCACCACCACAAACAGCGCCACCAGATCCGGCTGCCCGCCGAGCGGTTTAGCGGCCGCCAGCGCAAACGGCGTGGTTACCGAACGCACCGCCAGGCTGCGCTGAATTTCATCGGGCAGCGTAAACAGCCGCGCCAGCCAGACGGAGCTGCACACCGCCACCACCGTGGCGGTGATGACGCCCGCGCTGAGCGACATCCAGTGGCGTTTGATAATCGCCAGGTTGTCGTAAACGGGGACGGCAAAAGCGATGGTCGCCGGGCCGAGCAGCCACAGCAGCCAGTGGGATTCGCCAATGTAGTTTTGCCAGGAGATGTGGCCGAAGACCAGCATCAACACCAGCAGGATCGGCGTGAAGACCAGCGGCATCAGCGGCAGGGCGTGAAAGCGGCGATACAGCCGCTTGTTGGCAAAGTAGATCGCCAGCGTCGCAATCAGGCACAGGACGCTGATCTGAAAATTAGTCATGTTTGTGCCTGCTGATTTCAAAGCGATACACTTTATCCACCACCCAGGCGGTTGCGCCCAGCACCATCAGCGTACTCAGCGCGATAACCGCAAAGATTCGCCAGCCGTCCACCATCAGCAGCTGCGCATAGTTCACCACCGCCACCACCGCCGGAACAAAGAACAGCAGCATCTCCGCCAGCAGCCAGCGCGCCCCGGCGCGCACCCAGTTAAGGGGGATCACGCGGCACAGAATAAGCGTCAGCATTAGCAGCATCCCGACAAGATTGGCGGGCAGCGGCAGATGCAGCCAGCCGACAAGATATTCCGCGAAAACAAACAGTCCCGCGTAGAGCAGTACCTGCACCGGGACCTGGAGTCGTTGCACAACGGCAGGCGTAACACGGCTTAACGCCACGGCCATGGGGGTTTTCCTCAAAAATGAGACGAGGCGCCAGTATAGAGAGCGCACGGTATGGACTGAAATGAATTAAAATCATCAAAGGTATAGTTTCGAGGAATAATCATGGACATAAGAACGCTGCGCTATTTTGTCGAAGTGGTTCGTCAGCAAAGTTTTACCCGCGCAGCGGAGAAGTTGTTTGTTACCCAGCCCACCATCAGCAAGATGCTGAAAAACCTCGAAGATGAACTGAACTGTACCCTGCTGATCCGCGACGGGCGCAAGCTGCTGCTGACCGACACCGGACGCGTGGTATTCGAACGCGGGCTGGCGATTCTGGCGGAGTTTCGCCAGCTGGAAGCAGAGCTGGGCGATATCAATCATCTGAAGAAAGGAGTGCTTCGCCTCGGCATTCCGCCCATGGTGGGGATGATGATGGCCGGGCCGATTAGCCTGTTTCGCCAGCGTTATCCCGGCGTTGAGCTGAAGATTTCGGAGTTTGGTGGGTTAACCGTCCAGCAGGCCGTCACCAACGGCGAGCTCGACGTGGCAATGACCGCCCTTCCCGTTGAGGAAGAGAGCAGTCTGGCGACGCTTCCGCTCTTTAGCCACCCGCTGTGCGTGCTGGTTCCCCGCTCCGGCGACTGGCTGAAGTTGGACTCGGTGAGACCTGAACTGCTCGGCGAGCACCCTCTGCTGATCTACAACGAAGACTTCGCCCTCAGCCGCCAGCTAATGACGCTGTTTAACCAGCATAACGTTAAGCCGCGCATAGCGGTGCGCAGCGGACAGTGGGATTTCCTGGCGGCGATGGTGCAGGCCGGCGTGGGGATTGCCATTCTGCCGCAGCCAATTTGCGAGCGGCTGGATAAAAACACGCTGCGCTGGATCCCGCTGGAGAGCGACCTGCACTGGCAGCTGGGGATGATCTGGCGTGAAGGGGTGTATTTATCGCAGAGCGCGCAGGCGTGGCTGCAGTGTTGTGAGGGGTTTTGGGTGCCCTCACCCTAACCCTCTCCCACAGGGCTGAGGAATCCCCAGTAATTTTTTACCTGAAGCGATGAACGCTTCTTTGCAAAATTAATGACTTACAGCGACACCCTGGTCCGGCTGTAAATCGCCGAAGCGTTTCCGTAAGGCCGGGGCGAGGCGCAGGGATGCGCCGAGAGGGCGTGGCCTGCAGGGATGCAGGCTCATGCCCGACCCGATAGCCTGAAGGAATAAGCTGAGGGCACCGCGAAGCGGCGATTTACCGCCGGGAGCCCGGGTCGCCAGGGTGGTGGCGATTGAGCCACCCTGGCACGTTCACCGGTCATGTCGTTACAGAGTAGCAAGGAACATAAAGTGAACGGAATGACCTCCACAGCCGTATGTTCCCCCTCACCCCAGCCCTCTCCCTCAAGGGAGAGGGGGTCGTCCGTGCAGGCATTATTTTGTGGGAAACCCTCAGCCCACAAGGAGAGGGAACCGATCGAGCACGCAGGCCCGGTAAGCGCAACGCCACCGGGCAAAAACAGCGCTACTGATTCTCTATCAACAGCGCTTCCAGCAGGTCCAGATCGTGCAGCAGCTTTTGCAGCGTTTCGTTGCTGATCTGGCGCGTGGCGCGCAGATGGTACAGCTCGGCGCGCTCTGAGCGCAGCGCCGCCAGGCGGAACCGGCGCTCCAGGTTTTCCTCCTGCAGCGAGCTTTCCACATCGTTACGCCCGTCCGCGCGGCGGCGCAGGTTACCAATCACGCGGGAACTGACTTCCGTCAGCAGCTGATTGTCGATGTTCTCTTCCGCATCCGCGGCCAGACGCTCTTCCATTTTCTGAATCGCGACAATTGCCACTTCGGCGGTGGCCGCCCGGGCAATACGCTCCTCTTTATGCTGCTGGGTCGAATCACCGGCATCAATATGCTGGAGTAAAATCGGCAGCATAATCACGCCGACAAACAGGGAGAACAGAATCACGCCCGCCGCCAGGAAGACCAGCTCGTAGCGCGCCGGGAAGACGTCGCCCGTGGGCAGCAGCAGCGGAATGGAGAGCACACCGGCAAGGGTGATCGCCCCGCGTACGCCCGCAAAAGAGGCGATCAGCAGCTCACGCGTTGTCCACGAGCCGAACTCCATCGGCTTTTTCTTCAGGAAACGTACGCTGAAGTTTTTCATCGTCCACAGCCAGCCGAAACGCACCAGCATCAGCGCCATGTAGATCAGCACGATGTCGGTAAACAGCATCCAGACCTCAACGTTCGGATCGGCCTCCGCCGCCACCAGCGAGGATTCCATAATGCCCGGCAGCTGCAGGCCCAACAGCAGGAACACCATGCCGTTAAAGACAAATTCCAGCATGGCCCAGGTGCTGTTGGCACGCAGACGCATGGCCAGCGGCGCGCGGCGCATTACGCCGGAACGGGTGATGGTCATCCCTGCCGCAACCGCAGCCAGAATGCCCGACACGCCGATATGTTCGGCAATCAGATAAGAGGCAAACGGCAGCAGAAACAGCAGTACGATCTGCGTTGCGGGTTCATCGCCGCCCCAGCGGCTGAGGAAGCGCAATGAGCGGCCGTACAGCCAGCTCACCACGAAGCCCGCCAGAATACCGCCAATCGCCACCTTGAAGAATTCCAGGGTTGCGCCGCCGATGGTAAAGACCATCGTGCCCATCGCAACGGCCACGGCAAACTTCAGGGCGACCAGGCCGGAGGCGTCGTTCATCAGCGCCTCACCCTGTAAAATCCCCATGATTTTCTTCGGAATACGGCCTTCACCCACAATGCCGGACAACGCCACGGCATCGGTTGGCGACAGCACGGCGGCCAGCGCAAAAGCCGGTATTAATGGAATACCCGGTACCGCCCAGTAGATCAGAAAACCAATCCCGACGACGGTGACCACCACCAGCGCCAGCGCCAGGCCGAAGATCTCGCGCCCGTGCTCAAGGAATTCGCGGGTGGGCGTTTTCCAGCCATCGGCAAACAGCAGCGGCGGAATAAACAGCACGAGGAACAGTTCGGGGTCAAATTCCACGTGCAGGCCAAACGTCGGCCACGCCAGCAGCGCGCCGATGGCAATTTGCATTAATGGCAGGGGGACCTGAAAGGGCAGTACGCGTGTAACCACCCCGGATAGCGAGACCACAAGGGTCATGATGAGTATTGTGAAGAAGATTTCCATGCGTTCCCTGTTTGCTGTGTTGCTTATGTACTCCGGAAGGCGTCGTGCCTTTTATTCTATCTTCTCCAGAGTAACGCAAAAGGCAACAGGATGAGTCCTGAAAATAAAAACGGGCGGCCTGAGCCACCCGTTTTCGCATCAATGGACAACTTAGATTGCCCAGCCGCCCGCGTAGAACGCTACCAGCGCAACGGCGATAATCACGGTGCCGACGTTCAGCTTGCGCCATTCACCGGAGACCAGACGACCAATCACCAGCGACGCGAAGCCGATCATAATGCCGGTCACGATGTTACAGGTCAGGACGATAAAGACCGCGGTAATCAGGCCAGACATCGCGTCCACGAAGTCCGCAAAGTCGATTTTCGCCACGTTGCTCAGCATCAGCAGGCCAACGTACATCAGCGCTGGCGCGGTCGCATACGCCGGAACCAGATAGGAGAGCGGAGAGAGGAACAGGATCAGCATGAACAGCACGCCGACGGTGATCGCCGTCAGGCCGGTTTTACCGCCTGCCGCCGTACCCGCTGCGGACTCGATGTAGACCGCCGCAGGCGCCGCGCCCACCAGACCAGAGAAGACGCTGCTCAGGGAGTCGGTAGTCAGCGCTTTGCCGCCGTCAATAATCTGACCGTCTTTATCCAGCAGGTTCGCCTGACCGGCCACCGCACGAATGGTACCGGTCGCGTCAAACACGGCGGTCATGACCAGCGCCAGCACGCTTGGCAGGATCACCGGGTTCAGCGCGCCAACGATATCCAGGCTGCCAATCAGGGAGTTGCCTTTGTCATCGCTCAGCGACGGCATGGCGAAGATACCGGAGAAGTGTACGGTTGGATCGAAAATCAGGCCGACAATAGAAACGCCGATAATGGTCAGCAGAATGCCGCCAGGCACCTTCAGTTTTTCCAGACCGATAATCACCGCCAGACCGATCAGCGACATGATCACCGGGAAGCTGGCGAAGTGGCCCAGAGCTACCGGCAGACCGTCCAGCGGGTTCTTTATGACCAGACCGACGCCGTTGGCGGCGATCAGCAACAGGAACAGGCCGATACCGATGCCGGTACCGTGCGCCACGCCCTGCGGCAGGTTGCGCAAAATCCAGCTACGGATGCCGGTCGCTGAAATCACGGTAAACAGCACACCCATCAGGAACACGGCACCCAGCGCAACCGGTACGCTGATGTGCTGACCCAGCACCAGGCTGAACGCGGTAAACGCGGTCAGAGAGATGGCGCAACCAATCGCCAGCGGCAGGTTCGCCCACAGACCCATCACGATGGAGCCCACGCCGGCCACAAGACAGGTCGCCACAAAGACAGCCGCTGGCGGGAAGCCTGCTTTGCCCAGCATGCCCGGCACAACGATGACGGAATAAACCATCGCCAGAAACGTTGTCAAACCGGCAACAATTTCCTGGCGCACGGTGCTGCCGCGGGCCGAAATTTTAAACATGGCGTCAAGTGAACCGCCAGTACGCGCAGATGGCGTAGACATAGAAAACATCCCCTGAGAGTTTTTTAGGAAGTCCGTAAGCGAGGTGGAGACGCCACTGCCAGCTGAACGTCAAATCCTTGTGTTGCGTTTGTGACGAAAGGGCGTCACAAAAAAAGCAAACGTTTAGCTCCGCGCTTACAAACGGGTGGTCAAATTAAGGCAAACGATTATCTAGCGTAATCCCCGCCCTTTTCAACTGAACTTTATCGTTTTTCGCTAAAATTCCCTTATGACGCTGAAGAAATAAACAGAGGATGCGCAAACGTTATCGTCTATGCGCAATTTGTTTACATTTCAGTCCTCGCCCGGGATAGATAACGGTCCCCCCTGTTCCAGGGTTCTTTGCCAGCCTGGGGTGTTCTCAACTTTTGTCTTCCACGCCTGAATATGCGGCAGATTAGCGATACCGCCGCGCGCCAGCAGCGCAAAGATCGGGAAGCTCATCTGGATATCGGCCATGCTGAGCGAATCCCCGGCAAACCAGCTGTTTTCGGCAAGATGTGACTCAATAAAGCGCGCATGGGTTTCCAGTTGACGGTTGAGATACGCTTTCTGCACCCCCTGCCCCAGCGCTTTGCCCAGGGTTCTGATACCAAACGGCACCGGCGGCTTGCCGAGGCTGTTGAAGACCAGCTTCATTAGCAGCAGCGGCATCAGCGATCCTTCGGCGTAATGCAGCCAGAAGCGGTATTGCACCTTATGCGCCGGATCTAAAGGCTTAAGGCGCGACCCGGCATCGTATGTTTCCTGCAGATATTCCAGAATGGCGCCAGACTCCGCAAGGATCAGCCCGTTATCTTCGATGACCGGCGATTTGCCCAACGGATGCACCTTTTTGAGAGCCTCCGGCGCCAGCATGTTCTTTTCGCGCTGGTAGTGGACGATCTCATAAGGCAGGCCGAGTTCTTCCAGCGCCCAGATCGCGCGGTGCGAGCGCGACTGGTTAAGGTGGTGTACCGTGAGCATGGCTTTCTCCTGTTATTCATACTTTTTAACTATAGAAAATTGAACAACACCGCGAAAAAAATTCGTCTAAAAAACGGTCGGTGAGGCTGGCGAAAAAACGGGTCTTGCATAGAATTAAAGTGTCAGCACAATCCGGAACCTCCCCAACCAGCTCGACACTGAGGGGTGCTGATGTCGGGGGAAACCCTCCCGTGAACCAGCGGGATAGAGTGAAAGACAAAGACCGGGAAAAACTAAAGCGCCCTTATGTGGCGCTTTAGTTCTTTATTATGCTTTTTGCCGGCCGCACAATCTCATTCCTCTTCCAGCAACCGCGCCCCCGTCCCCTGCTCGCCCAGCCTGTCGCCGGGGTTACGCAACGGACAATCGCTACGCGACAGGCAGCCGCAGCCGATGCAGCCATCCAGCTCGTCACGCAGCGCGACCAGCGTATGAATACGCCTGTCCAGCTCTTCACGCCACTGGGACGACAGCTCTTTCCACTCTTTCGGGCTAAGCGTATGCCCTTCCGGCAGCACGCCAAACGCCTCGCCGATCGTGGCCAGGGGAATTCCGATTCGTTGCGCAATTTTGATAATCGCCACGTAGCGGAGCACGTCGCGGGTATAGCGACGCTGGTTGCCCCCGTTGCGGATGCTTTTAATTAACCCTTTGCTTTCATAGAAGTGGAGCGCGGATACCGCAACGCCGCTTCGCTTCGCCACTTCACCGGGGGTTAACAGCGCTTTAATTCGCGGCAATCTCTTTTCCATAAAACCTCTTTACCTCAAGTTAACTTGAGGAATTATACTCACCCGCAGAGAAAACGACGAATTAACCGAGATAGTTGTATCTACAGAGGGGCAACCTTATGTCGCATCAGCAGATTATTCAGACGCTTATTGAATGGATTGATGAACATATCGACCAACCGTTGAACATTGATGTGGTCGCTAAAAAGTCGGGCTATTCGAAATGGTATTTACAGAGAATGTTCCGCACGGTCATGCATCAGACGCTGGGTGAGTACATTCGCCAGCGCAGACTGCTGCTGGCGGCGCAGGCGCTACGCTCAACGCAGCGGCCCATTTTTGATATCGCGATGGACCTTGGCTATGTGTCGCAACAAACCTTTTCCCGCGTGTTTCGCCGCGAGTTTGACCGCACGCCGAGCGACTATCGCCACCAGTTGAATTAATCACCCTCAGTGCAAAGGCTGCTGCTGCCAGGTCATAAATTCCTGGGGCGGCATCGCTTTCGCGAAGTGCCATCCCTGACAAAACTGGACGCCGCGCTTCAACAGCCAGCTCACCTGCTCTGCCGTCTCTACCCCTTCCGCAATGGTTTTCAGCCGCAGGCTTTGCGCCATCTCGATAATATGCTCGGCGATCAGGTGGCTGGTACTGTTGGTCGTTAAGGTATCGATAAACGATTTATCGATTTTCAGAATATCCACGTTCAGCGAGTAGAGGTTGTGCAGGTTCGAGTAGCCGGTACCGAAATCATCGATCGCGACTTCATAACCCGCCTGACGGAAAGCCTGAATCACCGGGGTGGTTTTTAGCACATCGATAAAACCGCGTTCCGTCACTTCTATTTTGATTTGCTGCGCACGGACGGCGTAGTGGCGGGCCTTGTCGGAAATCATGGCGATCAGCCGCGAAGAGTGGAAATCCGTGGCCGACAGGTTAATCGAAATATAGAGATGCGGATGCTCGGCCAGGAAATGGCCCAGATCGTTGAACACCTCCTCAACGACATAGTCCGTAATCCGCTCGCTCATTCCCTCATTTTCCGCCAGCGGGATAAACTCAGCCGGGCTCATTACCTGCCCGTTAAAGCCAGGCCAGCGTAACAGCGCCTCCGCGCCCACGCACTGGTTATTCTTAATATCAATAATCGGCTGATAGTGAACGCAAAGCTGTCGTTTGTTCAGCGCCCGGTGCAGTAAGCGCCCCGGCGAATTGAGCTCACGATGGGTACGCGACCATACCAGCAAAATAATAATGCTGCAGATCATGCCCAGCGGTAGCGTCAACGTCGCCTGGTGATAAAGCGTTTCATAAAAGCGTTTATTTGATGTCGAGACAATGGCCGCAATCGGTCTTTTGGGAGATGTTACGATCGTATAAAAGCGGTTATCTTTTTGAAATACCGATTCCTTATCCCGAATCATCGAATTTAATAAAGAAACATTGGCTTTCTGGCTGACGGAAAAGAAAGCATTGGTTACCGTGTCGTACACACCCCAGGAGAGAGAATGATCCGCGGACATGACTTCGCTGTATGAAAGCGGATTGACGACCACCACATAATTTCCGCGCTGCATATATGTCATTTTATAGCCAGTATAAAATGGGGTATCGCGATAATAATAGATAGCGACGTCAGGTTTGCGCGTGTAATTAGCGACAGGAATGGCGTAGGGGTGATCCGGTGTAAAAACGGTCGAACAAAGAAAATTCTGACCTTCAGCGTAAATTAAATCGGCGACAAACAGGCGACCACGAACAACGTTCAGCATATATTGACGGTGTCCCGGCGTGCAAAGCTCGCCCTGATATTTTACCGCCTCGTCCCTGGCAAGCTCAACCTGTTGAATAACCAGCTCTGTTTTGTCTAAAGCCAGTTCAGCAAATGTGCGTAGCTGGGCGCTTGTTTCAGACACGGCACGCAGTTGGGCAAACCATAGCGCAAGCATCACCGGCAGCATAACTACCATGATGATCCCTACCACCCTGAGCATTTTGCGCCGCGCGCTACGATTCATTTCCCGCCCTATATCCCTGCATGTTGTACGCCTGTAGTACTTAAGGCCGGATGCTTTGTTAAACAGGTGATTACGTTGCATGAATCATGCGAAGTTAGCAACTGACTTTTAGTATTAAAAATCTTAAATTTCGTTATGCCGATAATATTTTCCCGTAAGTTAAACTGTAAGTATTCGTTCCGTTTCAATTAAGGAAAATAATTATCCAGCCCGTCAGGCAGACGGGAAGATAACACAACAGACAATCGTTGATTAAGCCAAACGTCTGACAGCATGAAAAAAGTACAACTTCATCAGGACATTTTATGCTATTTGCTCTGAGGCATTGTGTTCGTTGATTTATAAATAGTCAGCCTACACCACAATATTTTGAGTATTGGCGGAGAATAACGCCCCTCTTATAAAAACCGAATTTGCGCTATCCCCACTTGCCCGAAGGGCATTTTCGGCAAGCTGTGGCTCCGCCTCCTCGTGCGCCGAAGGCAGAACCAGCCCGCGCAATCGCCTTTTCTGAAGAATAAAATCCTCTTTTTTGATCGCACAGACACTGGCGAATAAATCAACAAATGTGATATAGTTCACACATATTTTGTAACGAGAAACACCGTTTCATTCAGTTCGTCTGTTTTATAGAGGATGGGTTTTATGGCAACCATTACTACCAGCATGGTTCTCCTGCGCTGGCCTTTGTTGAGTGCGGTACTGATGTTTCTAGCCAGCACGCTGAATATTCAGTTTCGTAAATCTGACTATGCAGGTCTTGCTGTCATCAGCACCCTGCTGGGGCTGGGTGCGGCCTGCTGGTTTGCAACGGGTCTGCTTGGCATCACCCTGCTGGATATCGCTGCCGTCTGGGAAAACATTAAAGTGGTGATGGTTGAGGCAATGAGCCATACGCCGCCAGACTGGCCGATGGTGATTACCTGATCCCTTCCGGAATAAAAAAACCCAGACGATAGTCTGGGTTTTTTGTTTTCAGCACGCGGAAATCAGAACGGAATGTCGTCGTCGAAATCCATTGGCGGTTCGTTAGACGGCGCCGGAGCAGACTGCTGCTGCGGACGAGACTGTGCGCCGCCGCTGAACTGGTTGCCGCCCTGCGGCTGCTGAGGCTGACCCCAACCGCCCTGCTGCTGGCTCTGACCGCCACCTGCCGGTGCGCCACCGCCCTGACGGCCACCCAGCATCTGCATGGTACCGCCCACGTTGACCACGACTTCTGTGGTGTACTTCTCAGCGCCGGCCTGATCGGTCCATTTGCGGGTACGCAGCTGGCCTTCGATATAGACCTGAGAACCTTTACGCAGATACTCACCGGCCACTTCGGCCAGTTTGCCAAACAGCACTACGCGGTGCCATTCGGTCTGCTCTTTCATCTCACCGGTCGCTTTATCACGCCAGGATTCGGAAGTAGCCAGCGTAATGTTGGCAACTGCGCCACCACTCGGCATGTAGCGTACTTCCGGGTCCTGGCCCAGATTACCGACGAGAATCACCTTGTTTACGCCTCTGCTGGCCATGTTCGTGTCTCCTGAATACGTTTCTTAATAGTGTAAACGCGCGAGTGTACCATTTCCATGCTGCACTTTGATAGTTGCGTAGCACGTTCCAGAGTTCTCTCGCAACTCCACATTGTTACACAGCCAATCAGAAAATGCATTCCAATACTGTATATTCAAACAGGTCAAATTGTGTCATAATTAGCCGTTTCTGACAGCCGTTTGTCCTTCAAACAAATCAGGCAATCCGTGTTCCAACCGGGAAAGGTGAATGGATAAGATCGAAGTTCGGGGCGCCCGCACCCACAATCTCAAGAATATCAACCTCATAATCCCTCGCGACAAACTCATTGTCGTGACCGGGCTTTCGGGGTCTGGCAAATCCTCACTGGCTTTCGACACTTTGTATGCCGAAGGACAGCGTCGTTACGTTGAATCGCTCTCTGCGTACGCGCGTCAGTTCCTGTCGCTGATGGAAAAACCGGATGTCGACCATATTGAAGGGTTGTCCCCTGCTATCTCTATTGAGCAGAAGTCCACCTCGCATAACCCGCGTTCAACGGTCGGTACCATTACCGAAATTCATGACTACCTGCGTCTGCTGTATGCCCGCGTGGGCGAGCCGCGCTGCCCGGACCACGACGTCCCGCTGGCGGCCCAGACCGTAAGCCAGATGGTGGATAACGTGCTGTCGCAGCCGGAAGGGAAACGCCTGATGCTGCTGGCGCCGATCATTAAAGAGCGAAAAGGCGAACACACCAAAACGCTGGAAAACCTGGCAAGCCAGGGCTATATCCGCGCCCGTATCGACGGCGAGGTGTGTGACCTGTCCGACCCGCCAAAGCTGGAGCTGCAGAAGAAGCACACCATCGAAGTGGTGATTGACCGCTTTAAGGTACGCGACGATCTCGCCACGCGCCTGGCGGAATCTTTTGAAACGGCGCTGGAACTCTCTGGCGGCACGGCCGTGGTCTCCGACATGGACGACCCAAAAGCGGAAGAGCTGCTCTTCTCCGCCAACTTCGCCTGCCCGATTTGCGGCTACAGCATGCGCGAGCTCGAGCCGCGCCTGTTCTCATTCAACAACCCGGCGGGCGCGTGCCCGACGTGTGACGGCCTGGGTGTTCAACAATATTTCGATCCGGACCGTGTGATTCAGAACCCGGAGCTGTCGCTGGCGGGCGGGGCCATTCGCGGCTGGGACAAGCGTAACTTCTACTACTTCCAGATGCTGAAATCGCTGGCGGAGCACTACAAGTTCGACGTCGAAGCCCCGTGGGCGAGCCTGAGCCCGAACGTGCACAAAGTGATCCTGTTCGGTTCCGGCAAAGAGAACATCGAGTTCAAGTATATGAACGATCGCGGCGATACCTCCGTGCGCCGCCACCCGTTCGAAGGGGTGCTGCACAACATGGAGCGCCGCTACAAAGAGACCGAATCCAGCGCGGTGCGCGAGGAGCTGGCGAAGTTCATCAGCAACCGCTCCTGCGCCACCTGTGAAGGTACGCGTCTGCGTCGCGAAGCGCGCCACGTGTTTGTGGAAAACACCGCGCTGCCGACCATCTCAGACATGAGCATCGGCCATGCGATGGACTTCTTCAACAATCTGAAGCTCTCCGGCCAGCGCGCGAAAATCGCCGAAAAAGTGCTGAAAGAGATCGGCGATCGCCTGAAATTCCTCGTGAACGTCGGCCTGAACTACCTGACGCTTTCCCGCTCGGCAGAAACGCTCTCCGGCGGTGAAGCCCAGCGTATCCGTCTGGCAAGCCAGATTGGCGCGGGCTTAGTCGGCGTGATGTACGTGCTGGATGAGCCGTCCATCGGCCTGCACCAGCGCGACAACGAGCGTCTGCTCGGCACGCTGGTCCACCTGCGTAACCTCGGCAACACGGTGATCGTGGTCGAGCACGATGAAGATGCGATCCGCGCGGCTGACCACGTCATCGACATTGGCCCTGGCGCTGGCGTACACGGCGGCCAGGTGGTCGCGGAAGGGACGCTGAAGGACATCATGGCGGTGCCCGAGTCGCTGACCGGTCAGTTCATGAGCGGCAAGCGTAAGATTGAGGTGCCGAAACAGCGCGTAGCGGCAGATCCGGAAAAAGTGCTGAAGCTGACCGGCGCGCGCGGCAACAACCTGAAAGACGTCACCCTGACGCTGCCGGTTGGCCTGTTTACCTGCATCACCGGCGTGTCCGGTTCCGGTAAATCGACGCTGATCAACGATACGCTGTTCCCGATTGCGCAGACGGCGCTGAACGGCGCGACGCTGGCCGAGCCTGCGCCGTACCGCGACATCCAGGGTCTGGAGCATTTCGATAAAGTTATCGACATTGACCAGAGCCCGATTGGCCGTACCCCGCGCTCTAACCCGGCAACCTATACCGGCGTCTTCACGCCCGTACGTGAACTCTTTGCCGGTGTGCCGGAAGCGCGTTCACGCGGCTATACGCCAGGACGTTTCAGCTTTAACGTGCGCGGTGGCCGCTGCGAAGCGTGCCAGGGCGACGGCGTGATCAAGGTTGAAATGCACTTCCTGCCGGATATCTACGTGCCGTGCGACCAGTGCAAAGGCAAACGCTATAACCGCGAAACGCTGGAGATTAAGTACAAGGGCAAGACCATCCACGAAGTGCTGGACATGACCATCGAAGAGGCCCGCGAGTTCTTTGACGCCGTCCCTGCGCTGGCGCGTAAGCTGCAGACGCTGATGGACGTCGGCCTGACCTACATTCGTCTGGGGCAGTCGGCCACCACGCTGTCCGGCGGTGAAGCGCAGCGCGTGAAGCTGGCGCGTGAGCTGTCAAAACGCGGCACCGGTCAGACGCTTTACATTCTGGATGAGCCGACCACCGGCCTGCACTTTGCCGATATTCAGCAGCTGCTCGAGGTTCTGCATCAGCTGCGCGATCAGGGCAACACCATCGTGGTCATCGAACATAACCTGGACGTGATTAAAACTGCGGACTGGATTGTCGATCTCGGTCCGGAAGGCGGCAGCGGCGGCGGTGAAATTCTCGTCTCCGGTACGCCAGAGACCGTTGCAGAGTGCGCAGCCTCGCACACCGCGCGCTTCCTTAAACCGTTGCTGTAATTGTCACACGGAGAGTTGCTGTCGGGTGGTTTCCGGCAGCAGCTCAACCGCCTGCTGATAGGACGCGTCCACCAGGTAGTAAATCTGCGAGCCAGGAATCGATCCATCCAGATAGACGGTGCTCCAGTGCGCCTTATTGAGGTGCTTGCTCGGCCTCACGTCATCATGCTGTTGACGTAGCAAATCCGCCAGTTCAGGGCTGGTTTTCAGCGACGCCGCCGGACGGCCTTCCACCTCTTTCACCATCGCAAACAGCACATCTCCCACTTTTATCTGCGTGGCTTTCCAGTCGCTATGAACGCTCTGCTCCGCGCCGGGCTTGCTCATGCAGTACTGAAGTATCTCCGAAATTGTCATCTTTATTCCCCTTGTAGCGTGGCGATAATTTTACGCGAACCACCGTGAATGCGATGCTCTCCCAGCCAGATCCCCTGCCACGTTCCCAACAGCAGCCGCCCGTTGTGAACCGGCAGCATCAACGATACGCCCAGCAGGGAAGATTTAATATGGGAAGGCATATCGTCCGCCCCCTCATAGTCATGCTCGTAAGGCGTGTTGTCCGGGACGCTCTTCAGAAAATGGTGCTCCATGTCGGACCGGACGGTGGGATCGCAATTTTCATTAAGCGTGAGAGAGGCGGACGTGTGCTGAAGCAGCAGATGCAGCAAACCCGTTTTCACCCGCGACAGATCGCGGAGTTGCCCGATGACTTCATCCGTCACCAGGTGAAATCCGCGTGGTTTAGCGCTTAAGGTCAGGGTCTGTTGATACCACATGTGCTGCTCCGTGATGAAAGATGAATCTTTCTAAGTGTGCAGCAAGAAGACGAAAGGTAAAACCCGCAGCAGCGAGATTTGATTAAAAAAGAGTCAAACACGCTGCTGGGTACTTAATACTCCGAGTTGACGATCACCTCTTCGCCAAACTTTCCGGCCATCGGAAGCGGTCGATAGGTCGAGTTAGAGGCACGTAACACCCTGATCCCTCTGGCTCCCACGTCATGCGCGGCGGTGATGTCGTTATCCGAATCGCCGTAGAATACTTTGATATTTTTCTTTTCCAGCCACTGGGTTTTGGTGTTTTGCCCCTCTTTGTCACCGGCAAAAATGACCGGATTCATGCTGGTCGCCGGGATCTGGAAATCATCCTGCAGCGTTTTAGAGACGGTTTCGGTTTTGGTCTGACTGCGGCCGGTAACAAAGTAGATGCTGTCACCGCGCTTCACGTGCATAGCAATAAGCGCACGGGCAACCTCTTTCGGGATGCTGAATTCGTCCCAGCCGTTATTCATTTTTTCCCAGAATTCCGTGTTCTTCAGATACGCTTCGCTGTCGGGTGAATACGTTTTCTTCCCGCGCCAGAAGCCGGGGCTTGAGAAAAGCACGGTATCGTCAATGTCAAAACCCACGGCCATTGGCGCGCGGCCGATCAGACTGTTTTCGATTTGGGCCACTGAAACCCAGTGAATGGGTGCCTGCTCGGCAAGAATGGCGGCGGTGGTGCCGGTGTAAAGCGGCGTCGGGGCAGAAGCTCGTGCGACGACGGCGCTGTTAAGCGAGAACAATAAGCAGGCGGCGCTGAGCGCCAGTGTGATCTTGCGCATATTTTCCCCTGAATATTCAGTTTGTTATCGTTTTAATTTGAGCGGATGGTCAAAAAACTATCCGACCATAACCCCAGCGGGAGGTGAAGGGAAGGAGTTTTTGCTTATGAAGCGGAATAAAAAGAAGACGATCACAGAATGCCGGGCAACGTTTTTGTGCGGCCTGATACCCTCACCCCAGCCCTCTCCCACGGGGAGAGGGTCGGTTGGTAAGTGCTTACATTACAGCAGCAAACGCCTGCGCCACGCGATGAACGTTGCTGGCATTCAGGCCCGCCACGCACATACGGCCGCTGGCGATCAGGTAGACGCCGAACTCTTCCCGCAGGCGATCGACCTGCGCCGCGCTCAGACCGGTATAGCTGAACATCCCACGCTGCTTGAGCAGATAGTCGAAGTTATGTCCCGGCACGGCCTCTTTCAGCACGTTAACCAGCTCCTTTCGCATGGACAGGATGCGCTTACGCATCGCTTCCACTTCGGCAAGCCAGGACGCTTTCAGCTGTTCGTCACCGAGAACCTTCGCCACCACCTGCGCACCAAAGTTTGGCGGGCTGGAGTAAATACGGCGCACCGTCGCCTTCAGCTGGCCGAGCACGCGACCCGCCGCTTCGGCGTCTTCACAAACCACGGACAGACCGCCAACGCGTTCACCGTACAGGGAGAAGATTTTAGAGAAGGAGTTGCTGACCAGCGCTGGCAGCCCGGCGCAGGCCACGGCGCGGATGGCGTAAGCATCTTCTTCCATGCCCGCACCAAAGCCCTGGTAGGCAATGTCGAGGAACGGAATCAGGTCGCGGGCCTTCAGTACCTCAATCACCGCATCCCACTGGGCGTTGGTGAGATCCGCCCCGGTCGGGTTATGGCAGCATGGGTGCAGCAGCACAATGCTGCGCGCCGGCAGCGTGTTTAGTTTCTCCAGCAGCGCTTCAACGCGCACGCCGTTCGTTTCGCTGTCGAACCACGGATAGGTCGCCACGTTGAAACCTGCGCCCTCGAAGATCGCAACGTGGTTTTCCCACGTCGGGTCACTGACCCACACGCCTGAATCCGGGAAGTATTTTTTCAGGAAGTCTGCACCCACTTTCAGCGCACCCGAGCCGCCCAGCGTCTGGATGGTCGCCACGCGTTTTTGCGCGAGCACCGCGTGATCGGCACCGAATAACAGCGGAGCGATGGTGTTGCGGTAGGCGTTTAACCCTTCCATCGGCAGATAAAGAGAAGCACCGTGTGGAACAGCGTTCAGACGCGCTTCGGCTTCGGCAACGGCTTTTAATTGAGGAATGATGCCATCCTCGTTGTAATACAGACCGATGCTGAGGTTCACTTTGTCGCTGCGAGGATCTTCTTTGAAACGCTCCATTAAGGAGAGGATAGGGTCGCCGGCATAGGCGTCAACTTTCTGAAACACGCGATGGTTCTCCGGAATTCGATGAGGCAGGGATTTCAACAATAAACCGGAACATCACTCAACACCACCCCTTAAGATTATCCTGCGATCGGCATAGGTTTTTTGCGTCCTCTCGCCATGACATTTACCCAATATTTTCCCCTTCTCGCTTTCCGTAATGTGGCTCCTGCGCAACCGCGCATTCACTGATTCAAGGAGTTCACATCATGGATTCACAATTTATTGGTTCAGTTATTAACGCCCTGCCGCTGGAACATATGATCGGCGGTCCGCTGCAGGCGATGATCAAAGCACAGGTCCAGGCGAGCAAGGCCTATACCGACTTCCTGCTCTCCGTCTGTATTAAAGACGGCAAAGCTGTCGCGATCGAGTTCGATTACGACGAAACCGTGGTAGACGAACAGGGGGTCAATAAAGGCAGCGTGACTCGCAAGATGAGTATTCCGCTCCTGGCGGCGGTCACCCACCCTATCATCTGCATTGAGGACGGCACTATCGACTTTGAGCTGGAAGTGAGCCAGAGCGAAGCCAGTTCCAGCAGCACCGAAGCGGAGGCCTCCGTGGAAGCGTCCGTCGGCTGGGGTGTTTTCAAAGCGAAAATGACCGGCAAGGTCTCCCATAAATCGGAGCAGACCCGTTCGACCGATACACGCGCGAAATATTCCATTCATACCCAGATTAAACGCCAGGAGCCACCTGAAGCTCTGCAGCGCGTGATTGATTACCTGACCAACGCCAAAACCAAGCCTGTCGCCGCGCAATAATCTTCCACGCCGCGACATACGTGCGATTCCGTAACGCAGGGGCTACCCGGGTAGCCCTTTTTCCAGGAGCGAAATATGTCTTTTAAAAAATGGCTGCGCGGCGGCAAGGATGAGGAGCCGGAAAACAGGGCGGGCAAAGAGGATGAAGGCACGCCACCGGTACAGGAAAACACGCCTCCAGCGCCTCCAGCCGATATTCCCGGCGTGCCGATCTCGCTTGAAGATATCACGCGTGGGATGCAGTACGCGGCCACTGCGGCCAACGAACTGATTGCTCAGCAGTATATGAAGGCATTGGATCCCTTTTTCGAACCCGCAGAAGACGGTTCGTTAATTCCACGCACGGTACAGCTGGCGCTGGATGAAAAGCACTACTTTGACCTGCCCTTAGTCGCGCTTTCGACACCGCGCGGGCTGATGCTGGAAAAGATGAAGGTCAACCTGACGATCCGTACGGAAGGCATGCAGGCGCCTTCCCGCCAGTCCGGTGAAAACGAATTTGGCCGCTTTCACGTCAGCCTTTCGCCTTCCAGCGATAACAAAGGCGGGCGTGACAGCCGCCACGTCGATGTAGAGATGCAATTTACCGCACTTGAGCCACCGGAAAGCGTCATGCGTTTGATTGACGAATACACCAACAAGGTGATTCCCCGCCCGAAAGCAGAGGAGACTCCGTAATGCAAAAAAAACCAGAACGTACAGGTGACAAGGGCATTCAGCTTATTTGCCAGTTTGAAGGGCTGAGGCTGGAGCGTTATCGCGATGCCGTAGGTTTATGGACCATCGGCTACGGCCATTTGATCCTCAAAGAGGAGATGGAAAAGCTCACCAAAATTACCACCGGTGAAGCCAAAGATCTGCTGCGCAAAGATCTGAAACGCACCGAGGACGGCGTGAAAAAACTGCTGAACAACGCTTCGACACAGAACCAATTCGACGCGCTGGTTTCGTTCGCCTTCAACCTTGGCGTGGGCAATTTAAAGAAATCCACGCTGCTCAAAAAATTCAACGCTGGCGATATCCAGGGCGCCGCACTGCAGTTCAAAAGCTGGAATAAGGCAGGCGGTAAGGTTTTGACCGGGCTTACCCGACGCCGCGAGGCGGAAATGAAGCTATTTCTTAGTTAATTCAACAGGAAAATTACAATGAAACCACTATACATAGTGAAAATGGCCGTACTGTCTGTTTCGTTATTCAACGTGTTACAGGCAACCGCCGCCATGCCAACCTGCGAAGAGGAAATAAAGGAAGCCAACGCCTTTTTATCTTCTCAGGGTATGGTGCCCGTCAATAACGTGACCGATCTGGCGACAACGCTTCGTCATATAAAAAATTTTGGGCGCCTGCCCGACCGCTATATCACCTCGGATGAGGCCAAACGCCTCGGCTGGTCGGGAAGTGAAAGCGAATCGCTTTGGGGTCTTAAACCCACCAATCAAAAATGGATCGGTGGCGATAAATACAGCCATCGCGCTCTTCCTGCCAGTCAGCCCTGGCTTAGCGCGGATGTTGATGTCGTGAAGGGATATCGCTCTCCCAAGCGTTTGATTTACAGCCTGTCAGGGCAACAGCGTTTTATTACGACCGATAAGTATCAGTATATTGTTGAGCTGGATCCCTGCCAATAATAAGCGCCCGTTACGATAATAAATCCCCTTTTCCGAGGGGATTTATCCTTGCAGAGGATGAACGTATGTCTGACATCTATCTCCCGACTCTTATCAGTGAAGCCTTGCTGGCTTTTTCAGGTTTATTTGGCGGCGTCAGTATCTCGTTTTTCTGGCAACCGCAGCGATTGCACCAGCACAGCCGATTTATGGCAGGCATTATTTTTGGTGGAATCAGCATGGGCGCGGCCGTCGCATTAGGTGGATTAGCAGCCCGCTGGTTAAAGATAGACCTTAATCAGGCCGATATCACGCTTGGTTTAGGGTATATCCTCGGGGCAATGAGTAATGGCCTGATCGTCTGGCTGGCAAACTTTTTTCGCCGGCATGAACAGCGCGATATTTTTGATGTTGCAAGCGTCATCAAAAGTAAAGTCAGACATGAATCACTTTCTCCGCCTGATTTAACCCACAACAAACCCGATGGAGAATAAATGCTTAACATAATGAATGGCTGGGTGCTTCCCTTTATTATCTTCGTCGACCTGGTAACATCGCTGCTGATTTTGTTTGCCGCCTATAGCCGAAGAGTCCATGCCCTGCCGGTAATGTGTAAAATTGGCTTAGCCGCCCTCGCCTTTGGTTTTTTTGGTGAGAGCAGCTTAAACATGAAATTTATTCTTACCGGTGCTGATATACTGAGTGACAGCTTTCCATTCTGGCTATTGCAGGACTTCGGAACGCTGGTGGTGGTGATATATTATTTCAAATCTCAGTACCGTTAAAAAACAAAGCGCAACAGAGGTCCATCTGTTGCGCTTTTCTTTTAACGCATTTTGGCTGCAGCCCTTCGCTTTGCTGAAAATCGGCTAATTAGACATATATTTAAAATAGAGCATTGCGGCCTGTGTCCGATTGTTGACCTGTAGTCGGTGAAAGATGGATTCCAGATGCACTTTGACCGTACCTGCGCTGATATTCAATTGCCGGCTGATCTGCTTATTTGTTCCTCCATTCGCCAGCAGCTTAAGAACTTCCTTCTGCCGACGACTCAGGGAATAGATTGGCAAACCGCCAGTGGGTTGTTCTCGCTGGACCACGGCTTGCTCCGGAAAACAGACCACCCCCGAGGAAACCATGCAAAGTATCTGGCTGATTTTCTCCGCGGGGAGATCCTTGGTAAAAATGCCCTTAATGCTTTGGCGGATGTAGAAGTTGAATATCTTATCCGTCGTTTTTCGTAACATCACCACGATCGGTAGCTCAGGCCAGTTTGTCATTAAATTAGTGATAAAATCACGGCACTTCATTTCACCATCCAGCAAAATAATGCTGACCGGCATAGAGGTTAAAATTGCGTGTGCATCTTCAAAATTGCTCGCTGCAAAAACAGTGCATTCCGGCATTACGCGTTCCAGCTCTGTTTTCATACCGTGAATGAAGATCGGTAATTCATCGATCATTAATATATTCATCGTAGCATAACCCCGTATGAAATCTATTTTCTTAGGTTATTCAACCAACTTATTCCGAAATTAAGTATGCGTGCTATTACAAAACTGTAAAAACAGCATTCGGCATAAGGCAAACGTCATATACCCAAAGCAAAAAGTTAAGCAGTACTACACATTAGACATAGCCATATTTAATTAAAAACGATCTTATCATTATCAAAAACAACCTGGGCTTAATAGCATATTCCCCGAAAAATTGCTGACACGTATTATTTAACTGCACGTGTGCCATCTACCTACATATTAATATTTCAATGAGGTCATTTATGACAATACTAACAGTGTATTTCTGTGGTACTGGATCTAATAAATTTGATGAGTCTCATGCTAATTACTGGAACGGCGAGCTCATCTCTTCTCTGGCAGCCAATAACAAGGGTAAAGAGTTCGCCGAATGGGTCATTCTTGATGGTCCGGGGAGCGGCAATCTACAAAGCGATGAGCTTTGGGTCAAAAGCGGAGAATATTCTCAGCTTCGCGCCCAGCTTCTGGGCAGCGGCTGGAATGAGAATGTTCAGCATGCGATCAATATTATCAAAGGACACGTTGACTGGCAGCGTGAGAAGCTCACAAAAGAAAACTATGAGCAGCTTAAAAAGGCGGGTGTACCGATTCAGGACGTTGAGGTTACCGGCTCATTTTGGTGGCGCAAATATGACTATGGCGATCGTAAAGTGACCCAGCAGGCGCTGCAGCAGCAAATCATCAAAACCTTCCGCCAGGGTCAGATCCTGCCCACTCAGGTGAACCTTGTTGGGTGGAGCCGGGGCGGAATTAGCTGCCATATGCTTGCCAATGCAATGCTGGCCGACCCCCTTTTAACGACGATTCCGGTGAATATTTTTGCGGTCGATCCGGTTCCGGGTATGGGTAATTTCCAGGCGGACAAAGTCACTCTGGGCAGCAACGTTAAGGAGTATGTGGCTTTCTATGCCAGACATGAGCGATCAAAAGGTTTCTCGTGCGTCATTCCGCAGACCGATAGCGCGACAAAAGTCCATATTTATCCCATGTCTGGTCGCCACGCTACGCTGGTAGGGAATGCTTCGGCCAATGGGAATAGCGGGGAAAAAGTGGTCCATGAGCCCGGCACGATCGTGCGTCATTTTGCAGAAGTTTGCCTGCAAAGATGGGGCGTCACGCTGGATAAAAAGCTCAATCTGGATGGAGTGCAGCTTCTGGAATTGCATCAGGCCATTCAGCGTAACGCTCCGCTATTCGCCGAGATGCAGAAAACGGTGTACACCATTTCGGAAAACGATGGGGGGGAGCGTTATGTCTCACTGGGCAGCACTGGAAAACGGTTCTCGTCCATCCAGGGTTCGCGCTTCAGTCCGGAGTCAGGGCTCGCGTCGGATTATTTGACTAATCAGGCGATCTATAACGTGTTGAAATAAGCGTTACGCGTCCAACGGCAGCTAATGCCGTTGGACGACTATCTGCGAGTCTCAGTCGATGTACTTCATCGCCACCCTTGACGTCAGGCGCGTGATAAGTTCGTAAGCACTCACTTTCGTAATTTCAGCAATGCGTTCGACGGGCAAACCTTCGCCCCACATCACGACATCGTCGCCGGGCTTATCCTGGGCTTCAGGCCCCAGATCGACACAAATCATGTCCATCGCCACGCGGCCGACGATCTTCACCTCGCGACCGTTGACCAGAACCGGCGTGCCCGATGGCGCGGCGCGCGGATAGCCGTCACCATAGCCCATCGCCACCACGCCGAGACGGGTATCACGCTCGCTGGTCCAGGTACCGCCGTAGCCCACCGGCTCGCCCGCTTTATGGTCACGGACGGCAATCAGGTTAGAGACCAGCGACATAACCGGCTGGAAGCCAAAGTCCGGCCCCCAGGGCTTGTTCTCCAGCGGAGACACGCCGTAGAGAATAATGCCCGGTCGCGCCCAGTCGAAATGCGACTGCGGCCACAGCAGAATCCCGCCGGATGCCGCAATCGAGCGCATCCCCGGCTTGCCTTCGCAGAAGGTGTTAAAGATATCCAGTTGGCGCTCGGTCGCACCGCACTCGGGCTCATCGGCACGGGCGAAGTGGCTGACGATATTCACCGGCTGACGCACGTTTTTGCACCGGCATAAACGCTGATAAAACGCTTCCGCGCTTTCCGGACGCACGCCCAGACGGTGCATGCCCGTGTCGAGCTTCATCCAGACGGTCACCGGCTCGCTCAGCTCGGCGGTTTCCAGTGCGGCGAGCTGTTCTTCGTTATGTACCGCGGTATGCAAATGCTGGTCAGCAATGGTCGGCAGATCGCTGGCTTCGAAAAAGCCTTCGAGGAGCAGAATGGGTTGGGTAATGCCGCCCGCGCGCAGGCGGAGGGCTTCTTCAAGACGGGCGACGCCAAAGGCGTCGGCATCGGGGAGCGTTCGCGCGGTCTCAAGAAGACCGTGTCCGTAAGCGTTCGCTTTCACGACTGCAACGAGCTTGCTGGCAGGCGCCAGTTCACGCAGACGTTGCAGGTTGTGTCGCAGAGCGCGGCGGTTAATAACAACAGTTGCCGCTTGCATTTGAATTCCTTAGAAATTACTCATCATCATATTGAGGACCGGCATAGTTGTCGAAACGCGACCACTGTCCGTTAAAGGTCAGACGCACCGTCCCGATTGGGCCGTTACGTTGTTTACCAATAATAATTTCGGCGATCCCTTTCAGGTCGCTGTTCTCGTGATAAACCTCATCACGGTAGATAAACATGATTAAGTCGGCATCCTGCTCAATGGAGCCGGACTCACGCAGGTCAGAGTTGACCGGGCGCTTGTCGGCACGTTGTTCCAGAGAGCGGTTCAGCTGAGACAGCGCGACGACCGGTACGTGCAGCTCTTTGGCTAACGCCTTGAGCGAGCGGGAAATCTCCGCGATTTCCAGCGTACGGTTGTCGGAAAGCGACGGGACGCGCATCAGCTGAAGGTAGTCGATCATGATGAGGCCGATGCCGCCGTGTTCACGGGCGATACGGCGCGCGCGGGAGCGCACTTCCGTCGGCGTCAGGCCGGAGGAGTCATCGATATAGATGTTACGTTTTTCCAGCAGAATGCCCATGGTGCCGGAAATGCGCGCCCAGTCTTCATCATCGAGCTGGCCGGTACGAATGCGGGTCTGATCCACGCGCGACAGCGACGCCAGAGAACGCATCATAATCTGCTCGGAGGGCATCTCAAGGCTGAAGATCAATACCGGCTTATCCTGCAACATCGCCGCGTTTTCGACGAGGTTCATCGCAAAGGTAGTTTTACCCATCGACGGACGCGCGGCGACGATAATCAAATCCGACGGCTGCAGACCAGCGGTTTTCTTGTTCAAATCGTCATAGCCGGTGTTTACCCCGGTCACACCGTCGTGCGGCTGCTGGAACAGCTGTTCGATACGGGCAACGGTGGCGTCGAGGACATCGGCGATGTTTTTTGGACCTTCGTCTTTATTGGCGCGCCTTTCGGCGATTTTAAAGACGCGGGATTCAGCCAGATCGAGCAGGTCTTCGCTGGTACGCCCCTGTGGATCAAAACCGGCTTCGGCGATCTCATTCGCCACCGAGATCATCTCGCGAACGACGGCACGTTCGCGCACGATATCGGCATACGCGCTGATGTTCGCCGCACTAGGCGTGTTTTTTGACAGTTCCGCCAGATAGGCAAACCCGCCGCAGCTGTCGAGCTGACCAAGGCGCTCCAGCGATTCCGCGAGCGTGATCAGGTCGATTGGGCTGCCCGACTCCTGCAGACGCGCCATTTCGGTAAAGATGTGGCGGTGCGGGCGGGTGTAGAAATCTTCCGCCACGACGCGCTCGGCGACGTCGTCCCAGCGCTCGTTATCCAGCATTAAACCGCCCAACACCGACTGTTCCGCTTCAATCGAGTGCGGCGGGACCTTTAACCCTGCGACCTGGAAATCACGCTCGCGAGGTTCAGTCTGTTTGTTGAAGGGTTTGTTTCCTGCCATAGTGAATGGAGTTACCGAGATAAAGAGTGGGTCGAAAGATTACCATATTTTTCTTACGGAGGGAGCATGGCAACGCGCATTGAATTCCAGAAACACGGTGGGCCAGACGTACTGAAAGCGGTGGAGTTCACCCCTGCCGCGCCTGGCGAAAACGAAGTGCAGGTTGAAAACAAAGCCATAGGCATAAACTACATCGACACTTATAATCGCGGCGGTCTCTACCCGCCGCCGTCAATGCCGAGCGGCCTGGGCACCGAGGCGGCCGGGGTCGTCGTCAAAGTGGGCAGCGCGGTTAAGCATATTAAAGAGGGCGACCGCGTGGTGTACGCGCAGTCTGCGCTGGGCGCTTACAGCTCCGTCCACAACGTTCCGGCGGATAAAGCCGCCCTGCTGCCTAACGCTATCTCCTTCGAGCAGGCGGCGGCCTCGTTCCTGAAAGGTCTGACGGTTTACTACCTGCTGCGCAAAACCTATGAAATTAAGCCCGACGAGCAGTTCCTGTTCCATGCCGCAGCGGGTGGCGTCGGGCTCATCGCCTGTCAGTGGGCAAAGGCGCTGGGCGCGAAGCTGATCGGCACCGTCGGAAATGCACAAAAAGCGCAGCGCGCGCTGCAGGCGGGCGCCTGGCAGGTGATTAACTATCGTGAAGAGAGCATTGTTGAGCGGCTGAAGGAGATCACCAGCGGCAAAAAAGTGCGCGTGGTGTATGACTCGGTGGGGAAAGACACGTGGGAAGCGTCGCTGGACTGTCTGCAGCGCCGTGGTCTGATGGTCAGCTTCGGCAATGCGTCTGGCGCGGTCACCGGCGTTAACCTCGGTATTCTGAATCAGAAAGGTTCGCTGTATGTGACTCGCCCTTCCCTGCAGGGATACATCACCAACCGGGAAGAACTTGAGGAAGCCAGCAACGAGCTGTTCTCGCTGATCGCCAGCGGCGTCATCAAAGTGGATGTGGCAGATGCGCAGAAATTCGCGCTGACCGATGCGCAGCGCGCGCATGAGGTGCTGGAGAGCCGGGCGACGCAGGGGTCGAGCTTGTTGATTCCCTGAGCCCCAAAAAGAAATTGGGCTTCCCGTGGGAAGCCCTTTCTTTTTTTAGTTCGGCTGTATGTAGGGTACAGCTCGATGAATTCTTTAACGGCAGTCATAGTGACAGATTCGATAACTAAATCCTATTCTGTTCTAAGCCATGCCGCCGGAAAAGTTACAAGTATGTGACGAACCCCTCAATACCTTAGTAACGGAAGCGGTTATTGCGCTGATAACTGGGCACTTTTGGCGCTTTAATCGCCCGAATCACCCACACGACCGCAATGGCCAGCAGTAGCCACGGCAACAGTTTGATCGTCAGCGCAAACAGTCCGCCAATAAACATGACCACCGTCGCCACCACGATAGCCGCCAGAATGCCGAGCAGCGAAACGCCAGTCGCTAACAGCATGACAAAAAAGCCAATCACAAAAAGTAGTTCCAGCATGGTGCTCTCCCACGAGTTCCCGAGTAATGCACTCAGCATTACAAGAATCATGCCAGTATTAACCTGTTGTTATTAAAGCAAAATGCCCCGCGAGCGTTCGCAGGGCGTGGTGAATTTGACGAACTTTTAGCGAAAGTTATCGCTTGTCTGCCACCAGTCGCAGCGCATGTTCCAGCACCTCAATATCGGCTCCGGCTTTATGCGCATTCTCGCTCAGGTAGCGGCGCCACTGACGCGCGCCCGGAATCCCCTGGAACAGGCCAAGCATATGGCGGGTGATATGGCCGAGATACGTGCCATTACTCAACTCGCGCTCAATGTAAGGGTACATCGCACGCACGACGGCAACCGGATCGGTGTCCGCGCCTTCGATACCAAAGATTTCGCGATCGACCGTCGCCAGAATGCCCGGGTTCTGATACGCCTCGCGGCCGACCATCACGCCATCCATATGCGCCAGATGCGCTTTGGCCTCTTCCAGCGACTTGATGCCGCCGTTGATGGACATCGTCAGGTGCGGAAAGTCACGCTTCAGTTGATACACGCGCGGATAGTCCAGCGGCGGGATCTCGCGGTTCTCTTTCGGGCTGAGGCCGGAGAGCCAGGCTTTTCGCGCGTGGATGATGAACATCTCACACTCGCCTTTCCCGGATACCGTGTTGATGAAGTCGCACAGGAATTCGTAGCTGTCCTGGTCGTCAATGCCGATACGGGTTTTGACCGTGACCGGAATGGAGACCACATCGCGCATCGCCTTGATACAGTCCGCTACCAGCTGTGCATTCCCCATCAGACAGGCGCCAAACATGCCGTTTTGCACGCGGTCGGACGGGCAGCCAACGTTCAGGTTGATCTCGTCGTAGCCGCGTTCTTCCGCCAGCTTCGCGCACTGCGCCAGCGCGGCCGGATCGCTGCCGCCCAGCTGCAGGGCAACCGGATGCTCTTCTTCGCTATAGGCCAGATAGTCGCCCTTCCCGTGAATGATTGCGCCCGTGGTCACCATTTCGGTGTACAGCAGCGTATGGCGGGAGAGCTGGCGCAGGAAGTAGCGGCAGTGTCTGTCCGTCCAGTCGAGCATCGGCGCAATGGAGAAACGGTGTGCAGGGAAAGCGGTCTGTAATTCTGACGACATGGCGAAGTTTTAAGCATCTGGTGGAAAAGGGGCGCTACTATAGCACAAAGAAAAGCCGGAGGCGCAGCGCCTCCGGTGGACTTTAGAACGTCATGCTCAGCTGAGCCCCTGCGCCCCAGGTTTCGTCCTCACCGTAAAGTCCCATCAGGTCAACATGAACGGTACTGAACGGTGCGAAGCCGACACCGCCGGTAAAGACATTGCTGTCGTTACCCTTCACGTCCGCGCGATAACCCGCACGCACCGCCAGCCAGCTGAGCGGCGTAACCTCGGCACCGACGCCAACGTACTGCGACGTATCTTCGCTCTTGAAGCCTTTGGTTTCCGTCAGATCGCCATCGGCGGTCAGCGTCACCAGGTCGTTATGCCAGGCGGCGCCGGCGGTCACCAGCGGACGGATCTGGTAGGTGTCTTTGTAGCTCACCACTTCTCCCGTCCGGCCGTTGCGGATACGGATATCTTTGGTGTCGATATCGCGCGACATCAGGTTTTGACCGCTCACGCCAACCGTCCAGTGTTCGCCGAAATCAGCCGCGATACCGGCATCGACGTTAAAGCCCGTGTCGTCCGTGCGGTAGCGGCTGTCGTTCCACTTATTACTGTCGTAATCGTAGATTGACGTGGTGTAGTTATAGACCCAGGTTTTTTGCAGTTTTGGCGTCACGCCCACGGAAACCGGGACGCCGCCGAGGTCAAACTGACGGGCAACGGCAACACCATAGTCGGACACAATCGCTGCCCGGCCAGACGCCGTTGAGTTGAGATTTTTAGTGATCTGATCCGTGCCGTTCAGCGCAGCGTCCAGGGCAACACCGGCAGCCACCACTTTGCTTTGTTGAATACCGCGCAGATAATCAATATCTTGCTGATCGATAGACGAGCTCACCCGGCCATGGGCATAGCCTTTCGCCATAAAGGCCACGGAAAGCACATCGTTAGGGATACTCACGGCAAGCCCTGCACCTGCCGTCGCGCGTGCGGTTTTGCCCTTCAGGTAGTCCAGCTCATCGGCCAGATCTTTGGCCGCGCCCTGGAATTGATTAATGGAACCTAACGGATTGGTGATGATCTCCCTTGGCGTGAGGTCATCAACCACATCCTTATAGTGATTGATTTTGTCGTTGATGGTATCAATCTCGTCCTGAAGATTGTCCTCATCCGTTACCTGTACGCCAACGGACGGCAAAATGACCGTCACATCATCGTCCGGTTTTGCCTTTGCCAGCAACGCGGGGTTGATTAACGCCCCGCTACCATAGTTCCCGGAGGCAACGCCAGTGCCACCCATTGCGTCGCTACGTGATTCTGTCCAGGTATTGGCTGCTCCCGCCTGATTTGCCATAAACAAGGAAACAGCGATACTAACCACCGAAAATTTAAAATTTTTTTTCACAGTATGCCCGTTATAGTCTGTTATGAAATAACCCCTGTCTGTTATCACCCAAACAGGAACGAACTATTGCTGTGAATAAGTAGTAAAAGACCCGCTATTTCTATCCCTAAGTAAAACTCCCTTACGGCCTGTTATATTTTGTGACGGCCCTCAATATTTATAGAAGAGGAAATTATTTTTTCCCAGGTTTTCCATCATGCGGTCCAAAAAACTGGGGCGGGTGGTCTACCCAGCGATCCTCACGGGTAGCGGCATACACGGGGTTGAGCGGATAGTAGATGCGGTTGTGCTTTTTGTTGGCCTCGCCAACGACCAGTAACCGCACCTCTTCGTCCGTGTTGTTGATAAAGGTGTGGCAGATACCGGTTCCGGCAGGAAACCCCACGCTGTCGCCCGGTTCAAGTTTCCATAAATAGCCATTGATCCACGCTTCTGGATGACCTTCGAGCACATAAACGAACTCTTCTTCATCGCTTTCCGCGTGCGGATAGGACGTCCTGCGCCCGGGCGGTAAACGCTCGTGATGGATACCAATGCGCCCGAGCCCAAGCTTGCGAGCCAACGGGGCGCCGATAGAAAAACGCTCATCGCTATCTGGATAGGTCGAATCATCCGCGCCTTCAACGTCGCGCCAGTGCCGAATACAGTCAGGTTTTTTCATTGGTTATTTCCCGGTTTGCAATGGGTCAGGTATAGCACAGACTGGCGGATCTCGGCGTTTTTACCAGAACATGATAAAGTGAGGGTTTTCCGTCCTATAACATCCGGGGTGCTAAATGGATAAGTCCACAAAAGAGCTGTTAGCGCAGGCCGAAAAGCTGTGTGCGCAACGCAATGTGCGCCTGACTCCGCAGCGCCTTGAAGTCTTACGTCTGATGAGCCTGCAGCAGGGTGCCATCAGCGCTTACGATCTGCTGGACCTGCTCCGCGAAAGCGAGCCGCAGGCGAAACCACCAACCGTGTATCGCGCCCTTGATTTCCTGCTGGAACAAGGATTCGTGCATAAAGTTGAGTCCACCAACAGCTACGTGTTGTGCCATCTGTTCGATCAGCCCACCCATACATCGGCGATGTTTATCTGCGACCGCTGCGGCGTGGTGAAAGAAGAGGCTGCGGAAGGCGTGGAAGATATTATGCATACGCTGGCGGCGAAAATGGGTTTTGCCCTGCGTCATAACGTGATTGAAGCGCACGGACTGTGCTCTGCCTGCGTGGAAGTGGAAGCCTGCCGCCATCAGGACGCATGTCAGCACGACCACTCTATTCTTGTGAAGAAAAAACCGCGTTAGCAGTAGTAAAAGCAAAGGCGGCTCATGGCCGCCCTCAGGGTGTACTTCCTTGTACTTGCGGGTATAGCCCGGTTACCAGCGGTAGTCGTTGCGTTTTTCCCAGTCGCCCACTTCTTTTTCCGCCTGGTCTTTTGCGTAGCCGTAACGCTCCTGGATTTTACCGACAAGCTGATCGCGTTTACCTTCAATGACGGTCATATCGTCATCGGTCAGCTTACCCCACTGTTCTTTCGCTTTACCCTTGAACTGCTTCCAGTTGCCGCCGATTTCGTCTTTATTCATCATCGTGTCCTCTTAGTTAAGCGTCGGGTCGTAACGTCCGTTACGTTCTTTTCTGCTGGACGTGATAATTATTGTAGTTAAGGATTCGGCAGTTGATTTGATATTCGGAATCTTTAACCGTCACGATATATCGTGACGTGAAGGGAACCAGGTATCGTTTTGCCAGTGGCGGTGCCAGATAAAAGCCAGCGATATCCCTCGCAGCGAGAGGAAAACGGCCAGGGCCAGCCACAAACCGTGATTACCCAGCCAGGGAAGCGTCAGCAGCGTCAGACCAAACCCGGCCGCCGCGACCGCCATGCTGTTACGCATTTCCGCTCCGCGCGTCGCACCAATAAACATGCCGTCCAGCAGATAACACCAGACGCCGACCACCGGTAAGATGACTTGCCAGATGAGATAGTGACTCGCCAGCTCGCGCAGCGCAGGAAGAGACGTAAGCAACGCGACAATTTGCTCACCAAAGCAGGCGTAAACCAGGCCGAACACCAGCGCCACCAGCCCAGACTGGCGGCAGGCTGCCCGCCAGACGTCCCTAAGCTGCCCGCTTTCGCGCGCCCCGTACGCCTGCCCGGAATGCGCTTCTACCGCATAGGCAAATCCGTCCAGCGCGTAGGCGGTAAAGGTCAGCAGCGTCATCAATACCGCGTTGACCGCGACGATTTCTGGCCCCTGTCGGGCCCCGAAAACCGTCAGCGCGCCGAAGCAGAGCTGAAGCAGCAGCGAGCGCAGCATGATGTCACGATTGAGCGCCAGCAGCTTACGGATATTGCCGCGCCATGCGGTTTTGAGCAGCGCCAGGGAGATCCCGCGCATCGCCAGCACGCGCCAGACCATCCACAGACCGATAATCAAGGTTCCGTATTCGGCAATCGCCGTCGCCAGCGCCGCGCCCTGCACGTTCATATGCAGGCCCATTACCAGCCAGACATCCAGCACAATGTTGAGAAGGTTGCCTGCCACCAGCAAAATCACTGGCGCACGGGCGTACTGCACGCCCAGTAGCCACCCCAGCAGAACCAGGTTTGCCAGCGAGGCGGGCGCGCTGAGCCAGCGAATTTCAAGGAAACGGCGCGCCTGAGCCAGTACCGCCTCGCTGCCGCCGACAACATGGAGCGCAAGGTCGATCAGGGGCGTACGTAATAAAACGATTAACACTCCCGCGCCAAGCGCAAGGATCAGCGGCTGGACCAGCGCGCGCGCCAGACGCAGCGGATCTTTTGCACCATAAGCCTGTGCCGTGAGCCCGGTGGTGCTCATGCGCAAAAAGAGCAGCAGCATAAACAGGAAGCTGGTTGCCGTCGCGCCAATCGCCACGCCGCCAAGATAAACAGGCGAATCAAGATGACCAATAACGGCAGTATCGACCAGCCCCAGCAAGGGCACGGTGATATTGGAGAAAATCATCGGCAGAGCGAGACGCCACAATGCCTTATCTGATTCCGTCAGCAGTGACATGAAAAATACCGGGAGTGGAGAATGAAGCAGGCTACAGCGGCGCCATAGCCTGTCAGGAAGAGATTACAGCCATTCACCGTTGCGAATGACCCCAACCGCCAGTCCTTCGATAGAGAAGTTGTGTTCGCGGAGATCGACCACAATCGGGGAGAACTCGTTGTTTTCAGGCAGCAGCTGAACGGTGTTACCCTGTTTTTTCAGACGCTTGACGGTAACTTCATCATCAATGCGCGCGACAACTACCTGGCCGTTACGCACATCCTGCGTTTTGTGCACCGCAAGCAGATCGCCATCAAGAATACCGATGTCTTTCATCGACATACCGCTAACGCGCAGCAGGAAATCTGCGCTCGGTTTGAACATGCCAGGATCGACCTGGTAGTGGCCTTCAATATGTTGCTGTGCCAGTAAAGGCTCACCGGCGGCAACACGGCCTATCAGCGGAATGCCCGTCTCTTCTTCCACCAGCAGGCGGATACCGCGTGACGCGCCTGAAACAATCTCAATCACGCCTTTACGCGCCAGCGCTTTCAGGTGTTCTTCGGCAGCATTCGGAGAACGGAAGCCCAGACGCTGCGCGATTTCCGCACGCGTGGGTGGCATACCCGTCTGGCCGATATGATCCCGGATGAGATCAAACACCTCTTGCTGCCTGGTCGTTAACGCTTTCATTCCGCCCCCTGGGTGTATATACAGTTATGCTGTGAGTATATACAGTCAAAGGCGATTTTGGAACCAAAAACTGCACAAAAAACCAGGGACTTAATTATTCCTCGAGGCTCATCGGAAATGCGACCAAAGCAGCGTGACCCAGGTGATAACGGCAGTGATAATCGCCAGCAACACGGCAGCAGAGCCCATGTCTTTTGCGCGGCCAGAAAGCTCGTGGAAATCTGAACCAATGCGATCAACAACGGCTTCAATAGCGCTATTAAGAATTTCCACTATCATCACCAGAAGCACGGAACCGATTAGAAGTACGCGGGTAATAGCATCAACATCAAGGAAACAGGCGATGATCACCGCGATGATAGCGGCGACGCCCTCCTGGCGAAAGGCGGCTTCGTTGATCCACGCGGCACGGAAACCTTTCCATGAATAGCCGGCGGCTTTGATGATACGCGTTAACCCAGTGGTATTATTGGCCATTAAAAGAACCTTTTATGAAAAAAAGCGTCAGTAACAGGAACTGTAGCGCGTTTCGCTACAGCCTGAAGTATGACGGGTAACAACAGAAATTTTGCGCGCTTTCTGTTATCCTTGCGCCGCAATTGCATTATTAACCAGAGGCTTTACATCGTTTATGTCCGGCTGGCCACGAATTTACTACAAATTACTTAATTTACCATTAAGCATCCTGGTAAAAAGCAAGTCTATCCCAGCAGAACCCGCGCTGGAATTGGGGCTCGATACCTCGCGTCCTATTATGTACGTTTTGCCTTATAACTCGAAGGCAGACTTACTGACGCTTCGCGCCCAGTGTCTGGCGCATGACTTACCGGACCCGCTTGAACCGCTTGAAGTTGACGGTACGCTGCTGCCGCGCTACGTGTTCATTCACGGTGGACCGCGCGTGTTTACCTACTACACGCCAAAAGAAGAGTCCATCAAGCTGTTCCACGACTATCTTGACCTGCACCGCAGCAACCCCGATCTGGATGTGCAGATGGTGCCGGTGTCGGTGATGTTTGGTCGTCGTCCGGGCCGTGAAAAAGGTGAAGAGAACCCGCCGCTGCGCATGCTTAACGGCATCCAGAAGTTCTTCGCGGTCTCCTGGCTGGGACGCGACAGCTTTGTGCGTTTCTCCCCTTCCGTTTCGCTGCGTCGTATGGCGGACGAGCACGGTACCGACAAGATCATCGCGCAAAAACTGGCGCGCGTGGCGCGTATGCACTTCGCGCGCCAGCGCCTCGCTGCCGTAGGGCCGCGTCTCCCGGCGCGTCAGGATCTGTTCAACAAGCTTTTGGCCTCCAAAGCGATTGCCCGCGCCGTTGAAGACGAAGCGCGCAGCAAGAAAATATCGCATGAGAAAGCCCAGCAGAACGCCATTGCGCTGATGGAAGAGATTGCAGCGAACTTCTCTTACGAGATGATTCGCCTGTCCGATCGTATTCTCGGCTTTACCTGGAACCGCCTGTATCAGGGCATCAACGTTCATAATGCCGAACGTGTGCGTCAGCTGGCGCACGATGGCCATGAGATCGTCTATGTTCCCTGCCACCGCAGCCACATGGACTACCTGCTTCTTTCCTACGTGCTCTATCACCAGGGGCTGGTACCGCCGCACATTGCTGCCGGTATCAACCTGAATTTCTGGCCAGCAGGTCCGATTTTCCGCCGCCTGGGCGCGTTCTTTATCCGTCGCACCTTCAAGGGCAACAAGCTTTACTCCACCGTGTTCCGCGAGTATCTGGGCGAGCTGTTCAGCCGCGGCTATTCCGTGGAGTACTTCGTGGAGGGCGGTCGTTCCCGTACCGGACGTCTGCTTGATCCGAAGACCGGCACGCTGTCGATGACCATTCAGGCGATGCTGCGCGGAGGAACCCGTCCAATCACGCTGGTGCCAATCTACATTGGCTATGAGCACGTGATGGAAGTGGGCACGTACGCCAAAGAGCTGCGCGGTGCGACCAAAGAGAAAGAGAGCCTGCCGCAGATGCTGCGCGGCTTGAGCAAGCTACGCAATCTCGGTCAGGGCTACGTGAACTTCGGCGAACCGATGCCGCTGATGACGTATCTGAACCATCACGTTCCCGAGTGGCGCGAGTCCATCGATCCTATCGAAGCGATTCGTCCGGCCTGGCTGACGCCAACGGTCAACGGCATCGCGTCCGAGCTGATGGTGCGCATTAACAACGCCGGTGCGGCTAACGCCATGAACCTGTGCTGTACGGCGCTTCTGGCTTCGCGTCAGCGCTCGCTGACCCGCGAACAGCTCACGGAGCAGCTGGATTGCTATCTGGACATGATGCGCAACGTGCCGTATTCCGTTGATTCAACCGTGCCTTCTGCTACCGCCAGTGAGCTTATCGATCACGCGCTGCAGATGAACAAGTTTGAAGTCGAAAAGGACACGATCGGCGACATCATTATTCTGCCGCGCGAGCAGGCAGTGCTGATGACCTACTACCGCAACAACATCACCCATATGCTGATGCTGCCGTCGCTCATGGCGGCTATCATCACCCAGCATCGCCGTATTTCGCGTCAGGAGCTATTGCGTCACGTTGAGACGCTCTATCCGATGCTGAAAGCGGAGCTGTTCCTGCGCTGGAGCAAAGACGAGCTGGCGGGCGAACTGGACAAACTGACGGAAGAGCTGCGTCGTCAGGGGCTGATCACCGTCTCAAACGACGAGCTGCACATCAATCCGTCGCGTTCCCGAACCCTGCAACTGCTTGCTGCCGGTGCGCGCGAAACGCTGCAGCGCTACGCCATTACGTTCTGGCTGCTGAGTGCGAACCCGTCTATCAACCGCGGCACGCTGGAGAAAGAGAGCCGGACGCTGGCACAGCGCCTGTCCGTTCTGCACGGCATTAACGCCCCGGAATTCTTCGACAAAGCGGTCTTCAGCTCTCTGGTCCTGACGCTGCGTGACGAAGGCTACATCAGCGATACGGGTGATGCCGAGCCGGAAGAGACGCTGAAGGTGTACCAGATGCTGGCCGAACTCATTACGTCAGATGTGCGTTTGACGATCGAGAGCGCGACGCAGGGCGAGTGATGTGAAAAAGCCGGGTTGGTGGTTTTACCTGACCCGGCCTGGCGTTCTGCATAATATAAAGGCCCGGTAAGCGTTAACGCTACCGGGCCTTATTTTTGAGCCTTGTTAAATCACCGCATTCAGCTCAGCAGTGTGAAAGCAATCATCCCGACAATGGCACCCGTCGTGCCGAGGATGGTTTCCATCAGCGTCCAGGTTTTCAGGGTTTGCGCTTCGGTGGCGCCGGTAAATTTACCGAACAGCCAGAAGCCCGCGTCGTTAACGTGAGAGACCACAATCGAACCGCCCGCGATACAGATAGACAGCGCCGCCATCTGCGCACCGGAGTAGTTCAGCTGTTCAATCACCGGCATCACCAGACCCACGGCGGTTAAGCACGCCACGGTTGCGGAACCCTGGATGATACGCACCGCCGCAGCCAGCACGAAGCAGGTGACCGCAATCGGCAGGCCCATCCCGGTCAGCGCTTCGCCCAGAGCTGGGCCTACGCCGGAATCCACCAGCACCTGCTTGAACACGCCGCCAGCGCCGATCACCAGCAGGATAATGCCCGCAGGCTGCAGCGCGGCACCGCAGATCTCCATCACCCGATCTTTCGGCATTCCCTGACGCATCGCCAGGCCGTAAATCGCCACCAGACAGGCCACCAGGATCGCCGTGAACGGGTGACCGATGAACTCGAACCATTCGTAGGCGCTGGAACCCACCGGCACAAAGCGCGCGGCGATGGTTTTCAGACCCACGAGAACCAGCGGGAGCAGGATCAGCGACAGGCTGAAGCCGAAGGACGGCATTTTGCCCTCGCCCAGGTGCGGCTCGGTGATGTCGTCCGGAATATGCAGCTCAACGTAACGGCTGATGAAGTTGCCCCACAGCGGACCGGCAATAATCATCCCCGGAATTGCCGCGCACAGGCCAATCAGGATCCATCCAGCCAAAGTCGGCGTGCATCTGGGATGCCAGCAGCATCGGCGCAGGCCCAGGCAGCAGAAACGCTGCGGCCGCCGCCACGCCCGCAAACAGCGGAATGACCAGCTTCACGAGGTTAGTGCCGGTATGGCGCGCCATGGAGAACGCGACGCTTATCAGCAGCACAACGGCCACTTCGAAGAACAGCGGCAGCGCGCAAATCAGGCCAGCCAGACCAATCGCGTAGTGCGCGCGGCTGTGGCCGAAGGATTTCAGCATCTTGACGGCAATCTGGTCGACCGCGCCCGTCTCGTGCAAAATCTTGCCAAACATCGCGCCAAGGGCGACCACAATCGCCAGGAAGCCCAGCGTGCCGCCCATCCCTTTTTCCATCGTCGCGGCGATCTTGTCGAGCGGCATCCCGGAAAAGAGACCTGCACCTATAGAAACCACCATCAAAGCGACAAAAGCGTGCATACGCGCCTTCATCACTAAAAACAGCAGCAGCAACACGGAACCCACTGCTGTCAAAACTAGCGTTAATGTACTCAAAACTTACTGCCTTTTATTAATGACCTCGATGGTGCTGGCAACAACACCTTCCAGTGACTGATCGATATCAACCACTAAGACATCTTTCTCATCTTCACCCGGCTCCTGCAGCGCTTCGAACTGCGTCACCAGCATCTGGGTTTTGAAGAAGTGACCTTTACGCGCCTTCAGGCGGCTTTCAATCACCTCGAAGTCCCCCTTCAGGTAGATGAAAGAGAGGTTCGGGTTACCGTCGCGCAGCAGGTCGCGGTAGGTTTTTTTCAGCGCAGAGCAGACGATCAGGGAGACTTTGTTGGTGCGCTGCATGGCGAACGCGGCGTCATTCAGCGCCTGCAACCACGGTTTGCGGTCGTCATCGTTCAGCGGCTCACCTGAGGCCATTTTCATGATGTTGCTGCGCGGATGGAGGAAGTCGCCATCAAGGAACGCTGCCTGGAGTTGATGCGCCACTTCGCTGGCTACGGCTGATTTCCCGCTACCGGAAACGCCCATCAGGACGTAGACGTGGTGATCGTGATTAGTCGTGCTCAAAGGGTGTCCCTCAGTCAATTGTTACGGGTAACAGTTATCGGTAACATTGTCCTGCCGGGGCAAAAGAGAAGCAATATCCAAACGTGCGCGAAGTGAATAAGTGTGAGCTACTTCAAATTTGTCAGTTCAAATAGATCCACCCGGTGACAAGGTGAAACCTAAATCTAACATTTTTGGGGTAACCGTCTCGCCACGAATGCGCGCCAGCAGGCGTTCTGCGCCAATGCGGCCCATACGTTCACGCGGGGTCAGGACGCTCGCCAGACGCGGCTCCATCACCTGGCCAATGTCGTGGCCGTGGAAACCGGCAATTGCCATATCATCCGGGATCTTGAGCCCCAGACGCTGGCACTCAAACGCCGCACCGACCGCAAGGTCATCGTTGGTACAGAAAATACCGTCCAGTTGCGGATACTCGCGTCGTGCCTGGCGCATCAGCTCAATACCCGACGTATAGGAAGAGGACTGTTCCACCATCACGCTGTACGGGGTTAGGTTCGCGTCGAGCATCGCCTGCTCGTATCCCTTCTGTTTGATGATAGTACGTTCATCAAGACGCGCACCCAGATAGGCGATATGACGATGCCCACGGGCGATGATCGCCGCCGTCATCTGGCGCGCCGCTTCGAAGTTATCGAACCCAACGGCGATGTCGAGGCACGGCGACTGGCTGTCCATCAGCTCCACCACCGGGATACCGGCCACTTCAATCATTTTGAGCGTGCGGGCAGTGTGGGTACGTTCGGTTAAAATCAGGCCGTCGATGTTCCAGGAAAGCATCGATTCAAGACGTTCTTCTTCCAGTTCCGGCTTGTACCCGTAGTGGGCGAGCATGGTCTGATAGCCAAAAGCATCGGTGACGCTTTCAATGCCGCGCAAAACTTCGGCGAAAACCTGGTTGGTCAGGGAAGGAAGCAGGACGCCCACCGCACGGCTGGTCGCATTGGAGAGAATATCGGGCGCGCGGTTGGGGATATAACCCAGTTCATCAAGGGCCGCAGCAATCTTGCCACGCAACGCCACGGAAACCTGTTCCGGGTTACGT
Organism: Enterobacter sp. UPMP2060; assembly: GCF_053709655.1. Classification (NCBI taxonomy): domain Bacteria; kingdom Pseudomonadati; phylum Pseudomonadota; class Gammaproteobacteria; order Enterobacterales; family Enterobacteriaceae; genus Enterobacter; species Enterobacter sp. UPMP2060. Next base: position 77,930 of record NZ_JBSKJQ010000011.1, read on the forward strand.
AAAAAACGGCTGACCGTCATTTTGGTCACACCGACGCGATCGGCGACATCCTGAAGTACGGGGCGTTTCTTTTTCATCGTCCTGAGAAATCTTGAAGTGAGAGATTTGCTCAGTTTATCACGGACAAAGCCCATCCTTCCCCTGTCAAAGGGAAGGATGGGCATTTATTTATGATTTATTACACCGGCGGCAGGTCAAACAGCAGAATTTCACTTTCGCTGTCGGCATGCACGGAAAGCGCCTGCTCATCCCAGACGGCCAGGCCATCGGCGGTTGTCGCTTTGGTGCCGTTGATGGACACTTCACCTTTCACCACCTGGATCCAGACGCGGCGGTTGGCGGCAATCTGGTGCACAGACTGTTCGTCTTTCGCCAGCGCCCAGCGGTACAGCTCCATATCCTGATGCACCTTCAGGGAACCTTCACGCGCATCCGGGGACAGCACCAGCTGTTTGCCCTGTTTCGCGTCGAAGCGGCGCTGCTCGTAGCGCGGCGTGATGCCGGTCTCTTCTGGAATGATCCAGATTTGATACAGGTGCAGTTTTTCCGTTTTGCTCGGGTTGTACTCGGAGTGACGCACCCCGGTACCCGCACTCATAATCTGGAACTCGCCCGCCGGAACCTGCTCTTTGTTGCCCATGCTGTCCTGGTGTTCCACCGCCCCTTCCAGCACATAGGTCAGGATTTCCATGTCTTTGTGCGGGTGGGTACCGAAGCCCTGGCCTGCATCAATCACGTCGTCGTTAATCACGCGCAGTGCGGAGAAGCCCATGAAGTTCGGGTCGTAGTAGTCGGCAAACGAGAATGAATGCCATGAGTCCAGCCAGCCATGATTCGCGTGACCACGTTCGTTTGCTTTGCGTAAGTAGATCATTGTTTCACCCTCAGTTCGTTTCGATGGAGTAAGTGTGGACGTAAACCGCCTGGGATCATAGAGGGTGAAAATTGACTCCTCTGTTCAAAAATTATGAACAAGCGCAGAGGAGCCGTTTTTGCTTATTTCGCGAGGGTTACCGTGGCAGGAGAAGCCTGCTCAAAGGCCCGCTCGAGGATTTCCAGGTTGGTCAGAACGTCAGATTCCTTGACGTAATTCGGCGCGCTAGTTGTGAGAGTTTCATACAGCGCATCGTAGACGCGGCCATAGTCGCCAATTTCCGGTTTCAGCTCTTCCCTGACCGTTACGCCCTCATCGTTCACATACTCCAGCACGCCCACGGAATTATCCGCCGCAAAGCCCGGTTCACCCGGCATGATGTTGGCCTTCAGGCTGGTCTCCTGCTGGTCGATGCCGTACTTAATGAACGATCCTTTGGTGCCGTGAACGATAAATTTCGGATAGTCGATTTTCACCAGATGGCTGGTTTTGACGATGGCCTTCAGGTCGCCGTAGAACAGCTGCGCTTCAAAGGTGTCGTCCGGGTTGGCTTTGTTACGCAGGCTGCGGATGTCATACGCCACGTGGTCCGGTCGGCCAAACAGAGAGATGATCTGGTCCATCGTATGCACGCCCAGACCATAGAACGAGCCGTCCTGCGGCAGGCCGGGTTGGGTTTCCGCCACCGGACGGTAGTAATCGAAGTGGCTTTCGATTTCCACAATGTCGCCCAGCTTGCCGCTTTCAATCGCCTTTTTCGCCGTCAGGAAGCAGCTGTCAAAGCGACGGTTTTGATACGGCGTAACGGTCAGGCCTTTACTTTTCGCCAGCGCGAACAGCGCTTTTGCTTCGGCGATGGTCGGGGTGAACGGTTTTTCCACCAGCACGTTTTTACCCGCTTCCAGCGCGCGTTTCGCATAGTCAAAATGGCTGTCGGCGTGGGTGCAGACAACAACCAGTTTGACCTGCGGGTCGTTAAGCACTTCATCAAGATCGCTGGTGAAATGGATATGGGAATACTGCGGGGATTGCTCTTCTGGCTTCGCGCGGCGGCGGAAGATGTGCGCGACGTGCCAGCTGTCTTTACGGTTGAGAACATACGGCAGGTGGTAGCGGGTCGTACTTTTACCAAATCCAATAAATGCGCAATGTAGTGTCATGGCTCAGTCCTTTTGGAAGGTTACTGAGTCTAACCATAACAAAAAAAAAGCCAGCTAAAAGCTGGCTAAAGTAATACTGGAAGCAATGTGAGCAATGTCGTGCTTTCAGGTTCCCGTAGCGGTCTTCCTGAATGCAGAGCAATAATAATCATTCTCATTCGCACTTGTCCAATACTTTTTGCAAAAAATAGCGGTTGACTCAAATTTTAAAGTCATTGATGTTGAAAGGGACGTTTAACTGACTGAGGAATAAGGAATGAGTGAGATAGTGATACGCCATGCGGAACCGAAAGATTATGACGCCATTCGTCAGATCCACGCCCAGCCGGAGGTGTACCACAACACACTACAGGTTCCTCATCCCTCTGAGCAAATGTGGCAAGAACGGCTATCCGACCAGCCCGGCATCAAGCAGCTCGTCGCCTGCATAGACGGTCATGTCGCCGGCCATCTGTGCATCGTCGTCGCGCAACGCCCGCGCCGCAGCCATGTGGCTGATTTTGGGATTTGTGTCGGCGCGCAGTGGCAAAACCGGGGCGTTGCCAGCGCTCTGATGCGCACCATGATTGATATGTGCGATAACTGGCTGCGCGTTGACCGCATTGAGCTGACGGTATTTGTCGATAACGAACCGGCGATTGCGGTGTACAAAAAACACGGGTTCGAAATTGAAGGCACCGGCAAACGCTATGCCCTGCGCAACGGCGAGTATGTGGACGCGTATTATATGGCGCGAATGAAGTGACACACTCCCCTCACCCCGGCCCTCTCCCCACAGGGGCGAGGGAGAAAAGACCGCACCGTGCAATCCCCTCTCCCCTGCGGGGAGAGGGTTAGGGTGAGGGGAATCGTTAATACCCCGCCGACAAATCATCCACCGACCGCGGATCCGACGCGCCAAACAGCGCCCCGTCCGGCCCGACCATAATGCTCTGGGTGCTGCCCATCGCCTCCTTCACCGCCACCTTCTGCCCGCGCTGTTCCAGCAGCTTGATGGTGTCCGGGCTAAAGCCCTTCTCGACGCGCAGCTCGTCCGGCAGCCACTGGTGATGGAAACGCGGAGCGTTGGTCGCTTCGGCGACGTTCATCCCAAAGTCGATGCTGTTCACCACCATCTGCAGCACGGTAGTGATAATACGGCTGCCGCCAGGGCTGCCGGTCACCAGCCAGGTTTTCCCGTCTTTCACGACAATGGTGGGCGACATAGACGACAGTGGACGTTTCTTCGGCCCTACTGCATTCGCATCGCCGCCCACCAGCCCGTAGACGTTCGGCACGCCCGGTTTGGCAGAGAAGTCATCCATCTCGTTGTTCAGCAAAATACCGCTATTGCCCGCCACAATCCCGGTGCCGAAGGTGGTGTTGAGCGTGTACGTCACCGCCACCGCGTTACCGTCTTTATCCACCACCGAGAAGTGGGTGGTCTGGTTGCTTTCATACGGCGCCAGCTTGCCGGGGCGGATCTCGCTCGACGGTTTAGCCTTGTTGATGTCGATCTGATCGGCAATGGATTTGGCATACGCCTTGTTGGTCAGCGCCTGCCACGGCACCTTCACGAAGTCCGGATCGCCGAGATATTCCGACCGGTCGGCGTAAGCGCGTTTTTCCGCTTCCGCCATCACCTGCATGGCGTCCGCGCTGCCGAAGCCGAACTTGTGCATATCGAAGTTTTCGAGAATATTGAGGATCTGCACGATGTGGATCCCACCGGAAGACGGCGGCGGCATGGAGAAGACCTCGTATCCGCGATAGGTACCGCTAATCGGCTCGCGCTCCACCGCCTTGTATTCCGCAAGATCCGCTTTGGTGATGAGCCCGCCGTTCTTTTGCATCTCTTCCGCAATCTGGTCGGCAATTGCCCCTTTGTAGAAGGCGTCCGGACCGTGCTCCGCAATCAGCTCCAGGCTTTTGGCGAGGTTCTTCTGCACCAGCCTATCGCCCTTCTTCAGGGGCTCACCGTCTTTCCAGAAGATGGCCTTGCTGTTTTCGTGATTCGGAATGACTTCGCTGCCATAGGTCTTGAGATCGTCCGCCAGCGCATCGTTTACCACAAAGCCGTCGCGCGCCAGCTTGATGGCAGGCTGCACCACCTTGTTCAGCGGCATCGTGCCGTATTTTTCCAGCGCCAGCGAGAAGCCCGCAACGGTGCCCGGCGTGCCGGTGGCGAGGTGCGAAGTCAGGGATTTTTTGCTGTCAGGGTTACCCTGATCGTCGAGGAACATATCGCGGGACGCCTGAGAAGGCGCCATTTCGCGGAAATCGATGGCGGTGGTTTTGCCGTCTTTGGTACGCAGCATCATAAAGCCGCCGCCGCCCAGGTTCCCCGCCTGCGGATGCGTCACCGCCAGCGCATAGCCGACGGCGACCGCTGCATCCACCGCGTTACCGCCCTGCCTGAGAATATCGACGCCCACTTTTGTTGCCAGCGCATCCACCGACGCCACCATGCCATGGGTTGCCCGCACGGGATGAAAAACATCTTCCTCCACGCCGTAAGAGACCGGAGGCGCCGCTGGCGGGTTGGCCGCCACGCTAAATGTACCGCCTGCCATCAGCGCGGCGATGGCGACCCAGCGCAAAAACGTTGGTTTCATCATTATTGTTCTCCAGGTGAAGGGATCCATATTCCCCGCTTAAGCCTGGTTCACAACTCCTAAAAAATCATCGTCATGGTGAAATCGGGGTAAACTTAAGAGAGACCTCAAAAGGAGGAAATGACAATGAAACGCTTATGGATCCTTACGGCGCTGATCCCGTTTGCCGCGCTCGCACAGCCACTCAACACCATGAACAACCCGAACCAGCAGGGTTACGTTATCCCGAGCCAGCAGCGTATGCAGACGGAGATGATGAGCCAGCAACAGCAGCAGAAAGGAATGCTTAATCAGCAGCTTAAAACGCAGACCCAGATGCAGCAGCAAAGCCTGCAAAATCAGATGAACGCCAACACCCAGCGCGTGCAGCAGGGGCAGGTGCGCGAGCAGCCGCTGCCGAATAAAAACGGCGGGATGTTAGGAGGAATGACGTCGTCAGGCAGCGGACAGCAGCACATGCTGCCGCCGCAGTCGAATGGCAGTATGCTTAATCCGCAGAACTAAAGTCCGGGCCGATCAGGTCGATTGCATCGGTACAGATGCTGTCCACGCCCCAGCGCAGCAGTTCGGCTGCGCGCTGGGGTTTGTTAACCGTGTAGACCAGAATATGCAGGCCCGCGTCCTTCAGCATCTTCACCCGCGCCTCATCCAGCAGCCTGTGGTTGAGATGGATAGAAACGCACGCTAAGCGTGTCGTCAGCTCGCGCCAGTCCTCGCGCCACTCGTCAAGCAGCAGCCCGCGCGGCAGTTCCGGTACGGCCGCCTGTGCGGCCTCCAGCGCATCGATTTCAAATGATGACAGCAGCGGAGCGGTCATCCCTTCCCACAGCTCGCGCGCGGCCAGGGCAATGACCTTGCCCGTCAGCGGCCCGGTGCCGGTGGTCGGTTTGATTTCGATATTGGCCATCATGCCGTGCTGGCGACAGCGGTCCGCCACGTCCGCCAGCAGCGGCAGCGGTTCACCTTTGAATTCGCCGCTGTACCAGCTTCCGGCGTCCACCTTCAGCAGATCGCGCCACGGCAGCTCGCCCGCCACGCCCCAGCCGTTGCTGGTGCGTTCGAGGTTATCGTCATGCAGCAGGAAAATTTCGCCGTCTTTCGACAGCTTGGCGTCGAACTCGATCATCGTGTGACCGTAGCGCGCGCCAACGTCAATCGCCGCCAGGGTGTTCTCCGGCGCCAGCTTACCGCCGCCCCGGTGGGCGACGACGTGGGGATAAGGCCAGTTGCTCATACTCGTTGTCCTGTTTCACCGTCAAACAGGTGCAGATGGTTTTCCGGCAGGTGCAGCCACAGCGTGCTGCCTGCTTTCGGACGCTCCTGATGCGCCAGGCGCACCACCATTTTTTGTTCGCCCCAGCGCCCGTGCGCCAGGTTATCTGCACCCAACATCTCCAGCGTGTCCATCACCAGCGGCACGCCGCCGTCCGCCTGAGAGGTTAAAACGATATGCTCGGGGCGGATACCGAGCGTCATCTTACGCCCGGCGTAGCCACGATAGTACCAGTTGATCGGCAACGCCATCCCGCTTTCCAGCTCAAAATGCGTGCCCGCGCTGCTGATACGCCCTTCCAGCAGGTTCATTGCCGGGCTGCCGATAAAGCTCGCCACAAAGCGGGTGGCCGGTTTCTCATACACCTCCACCGGAGTGCCAATCTGTTCGGCGATGCCTTTGTTCATCACCATCACGCGCTGGGCGAGGGTCATGGCTTCGACCTGATCGTGGGTCACGTACAGGGAGGTAGTTTTCAGGCGACGGTGCAGCTGCTGCAGCTCAAGGCGCATCTGCACGCGCAGCTTGGCGTCGAGGTTAGACAGCGGCTCGTCGAACAGGAATACCGCCGGATCGCGCACGATGGCGCGCCCCATCGCCACGCGCTGACGCTGGCCGCCGGAGAGCTCGCGCGGGCGGCGCTTCAGCAGGCCGTCCAGCTCGAGAATGCGCGCCGCCTCTTTCACCCGCTCGTCGATATGGCCTTTGCCCATGCCGCGGATTTTCAGCCCCCAGGCCATGTTCTCTTCCACGCTCATGTGCGGATAGAGGGCGTAGTTCTGGAACACCATCGCGATGCCTCTGTCTTTCGGCTCCATCTCGGTGACGCGCTGGCGGTCAATCCAGATATCCCCGGAGGTCACACGCTCCAGCCCCGCCACCATGCGCAGCAGGGTGGATTTGCCGCAGCCGGACGGGCCGACCATCACGATGAATTCCCCGTCCGCCACGTCGAGCGTCAGCGGCTGAATCACCTGGGTTTTGCCATCCCAGCTTTTGGTTACTGCCTGAAGTTTTAAACCTGCCATCTTATTTCTCGCTATCGACCAGGCCGCGGACAAACGCGCGCTGCATGGCTAAAACAATGACTACGGGTGGGATAAGGGTGAGCAGCATCGCCGCCATCACCTGGTTCCAGAGGGTGGTGCCTTCGCCGGTGGCGATCATGCCTTTGATGCCCGCCACGGCGGTGCCGAGGTTAACGTCCTGAATAATCAGCAGCGGCCACAGGTACTGGTTCCAGCCGTAGATAAAGGTGATCACAAACAGCGCTGCAAGGTTGGTTTTCGACAGCGGCAGCACGATGTCGCGGAAGAAGCGCATCGGCGACGCGCCGTCGATACGCGCCGCTTCAATCAGCTCGTCCGGCAGGGTCATAAAGAACTGGCGGAACAGGAAGGTGGCGGTCGCCGAGGCCATCAGCGGCAGGGTTAAGCCCGCGTAGCTGTCGAGCAGCTTCAGGTTGGCGATCACTTCTACCGTCGGGAAGATACGCACCTCCACCGGCAGCATCAGGGTGATAAAAATCATCCAGAAGAAGAGGTTACGCAGCGGAAAGCGGAACCAGACGATGGCGAAGGCCGAAAGCATCGACACCGTAATTTTGCCGACCGTAATGCCAAACGCCATGATGAAGCTGTTGAGCATCATCAGCCAGAACGGCGCGCTGTTGGCGCCCACGCCCTGGGTCCAGATGGTCTTCATGTTCTCGAACAGATGCCCGCCGGGGATCAGCGTCATCGGCGTGTCGAACACCGCTTTGGTGTCCAGCGTGGCGGCGACAAACGCCACGTACAGCGGGAAGAGGATGACGATAATCCCTAAAATCAGCATGGTATGGCTGAAAATCGTCAGCCCGCGACGGTTCTCAATCATTGGTAGCGCACCTTACTTTCGACATAGCGGAACTGCACCACCGTGAGGATGATAACGAGGAACATCAGCACGACCGACTGCGCGGCGGAGGCGGAGAGATCCAGCCCCGCAAAGCCTTCGCGGTAGATTTTGTAAATCAGCGTGGTGGTCGCCTGCACCGGGCCGCCTGCGGTCGCCGCGTCGATCACCGGGAAGGTGTCGAAGAAGGCGTACACGAGGTTAACCACCAGCAGGAAGAAACTCACCGGGGCGATCAGCGGCAGCGACAGCCTGAAGAAGCGACGAATGGGCCCTGCGCCGTCAATTGCCGCGGCTTCCACCAGCGAGCGCGGAATGGACTGCAGCGCGGCAAAGAAGAACAGGAAGTTGTAGCTGATCTGCTTCCACACCGAGGCGAACACCACCAGGAACATGGCCTGACCGCTGTTCTGGGCGTGGTTCCAGTCGTAGCCGAACTCAGCCAGGAAGTGGGTAATCAATCCGCGACCGGGGTTAAACAGGAAGATCCACAGTACGGCGGCGACGGCGGGAGCCACGGCGTAAGGCAGCAGCATCAGGGTTTGATAAATCCGGCTGCCGCGCACCACGTAGTCCACCAGCGCGGCGAAAAACAGCGAGGCAACCAGACCGCTGACGGTCACCAGCGCGCTGAACTTCATCGTCGTCCAGAAGGAGTCCAGGTAGTAGCTGTCGTGGAACAGTGCGGTAAAGTTGTCCAGGCCAACAAACTGGCTGGAAAGCCCGAACGGGTCGACGCTTTGTACCGAGTACCACAGCGCTTCGCCCGCAGGCCAGATAAAGAAGATAACGGTGATGACCAGCTGCGGCGCGACCAGAAGATAGGGCAGCCAGCGGGAACGGAACACCGGACGGGATGATGACATTGAGATTTGGTTCCTGGCGATTTCGGTTTTCTCCCTCTCCCTGTGGGAGAGGGTTGGGGTGAGGGCATCAGGCCGCATTAATCCGTAAGCCCGGAACGCTGCGCGTCACCGGGCATTTTTTTACGATTTGGTCGACTGCTCAAAGCGGCGCAGCAGCTGATTCCCGCGCTCTACCGCAGAGTCCAGCGCCTGCTGTGGCGTTTTCTTACCGGTCCACACGCTTTCCAGCTCTTCATCCACGATGGTGCGGATCTGCGGCATGTTGCCCAGACGCAGGCCCTTGGTGAACGGCAACGGCGGCTTGTTCAGCATCTGACGCGTCGCGATGTCCGCGCCCGGGTTCTTGCTGTAGAAGCCCTGCTCGCGGGTCAGGTCGTACGCGGCTTTGGTGATCGGCAGGTAGCCGGTCTTCTGGTGCCACTCGGCGGCGTTTTCAGGCTTGGCCAGGAAGTCGAGGAATTCGGCCACCCCTTTGTAGGTGCCCTTGTCTTTACCCTGCATCACCCACAGGCTCGCCCCGCCGATGATGGCGTTCTGCGGCGCGCCCTTCACGTCAGCGTCGTACGGCATCATGCCCACGCCGTAGTTGAATTTGGCGTAGTGGCGGATATCCGCCAGCGAACCGGAAGAGGCGGTGGTAATGGCGCAGTCGCCGTTGTAGAACTTCTCGGTGGATTCGTCTTTACGTCCGAAGTAGCTGAAGTCGCCCTTCTTGTTCAGATCGGCAAGCAGCGCGATATGCTTCACCTGCTCAGGCTTGTTGAACTCCAGGACCGCATCGGTGCCGTCGAAGCCGTTGTTTTTGGTCGCAACCGGCAGACCGTGCCAGGCGCTGAAGTTTTCAATCTGGATCCAGCCCTGCCAGCCGCTGGCGTAGCCGCACTTCATCCCCGCCGCTTTCAGCTTCGCGGTGTACTCCGCCAGGTCCTGCCAGGTTTTTGGCGGCTGCTCCGGGTCTAAACCGGCTTTTTTGAAGGCGTCTTTGTTGTAGTACAGCACCGGCGTGGAGCTGTTAAACGGCTGAGACAGCAGGTGGCCGGTTTTGGAATCGGTGTAGTAACCCGCTACGGTCGGCACGAACTGCGACTCATCGAAGTTGATGCCCGCTTCTTTGAACACTTCATAGACCGGCTTGATGGCTTTGGAGGCCATCATGGTGGCGGTACCCACTTCATAAACCTGCAACAGCGCAGGTGCGTTACCGGTACGGAAGGCGGCGATGCCCGCGCTCAGGCTCTGCTCGTAGTTGCCTTTGTACACCAGCACAATTTTGTAATCCGGATGGGTGTCGTTGAAACGCTGCGCCAGGGAGTCAACTTCTTTACCCAACTCCCCTTCCATGGAATGCCAGAACGGAATGGTGGTGACAGCCATTGCGTTCGTCGCAAAAGCCAGACCCAGTGCCAGACCCAAAGCTGTGTGTCGTAACGATGTCATTGTCATCTCTCTTATTGTGCCGGATGCGCGATATCACGCGTTTTATGCTCGCGAGGTAACATGACATGCTCGAATGACAGAAAAATAACTGTTTGTTTACAGATAAGTGACAGCCAGGCGTCAGGGGGATGATGGTTGTGTGAAAGGGGCTGGGGGGTGGTTTGGGTGTGGTCTGGTGCCCTCACCCCGCCCCTCTCCCACGGGGAGAGGGAGAAAACATTAAAAAAGGCAACTTGCGTTGCCTTTTTGCTTTTACCTCGTGCGGTCTGGTGTTCTCACCCCGCCCCTCACCCACAGGGAGAGGGAAAAAACATTAAAAAAGGCAACTTGCGTTGCCTTTTTGCTTTTACCTCGTGCGGTCTGGTGCCCTCACCCCGACCCTCTCCCACGGGGAGAGGGAGAAAACACTAAAAAAGGCAACTTGCGTTGCCTTTTTGCTTTTACCTCGTGCGGTCTGGTGCCCTCACCCCGCCCCTCTCCCACGGGGAGAGGGAGAAAACATTAAAAAAGGCAACTTGCGTTGCCTTTTTGCTTTTACCTATCCGCCCAGATACGCGCTCCGCACCGCCTCGTTCGCCAGCAGCGCGTCGCCGGTATCCTCCAGCACCACGCGGCCGTTCTCCAGCACGTAGCCACGATCGGCGAGCTTCAGCGCCTGGTTGGCGTTCTGCTCGACGAGGAAGATGGTCATCCCCTCTTTGCGCAGCTGCTCGATGGTGTCGAAAATCTGCTGGATGATGATCGGCGCCAGACCGAGCGACGGTTCGTCCAGCAGCAGCAGGCGCGGCTGGCTCATCAGCGCGCGGCCAATCGCCAGCATCTGCTGCTCACCGCCGGACATGGTGCCCGCACGCTGGATGCGGCGCTCCCACAGGCGCGGGAAGAGTTCATATACCCACTTGATGCGGGTCTGGTATTCATCGCGGTGAGCGAAGAACCCGCCCATCGCCAGGTTCTCTTCCACCGTCATGCGGGAGAAGACGCGGCGCCCTTCCGGAACAATCGCCACCGCCTCGCGCATGATTCTGGCGGTCTGCCAGTCGGTAATGTCTTTACCATCGAACACAATCCGCCCGCTGGTGGCGCGCGGGTCGCCGCACAGGGTGCCGAGCAGCGTGGTTTTGCCCGCGCCGTTGGCGCCAATCAGGGTCACGATTTCACCCTGATTGATATGCAGGCTGACGTCGTGCAGCGCCTGGATCTTGCCGTAGTGCGCGTTGACCTTGTCGAACGTTAACATCGCTTTTTCCATCTTATGCCTCACCAAGGTATGCGCGGATCACGTCCGGGTTGTTGCGGATCTCTTCCGGCGTGCCGTTTGCCAGCGGCGTGCCCTGGTTTACCACGTAGATACGGTCCGAAATGCCCATCACCAGCTTCATGTCGTGCTCAATCAGCAGGATGGTAGTGTCGTGACTGTCGCGCAGCTCGGCAATCAGCTCGTCCAGCTCTTTGGTCTCTTTCGGGTTGAGCCCTGCCGCCGGTTCGTCGAGCATCAGGATTTCCGGCTGCGTCACCATGCAGCGCACAATCTCCAGACGACGCTGGTCACCGTAGGCCAGATTGCTCGCCTGACGGTTGGCGTGCTGCAGCAGGCCAATTCGGTCGAGCCAGGTGGCGGCGCGGTCAAGCGCTTCATCCTGCGCGCGGCGGAAGGCCGGGGTTTTCAGCAGGCCGGAGAACAGCCCGGTTTTCAGCTGCTGATGCTGGGCCACCAGCAGGTTCTCAATCACCGTCATCTCGCGGAACAGACGCACGTGCTGGAAGGTACGCACCACGCCCATGCGGGCAATCTGCTGGCCCGGCAGCCCTTCCAGATGCTGGTCGCGCAGCATGATGGTGCCGCCCGTTGGCTTGTAGAAGCCGGTCAGACAGTTAAAGACCGTGGTTTTCCCTGCGCCGTTCGGACCAATCAGGGAGACAATCTCTTTCTTGTGCAAATCCAGATTCACGTTGTTGACCGCCAGCAGGCCGCCAAAACGCATCATCAGGCCGTTAACGGATAATAATGGCTGACTCATGCCTGCTCTCCTTTCGCTTGCCCGTTCTTCAGCTTCAGCTGTGGACGGGTCATCGGCAGCAGACCCTGCGGACGCCAGATCATCATCAGCACCATCAAACCACCCAGCATCAGCATGCTGTATTCGTTAAAGTCGCGCATCAGCTCGCGCGAGACCACCAGCAGGATGGCCGCGAGGATAACGGCGAACTGCGAACCCATCCCGCCGAGCACCACAATCGCCAGCACAAAGGCGGATTCGGCGAAGGTGAACGATTCCGGGCTAACGAAGCCCTGACGCGCGGCAAACAGCGTTCCGGCGAAACCGGCAAACGCGGCGCTGATGGTGAACGCGGTCAGCTTGATGCGGGTCGGGTTCAGGCCCAGAGAGCGGCAGGCGATCTCATCCTCGCGCAGCGCTTCCCACGCGCGGCCCAGCGGCATGCGCAGCAGACGGTTGATCACGAACAGGGTAATCACCACCAGCAGCAGCGCCACCAGATAGAGCCAGATCACGCGGTCGGACGGGTCATACTTCACGCCGAAGAAGTTGCTGAAGGTATCCCAGCCGCCTTCGCGGGCGGTACGGCTAAATTCCAGGCCGAAGAAGGTCGGTTTCGGGATCTGGCTGATGCCGTTCGGGCCGCCGGTCACTTCGGTGTTGTTGAGCAGCAGGATACGGACGATTTCGCCGAATCCTAAGGTCACAATCGCCAGGTAGTCGCCGCGCAGGCGCAGTACCGGGAAGCCAAGCAGGAAGCCTGCAGCGGCAGAGACCAGCCCTGCCAGCGGCAGGCAGGTCCAGAAGCCGAGACCGTAATAGTGGTTCAGCAGCGCGAAGGTATAGGCGCCGATGGCGTAGAAGCCGCCGTAGCCCAGCACCAGCAGGCCCGAGAGCCCCACGACCACGTTCAGACCGAGGCCGAGAATCACGTAGATCATGGTCAGCGTGGCGATATCCACGGTGCCACGCGACACCACGAACGGCCACGCCACGGCGGCCACCAGCAGCGCCACGAGGAACAGCTTCTGCTTAACCGTAGAACCGTCGATTGCCGGCAGGACGAATTTCGGCCCGGAGACGTTTTTCAGCGTCTTCTGGAACAGCGGACGCAGCAGCTGGAACAGGAACACTACGGCCGTGCCGATAAATACCCACTGCCAGCGGATGTCAGCTGCGGTATCGACAACCAGTTTGGTGCCATTCAGCTCAAGCTGGACGCCCATAAAGACGCTGGCCAGCACGAAGAACATGGCGGCAGAGAGCAGCGCCATTGCAAAATGCATCGGTTTCATACTTTCTCTACCTCCGGACGGCCCAGAATACCGGTAGGCATCACCAGCAGAACCAGAATCAGCAGGGCAAACGACACCACGTCTTTATACTCCGTGCTCAGGTACGCCGAGGAGAGCGCTTCGGCCACGCCCAGGATCAGGCCGCCGATCATCGCGCCCGGAATACTGCCGATACCGCCCAGAACCGCCGCGGTGAAGGCTTTCATCCCGGCCATAAAGCCGATGTACGGGTTGATCACGCCGTAGAACTGGCCGAGCAGGACACCCGCCACCGCCGCCATCGCGGCGCCAATCACGAAGGTCAGGGCAATCACGCGGTCGGTGTTGATGCCGAGCAGGCTCGCCATCTTCAGGTCTTCCGCGCAGGCGCGGCAGGCGCGTCCCATACGCGAGTAGCGGATGAACAGCGTCAGGGCGAGCATCGCAATAAAGGTCACGACCCAGATAACCAGCTGCATGGTGGTGATAGAGGCCGCGAAGTTTTCGCTGGCCCCCACAATCCACTGGCCGTTAAACAGGCTTGGCAGCGCCACGTCGCGCGAACCTTCGGTCAGGCTGACGTAGTTTTGCAGGAAGATCGACATCCCGATCGCGGAAATAAGCGCAATCAGGCGCTTGGAGCTGCGCACCGGCCGGTAGGCCACGCGCTCAATGCTCCAGCCGTAGGCGCTGGCAATCACGATCGCGCCGACAAACCCGGCGGCGACCAGCAGCCAGCTGCTGTCGATGCCCATCATCATCAGGGCGGCGATAATCATAAAGGAGACGTAGCTACCGATCATGTACACCTCGCCGTGGGCGAAGTTGATCATGCCGATAATGCCGTAAACCATCGTATAGCCGATGGCGATCAGCGCGTAGGTGCTTCCCAGCGTAACGCCGTTAAACATCTGCTGCAGGAAATAGAGAAACTGCTCGGACATATGCAAACCTTTTTATACCCGCCCGTCATGCCGGGCGGTGGGATAATTATTTGGCGACCGAGGATGAACCGTCGGCGTGCCACTTAAAGACACCAAACTCAAATCCCTTCAGATCGCCTTTCTCATCCCAGTTCAGCGGCCCAATCACGGTGTTCGCCCCGTGTGCTTTTAAATCTTTCACCAGATCCAGCGGTTCTTTGCTGCCGGAGCGATCCAGCGCGGTGGCCAGAGACTGTACGGCCGCGTAGGTGATCCAGACGTACGGACCACTCGGATCTTTCTTCTGCGCCTTGAGCGCATCCACGATAGCCTTGTTGGCCGGATCCTGGTCATAGCGTTTTGGCATCGTCACCAGCATGCCTTCGGCAGAATCCCCCGCGATGTTCGACAGAGAGGCGTTGCCCACACCCTCTGGCCCCATAAACTGGGTTTTCAGACCGGTGGCGCGCGCCTGACGCAGCATCTGGCCCATCTCCGGGTAGTAGCCGCCGTAGTAAACGAAGTCGATATTCTCTTTTTGCAGGCGAGCAATCAGCGCGGAGAAGTCTTTCTCACCGGCGGTAATGCCGTCGAAGAAGACGATGTTCGCGCCGCCTTTTTTCAGGCCGTCCTGCACGGAGCGCGCCAGGCCTTCGCCGTACTGCTGTTTGTCATGAATAATGGCAATGCGCTGTGGCTTAACGCTCTCGAGGATGTATTTGGCGGCGGTGGGGCCCTGCGAGGAGTCCAGACCGGCGGTACGCATGATGTGCTGATAGCCGCGCTGGGTCAGTTCCGGGTTCGTTGCGCCTGGGGTGATCATCAGAATGCCTTCGTCTTCGTAGATATCAGACGCAGGCTGCGTGGAGGATGAGCACAGGTGGCCGATCACATACTGAATACCGTCGTTGACGATTTTGTTGGCGACCGCGACGGCCTGTTTAGGATCGCAGGCGTCGTCATATTCCACGCCCACCAGCTTGTCGCCTTTGATACCGCCCTTGGCGTTGATGTCTTTGATGGCCTGGCGCGCGCCGTTGAACTCCATGTCACCCCACTGGGCAACAGGGCCGGACATCGCGCCCACTACCGCAACTTTAATGTCGTCTGCCATAGCGGCATGCGAGATCGACAGTGCGACCATCCCCGCGATTAACGTCTTCGCGTTCCTTTTCATCTCTGAATCCCCATTCGTGATGTCGTGTTTATATTTTGTTTTATTATGGTTAAAAAGCATTCTGTACTTTTAATGAACAACGCTATTTTTACCAGTGCCTTTAATGGTTTAGCGCAGTTTTTTGTCAAAAACCAGACTAAAATCTCTATTTTTCAGGCGATTAAGCAAAGATAATATTCTGAAATCAGGCAGAGATAAACAAATAAAAGTGCAGTTTGCAGCATAAAATAACGGTACAAAGCGCCGAATAAATCACTACCTTTCAGGTTAAAATTCTGCTTATTTTTCGATCCATGTGTTTTCAAACTGCCCAACGCGTTGCCAAAAAACTAATCACCTGGTTAATGAGAATAAAAAGAGGAAGCCGCTGAGTGAATAAATTGAGTACACTGCCCCTACTCAATCTGATTTGGACAAGTGGCTAATGAAACTGACTATCGTGCGTCTGGTGACCTTTAGCGACCAGGATCATATCGACCTGGGCAAGATCTGGCCGGAATATTCCCCTTCGTCGCTGCACGTTGATGAGACCCACCGCATTTATGCCGCGCGTTTTAACGAACGCCTGCTGGCAGCGGTTCGCGTAACCCTAAGCGGTACGGAAGGGGCGCTGGACTCGCTGCGCGTGCGTGACGTCACCCGTCGTCGCGGTGTGGGACAGTATTTAATTGAAGAAGTGATCCGCGAAAACCCGAGCGTGACCTCATGGTGGATGGCTGATGTGGGCGTGGAAGACCGCGGCGTGATGGCGGCGTTTATGCAGGCGTTAGGGTTTACGGCGCAGGAGAGCGGGTGGGAGAAGCGCCAGGGCTGATTTGTGCGGCTTGGTGCGTGCGGTGCGGCCTGATGCCCTCACCCCGACCCTCTCCCACGGGGAGAGGGTGCAAACACTAAAATGGCAACCTTACGGTTGCCATTTGCGTTTATTTTGCGTCTGTCGCCGTACCGTTAGCATGCCAGTCAAACACGCCGAACTCGAAGCCCTTCAGGTCGCCCTTCGCGTCCCAGGAGAGTGGTCCCATGACGGTCTCGACGGTATTCGCTTTCAGCCAGGTGGCAATCTCAGCCGGATCGGCTGACTGGTTCAGGCCCGCCTGCAGAGACTGCAGCGCCGCGTAGGTGGTCCAGACGAACGCGCCGCTTGGATCCTGTTTCTTCGCCTTGATGGCATCTACGATAGGTTTGTTCGCAGGGACCTGGTCGTAGTTCTTCGGTTTGGTTACCAGCAGGCCTTCGGCTGATTCACCCGCAATGTTAGACAGGGAAACGTTCGCCACGCCTTCCGGGCCCATAAACTGGGTTTTCAGGCCCGCAGCGCGCGCCTGGCGCAGGATCTGGCCCATTTCCGGGTGGTAGCCACCGTAGTAAACGAAATCAATATTCTCTTTCTTCAGACGCGCCACCAGGGTGGAGAAGTCTTTCTCACCGGCAGTGATCCCGTCGAAGAACACCACGTCGGCATTCGCTTTCTTGAGGTTATCCTGCACTGAACGCGCCAGACCTTCACCGTATTGCTGCTTGTCATGAACGATGGCAATGCGCTTCGGCTTCACTTTTTCAACGATGTATTTCGCCGCGGTTGGGCCCTGGTCAGAGTCCAGACCGGTGGTGCGCAGGGTCAGCTTGTAGCCGCGCGCGGTCAGCTCCGGTGCGGTCGCTGCCGGGGTGATCATCAGAATACCTTCGTCTTCGTAGATGTCAGACGCAGGCTGAGTCGAGGAAGAGCACAGGTGACCGATAACGTATTTGATCCCGTCGTTCACCACTTTGTTCGCGACCGCGACCGCTTGTTTCGGGTCACAGGCATCATCATATTTTACGATCTGCAGTTTTTCGCCCTTGATACCGCCCTTAGCATTAATGTCTGCAACCGCCTGTTCAGCGCCGGTAAATTCCTGGTCGCCGTACTGTGCTACCGGACCGGACATTGCGCCAACCACAGCCACCTTGATGTCTGCCTGTGCCATGGTGCTGAATGCCAACGCGATACATCCTGCCAGTAACGCTTTACCCTTCATGTTCATCCTGAGATTCCCCATTATTATGGTTATTACGATTGTTGTGATGTTGTTGTGCAGCGCTTTATATCAGTTATAGGTGTGCTGTCCGCGCTTTTTCAGCATACTCTGCTAAAACATACCCGATTTTTATGATTTTGGAATAGCTAATTTGAAATGAATATATGATAAGCCCGGCAGGGATTTTCGCCGGGCATATGGCTTTAACGTGTCAGCGACGCGGAGATAATGTCCAGCGCTTTACGGAACTGCGCTTCAGGGATAGTCAGCGGATACAGGAAACGAATGACGTTGCCGTAGACGCCGCAGCTCAGAAGAAGAAGCCCTTCCTGCAACGCGCGCTCCTGCACCTGTCGAGTAAATTCCGGCGAAGGCTGGCCCGTTTGCGGGTCGTTAAACTCCACCGCCACCATCGATCCCTGCGCGCGAATGTCAGCGATATACGGGCAGTGTTCCTTCGCTTTGTTCAGCACTTCCACCAGGTGATGGCCAAGATGCGCCGAGCGCGTGCAGAGATCCTCTTCATCAATCACGTCGAGCACGGCATGCGCCGCCGCAATCGCCAGCGGGTTCCCGGCGTAGGTACCGCCCAGCCCGCCCGGTGCAGGGGCGTCCATGACCTCCGCACGGCCAGAAACCGCTGAGAGCGGCATCCCGCCCGCCAGGCTTTTCGCCATGGTGATCAGATCGGGCTTCACGCAATGGTGTTCCATCGAGAACAGCTTGCCGGTACGGGCAAAGCCGCTTTGCACCTCGTCGGCAATCAGCAAAATACCGTGGGTGTCGCACAGGGCGCGCAGCGCCTGCATAAAATCAGCTGGCGCAATGTTGAAACCGCCCTCTCCCTGAACCGGTTCGAGAATAATGGCCGCGACCTGATCGGGTGCGATATCCGCCTTAAAGATGCGTTCCAGGCTTTTCAACGCTTCCGCCGTGCTGACGCCGTGCAGTTCATTCGGATACTGCGCGTGATAAACCGAACCGGGGAACGGGCCAAAGCCGAGCTTGTACGGCGCAACTTTGCCGGTCAGCGCCATGGTCATAAAGGTGCGGCCGTGGAACGCGCCGCCGAAGGTGATAAGGCCGGGACGTTTGGTGTACGCCCGGGCAATTTTGACCGCGTTTTCGACCGCCTCTGCCCCCGTGGAGAAGAACGCGGTTTTGGCCGGACCGTCAACGGGCACGCGCTGGTTGATGCGCTCGGCAAGCGCCACATAGCCTTCGTACGGCACAATCTGGTACGCCGTATGGGTAAACGCATGGAGCTGTTTTTCAATGGCGGAAATGACTTTTGGATGGCGATGGCCGGTATTCAGCACCGCGATCCCGGCGGCGAAGTCGATGTACTCGTTACCTTCCACGTCCCACACCGTGGCGTTTTCAGCTTTATCAGCATAGAAGTTACACATCACGCCGATGCCGCGCGGCGTCGCCTGTAAACGCCGGTCGTTCAGTTCGTTATTTTTCACCCTGTCCCCCTGAGAAAGTCGCCTGCTTAGCGCATCAGTAAGTGTTTGCCAGGGGGAGGGAATTCGCCAGAGCGGGCGCTAAAAAAACAAAACCCCCAGACTTTCATCCAGGGGTTCTCGGTGTACTTCGCGGAAATTACGCTTCGATAGCGGCGCGAAGTTTTTTCATGGCGTTCTTTTCAAGCTGACGGACACGTTCCGCAGAAACGCCGTAGCGGTCGGCCAGCTCCTGCAGCGTGGACTTGTTGTCTTCGTCCAGCCAGCGGGCGCGGATAATATCCTGGCTACGCTCGTCGAGGCCTTCCATCGCATGGGTCAGCTTGTTCGCGGCCTGATCTTCCCAGTTATCCTCTTCGATGCCGTCAGCAAAGTTAGAGGTTTTATCCTGCAGATACAGAACCGGCGCCATCGGCTGGCTGTCAGATGCGTCGTCGTCGGAGGACATATCAAAGGTCATGTCCTGCGCGGCCATACGGGATTCCATCTCACGCACGTCTTTGCTGGATACGCCCAGCTCGCGCGCCACCATTTCCACTTCATCCTGGTTGAACCAGCCCAGACGCTGCTTGGCTTTACGCAGGTTGAAGAACAGTTTGCGTTGCGCTTTTGTCGTGGCGACTTTCACGATACGCCAGTTGCGCAGCACGTATTCATGAATTTCTGCTTTGATCCAGTGCACAGCGAAGGAGACGAGTCGCACACCCACTTCCGGGTTAAAGCGACGCACAGCCTTCATCAGGCCGATGTTACCTTCCTGAATCAAGTCCGCCTGCGGCAGGCCATAGCCCGCATAGTTACGAGCAATGTGAACAACAAAGCGCAGGTGAGACAGGATCAGCTTTTTCGCTGCTTCCAGATCGCCCTGGTAATGCAGCTTTTCAGCAAGCTCCTTTTCTTCCTCGGCCGTTAACATCGGCCAGGTGTTCGCAGCCCGGATATAAGATTCCAGGTTACCAACAGGGGCTAAAGCTAAAGTTTGCATTTCTTTGGTCATTCATTCCTCTCAATGTTTCTTCTGGTCCTGGTCGTCCCCGTCAGGCAACAACCATGCCAAAGCGTTTGAGCAACGAGATTAGCATTCACTCTTTTATCAGACAGTGATTTTATCCACAAGTTCCAGGTGCAACGGTGAATAAATTACGCACAAATTGTGACATGGAGATGAAAACAGGGGAAGCGACAACAGGGACGCTTTCCCTGCAGAGCGAGCATCTCGGTGCAGGGAAAGATTATATCACGCTTTTATTAGTCGGGAGTAAAGTGACGTAAATGTTGAACGGTTGCCAGCCAGGCTGCCACCCACCCAATCATCGAACAAACCAGCAGCAGCAACAGGCACTCATCGAAGCCTAAGCCACTGATATCAAACTTCGTTCCGAAAACCTGCGCCACTTCAGTGACGGCGGAAGAAAGGCGCATCACCAAAATTTCTGACAATATCAGTGAAAGAAATGCACCGGAAAAACCGAGCAATGCGCCACCGTAAAGGAACGGTCGGAGGATGAAACCATCCGTCGCACCAATCAGTTTCTGCACGTTAATGGTATCGCGACGGGCAAAGATGCTCAGGCGCACGCTGTTACCGATGACGAGGAAGACCGCCGCCACCATCAGCACGCCAATCATCGCCGCGACGCGTCCGACCAGCCCGGTCAGGGCAGCAAGGCGCGCAAACCAGCTGTCGTCCATGCGCACTTCATCAATGCCCTTAATGCGCGTGATGCGATCGCGCAGGGTGTTAAGCGAATCGGTCCCCTGGAAATCCAGCTTCGGGATCACCACCGCCACGGCGGGCAGCGGGTTCTCTTCGAGCATATCCAGCGCGCCGCCAAAGCCAGACCAGTTACGGAACTCGCCCAGCGCGTCTTCACGGGAGAGATAGTTGACCTTCTCCACGCCCTGCTCGGCCTGGATTTGCCCGACCACCTGCGCGGCGGCGTTATCGTCGAGCGCTTTATCCATATAGACCGTGATCTGCGGGGACGGATAATACTGTGAGGCCGCCTGGTTGACGTTTTTATAGACCATATAGCAGACGCTTGGCAGCGTCAGGGAGATGGCAATCACCATCACCGTCAGGAACGTCGCCAGCGGTTTGCTTTTCAGGTCCTGCAGCGCGCCGTGGAACGCGTAGCGCACCTGCTCGTTAAACACGTTGGTTTTACGGGAGGCCGGTTTTGGCGCGGCCTTCTGGCGCTTCGGCGCATTACGATTGCCGTCACCACCGCCCTGCGGCTTACGGAAACGGTCAAACCGGTTTCCGAACTGCCGAATCTGGTTTATTGCATCACGCTTATTCACCGTGGCCTCCGTGCAAATGCCCGTCGCTCAGGGTCAGCATGCGGTACGAACGACGTGAAATGAGCCCGATGTCGTGCGTCGCCATCAATACGGTGACTCCTACGCGGTTAAATTCCTCAAACAGACGCAAAATCCCTTCGGACAGGGCATCGTCCAGATTACCGGTTGGTTCATCCGCCAGCAGTACGGCAGGCTTGTTCACCACCGCGCGGGCGATGCCCACGCGCTGCTGTTCACCGCCGGAGAGCTGGATCGGGAAGTTCTTCGCTTTGTCCAGCAGCCCGACCTTATCCAGCGCCGCAGAGACGCGACGGCGGATATCGTCATAGCTGGCGCCGGCAATAATCAGCGGAATGGCCACGTTATCGAAAACGGTGCGATCCATCAGCAGGTGGTGATCCTGGAAAATCATGCCGATCTGACGACGCAGGAACGGCACTTCACGGTTTTTCAGGCGGCTGATCTCATGGCCGCCGAAAAAGATTTTCCCGGCGCTTGGCCGCTCGATCCCACAGATAAGCTTGAGCAGGGTACTTTTCCCCGCGCCGGAATGGCCGGTCAGGAATGCCATCTCGCCCGGCTGCAGGTGGAATGTTACCCCCTGCAGCGCTTGTCTCCCACCGAGATAGGCCTTGCTGACGTGTTCAAAGCGAATCATTGTTAGTCCTCTCGGGCAAATAATGCCTCAATAAAGTCGTCCGCTTTAAACGGACGCAAATCCTCAATACGCTCGCCCACACCGATGTAACGGATAGGAATACCGAACTGATCGGCCACGGAGAAGATCACCCCGCCTTTCGCGGTGCCGTCCAGCTTGGTCAGCGCGATCCCCGTCAGTCCTACCGCTTCATTGAACAGCTTCGCCTGGCTGATGGCGTTCTGTCCGGTGCTGGCATCAATGGTCAGCATAATTTCATGCGGCGCGTCTTCGTCCAGCTTCTTCATGACGCGGACGATTTTCTTCAACTCTTCCATCAGGTGCGATTTGTTCTGCAAACGCCCTGCGGTATCGGCAATCAGCACGTCCACGTTGCGCGCCTTCGCCGCCTGGATGGCATCGAAGATCACGGACGCGGAGTCCGCGCCGGTATGCTGGGCAATCACCGGAATGTTGTTGCGCTGGCCCCAAACCTGCAGCTGCTCAACCGCTGCCGCGCGGAAGGTATCGCCCGCCGCCAGCATCACCGATTTGCCCTGCTGTTCGAACTGACGCGCCAGCTTGCCGATGGTGGTGGTTTTACCCACGCCGTTCACGCCAACCATCAGAATAACAAATGGCGTTTTGCCTTCAATATTAAGCGGTTCGTCAACTTTTGCGAGAATTTCACCCATCTCGTCTTTCAGCAGGCCGTACAGCGCTTCGGCGTCGCGCAGCTGTTTGCGGCTCGCCCCTTCGGTCAGATTGGCGATGATCTTACGGGTGGTTTCCACGCCGACGTCCGCAATCAGCAGCTGTTCTTCAAGCTCTTCAAAGAGATCGTCGTCGATCTTCTTGCCGCGGAACAGACTGATAAATCCGGAACCTAAGTTTTCTTTGGTTTTGAGCAGGCTGCGCTTCAGGCGCGCGAAGAAACCTTCTTTGG
The DNA here is from genome assembly GCF_053709655.1 of Enterobacter sp. UPMP2060. NCBI lineage: Bacteria > Pseudomonadati > Pseudomonadota > Gammaproteobacteria > Enterobacterales > Enterobacteriaceae > Enterobacter > Enterobacter sp. UPMP2060. The sequence continues at coordinate 100,772 of NZ_JBSKJQ010000011.1, forward strand.
TCGGTTTTTCCTGCTCCTGTATGCTCTCTTCTTCCGGCTGTTCTTCAACCGGCACGACGATGACCGCTTCTTCCGCGGCTTCTGCCGCCAGCGCCTGGGCTTCCAGCTCTTCGTCGGTCAGCTCTGGCTCGAGTGCCGCTTCTTCTTCCACCGCCTCAACAATTTCAACGGTTTCCGCTTCCGCCTGCCACTCTTCGGCAGAAACCTCTTCGGCTTTCACCTCTTCCGGCAGCGGCAGCTCTTCGTGCTCGATAACGGCCTGCGGAGCTTCGGCAAGGGCCTCAATGACAACCGGCTCTGGCTTCTCGCTCTCCTGAACCTGTTCCGTGACCTCAACCACCTCTTGTGCAAAGGTTTCAATCTCTTCTTTGCTGTGCGCCGTTTCTTCCGCTTCGACAACCGCGGCGGTTTCTACAGGCGTTTCAGGCTGTGACTGCTCTTCAACGGCTTGTTGCTCTTCGGTTTTCTGTTCTGTTTCTTGCTCTTTTTCACCGAAGCCCAGCCAGGAAAAGAAGCCACGTTTTTTTTGTTTTGCCATCTGCGACTACACTCCTCGCGGCGCTATATACATGGAAGCTAAAAAAATGATGAAATAGTCTAACACTTTACTTAATTGACATCACCGCCCGCAATCGCAGGCCAATTGTTAACAGAGCTTTCCTGAGATGAAGAAACCCAACCGCGCCCCGGCCGGTCAAATTCGTATTATCGGCGGTCAGTGGCGAGGCCGGAAATTACCGGTGCCGGACAGCCCCGGTTTACGCCCTACTACCGACCGCGTGCGCGAGACGCTGTTTAACTGGCTGGCCCCGTCAATGGTAGACGCCCACTGCCTGGACTGCTTCGCCGGAAGCGGCGCGCTCGGCCTGGAAGCGCTGTCGCGCTATGCCGCCAGCGCCACGCTGCTGGAGATGGAGCGCGGCGTGGCGCAGACGCTGCAGCAAAATCTGGCGACGCTGAAGGCGAGCAACGCCAAAGTCGTGAACACCAACACGCTGAGTTTTCTTGCGCAGAAAGGCACGCCGCATAACGTGGTGTTTGTCGATCCGCCGTTCCGCAAGGGGCTGCTGGAAGAGACGTTATCCCTGCTTGAGCAAAACGGCTGGCTGGCGGATGACGCGCTAATTTACGTTGAAAGCGAAGTGGAAAACGGTCTGCCGCCGGTTCCCACTCACTGGGATCTGCACCGCGAAAAGGTCGCAGGCCAGGTCGCTTACCGTCTTTATCACCGTCAGGCACAAGGAGGCTCCGATGCCGGTACTGACTAACCTGGGACGTTTGCTGATGCTGGGCGTCTGGGCATTTTTGATTTTAAATCTTGTGCACCCGTTCCCGCGCCCGATGAATATTTTCGTTAACGTGGCGCTGATTTTCACGTCGTTTATGCACGCCCTGCAGATGGTGATGCTGAAAAACGGCCTGCCGAAAGACGGCCCGCAGATGACGGGCTGGCAGCAGCTGCGCGTGTTTATTTTCGGGGTGTTTGAACTGCTGGTGTGGATGAAAAAGTTTAAGGCGCAGGTGAAGAAGTAAGGGGCGGCCTGATGCCCTCACCCTAACCCTCTCCCACAGGGAGAGGGGACCGTTCGTGCATTATTCCGTCCTGAACCCTTCAAACCGCGTCCCTTTGTAGCTCAACGTCCCTTTCTCCCCCACCGTCAGCTGATGGTACTGCTGCGCCTCCAGGCGGAAGGTTATCTCCAGGCCGCCCGTTTCCGGCCTAAAGCTCGCTTCATAGCGCATTGCCGTGCCCGCAGGCGTCACCTGCTGCTGGCGCGAGCGGCGGTCGTTGAGAGGTTTCTCGCGTTTGTTGGTCACCACCACGCGCTTTTGCATCAGCGGTGCGGCATCGTTATCCGCCTTCTCGCGGCGCTGCTGAACGAAACGGAACGAGGCGGCAATGACGATAATCGCCACCACGATAATGAAAAAAAGCGGCATCTTGCTCATTCGACAATCCCATCAGATTTTGCGGAATTCAGGATACCTTGCCTCCCCCGCCATTGCCAAACGCCCACCCGCGTCACTACACTGGATCAGAAACTGATTATTCAGACTTAACAGATACAGGGAGTTAATATGCTTTGGTCATTTATCGCTGTCTGTTTTTCCGCATGGCTTTATGTCGATGCGTCGTACCGCGGTCCCACCTGGCAGCGCTGGTTGTTTAAACCGGTCACGCTGTTGCTCCTGCTGCTGCTGGCCTGGCAAGCGCCGATGTTTAACGCCGTCAGCTATCTGGTGCTCGCCGGGCTGTGTGCATCCCTGATTGGCGATGCCTTAACCCTGCTGCCGCGCCAGCGCCTGCTGTACGCCGTTGGGGCGTTCTTCCTCTCCCATCTGCTTTATACCATCTACTTTGCCAGCCAGATGACGCTCTCCTTCTTCTGGCCGCTGCCGCTGGTGCTGCTGGTGATTGGCGCCCTGCTGATTGCGGTGATCTGGTCGCGTCTGGAAGAGATGCGTTTGCCGGTCTGTACGTTTATCGCCATGACGCTGGTGATGGTGTGGCTGGCGGGCGAACTGTGGTTCTTCCGTCCGACCGCTCCGGCGATGTCCGCGTTCTTCGGCGCCGCGCTGCTGCTGATCGGGAATGTCGTCTGGCTGGGCAGCCACTATCGCCGCCGCTTCCGGGCGGATAACGCGATAGCCTCCGCGTGTTACTTTGCCGGGCATTTCCTGATTGTGCGTTCGCTGTATATCTAAATAGCGCTTGACTCTGGAGTCGACTCCAGAGTGTATGCTGCGGTTAATGAGAAAATTATCATTGCCGGAGACTGCTATGTCGACTCCAGAAATACCTAAAAAAGTTCCTCAATTCTCGGCACTTAAGCTCAGCCCGGTGCCGTCGAAAGACGACTGCTGCTGCGAAGGCGCGTGCGAAACGCCAACTCAACCCCTTCCTGAAAGCGGCAACCGCTACAGCTGGGTCGTCAACGGCATGGACTGCGCGGCCTGCGCCCGCAAGGTGGAAAACGCCGTCAAGCAGGTGCCGGGCGTGAGTCACGTTCAGGTGCTGTTCGCCACCGAAAAGCTGCTGGTCAGCGCCGATAACGACGTCAGCAAGCAGGTTGAAGCCGCCGTCAGCCAGGCGGGCTATACCCTGCGCAGCGAAACGGCGCCCGTTGAAAAAGCCTCCTCCCTGAAAGAAAACCTGCCGCTCATTACCCTCATCATCATGATGGCCCTGAGCTGGGGGCTGGAGCAGATTAACCATCCATTCGGCAATCTGGCGTTTATCGCCACCACGCTGGTCGGCCTGTTCCCGATTGCCCGTCAGGCGCTGCGCCTGATGAAAAGCGGCAGCTGGTTTGCAATCGAAACGCTGATGAGCGTGGCGGCGATCGGCGCGCTGTTCATTGGCGCGACGGCAGAAGCGGCGATGGTGCTGCTGCTGTTCTTAATCGGCGAACGCCTTGAGGGCTGGGCGGCGAGCCGCGCGCGAAAAGGGGTCAGCGCGCTGATGGCGCTGAAGCCGGAAACCGCCACTCGCGTCATAAACGGCACGCGTGAAACGGTCGCCATCAATACGCTGCGCCCGGGCGACGTGATTGAGGTGGCCGCAGGGGGGCGTCTGCCCGCAGACGGCGCGCTGCTTACCGCCACCGCGAGCTTTGATGAAAGCGCCCTGACCGGGGAATCCATTCCGGTAGAGCGCGCCGCGGGTGAAAAAGTGCCTGCTGGCGCCACCAGCGTCGACCGTCTGGTGCAGCTCACCGTGCTTTCCGAGCCGGGCGACAGCGCCATCGACCGTATCCTTAAGCTGATTGAAGAGGCCGAAGAGCGCCGCGCGCCGGTCGAACGCTTTATCGATCGCTTCAGTCGGATTTATACCCCTGCCATCATGCTGGTTGCCCTGCTGGTCACCGTCGTCCCGCCGCTGTTCTTTGGCGCGCCGTGGGAGGGCTGGATTTATAAAGGGCTGACGCTGCTGCTGATTGGCTGCCCGTGCGCGCTGGTGATTTCCACCCCGGCGGCGATTACCTCAGGTCTGGCGGCGGCGGCGCGTCGCGGCGCGCTGATTAAGGGCGGCGCGGCGCTGGAACAGCTGAGCCAGGTTCAGCATATCGCCTTCGATAAAACCGGCACGCTGACCGTGGGTAAGCCGCAGGTAACCGGTGTCTATCCGCAGGACGTCAGTGAAGATGAGCTGCTTACACTGGCCGCCGCCGTTGAGCAGGGGTCCACTCACCCGCTGGCGCAGGCGATTGTGCGAGAAGCGCAGTCGCGCGGGCTGAACATCCCTCCGGCAACCGCCCAGCGGGCGCTGGTCGGGTCAGGGATTGAGGCCACCGTTGACGGTAAAAAGGTGCTGATTGTCGCGGCGGGCAAGTCTTCCAGTCCAGAGGTTGAGGCGTTAGAACAGACCGGACAAACCGTCGTGACCGTCCTGCAGGACGGCGTCGCGAAGGGAGTGCTGGCGCTGCGCGATACCCTGCGCGATGACGCCAAAGAAGCCGTAGCGGCGCTGCACAAGCTGGGCGTGCAGGGCGTTATTCTTACCGGTGATAACCCTCGCGCGGCGGCAGCGATTGCCAGTGAGCTGGGGCTGGAGTTTAAAGCCGGACTGTTGCCTGCGGATAAGGTCAGCGCCGTGACGGCGCTGAACGCCCGCGCGCCGCTGGCGATGGTCGGTGACGGGATTAACGATGCCCCGGCGATGAAAGCGTCCACCATCGGTATTGCAATGGGCAGTGGTACCGACGTGGCGCTGGAAACGGCTGACGCGGCATTGACGCACAACCGCCTGACCGGGCTGGCGCAGATGATTAGCCTGGCGCGCGCGACGCGGGCCAACATCCGTCAGAACATCGGCATTGCGCTCGGGCTGAAAGGAATTTTCCTCGTGACGACCCTGCTCGGCATGACCGGACTGTGGCTGGCGGTGCTGGCGGATACCGGAGCAACGGTGCTGGTGACGGCGAACGCGCTTCGGCTGCTGCGTCGCCGGTAAAAAAAGCCCGGTGGCGCTAACGCTTACCGGGCCTCCATGTCCTGCTAACTCGTAGGTCGGGTAAGGCGAAGCCGCCACCCGACTTTTTTATAAGAAATAGCTCATCGCCAGGCCTAAAAACAGCACCAGACCAACGTAGTTGTTGTTCATAAACGCTTTAAAACAGGCGTCACGCTCACGCTTCGCAATCAGCTTTTGCTGGTACGCAAACAGCAGTCCCGCCACCAGCACGGACCAGTAAAACTCCCAGTTCAGCCCGTTCAGGCGACCGATCGCAACCATCAGCGCCAGTACCGCGACCTGCAGGATACCGATAATCAGCTTGTCCTGACGACCAAAGAGGATGGCGGTGGATTTGATGCCAATTTTCAGGTCATCGTCGCGATCTACCATCGCGTATTGCGTGTCATACGCCACCGCCCAGAGAATGTTCGCCAGGAACATCAGCCAGCAGCTTAGCGGTAAGGACTCACTAACCGCCGCAAACGCCATCGGAATCGACCAGCCAAACGCCGCACCCAGCACCACCTGAGGCAGGTGGGTATAGCGCTTCATAAACGGATACACCCAGGCCAACGCCAGCGCCGCAACGGAAAGCAGAATGGTCATGGTGTTGAGGGTCAGCACCAGCATGAAAGAGAGCAGCACCAGAACAATGAACAGCACGCGGGCTTCTTTCCCGGTGACCTGCCCGCTGGGTAACGGACGTCCGGCAGTACGCTTAACATGACCGTCGAATTTACGATCGGCATAGTCATTCACCACGCAGCCCGCCGCGCGCATCAGCCAGACGCCGGCAACGAACACGGCCAGGATCCACAGCGGCGGCACGCCCGGCGTGGCGAGCCACAGCGCCCACAGGGTCGGCCACAGCAGCAGTAACGCGCCAATGGGTTTATCGGTACGCATTAAGCGGTGATACGCCAACAGCTTATTCTGCGTCAGGCTCCACTCCATTTTTTCTTCCTCTTAGTACAACGGTGATGCCGGTAAAAAAAGCTCCGTCAGAATTAACGGTTTACCGCTCAGGCGAAGGCGGGAACGACGCCCCCAGAGTTCGGCATCACGACCAATCTCAATAAAATCCCGGGTAAGCTCAGACGAGGTGAAAAGGTAACGCCCCAGCGGCGTTTTCCCCAGACGTTGCAGCGCGAGCTCTGGCCCGGAAAGGGTGGACTCGGGGACCACCGTCCGCCCGGCAAGCCACGGCTCACCATCAGCACAGAGTAAAATTTCGCGCAGCCAGTAGCGTGGCTCTTGCGGCAGCAGCGGCAGCTCGCTGGCGATCTCATCGCCCGAGACAAACCCTTCCTGAATCAGGGTCACCGTGACCGTTTTACCCTGTTGCTCAAAACGTTTCGTCATGGAATCTTCCAGCAACAACCAGTCCAGTTGCTGCGGATCAAGCGCAGGTATTTGGTCGAAATAGCGCAGCGCACGCAGTTGCGTTAGCGCAGGGTGTGACATGCCAGACTCTCCGATACATAACGTAATGGCATTGTATCGCAGAAACACGGATTGAGGGGGGCCAAACGTTATTTAACGATCACGATCGCAACATGGGCGCAACAGCCTGGCGGCTACGAAAAAAAGTGCGCCCACTCAGGCGCACCAAACTACTAACAAATCAGCACTGTGGGGAAACGGTTACCCCTTGCCTTTTACACTGCTGATAAAGGTGGAACGGGCAGTGGTTGAACCTAAACGTTCGGCTTCATCAAGCAGTTTCAGCGCTTTATCGACATCGCCGCGCTTCACCGCCTGCTTAATGGCGTTGTTGAAGTACTCTTCGGTGTCGTTCAGTACCGGCTCGGCTTTCTTCGCCGGGGCAGGCGCTGCAATAGCCGCAGCGGCCGTTGTCGGGGCCACATTAGCAGGTATAGGTGCAGCAGTGTTGCCAACGGTGACAGCAGCAGGGCCAGAGGATCCGAATAACGGACCGACCAGAATACTTGAGCTGGTGTTTGTTTGAACTTTGAGTTTCAGCGTACCGTTCGTTACGTGGCGTGCGACCGGATCAGGAATATCAGGAATAGCGTTACCCGCCCCCTGAGCATAGGATTTAGCCGGATCAATCATTTTGGTGGTGCGCTGCAGATCTTCGGGTGTAGTAAACGCGAGGATATAAATCTTTTGCTGGCCTAAAGCGGGTGTCAGTTTCATGACGCCCTCAAGGCGGTCAGCCGACATGACGCCAGGTTTCTGATAGGTAAAATAACTGCTTGGGAAAAAAGCTGAAGGCGACATGTTTTGATCAAGCACTAACACGTTTGGTGCAAATACAGATGGTGTTTTGTCGGCTTCACTGACCAGCGTTAACGTTAATTCACCCACATTCGCAGGGACACTCCATGCAGCAACCGGTCCTGAAATTCCCGGTACATTCAGGCTCTGGCCTGTATTACCCAGTTCGATGGTCTGGGTTTGTGCAACATTCACGGGGATCCAGTTCAGACTTTGCAGTGTGGTCGAGGGAATCGCAGGCGCAGCAGTCGTGTTCTGCGGAACGATATTGACATCAGCCAAGCTCACTGCTGGTAATGCAGCAAACATGCCCGCCGTCAGACAGAGTGCTAAGAGACTTTTTTTCATCGTTATGACCTCATTATTCGAAAGCATGGTAGCCAGGCAATAGCGCATACTTTCCGAGAAATGCATTATGAGTTAGAGGGGCCTAAGCCCCTCTTTTAAATACATTTACGTCTAAAATTACCACCAGATTTCCATCTGAGCACCGAAGGTCCACTCGTCGCTGTCACCACGGCTGGTCGTACCGAACGGGGTTACAGTGCTGTTGCTTGCAGCAGTGGAAGAGAAGTTACCCTCAGAGTCGGTCTTCACGTAGCCCCATTTTTCATCCCACTTGGCGTAGGTTGCGAACACGCGAATCGCCGGACGGGACCAGATGCTGTCCCCCGCCTGCCACTGTTGTGCCAGAGTGATTTTATACTGGTCGTTACGATCGCCGGTTTGCTGAGATTTGACGTTGTCGTAGCCCACTTCCAGCAAGGTGCTCATGATTGGCGTCCATTTGTACATTGGACGCACGCCCACGGTGTACCAGGTGGTACCTTGATTGTTGTCACGATCGATATCCTGATACATACCGACGTACATCAGGTCCCATTTATCCGCCAGCGTGATCGCACCGTGGTCGAGGATGCGGATCAGGCTGCCGTCATTATCAACAGAACCCCCACGCGCCTGACCTTTGCCCTGAGAAATCATGGAGTCAGTGGCGTATTGCACCACAAACTTGTTGAAGCCTTTCATCATGCTCTGGGTGTGTTCTGCAGTGAACATCCAGCCATCTTTCGATGCACCAGGCTGCAGGTAGTAATCGTCAGGAATGTTGGTATGACCGTAGTCAACACCCAGTTCCAGCGTACCGCCCGGGTTAATTTCCATACCGGCTAAACGCGCATCAAACACGTCGTTTGGCACTTTGTTGTTATAGGTACGCAGACCGGTATTCGGATCGCGATCGCCGAAAGCTGAGGAGCCACCGGATTCAGAAGAACGAGTTGCTGCGAGAGAGAGTTTACCGATACCGACGTCAACGTTTTCCAGACCAGCACCAGGACCAGAAATATCCCAGTAGTAGAAGTCGATCATGTGAACGTCGTGACGTTGGTAGAAACGCTTACCTGCCCAAATATTTGCCCCTGGCAGAGAATCAATCAGGTTTTTACCTACGACGTTAAACTCACGCACTGCTGGCGTGTTACTGTCTTCCCAGTCGTTAAGCTGAGCAGTTTTATAGGCGATGTTGGAGTCGAAATAGAAGCTCTTGTCCGCTTCTTTCCACACTTCCTGGCCTAATTTAACTTCCGCATAGGTTTCACATTCGTTACCAAGACGATATTTAGAATCCGCACCGGTGGTCTGGAAACATTGTTGTTCACCGCCACTCCCGGTCCAGCCAATGCCGGAACGAGCATAACCTTTAAAGTCCACGGCGCCTGCCTGGGCAGACAGGATGCCTGCCGCAACGGCGATTGCCAGAGGGACTTGTTTGCGCAGAGTAATCATCATTCTATCTCCTGAGATCATTGCTTTTCTTTGAACACTTCACCTGTCGGTTTCGTGTCTTCTTTTGGGATTGCTTAAACGCCTGGCTCTTTGTGCAACCGACGACATGCAGTGCCATCCTCACGGAACAGATGGCAACGCTCTGGCGGCAAGCCGATAGCGAATGTGGCACCCTCTTCTACCAACACCACGTCGTTCTGGCGGTAGACCAGGTTCTGACGGATGGCGGGGATCTGGATATGAATCTGTGTTTCGTGACCAAGCTGTTCGACGACCTGAACGTCACCTTCCAGGGTCACATCAGCGATGTGGCTCGGCAGCAGGTGCTCAGGACGAATACCGAGGGACATGTTTGCCCCGACCTGTACGTTGGCGCTGTCGACCGGCAGCCAGACCTGCTGGCGGTTTGGCAGCTCCACCTGTACCTGTTCAATGGCTGTCGCGGTCACTTTGACGGGCAGGAAGTTCATCTTTGGCGAGCCAATAAAGCCCGCAACAAAGCGGTCTGCCGGGTAGTGATACAGCTCCAGCGGTTTACCCACCTGCGCCACGCGGCCGGCATCCAGCACCACGATTTTGTCGGCGAGGGTCATCGCTTCCACCTGATCGTGGGTGACGTAAATCATCGTGCGGCCAAGACGCTTGTGCAGACGGGAGATTTCAATACGCATCTGGACGCGCAGGGCGGCATCCAGGTTAGAAAGAGGTTCATCGAGCAGGAACACGCGCGGTTCGGCCACCAGCGTACGGCCAATCGCCACACGCTGACGCTGACCACCGGAAAGCGCTTTTGGTTTACGCTCCAGCAGGTGGGCCAGCTGTAACACTTCCGCCACCTGCGTCACGCGCTGGTTAATGACCTCTTTCTTCGCGCCGGCCAGCTTCAGGCCGAAGGACATATTTTCGGCAACGGAAAGGTGTGGATAGAGTGCATAAGACTGGAACACCATACCTACGCCACGTTCGGCAGGCGGGATGTCGTTCATTCGGGTATCACCAATCAGCAGGTCGCCGCTGGTAATCGTTTCAAGACCGGCAATCATACGCAGCAGAGTAGATTTACCACAGCCTGATGGGCCAACAAACACCACGAATTCGCCTTCGTTGATGTCCAGATTGATGTCTTTCGACACCACAACGTCACCCCAGGCTTTCGTTACATTACGCAGCTGTACGCTCGCCATGCCCTTCTCCCTTCGTTACAACCTGTCACCGACAGAAACATTCAAGATAAGTTCACTATGGGGTATTCATTACTTTCCCGAATCCTCCACCCCCCGCCTTTTTTATGGGGGAGGAGGCGGGAGGATGAGGGAGCAGGCTCTGCGACCGCCGTGGGCGGGCTGAGGCAAAATTCGTGAAGCCGCCTGCAAAATTCGGTGGGTTTTTATGTGCGCCAGCACTCATAACTTAAATTTATGCAACGGAGATCACACAAACGGGGGGTGGGGCGTAGGGGTTGGGAGGATGGAAAGAGGATGTCAAATAAGGAGACTGAGACACGTTGAACCACTGAAGTCATACCACGAGACATCACCAAAAAGGATGGCAGCTATGAATATCAAGACTGGCGCACGCGTTTTCGCATTGTCCGCCCTCGCAGCAATGATGATTTCCGCACCGGCGCTCGCCAAAATTGAAGAAGGCAAACTGGTTATCTGGATTAACGGCGACAAGGGCTATAACGGCCTGGCCGAAGTGGGCAAAAAATTCGAAAAAGATACCGGCATCAAAGTTACCGTAGAACACCCGGACAAGCTGGAAGAGAAGTTCCCGCAGGTTGCAGCAACCGGCGACGGCCCGGACATTATTTTCTGGGCGCATGACCGTTTCGGGGGTTACGCGCAGTCTGGTCTGCTGGCTGAAGTGACGCCAGATAAAGCCTTCCAGGACAAACTGTTCCCGTTCACCTGGGATGCCGTTCGCTATAACGGAAAGCTGATCGCTTACCCTATCGCGGTTGAAGCCCTGTCTCTGATTTACAACAAAGACCTGGTACCAAACCCGCCGAAAACCTGGGAAGAGATCCCGAAACTGGATAAAGAGCTGAAGGCGAAAGGTAAATCCGCGCTGATGTTCAACCTGCAAGAGCCGTACTTCACCTGGCCGCTGATTGCTGCCGACGGCGGTTACGCGTTCAAGTTTGAAAACGGCAAGTATGACGTGAAAAACGTGGGCGTGGACAACGCTGGCGCGAAAGCGGGTCTGACCTTCCTGGTGGATCTGATCAAGAACAAACACATGAACGCGGATACCGATTACTCCATCGCGGAAGCGGCGTTCAACAAAGGCGAAACCGCGATGACCATCAACGGTCCGTGGGCCTGGACCAACATCGACAAGAGCAAAGTCAACTACGGCGTGACCCTGCTGCCAACCTTCAAAGGCAAGCAGTCTAAACCGTTCGTTGGCGTGCTGAGCGCGGGCATCAACGCTGCCAGCCCGAACAAAGAGCTGGCGAAAGAGTTCCTGGAAAACTACCTGCTGACCGATCAGGGTCTGGATGAAGTGAACAAGGACAAACCGCTGGGCGCCGTCGCGCTGAAATCCTTCCAGGATCAGCTGGCGAAAGATCCACGTATCGCGGCCACCATGGATAACGCCCAGAAAGGCGAAATCATGCCGAACATCCCACAGATGGCTGCGTTCTGGTACGCCACGCGTACCGCGGTCATTAACGCTGCAAGCGGTCGTCAGACTGTCGATGCCGCGCTGAAAGATGCTCAGGGTCGTATTACTAAGTAATGACGTAGTCCCCTCTCCCTTTGGGAGAGGGTTAGGGTGAGGGTTGGCGCTATCCGCACGCCCTCACCCCGGCCCTCTCCCCCGGAGAGGGAGAAAAGATCAAACGTTGTAGAGGAAAAACCCCATGGATGTCATTAAAAAGAAACGCTGGTGGCAAAGCGACGCGCTGAAGTGGTCAGCGATCGGTCTGCTGTGTCTGCTGGTGGGTTACCTTGTTGTTTTAATGTACGTACAAGGGGAATATCTGTTTGCCATCATGACGCTGATTTTAAGCTCTGCTGGCCTGTATATTTTCGCTAATCGTAAAGCCTACGCCTGGCGCTATGTTTATCCGGGCGTGGCCGGGATGGGGCTGTTTGTCCTGTTCCCGCTGATTTGTACCATCGCCATTGCGTTTACCAACTACAGCAGCACCAACCAGCTTGCGCAGGAACGCGCGCAGCAGGTCCTGCTGGATCGCTCATATCAGGCAGGCAAGACATTTAACTTCGGCCTCTATCCTGCCGGTAACGAGTGGAAGTTAGCGCTTACTGACGAAGCAAGCAGCAAATACTATGTCTCCGACGCGTTCAAATTTGGCGGCGAGCAGAAGCTGGCCTTAAAAGAGGCACAGGCCCTGCCGGAAGGTGAACGCGCCAACCTGCGCGTCATTACCCAGAACCGTCAGGCGCTGACCCAGCTCACCGCCGTGCTGCCAGACGAAAGCAAGGTGACCATGAGCTCGCTGCGCCAGTTCTCCGGCACGCAGCCGCTGTATACCCTGGCGGACGACGGCACGCTGACCAACAACCAGAGCGGCGTGAAATATCGTCCGAATAACGACATTGGTTTCTATCAGTCCATTACTGCCGACGGCAAATGGGGTGATGACAAGCTCAGCCCGGGCTATACCGTCACCATCGGCTGGGACAACTTTACCCGCGTGTTTACCGATGAAGGCATTCAGAAACCGTTCTTCGCCATCTTCGTCTGGACGGTGGTCTTCTCGGTGCTGACGGTGATCCTGACCGTGGCCGTGGGCATGGTGCTGGCCTGTCTGGTCCAGTGGGAATCCCTGAAAGGCAAAGCGATTTACCGCGTGCTGCTGATCCTGCCGTATGCCGTACCGTCGTTTATCTCGATTCTGATTTTCAAAGGGCTGTTTAACCAGAGCTTCGGTGAAATCAACATGATGCTGAGCGCCCTGTTCGGCATCAAACCGGCCTGGTTCAGCGACCCGACCACCGCTCGCTCGATGATTATCATCGTGAACACCTGGCTCGGTTATCCGTACATGATGATCCTGTGCATGGGCCTGCTGAAGGCTATCCCGGACGATCTGTACGAAGCCTCGGCGATGGACGGCGCTGGCCCGTTCCAGAACTTCTTTAAAATTACGCTGCCGCTGCTCATTAAGCCGCTGACGCCGCTGATGATTGCCAGCTTCGCCTTTAACTTTAACAACTTCGTGCTGATTCAGCTGTTGACCAACGGCGGCCCGGACCGCCTTGGCACCACGACGCCAGCAGGCTATACCGACCTGCTCGTGAGCTACACCTACCGTATCGCCTTCGAAGGCGGCGGCGGCCAGGACTTCGGTCTGGCGGCAGCGATTGCCACCCTGATCTTCCTGCTGGTAGGCGCTCTGGCGATTGTGAACCTGAAAGCCACACGTATGAAATTTGATTAAGGAGGGCATCAATCATGGCAATGGTACAACCCAAATCTCAGAAGTTGCGCCTCCTGGCGACGCACTTAGGCCTGCTGATTTTCATCGCGGCGATCATGTTCCCGCTGCTGATGGTTATCGCCATCTCCCTGCGTTCGGGTAACTTCGCGACAGGGAGCCTGATCCCGGACGAAATCTCCTGGGAGCACTGGAAGCTCGCGCTGGGCTTCAGCGTGGAACACGCGGATGGCCGCGTCACGCCGCCGCCGTTCCCGGTCCTGCTGTGGCTGTGGAACTCGGTGAAAATCGCAGGCATTACCGCCATTGGTATCGTGGCGCTTTCCACCACCTGTGCTTATGCCTTCGCCCGCATGCGTTTCCCGGGCAAAGCGACGCTGCTGAAAGGGATGCTGATTTTCCAGATGTTCCCGGCCGTACTGTCGCTGGTGGCGTTGTATGCCCTGTTTGACCGTCTGGGCCAGTACGTACCGTTTATCGGCCTGAACACCCACGGCGGCGTGATCTTCGCCTATCTTGGCGGTATCGCACTGCATGTGTGGACCATCAAAGGCTATTTCGAAACTATCGACGGCTCGCTGGAAGAAGCGGCCGCGCTGGATGGCGCAACCCCGTGGCAGGCGTTCCGCCTGGTGCTGCTGCCGCTGTCGGTGCCGATTCTGGCGGTAGTGTTTATCCTGTCGTTTATCGCTGCGATCACCGAAGTACCGGTTGCCTCACTGTTACTGCGTGATGTGAACAGCTACACCCTGGCCGTAGGTATGCAGCAATACCTCAACCCGCAAAACTACCTGTGGGGCGACTTTGCCGCGGCGGCCGTACTTTCCGCCATCCCGATTACCGTGGTGTTCCTGCTGGCGCAGCGCTGGCTGGTCAACGGCCTGACGGCGGGCGGTGTGAAAGGTTAAGTTTCATTTTGTTATGCCACTGCAACCCTCAACTTTAGACGTATTGTATTGACCCAACTTGTGACTGTTGTTAGGCGCTCTTCGGAGCGCCATTTTTTTTATTCGCGTTTCAGCCGCTTCGAGTTGCACAGCCAGAGGGTGATCACCAGCAGCAGGATCGCCGCCGAGTAGATCAGCACGTCGAGCGGGGACTTATGATCGACGATGATCAGCCGCACTATCGCAGTGATCCCAATGTAGACAAAATAACGCAGCGGGAAGTGAAAGCCGGACTGAAAGTACTTCACAATCAGGGCGATAAATTCAAAGTAGAGAAAGTAGACCACCAGGCCTTCCACCAGCGCATATTTGCTGGTTTGTTCAGGGGCGAACAGTACATCCGCAAGATGCACCGTCTCTTTACCCAAAAAGACGACCAGTATCAGGCCAAGGCTCAACAGACCGAGGTTCAGCACGGTCTGGAGGATAGTTGAGATAAACTCAACGCGCGGGCGAGTCAGGGATGTCATACAGCACCTCATTCTCCAGGGCGAGGTTCCTGTATAACGCAAAAATGTGACGGGGATCTATATTTTTTGTTTATGTTTTGTCCGCATGAGTATTCTTGCCGGGCGGCACTGCGTTTGCCCGGCCTACAAAAACACTAACGTAGGCCGGTAAGCGCAGCGCCACCGGGCAAAGAAGCATCAGCGGAAGTTAATGTTCTTATCGCTCGTCATGTCATACAGCTGGAACTTACGTCCAAGCTGCTGACCCCCGTCACGCGTCAGCGGCGTCCAGCCCACTGCCGCACGGCTGCGGGTTGGGCCTGACGAGAACAGATCCAGCGGGATCGACACGTAGACCCCTTTGGTGAAGTCCCCTTCCCCGTACTCGTCCGGCGAAACGTTGGTGATAGTGGCGTAGCCACCCACCACGACGCCGCTGTCGAAGTGTTTAGAGATATCGAGCGTGCCGCCCTTATCGCCCGCCAGGTACTGGCCGACGCTGGCTTTCACCAGCACGTCAGGTGCGAACGACGGCGTCCAGTAAGCGGTCAGATGGCCCGTTTTGACGCTGTAGTCGGTGAATTTCATCATGTCCTGCGCGCTGCGCCAGTCACGCTGTTTGACGTAGTTGGCATCCACCCCGAACGCCCAGTTGCTGTCGACAGGACGATAAAGCACTTCCGCCCCCGCGCCGCCGTACATGGTTTCCAGATACCCGCCGTACACCTGGCCGTAGAAGCCGTTGCCGAAGTACTGGAAGTAGTTGGCCTGCAGGTTATTCACGTAGGCATCGTTTTGTACGTACTCACGCACGCGGGTACGCACGCGCGGCAGCGCCGAGTCTTTTGGCGGGTTGGTGTAGTTGAACTTGTCGTAGTTATTGGCGATGTTGCCGAACAGGCTGCCGGTGGTCAGCAGGTGGTCGGTGAGCCACAGATCCGCCGTCGCCATGACGCCCAGCTGATACATGTAGAAGTTTTCAGGCCCGCCCACGGACTGGTTCAGCACCGGATCGATATGGAAATCGAAGCGCGATTTGTCGATATACCAGCCCTGCTCGGTGGTTTCCGGCACGATAGGCTCTACGCGTTTTTGCACCAGCTCGGTTTCATGCCCGAGCGGCTCACCTTCCAGATGGCGCTTGAGGCTGGCAACATCCGTTTCGGTTGTGACCTGCGGCAGGTTGAGACGGTTCTCCGTCACGCGGATCGTGCGGATCCCCTCCGGCAGATCGTTCATAACGATCCGGTTGGCGCGTTCGATCCCTTCGCGCGAGTCGCGGTATTTCACCTGCTCGCCGGTCACGTACAGCGTATCGCCTTTCACCTGAATTTTCGGATCCGCCAGGCCGGCATTGTATTTCAGCAGCGTCAGCTGGTTTGCCACCACGGAGTGCTGCAGAATAGCATCCTGCGGCTCCGGCTGGTATGCAGGGCGCGCGTTATCATTGTAGTGCGGCCGCATGTCGTTAAAGTTGGTGCGCAGCGTGAAGCCAAACATCACCGTATTGCCGCGCTCGTAGCTGAGGTTAACGTCGGCCCAGTCGGTGACGCGATAAATGGCGCCGACGTTAAACTTGCTCTTCTGCTCAATCTTTCCGGCGAAGTCCTGCGAGTAGTCATTCCCTTCATATTCCAGCTTCAGGCGTAATGGCTGCCAGGGCGTTTGATACTCCACGCCGCCAAACAGCGACGCCGGACCGTGGAACATCTGGTCTCCGTTGATGGAGCCCGCTTTCTTATAGCTGTTATCGCGGTAGCAGTATTTATCGCTGTAGGAGCAAAACGGGTTTTTCACGTTGCCGCTGGTGCCGAGATAGCCCCATCCCAGACCGAGCGAGAAGTCGAACGGCCCCCAGGCTTTACTGGCCACGATGTATTCCGCATCAAACAGACCGGTACCACCGATATCTTTGGCGCCCACGGACACCTGCGGCATCCAGTAGCTCTCTTCCCACAGGCGCAGCTTGACGTCGAAGGCTTTATCTTTGTAAGTCTGATCGCCGGAGAACGCCTCTACGCTGCTGTACTGTTTCGTACGCACGTCGGTATAGCGCAGCGTGGTTTCAAGCCACGGGAACAGCTGCACCGACGCCGAATAGTAGCGATACTGGTCGTTATCACGGTAGTTAAGGCTAATTTCGCCTTCGCGCGCCATCCGCGCGGTGGGCGTTTGCAGTAAACCGACGCCGCCGAAGTCTGACTGAGACGGGCCAATGGGTGCCGGATACGTTTCTGCATGGCAGGCGGCACTCACGCAGAGCGCCAGCATGCTGTAGAGATAGGTTCTTTTCATTATTCCGGTATCCGCTGAATCAGGGAGTGAAGGATATCGGCGTTAAGCCCGTCATACGCCTTCGTCCAGAAATGGTCGGCAAAACCGACAAAAATGATGCTGCCCGGCATAGGTTCGATATGCCGTTTATTCCAGTAAGCGACGGGGGCTTTTTGTGTGTGCCCGTCTGGGTAAACCACCCAGGCGTAGCTGTTATCGGCACCGCTCAGCAGGCTCTGCTCGTCGAGGTAGCTCGCCACGTCACGACCGGGCGTGAAGGGCTTTTTACCCGGGCTGCTGATAAGCCCCATTACGGTCACCGTCGTCGGCTTCTCCGGCAGCCAGAGCGTATACTCCCCTTCAAGCGTGGGGTTGCCCTTTTCCGTGACGCGCACTTCGTCGGGATCCAGGTTCAAGTTCTGACGGCCCGTCACCTTCAGCGCCTGCAGCTGCTGGCGAACGCTGTTAATCGCCGCCGCGTCGTCGCCATCTTCCTGCTCCGCTAATCCCGTCAGCCTGGCAAGAAGCGCCTTGTGCTGTTGTTCCGCTTCAGCGGTCTTCTGCCGTTCAGCGATCACTGCCCCCGACCACCAGCTGTTGGCGAGCCTTGGCTGTCCGACGAGATCGAGCAGATGCTCAGCGTGGGTTAAGGTTTTGGGTTTTTCACTGTCCGGCGTGTAGACCTTCACCGTCCCTGCGGACCATGCCAGCGGCGCGGCAAGGCTGGCGAGAAGCGCAACGTGGATGAGCGTTTTCATGATTTCGCCGCCTTGATCAGGGTGGTTTTCACCGGGAAGAATCCGGCACCGAGATACTGCAGGGACTGGCGGATCTGCCCTTCCTCGTCGATCCAGAAGCGGTTGTGCCAGGTGGCCTGGTCGGTGGTGACTTCTTCATCCAGCACGCGAACCTGCGTTTCGTCGCTGCCGACTTTTACGCTGTCCGTGCCGTCCCAGCGGAAGGTCGAGCGTGCCGTGGCGTAACGCACCTGCTTATGTTCGGTCCAGCCCATCGTGCGCGTCCAGCTTGCGCCGTCGGCGATCTGGTTCGGCTTGATCAGCGGATCGGCAGCGATGTTATTCACCTCCAGCAGGTTGTCGCCGCCCAACAGGGTTTTCACGATACGACCATGCTGCGTCACGATGGTGGCCTGATCCTGCGTCACCCATTTCTGCTGCCCGTTTTCATCGAAAGCGAGCACCACAAACAGCTGCGGGCCATCGTTTAGCTGCATGTACTGACTGGCATAGGGCATGTTTTGAAGTTCGTCATCGGTCAAATGCACGCCCGGTGTGCCGAACATGCTTTCCCACAGTGAGTTTCCCAGCCCTTTGGTGGTGGCCGAGCACGCCTGCAGCAGCAGGCAAATCAGAATGATTGCAGGTCGCTTCACGACTCTTCTCCGAAGGGGCGAAATAACCACACCGAAGTGTGGTTATGATTAAAACACCCGCTATTACTGGGTGCTGGTTGTCGTGGTGGTCGTGGTTCCGGTATTGGAGCCATCACCGCCACCGGTTGCCGCCAGCGCGACACCCACGGCTGAACTTACGGTGCTGGCGCTGGCTGCGGTAGAACTTCCCGCAGACGCAGACGTCGCAGCCGAACCTGCCGCTTCCCCGACCTGAACCGGAGCTGCATAGACAGATGTCGCCGCAAGCGCAGATATGGCAAAAATGCCATACAGTACTTTCTTCATAACAATTTCCCTTCAATGAATGAATGGAGATTTGCCCGAAAAGAATTTCAGGCGGAATCGAGTATACACAACTACTGCCGTGGGTTTGCCGTAAGGGGAAATAGGGATGGAGTTTTCGGACTAATGGTTAAAATGGAAATGAAAGACAAATAAAATAAATATATAACTGCTATAAATCAATAACTTATAATATGAGCATATTAATGAACCACTACGTATTTTCTTAAAATAAACCGCAGCAATTAACGGGTTAAGCGTCTTTTTCGGATTAAACTCAGATTCAGAATTTGAGTTAACTAACAGACATCAGGAATTATCCGATAAAAAAATGCCGGCATTAAGCCGGCACGTTTTCATGACGTTTTAATTACGCACGCCAGGCTTTATAACGGTTGATCAAACCATTTGTCGAGCTGTCATGGCTGGCAATCGCTTTATCGTCACCCAGCTCTGGCAGAATACGGTTTGCCAGCTGTTTGCCCAGCTCAACGCCCCACTGGTCAAAGGTGAAGATGTTCAGGATGGCGCCCTGCGTGAAGATCTTGTGCTCGTACAGGGCAATCAGCGCGCCCAGGCTGAACGGCGTAATTTCGCGCAGCAGGATGGAGTTGGTTGGGCGGTTGCCTTCGAACACTTTGAATGGCACCACGTGGTCCAGAGTTGCCGGATCTTTACCCTGGTCACGGTATTCCTGTTCAACCACTTCGCGGGATTTACCGAACGCCAGCGCTTCGGTCTGCGCAAAGAAGTTGGACAGCAGCTTCGGATGGTGGTCGGACAGCGGGTTATGGGTGATAGCCGGGGCGATGAAATCGCACGGTACCATTTTGGTGCCCTGGTGAATCAGCTGGTAGAAGGCATGCTGGCCGTTGGTGCCCGGCTCGCCCCAGATGATTGGGCCAGTCTGGTAATCCACCGCGTTGCCGTTACGGTCAACGTACTTACCGTTGGATTCCATGTTGCCCTGCTGGAAGTAAGCAGCAAAGCGGTGCATGTACTGGTCGTACGGCAGGATCGCTTCGGTTTCAGCGCCGAAGAAGTTGTTGTACCAGATACCGATCAGCGCCAGCAGCACCGGCAGGTTTTTCTCTGGTGCGGTGGTGGAGAAGTGTTTGTCCATCGCGTGCGCGCCGGAGAGCAGCTCGACGAAGTTGTCGAAGCCCACGGACAGGATGATAGACAGACCGATCGCAGACCACAGGGAGTAGCGGCCGCCAACCCAGTCCCAGAACTCGAACATGTTCGCGGTATCAATGCCGAACTCGCTGACCGCTTTGCCGTTGGTAGACAGCGCCGCGAAGTGTTTCGCCACGTGCTTGTTGTCACCCGCGGTTTTCAGGAACCAGTCGCGCGCGCTGTGGGCGTTGGTCATGGTTTCCTGAGTGGTGAAGGTTTTGGACGCAACCAGGAACAGGGTCGTTTCCGGGTTCACGTTCTTCAGCACTTCGGCGATGTGGGTACCATCGACGTTAGACACAAAGTGCATATTGAGGTGGTTTTTGTACGGGCGCAGCGCTTCGGTCACCATGAACGGGCCGAGGTCAGAACCGCCGATACCGATGTTCACCACGTCGGTGATCGCTTTGCCGGTGTAGCCTTTCCAGCTACCGGAGATGATCGCTTCGGAGAAGGCTTTCATCTTTTCCAGCACCGCGTTCACTTCCGGCATGACGTCTTTGCCGTCAACGATGATTGGCGTATTGCTACGGTTACGCAGGGCCACGTGCAGCACGGCACGGTCTTCGGTACGGTTGATCTTCTCGCCGGAGAACATGGATTTGATGGCGTCGGCAAGCTCAGTCTCTTTCGCCAGATCCTGCAGTTTTGCCAGCGTTTCTTCGGTAATGCGGTTTTTGGAGAAATCCACCAGCATCAGGTCGTCGAAGGTCGCGGAGAACTTAGAGAAACGATCGGCATCTTTCGCGAACAGATCCGCGATGGTGACGTCTTTCATTTCATCAAAATGTTTCTGGAGTGCCTGCCAGGCAGCGGTCTGCGTTGGGTTGATGTTTTTCATTAGCAATACTCTTCTGATTTGAGAATTGTGACTGCGGTCGATTGTAGCGCCTGCAAATAAAAATTGTGATGGTTTTTATGCCATTGCCCTGGCCTGCATCAAACACAGGTGAAAAGACCCGAAAAGTATAGCTGCTGAAGCGCCCTCCCGGGGCGGCGAAATGTCGGTCAAAAAGCCCTAAAACGGAGCATAAAATCTGGCGCTGTTATAAGTCCTGTTTCTCAGGGGTACCCCCCCATAAAAAATCCGCATAATCCCAGCATTGACAGGACCTCCCCCGCATTTTATTTATAGGGCCGTATTTTGCGCCTGCACCTGTTTTCGTTTCACTCTTGTGCCAAGGTCGCTTATTCATTCCCTGACACGAGGTTGTTATGACGAGTTTTGTGGTCGCCAAATTTGGCG
This sequence comes from Enterobacter sp. UPMP2060, assembly GCF_053709655.1. Taxonomy (NCBI): domain Bacteria; kingdom Pseudomonadati; phylum Pseudomonadota; class Gammaproteobacteria; order Enterobacterales; family Enterobacteriaceae; genus Enterobacter; species Enterobacter sp. UPMP2060. The sequence goes on from NZ_JBSKJQ010000011.1 coordinate 121,960, forward strand.
GCACCAGTGTGGCCGATTACGATGCCATGAACCGCAGCGCCGATGTGGTGCTGGCCGATCCGAATACCCGCCTGGTGGTGCTCTCAGCATCCGCCGGCGTGACGAACCTGCTGGTTTCTCTGTCTGAAGGACTGGAAGCGACAGAACGTTTCGTGAAGCTGGATGCACTGCGCAAAATTCAGTTCGACATCCTTGAACGTCTGCAGAACCCGAACGTCATCCGCGAGGAAGTGGAACGTCTGCTGGAAAATATCACCACTCTGGCAGAAGCGGCGTCTCTGGCTACCTCCACCGCCCTGACCGACGAACTGGTCAGCCACGGTGAGCTGATGTCCACCCTGCTGTTTGTTGAAATCATGCGCGAGCGTAACGTTCAGGCGCAGTGGTTTGACGTGCGTAAAGTGATGCGTACGAGCGATCGCTTTGGCCGCGCCGAGCCGGACGTTGAGGCGCTGGCGGAGCTGACCAATCAGCAGCTGGCACCACGCCTGGCAGACGGTATCGTGATTACCCAGGGCTTTATCGGCAGTGAAGCGAAAGGCCGCACCACCACGCTTGGCCGCGGCGGCAGCGACTACACCGCCGCGCTGCTGGGCGAAGCCCTGCATGCAACGCGCGTGGATATCTGGACGGATGTTCCGGGCATTTACACCACCGACCCGCGCGTCGTTTCTGCGGCTAAACGTATTGATGTGATCGCCTTTGAAGAAGCGGCTGAAATGGCCACCTTCGGTGCGAAAGTGCTGCACCCGGCAACGCTGCTGCCGGCCGTACGCAGCGATATTCCGGTCTTCGTCGGCTCCAGCAAAGATCCGAAAGCGGGCGGGACGCTGGTCTGCAAAAAAACGGAAAACCCACCGCTGTTCCGCGCCCTGGCCCTGCGCCGTCGCCAGACGCTGGTGACGCTCCACAGCCACAATATGCTTCATTCACGCGGTTTCCTGGCGGAAGTGTTTGGCATTCTGGCGCGCCACAATATCTCGGTGGATCTGATCACCACCTCTGAAGTGAGCATTGCGCTTACGCTGGACACCACCGGCTCGACCTCCACCGGCGACACGCTGCTGACGCAGTCGCTGCTGATTGAGCTGTCTGAGCTGTGCCGCGTGGAAGTAGAAGAAGACCTGGCGCTGGTTGCCATCATCGGCAACAAGCTGTCGCGCGCCTGCGGCGTGGGTAAAGAGGTGTTCGGCGTGCTCGACCCGTTCAGCATCCGCATGATCTGCTACGGCGCATCCAGCTACAACCTGTGCTTCCTGGTGCCTGCCGATCAGGCCGAGCAGGTCGTGCAGAAACTTCATCAGAATTTGTTTGAATAAAATTCGTTAGCAGGATAAACAATACCTATAAGCCGGGCACAGACCCGGCTTTTTCATAACTAAACAACACGACAATACTGCAAGGAATCCACTATGTTATCCGCCGTTACGCGGCTGTTCCCGTTATGGGCGCTGCTGCTCTCCGTACTCGCGTATTACACCCCCGCCACATTCACGGGCATTGGTCCGTGGGTCGCCACGCTGCTGATGCTGATCATGTTCGGTATGGGCGTGCATCTGAAAATCGACGACTTTAAACGCGTGCTGTCTCGCCCTGCGCCCGTCGCGGCAGGGATCTTCCTGCACTACCTGGTGATGCCGCTTGCGGCGTGGCTGCTGGCAATGGCCTTTAAGATGCCGCCCGATCTCTCCGCCGGGATGGTGCTGGTAGGCAGCGTGGCCAGCGGCACGGCGTCCAACGTCATGATCTACCTGGCGAAAGGCGACGTGGCGCTCTCCGTCACGATCTCGTCCGTTTCGACGCTGGTTGGCGTCGTTGCCACGCCGCTGTTAACCCGTCTGTACGTGGACGCGCATATTCAGGTGGACGTGATGGGCATGCTGCTCAGCATTCTGCAGATTGTGGTGATCCCGATTGCGCTGGGGCTGGTCATTCACCATCTTTTCCCGCGCGTGGTGAAGGCCGTTGAGCCGTACCTGCCCGCGTTTTCGATGGTCTGCATTCTGGCAATCATCAGCGCCGTGGTGGCGGGTTCCGCATCGCACATTGCCTCCGTGGGCTTTGTGGTGATCATCGCCGTGGTGCTGCATAACACTATTGGCCTGCTGGGCGGCTACTGGGGCGGGAAGCTGTTCGGTTTTGACGAATCGACCTGCCGCACGCTGGCAATCGAGGTAGGCATGCAGAACTCCGGCCTGGCGGCGGCGCTCGGTAAAATTTACTTCTCCCCGCTGGCGGCCCTGCCCGGCGCGCTGTTCTCCGTCTGGCATAACCTCTCCGGCTCGCTGCTGGCGGGCTACTGGTCCGGCAAACCGATTGATGAACAAACGAAAAAAGATGCGGTGAAGCAGGGTTAATTTGCGCGGCTTGCTTTACACTGAAGCCTCTCTATCAGGAGGCTTCAGCAATGGCTACACCACGTTTGACCCAGAAAGACATGACGGAAGCCGAGCAGCGCGAACTGAAAACGCTTCTCGACCGTGCCCGTATCGCACATGGCCGCACGCTGACGAACGCCGAAACCAATCAGGTGAAAAAAGAATACATCGATAAGCTGATGGCGCAGCGTGACGCTGCGGCGAAAAAAGCCCGCAAGCTTAAAAAAGAGCAGGCTTATAAACCCGATGCAGAGGCGACCTTTTCCTGGTCCGCCACAACGTCTACCCGTGGAAGGCGCTAATCAGCGCCCTTTCTTTTTGCGCCCCGGCTGGGTAAAGCGTTTTCCATTACCCGGCTTGCCTCGCCCCTTATCTTCCGCCTGCGGCGCCTTCACCACCGGGCGCTTAATCGCCTGGGTTTTCGGTTTTGCTTTGGCCTTCGGCTTCGCTTCGGACGAGGAGTTCTCGATAAGCTTGAAGAGTTCAATCAGCTCATCATCCGTTAAATCGCGCCACTCGCCCAGCGGGATGCCGGACAGGCTGACGTTCATGATGCGCGTGCGTTCCAGCTTCGTCACTTCATAACCGAAGTGCTCGCACATACGGCGGATCTGGCGGTTTAAGCCCTGCACCAGCGTAATGCGGAACGCGAACGGCGCTTCTTTCTTCACCTTACACTTTTTCGTGACGGTACCGAGGATCGGCACGCCCGCGCCCATGCCGCGAATAAATTCGTCCGTGACCGGCTTATTCACCGTCACAATGTACTCTTTCTCGTGGTCGTTACCGGCACGCAGAATTTTGTTGACCAGATCGCCGTGGTTGGTGAGAAAAATCAGCCCCTGTGAGTCTTTATCCAGACGGCCAATCGGGAAGATACGGCTGCTGTGGTTCACGAAATCAACGATGTTGTCCCGCTCACCGTCTTCCGTGGTGCTGACAATCCCAACCGGTTTGTTCAACGCGATAAACACCAGGTCTTCAGCATCACGCGGTTCGATGACCTGACCATTCACTTTAACCACATCGCCAGGGACCACCTGGTCGCCGATGGTGGCGCGTTTGCCGTTAAGAAACACGTTACCTTGTTCAATGTAACGATCAGCCTCGCGACGTGAGCAGATCCCGCTCTCGCTAATGTATTTGTTTAATCGGGTTGATTGAGTTGGCAGCATAGTTTCTCCTGTGAAGGGCGAAATATACCTTAGGTATGGGCTGGAAAAAAAGATTAGCCGACGGTTACTGAGACGGGTTTTTTATTTTGCGAGACGCTTTCAGGATTTAGCGTCAGGCCATTTATCCTTGAGCTAACTCCTTTTAGCTTTACTCTCCAGAGACAACCATTTGTAGTTTATAAATCACATGGAGTAATATGAAGGAGATCGTTCAGACAGAATCCTTCCAACGCTGGGAGCAAAACTTAAAAGATCGGCGAGCGAAGACCATTATCGCTTCCCGCCTCTTTCGGTTGGCAAATGGTTTAGCGGGCGACATTAAACCCGTGGGCGAAGGTATAAGTGAGCTGAGGATCCACTATGGTCCGGGCTATAGACTCTATTTTAAAGACCAGGGCAATTGCATCATCGTGCTGTTGTGTGGTGGTGACAAAAGCAGCCAGGCCAGAGACATACTTATGGCAAAAATGCTGAGCAATCCCAATGGCAGGAGTGAATGAGCATGCATAAATTAACACCCTACGATCCAGCCAATGCGCTGGTGGATGACGAGGAAATCGCCGTGTTTATGGCTGATGCCTTAGAAACGGGCGACTCAGCGTATATCGCTAAAGCGCTGGGCGTCATCGCGCGAGCGAAAGGAATGTCGACCATTTCACAGCAAACTGGCCTATCACGAGAGCAACTGTATCGATCGTTCAGTGATAAAGGAAACCCAACGCTTAAAACCACTCTGGCGGTCATGAAAGCATTGGGTCTTGGGCTAACAATCAAACACGCCGAAGATTAATACTCATCCCGCTCGTCGTCTTCATCCGGCTGTTCCATCACGCTGTACGCCACCGCGCAGAACAACGAGTTGAGACGCTTCATATCCCCCAGCAGCCCCAAGTGCAGCGAACTGGTTTCGATACTCTGCACGTTCTGCTGGTGCAGACGCTCAACGTGGGCGTGCGAGTAGCGGCGGTTCAGAATGCGGAAACGATGCTTGTTGCGGCGCAGGCGGCGCGCGCTCGGCACGTCGCTGGAGAAGAAGACCAGCATCGCCAGCTTGAGGTTGCTGACCAGCTGTTCGTGCAGCGCTTCCAGCTCCTTCAGGCCTTCACCTGAAAACGCACGACGCGCGGCAAGGGATTTGTCGGCGATCTCGCTGCCCATACGCTCCACGATATCCGAGGCCTGCTCAAGGTTAAGCGACATCTCGATGATTTCCGCCCAGCGGCGGGACTCCTCTTCCGCCAGCTCGTCCTGCGGCATACGCGCCAGGTAAAGCTTGATAGCGGTATAGAGCACGTTGATATCGTCCGCCAGTCTGCGCAGTTCTTTCTCTTCACGCGGCTCGCCGTGCATCACCTTTTGTAGGCCTTCGAGCATGGTTTCCATTGCGTCGCCCATGCGCAGCGTCTCGCGCGCGGCATTCGCCAGCGCCAGCGCCGGGGTATCCAGAGCGGACGTATCCAGGTGCTTCGGCTTCAGGCGCGCATCCAGCTCCGGTTCGTCCTGAATGAGACGCTCGCAGAAGCGGGCCATCGGCCCGGCAAAAGGCACCATCGCCAGGCAGCGCACCAGGTTGTAGAACACGTGGAAGTAGATCACCAGCTCCGCCTTCGGCAGCGGGAGATTGTCCATCAGGTTCGCCAGCGGGTGGATAAAGGGCAGGATAATCAGGCTGCCCACCAGCTTAAACAGCAGGCTGCCCAGCGCCACGCGGCGGGCGGCGGCGTTGGCGGCGCTGTTGTTAAGCATCGCCAGCAGGCCGGAGCCGAGGTTGGCCCCGATCACCAGACACAGCGCTACCGGGAAAGAGATCGCCCCTGCGGCGGTAAGCGTGGCCGTCAGCAGAACCGCCGCCAGGCTGGAGTAGCTGACGATAGCAAACACCGCGCCAATGAGCGCGTCCAGCATGATGTCCCCGGTCAGGGAGGCGAAGATGACCTGAACGCCATTGGCCTCGGTGATTGGCGTGACTGCCTGCACAATCAGCTCCAGCGCCAGCAGGATCAGCCCGAGGCCAATTCCTACGCGCCCGAGCTGCCCGGCGCGCGTCTGTTTGCGGCCGAGGAAGAAGATGACGCCGAGAAAAATCAGCAGCGGCGACAGCCAGGAGAGATCGAAGGTCAGGATACGCGCCATCAGCGCGGTACCTACATCCGCACCCAGCACAATCACCAGCGCCGGGGCCAGCGCCACCAGATCCTGCGCCACAAAGGAGGTCACAAGCAGTGTCGTGGCGTTACTGCTCTGCACCAGTGCCGTTACGCCAATGCCCGCGCAGAAGGCGAGCGGCTTCTTCTCAACGCTGCTGCTGAGAACGGTACGTAAGCGCGCGCCAAATACGCGCATCACGCCGGTACGGACGATATGGGTGCCCCATACGAGCAGGGCGACTGCCGAGAGCAGGTGTAACAGGGTCAGCACGGAAGGTTTTCCTCCTTATCGTTATTCGTTTTCCATAGGTTCAGTATAAGGGTTTAAACGTAAGAAAGAGACAGGGCGCCCAATGAGCGCCCTGTTTGTTGTAAGGAAAAGTGATTTTAGTCGGCGTCGTAGCCGAGATTAGGCGCCAGCCAGCGCTCCACTTCAGACACGCTCATGCCTTTGCGCAGGGCGTAATCTTCAATCTGATCCCGCTGCAGCTGCGCCACGGCAAAGTACTTGCTGTCCGGATGGCTGAAGTACCAGCCGGAAACGGACGCGCCTGGCCACATGGCGAACGACTCGGTGAGCTTCATGCCGGTATGGGCTTCCACGTCCAGCAGCTTCCAGATGGTGCCTTTTTCGGTGTGCTCCGGACAGGCCGGATAGCCCGGCGCCGGGCGAATGCCCTGGTAATTTTCGCGGATCAGATCCTCATTGCTGAGGTTTTCATTCGCCGCGTAGCCCCAGTGCACCTTACGCACGCGCTCGTGGAGGTACTCGGCGAAGGCTTCCGCCAGGCGGTCGGCAATCGCTTTCACCATGATTTTATTGTAATCATCGTGCTGCGCTTCGAACGCGTCCGCCAGCGCGTCTTCCTCCAGACCGCCGGTTACCGCAAAAGCGCCGATATAGTCGGCTTTACCACTCAGCTTCGGCGCGACAAAATCGGCCAGGCAGTAGTTGGCAAAGCCCACTTTCTCGGTTTGCTGGCGCAGATGGCGGCTGACCGCCAGCACGTGGGTGCGGGTTTCATCGCGATAGATTTCGATGTCGTCGCCCACGCGGTTCGCCGGGAACAGGCCCACCACGCCGCGCGGGTTGAGGCTTTTCTCTGCGCTCAGCGTGTCGAGCATATCGTTGGCATCTTTAAACAGGCGCTTCGCCTCCTCGCCAACCACCTCGTCTTCCAGGATGCGCGGATATTTGCCCGCCAGCGACCAGGTCATAAAGAACGGCGTCCAGTCGATGTAGTTGCGCAGCGTCTCGATGCTGGCCGTCACGTCCTGCACGCCCAGACGGTGTGCGACCGGCGGCGTGTAGCTGGACCAGTCGAAGGCCAGATCGTTGTCGCGCGCCGCCTGAAGCGAAACAGGCGGGGTGCGCGGCTTCTTACGGCCGTGCTGGATGCGAACTGTTTCGTACTCTTTGCGGGTGCGCGCCACAAAATCGTCGCGCTGGGTGTCGGAGAGCAGCGCGGAGACCACGCCCACCGTACGCGAGGCGTTCTGCACGTAGACCGTCGGGCCGCTGTAGTTCTGCTCGATTTTCACCGCCGTGTGCGCTTTCGAGGTGGTCGCCCCGCCAATCAATAGCGGAATGGTGAAGCCCTGTCGCTCCATCTCTTTTGCCACGTTGACCATTTCGTCGAGCGACGGCGTAATCAGGCCGGAGAGGCCAATCAGGTCGGCGTTCACTTCGCGCGCGGTCTTGAGGATTTTGTCCGCCGGGACCATCACGCCGAGGTCGATAATCTCGTAGTTATTACACTGCAGCACTACGCCGACGATGTTCTTGCCGATGTCGTGCACGTCGCCCTTCACGGTGGCGATAACCATCTTGCCGTTGCTGGAGCCTTTCTCTTTGCTGGCTTCGATGTAGGGCTCAAGATATGCTACCGCTTGCTTCATCACGCGGGCGGATTTCACCACCTGCGGCAGGAACATTTTGCCCTCACCGAACAGATCGCCGACCACGTTCATGCCGTCCATCAGGGGACCTTCGATCACCTCAATCGGGCGGGCTGCCTGCTGGCGCGCCTCTTCGGTATCGAGCTCGATAAATTCGGTGATACCTTTGACCAGCGAGTATTCCAGACGCTTTTTCACGTCCCACGAACGCCACTCGGCCTGCTGAACGTTTGCCGCCTCATCCGATTTGCTGCCGCGGTATTTCTCCGCCAGGTCCAGCATGCGCTCGGTGGCGTCGTCGCGGCGGTTAAGGATCACGTCCTCTACAGCATCGCGCAGCTCGGCGGGAAGGTCGTCGTAAATCGCCAGCTGGCCGGCGTTAACGATCCCCATGTCCATGCCGTTGCGGATGGCGTAGTAGAGGAACACGGCGTGGATCGCTTCGCGCACCGGGTCGTTGCCGCGGAACGAGAACGACACGTTCGATACGCCGCCGGAGATCAGCGCATGCGGCAGCTCTCGCTTGATGTCTTCACATGCGCCGATAAAGTCCTGGGCGTAGTTGTTGTGCTCTTCAATCCCGGTCGCAACGGCGAAGATATTCGGGTCAAAGATAATGTCTTCCGGCGGGAAGCCCACCTCTTCGGTCAAAATCTTGTACGCGCGGCGGCAAATCTCGATTTTGCGCTCGCGGGTATCGGCCTGACCCACTTCGTCAAAGGCCATCACCACCACGGCGGCACCGTAGCGGCGGACCATCTTCGCGTGGTGGATAAAGATATCGACACCCTCTTTCATCGAGATGGAGTTGACGATGCCTTTACCCTGGATGCACTTCAGCCCTTTTTCGATGACCTCCCACTTGGAGGAGTCAATCATGATCGGCACGCGGGCAATGTCCGGCTCACCGGCAATCAGGTTGAGGAAACGCACCATCGCCGCTTCGGCGTCGAGCATCCCCTCATCCATGTTGATATCGATAATCTGCGCGCCGCTTTCTACCTGCTGGCGGGCAACGTCCAGCGCTTCGCTGTACTTCTCTTCTTTAATCAGGCGTTTGAACTTTGCGGAACCGGTGACGTTAGTACGCTCACCCACGTTCACAAACAGGCTGTCGTCGCCGATGGTCAACGGCTCCAGGCCGGACAGACGACAGGCAACCGGAAGCTCGGGCAGCTTGCGCGGCGGCAGACCGGCCACGGCGTTGCTCATGGCCGCGATGTGCTCCGGCGTGGTACCGCAGCAGCCGCCGACGATGTTCAGGAAGCCAGACTCGGCCCACTCGCGGATTTGCGCCGCCATGGTGTCGGCATCGAGATCGTATTCACCGAACGCGTTTGGCAGACCGGCGTTCGGGTGGGCGGTGACGTAGCATTCCGCGATGCGGGAAAGCTCCTGCACGTACTGGCGCAGCTCATCCGGCCCCAGCGCGCAGTTCAGGCCAAAGGAGAGCGCTTCGGCGTGGCGCAGGGAGTTATAAAACGCTTCGGTTGTCTGGCCGGACAGGGTACGGCCGGAGGCGTCAGTGATGGTGCCGGAAATCATGATTGGCAGGTCAACGCCGAGCGCTTCAAATTCCTCTTTCACCGCGTAAATCGCGGCTTTGGCATTGAGGGTGTCGAATACGGTTTCAATCAGGATCAGATCGGAACCGCCTTCCACCAGCGCTTTGGTCGATTCACGGTAGGCCGCGACCAGCTGATCGAAGGTGATATTACGAAACGCCGGGTCGTTGACGTCCGGTGAAATCGACGCGGTGCGGTTCGTCGGGCCAAGCACCCCGGCAACGTAGCGAGGCTTATCCGGCGTGCGGGCCGTCCACTCGTCGGCGCAGGCGCGCGCCAGCTTCGCGGCTTCCAGGTTGATTTCCGCCGACAGGGATTCCATCTGGTAATCCGCCATGGCGATGGTTGTCGAGTTGAAGGTGTTGGTTTCAACGATATCCGCACCCGCTTCGAAGTAGGCGTTGTGGATATCCTTAATAACGGACGGCTTGCTGAGCACAAGCAGGTCGTTGTTCCCTTTCAGGTCGCAGGGCCAGTCGGCAAAGCGTTCGCCGCGGAAATCGTCTTCACTCAGACGATACCCCTGGATCATGGTGCCCATCCCGCCGTCCAGCACCAGAATTCGTTCATTTAACTGCGCACGCAGTTGCTCTACTTTGCTGCTCACACTTGCTCCCGACAACGCTCAACAAGGCCAAAAGGCTGCGTTCCATACTGGCACAATCTCGCAGAGTGGAAAAGTCGCACAGCGGTAACATGAGACATGTTCACCATCACTCCTCCGATCAGTCAGGATAACGGTTGCAAATTCACCAAATAAAACGAAAATGATTTCCACGATACAGAAAAAGGAGATCGTCATGGTCGCGACCGTTCCCGCTAAACGCGGCAGAAAACCTGCTGCCACCACCGCCGCCGCACAACAGGGCGGACAGGTTCAATCGCTCACGCGCGGTTTGAAGCTGCTGGAGTGGATAGCCGAGTCGCACAGCAGCGTGGCCCTGACGGAGCTGGCCCAGCAGGCTGGCCTGCCGAACTCCACGACGCACCGCCTGCTGACCACCATGCAGCAGCTGGGCTTTGTGCGTCAGGTCGGCGAGCTGGGGCACTGGGCGGTGGGCGCGCATGCGTTTATCGTCGGCAGCAGCTTCCTGCAGAGCCGCAACCTGCTGGCAATTGTGCACCCGATTCTGCGCAAGCTGATGGAGGAATCCGGCGAGACCGTAAACCTGGCGGTGCTGGACCAGAGCGACCACCAGGCGATTATCATCGACCAGGTGCAGTGCACGCAGCTGATGCGCATGTCCGCACCGATTGGCGGCAAGCTGCCGATGCATGCCTCCGGGGCGGGGAAAGCGTTTCTTTCGCAGCTGAGCGAAGAGCAGGTGACGGGACTACTGCACCGTAAAGGGCTGCACGCCTATACCCACGCCACGCTGGTGTCGCCCGTGCATCTGAAAGAAGATCTGGCCCTGACCCGCAAGCGTGGCTATTCGTTTGATGATGAAGAACATGCCCTGGGCCTGCGCTGCCTCGCGGCCTGTATTTTTGACGAGCACCGCGAGCCGTTTGCCGCCATCTCCATCTCCGGGCCGATTTCGCGCATGACCGACGACCGCGTGACCGAGCTGGGCGCGCTGGTGATTAAGGCGGCGAAAGAGGTGACGCTGGCGTATGGTGGGATTCGTTGAGATTGAGTGCGGCCTGATGGCCTCACCCCGGCCCTCTCCCACAGGGAGAGGGAGAAAACATGATGTTCTCACCCTGCAAGAGAGGGGGCAAACCTAATGCAAAACCTCTGCTTGCGGCGGTAAGCGTACACATCTTCGACATGCCCATTTTTGATCCGCGTTTGCAGCCCGCGCCAGTAGCTGGCGCGGAACAGATCCTCATGCATCTCTTCAAATAATGGCCCGATGCGCGGGTCGGCACACAGCCAGTGGCGAAACTCCTCCGGAAAAACATCACCCGGCGAGACGCTGTACCACGGCTCGCCGGAAAGCTCGTCTTCCGGGTAGCGGGGCTGTGGTATATCGCGGAAATTCACTTCGGTCATGTAGCAAATTTCGTCGTAGTCGTAGAACACCACGCGCCCGTGACGGGTGACGCCGAAGTTTTTAAACAGCATGTCGCCCGGGAAAATATTGGCGGCGGCAAGCTGGCGAATCGCGTTGCCGTACTCTTCAATGGCATCCCGCAGCGCCTGGCCTTCGGACTGCTCAAGCCAGATATTCAGCGGCACCATACGGCGTTCGATGTAGAGATGGCTAATGGCAATTTTGTCGCCAAGATCGGTGATTTTCGCAGGTGCTTCCTGCATTAACAGCGCCATGAGCGCCGGGTCGATCTGCTGTTTATCCAGCACAAAGTTTTCGAACTCCTGGGTATCCGCCATGCGCCCGACGCGGTCGTGCTCTTTGACCAGCTGATAGCAGGCGCGAACGTGCGCGGCGGTCATCTCTTTCTGCGGTGCGAATCTGTCTTTAATCACCTTAAAGACCCGGTCGAAACCCGGCAGCGTAAAGACCAGCATCACCATACCGCGAATGCCGGGCGCTTCGATAAACTGCTCATCGGCCGCGGTGACATAACGCAGGTACTCCCTATAGCTTTCCGTTTTGGCGTGCTTCTGGCAGCCAATCGCCATATACAGCTCGGCGGTGGTTTTGCCCGGCAGGATTTCGCGCAGCCACTCCACCAGCGCGGCAGGCAGCGGGGCGTACACCATGAAATAGGAGCGAGCGAAGCCAAACACGATGCTGGCCTCGGCGCTGGTAGTCAGGCAGGTATCGACAAACAGTTCCCCGTCGTCGGTACGGTGAATGGGCAGCAGAAACGGCACAATGGCGGTCGGCGTAACCAGTTTGCCCACCAGCCAGGCGGCTTTATTGCGGTAGAAAAGCTCGTTGGCAACCTGCAAATGGCTGTGGCTGAGCACCTCCGCGCCGAAGGTTTCGTTGAGATGGGCGTGGATATAGCCGATATCCCGGGTTTTATTCTCCCAGGGCAGGCGCAGCGGCAGATCCGTTAGCACGCGGTGCAGGAGCTTTTCCCATCCGCGATCGGGAAAGAAATCTTTCGCCAGCGGACGGGGAATGGTTCGAAAGCGTCGCTCGGGCTGGGAGCTGAAGATAAATAACCGCTCAGGAGATAATGAGCGGTGGTCAAATAACCGGCAATAGACGGAGTTGAAAAAGCTCTCCGCAATCTCGAAGCGCGGGTAATCGGGTAACAAATGGGTGTAGTGCTCTTTCACGCGCAGTAAAAATTCCGCGTCCGGACTTTTACCGTCGGTAATACAGCGCAGCTGCTCCACCACCAGACCCACGTGGTGGTCATAGAGATGGATACGTTGCTTCATAGCCTGCTGAACCGCATGCCAGTCTGCATGTTCGAAGCGCTGCTGCGCGCCGGATGTCACTTCAAGAAAACGACCATACTGGGCATCGAAGCCCTGCAAAATAGTTTGGGCAATCAGCAATTCCAGGCCACGCGACATATATTCCCCCTCACCCCAACCCTCTCCCCGAGAGGGGAGAGGGGGAAAAGATTAGAACTGTGCTTCTTCCGTTGAACCCGTTAAGGCGGTGACGGAGGAGGTTCCGCCCTGGATAATCGTGGTCACATTGTCAAAGTAGCCGGTTCCCACCTCCTGCTGGTGAGACACGAAGGTGTAACCGTCTTTGCCCGCCGCAAACTCCGGCTGCTGCACCTTCTCAACGTAGTGCTTCATGCCCTCACCCTGCGCATAGGCGTGCGCCAGGTCGAACATGTTGAACCACATGCTGTGGATACCGGCCAGGGTAATGAACTGGTATTTGTAGCCCATGTCGGACAGCTGCTGCTGGAAGCTGGCGATGGTTTTGTCATCCAGCTTTTTCTGCCAGTTGAAGGACGGCGAGCAGTTATAGGCCAGCAGTTTGCCCGGATACTTCGCGTGGATGGCGTCAGCAAAGCGTTTTGCCAGCGCCAGATCCGGCGTGGAGGTTTCACACCAGACCAGGTCTGCATAAGGCGCGTACGCCAGGCCGCGGCTGATCGCCTGTTCAATGCCGGCATGGGTGCGGTAGAAGCCTTCACTGGTACGCTCGCCGGTGATGAACTCGCTGTCGTACGGGTCACAGTCAGAGGTGATCAGGTCCGCCGCGTCCGCATCAGTACGGGCAATCACCAGCGTCGGCACGCCGAGCACGTCAGCAGCCAGACGCGCGGCAACCAGCTTCTGTACGGCTTCCTGTGTAGGAACCAGCACCTTACCGCCCATGTGTCCGCATTTTTTCACTGACGCCAGCTGGTCTTCGAAGTGAACGGCCGCTGCACCGGCCTCAATCATCGACTTCATCAGCTCGAAGGCGTTCAGCACGCCGCCGAAGCCCGCTTCCGCATCCGCGACGATCGGCAGGAAGTAGTCAATAAAGCGCGGATCTCCAGGTTCGATTCCAGCGGCCCATTGGATCTGATCTGCACGGCGGAAGGTATTGTTGATCCGATCCACCACCGACGGCACGGAGTTAGCCGGATAGAGCGACTGATCCGGGTACATGCTGGAGGCCAGGTTGGCGTCCGCCGCGACCTGCCAGCCGGAGAGATAAATCGCCTCAATACCCGCCTTCGCCTGCTGCAGCGCCTGACCGCCGGTCAGCGCGCCGAGGCTGTTGATGTAGCCCTTTTTAGAGCCACCGTGCAGCAGCTTCCACATTTTCGCCGCACCGTTCTGTGCCAGCGTGCATTCCGGATTGACCGAGCCGCGTAATTTCACCACTTCCTCCGCGCTGTAAGGACGGCGGATGCCTTCCCAGCGAGGCTGTGTCCACTCTTTCTTCAACTCTTCGATTTGTTGGGTACGGGTTTTCATGTGCAGATGCTCCATATTGTTATGTGGTGAGTTACGCCAGGAAGCGGTAGCCCGGCAGGGTCAGGAAGTCGATTAAGTCATCTGATGTGGTGATTTGCTCCATCAGGCGCGCGGCGTCGTCAAAACGTCCGCTGCTGAAGCGGTGCTCGCCCAGCTCGTCCTGGATCACCCGCATCTCTTCGGCCAGCATCTGGCGGAACAGGGTCTTGGTCACCGGTTTGCCGTTGCTGAGCGTTTTTTGATGGTGGATCCACTGCCAGATGGAGGTACGTGAGATCTCCGCCGTCGCGGCATCTTCCATCAGGCCGTAGATAGGTACGCAGCCGTTGCCGGAGATCCATGCTTCGATGTACTGGACCGCGACGCGGATATTGGCACGCATGCCCTCTTCCGTACGCTCGCCCGCGCACGGTGCCAGCAGCTGTTCTTCAGCCGTTGGGGCATCGTCTTCGCGCGTGACAAACAGCTGGTTTTTGTTGTCGCCGAGAACGCGGTTAAAGACCTCCATCGCCGTATCGGCCAGGCCGGGATGGGCAATCCACGTGCCGTCGTGACCGTTACGGGCTTCAAGCTCTTTGTCGGCCTTCACCTTGTTGAGCACCTGATTGTTGCGTTCTGCGTCTTTGCTCGGGATAAATGCCGCCATGCCGCCCATCGCAAAGGCGCCGCGCTTGTGGCAGGTTTTGATCAGCAGGCGCGAGTAGGCGCTCAGGAACGGTTTATCCATGGTCACGACCTGGCGATCCGGCAGTACGCGGTCGGGATAGTTTTTCAGGGTTTTGATGTAGCTGAAAATATAGTCCCAGCGCCCGCAGTTCAGGCCGACGATGTGGTCGCGCAGGGCGTGCAGAATTTCATTCATCTGGAACACGGCAGGTAGCGTTTCAATCAGCAGCGTGGCTTTGATGGTGCCGCGCGGCAGGTTGAAACGATCTTCCGCATAGCTGAAGACTTCGCTCCACCAGGCCGCTTCCTGCCAGGCCTGCGTTTTTGGCAAATAGAAATAAGGGCCGCTGCCTTTTGCCAGCAGGTTCTTGTAGTTGTGGAAGAAATAGAGTGCGAAATCAAACAGGCTGCCCGGAATGGCTTCCCCACGCCAGGTGACATGTTTTTCAGGCAGGTGCAGGCCGCGTACGCGACAGATCAGCACCGCAGGGTTCGGTTTGAGCTGGTAAATTTTGCCGGCTTCGTTGGTATAGCTGATGGTGCCGTTCACGGCGTCGCGCAGGTTAATCTGCCCCTCGATGACCTTACGCCAGTCCGGCGCCAGTGAGTCTTCAAAATCGGCCATAAAGACTTTAACGTTGGCGTTCATGGCGTTGATCACCATTTTGCGCTCTACCGGACCGGTGATCTCAACGCGACGATCCTGTAAATCTTCAGGGATGCCGCGGATTTTCCACTCACCGCGACGAATGGAAGCGGTTTCCGAAATGAATCCAGGCAACTTGCCATCGTCAATTTCCTGCTGCTGATGAATGCGTGCCGCCAGCAGCTTATTACGCTGCGGCGTAAAGCGGGTCACCAGTTCAGTGAGAAATTCTACCGCTTCCGCCGTCAAAACTTGCTGTTCTTGCTCGCCATACGGCTGGGTAAAGGCCAGTTCATCGACCGTCGTTGCCTGTTGAGTCATTACTCTGCTCCTCATCAAAGATCCAAAATCACGCCCCCGATGCGAACGAAAGATCGTTGGGTAGTTTTCGCTCAGCAGAATTAAGACTATCTATATTTTTTCTAAAATCAAAAACAATTTCCATTTTAATTATTAATTGTTATTAATTGATTGATTTCATTGAGATTAAAGTTGGATCGAACGGTGAGTGACATTTCGGAAATAAAAAAGGCACCCGAAGGTGCCTGATTTGAATAGCTGAAACGCTTTAGGATCGTTTAGTGCAGAAGATTACTCCAGCGTCGGATTCATGTGACGCAGATCGTATGGCGTTATCTGATAGACGTAATAGTTGAGCCAGTTAGTGAACAGCAAATTTCCGTGACTGCGCCAGGTTGCTCTCGGTTTGTTTTGCGGATCGTCTTTCGGGAAATAGTTGTACGGTACGTCCGGATTAAGACCCGCTTCGACATCACGGAAATACTCTGATGCGAGGGTATGCGGATCGTACTCAGGATGTCCGGTCACAAAAGCAATGCGTTTATCCTTGCTGGCAAACAGGTAAGCATCCCCATCTTCCGTTTCGGCCAGGATCTCCAGATCGGTGTAATCACGAATCAGCTGGGCCGGGAAATCGGCGTAGCGAGAATGCGGGGCCAGGAAAGAGTCATCGAAACCGCGCGTCAGCAACGCATGTGGATGAAGAATGTGGTGTTCGTATACGCCGGAGAGCTTTTCAGTGCGGGTTTGCTTGGGGATGCCATAAAGAATATTCAGTGCGGCTTGTACCGCCCAACAGACAAACAATGTGGAGGTAACGTGATCTTTTGCCCACTCCAGAACCTGTTTGATCTGCGGCCAGTAGGCGACATCGTTAAATTCAACCAGACCGAGCGGCGCGCCGGTCACGATCAGTCCGTCGAAGTTTTCCCCCTGAATGTCATCGAAGTTACAGTAGAAGTTGTTCAAATGCTCAGATGGCGTGTTACGTGATTCACGGGCATCGATTCGCAGCAACTGGATATCCACCTGCAGCGGGGAGTTCGACAGAAGACGCAGGAACTGGTTTTCTGTTTCGATCTTTTTTGGCATCAGATTGAGAATAAGCACCTTCAGCGGGCGAATTTCCTGACCTGTCGCACGCGAAGCCGTCATGACGAAGACGTTTTCTTCACGCAAGAAATTGACGGCTGGTAGCTCGTCCTGCACCCGAATCGGCATAGCTTTATATCCTCACAGCATACGTATAAACGTTTAGACATCCAGATAGCTAACGATACCCAGAAACGGGCATAATGTCGAGCCTGCAAGCGGAAGGTGAGAAAGTTTCAAGGAGGGGGGAGAGGGAAAAAC
>NZ_JBSKJQ010000012.1:0-128936 GCF_053709655.1 Enterobacter sp. UPMP2060
ATTACATCACAAAAAACCAACCGGAACTCACAATATTCTTAAAGCATTCATATCACCAACAATATATAAAGAGCATTACGAAAAATATAACCAAATAAAGCCAAAGCATCCAGCGCGACATGCTACAATTAATTAAAACAAACAAGTTATTACATATATTAAGGAGAATCACAATTTAAACAACCAGGACAAAAAATTAAAAACAAATTACAAAATGGCACAACAAAAATATGAGTATCGAAATTATTTCGCAATCAGCCTGATGGCATATCAAAAAATCAACACCAGGAATACAATGTTAAAAATCAAGTTACCAATAAAATATTTATTTATAAAAAACTCTCACATGGAAAAATCATCGAGAAACTATATTTTTTTATAAATTCTATTAAAGCCGTATATTTTCCATATATCCCAGTAAAAACACCTAACATGAAAAATAATGATTTGACATTTATGGTTTTAACATAAAAATTGAAAGAAGATAAAACCCGTATACATTTACCTAAGATTTTATATCTTTTGGTGCCGAAGGCCGGACTCGAACCGGCACGTATTTCTACGGTTGATTTTGAATCAACTGCGTCTACCGATTTCGCCACTTCGGCACTGAAGGGGATGCGGAAACGTTGTGGATTATACCTGTCGCGCGCCGCCATGCAAGCGACGACGCGCTAAACCCGCGCTAAGTGCCCAAAAAACCAGCGCTATCGTCAGTCCAGCTCAGACACCGCCAGCCGAATCACCCCCGCCGCCTTCTGCTCCGGCAGCGCCAGCACCTTCGCCCACATCTCCTGCACCATATCGCAGGAGAGCTTCTCTTTGCCCGCCGCCTTCTCCGGCATCTGCAGCAGCTGAATGTCCTCGCCGTACTTATCGGCAAGTGCCTTCATAATCGGCCGCACGTCCTCGACGGCCGCCTCGCGTTCGGCCGGGGTCACGGTGTGGCGGTTTTTGCCGTAGGCCGCGCGCATCATGTCGGCATCGGCCTGCATGCGCCGCGTCATCAGGTCTTTATCCAGCATGCGCATCGGGTTCACGCCGCCCTTCACTGTCGGGTAGAGGAAGCGGAAGCAGGCGTCGTCGCTCACCTTCTGGATGGCGGCGGTCTGCTCCATGTTGATGGTCATGTAGTTCACCACGTTGGCGTCCGGGGCGTTTTGCAGGCGCGACATCTGCAGATGCAGGAGCTGCGGCTGGATGGTGTCGATAATCTGCTGCTCCGGCTCGCCCGCTTTTTGCAGGGCGGCCATCTGGTCGAGGATGCGCTGATGCAGCGCGGGCTCCTGCTCCTTAATCACCTGCCAGGCGGGCATCGCGTTGAGGGCGTTATCCATCTGCTGTTCAGGGGCGCGCTGCCTGTCGAAAAACACCCAGAACGCCACGGCGGCGGCCACCACAACAACCATCACGGTACGGGTCCACATTTTATTCATCTCGCATCCTTATCCTTGAGTTGTGCCGGTTTACACCGGCACGCCGCTGTGGAAGCGAAACTCGTTGTCCGGTGTCGAGATAAGTGTGGCTTCAATTTCGCCAAAAAGCTGTATGCGCGGTGAGATATCGTCATCGCTCACCTGCCGGGCAAGCGTCAGGTAGTCCTGATAGTGGCGCGCTTCCGAGCGCAGCAGCGAGAGATAGAACTTCTGCAGGTCGTCGTCGAGGAACGGGGCCAGCGCGGCGAAGCGTTCGCAGGAGCGGGCTTCGATGTAGGCGCCGCAGATGAGCTTGTCGATCAGCGTCAGCGGTTCGTGAGTGCGCACTTCCTTCAGCATCCCTTTGGCGTAGCGGCTGGCGGTGATTTTGACGTACGGAATGTCGCGGGCCAGCATCGCCTCGCGCACCTGCCAGAAGTGGTGCAGCTCCTCTTTAATCAGCAGCACCATGCTGTCGATGAGCGCCTGGCCCCACGGATCGTCGGTTTTGGGCATCACGCTTTTGCCAATCTGCTTATGCAGGGCGATGAAGTCCGGCTCCGGGCCGTCGCGGAAGGTGAACTGTTCGTAGGGTTTGAGCCAGTCTAGCAGCGCGTCGGCACCGCTTTCGTCGGCGACGTATTTACGCACCAGCAGCAGCGCGGTCTGGGCGGCCTTGAGCTCGCACACCATGTGGTCGGTCAGCAGCAGCGGCAGGTTCGCCGGGTCGCGGGCTTTATCAATCCATGCTTGCGGGGTCGGGCACTGGAGGAAGTTGAGTACGGGGGCGAGTATCTGCGGGTAATCCATGGTTCTGCCTTGAAAAAGCGGTGGCGCGCGCCACCGCCTGAAACGCTTAGTGACGCACGCCGTCGTCGTCTTCGTCGACGTAATCTTCGTCGTCGCCTTCTTCGCCGTCTTCACCGTTCGGATCTTCGAAGTAGGTTCCCCAGCCGTCGTATTCCACTTCAAACTTCTCGGCCAGGTTCATCAGCTGTTCTACCTGCGCGTCGATCAGCTCCGCCTTCAGCGCGCCTTCGCTCAGGATGTCGCAGCAGATGACGGTGTCACCCTCTTCCACTTCCAGCTCTTCCGGCTCGGTCACTTCGTAACCCAGCTTGAAGGCTTCCACGGCCAGCTTTTCCAGCGCGTCGAAATCATCCGCAGAGAAATGGTGCTCGATGGTGTACAGCGCGTCCGGATCGCTACCGTCTTCCAGCAGTTCTTCAATAATCAGACGCGTCTCTTCGCGTTGCTCTTCCAAGTGTTCCGGGTTTGCCATGGCTCAATCCTCTTTAAAGTGCGGCAGATACTTCTATTTTCACACACGGACGGGTTTGCCTCCACCTTTGTAAGAAAGATTTGTGAAACGGGGTTGCAAATGAATAATTACACATATAAAGTGAATTTTAATTCAATAAGTGGCGTTCGCCATGCGAGGATAAAATGTCCGATTTATACAAGAAACACTTTCTGAAATTGCTCGACTTTACCCCTGCACAGTTCACTTCTCTGCTGACCCTTGCCGCACAGCTCAAAGCCGATAAAAAAAATGGCAAGGAAGTACAGAAGCTTACCGGTAAAAACATTGCGCTCATCTTCGAAAAAGACTCGACCCGTACACGTTGCTCTTTCGAAGTTGCCGCATTTGACCAGGGCGCGCGCGTCACGTATTTAGGGCCGAGCGGCAGCCAGATTGGGCATAAAGAGTCAATTAAGGATACCGCGCGGGTTCTCGGGCGGATGTACGACGGCATTCAGTATCGCGGCCACGGCCAGGAAGTGGTCGAAACGCTGGCGCAGTACGCGGGCGTGCCGGTGTGGAACGGGCTGACCAACGAGTTCCACCCGACGCAGCTGCTGGCGGACCTGCTGACCATGCAGGAGCACCTGCCTGGCAAGGCGTTTAACGAGATGACGCTGGTCTACGCGGGCGACGCGCGCAACAACATGGGCAACTCGATGCTGGAAGCAGCGGCGCTGACCGGGCTGGATCTGCGCCTGGTGGCCCCGAAAGCCTGCTGGCCGGAAGAGAGCCTGGTGGCGGA
Organism: Enterobacter sp. UPMP2060; assembly: GCF_053709655.1. Taxonomy (NCBI): domain Bacteria; kingdom Pseudomonadati; phylum Pseudomonadota; class Gammaproteobacteria; order Enterobacterales; family Enterobacteriaceae; genus Enterobacter; species Enterobacter sp. UPMP2060. The sequence goes on from NZ_JBSKJQ010000012.1 coordinate 3,464, forward strand.
GTGCAGCGCGCTGGCGGAGAAGCACGGCGGGAAGATCACCCTGACGGAAGACGTGGCGGCGGGCGTGAAGGGCGCGGACTTTATCTATACCGACGTGTGGGTGTCGATGGGCGAAGCCAAAGAGAAGTGGGCGGAGCGGATTGCGCTGCTGCGCGGGTATCAGGTGAATGCGCAGATGATGGCGCTGACCGGCAACCCGAACGTGAAGTTCCTGCACTGTCTGCCGGCGTTCCATGACGACCAGACCACGCTCGGCAAGCATATGGCGAAAGAGTTCGATCTGCACGGCGGGATGGAAGTGACGGACGAGGTGTTTGAGTCGGCGGCGAGCATCGTGTTCGACCAGGCGGAAAACCGGATGCATACGATTAAGGCGGTGATGGTGGCGACGCTTGGGGAGTGATGGACTCTTCTGCGGTCTGATGCCCTCACCCCGGCCCTCTCCCACAGGGAGAGGGAGTAAACCCGATTAGCTAATCAGCATCTTCACAACAACCTTGCGCACCTTCGCAGGCGTCCCCACCGCGCACAGCGGCTTGTGCACTTCGCCCGGCCAGAACACCACAAAATCCCCTTCGCTCAGCACCACGGTTTTCTCCTGCTCGCCTTCCGGCAGGAACGCGATGTCTTTGTCCGCCAGCCAGTCGGTGTCGGGCGCGCCGTGCGGCAGGGTGCTGAAGGTCATCCCTTCCTGGCCCTTCATAATTATCTGGATGTCCAGATAGCGCGCGTGGTACTCGGCGCGGCGCTCGGCGAACGGCTGGGTCATATCTTCCGAGACCAGATAGAACAGGCTGCTGCCGTTGATGTCGTGTTTCCCGAGCGGCGTGGCGTCAGTGACGTGGGCTTTAACGTGCTCAATCGCCTGGCGCAGCGCGTCAGGCAGCCAGTGCTGCAGATGGTGGATGTTGCCGATAATCATGTGAAATCCCTCAACGTAAAACAACGTTTCATTTTTATCTTTTATACGAGAGTTAAGACTGCCATACCAGCCCTTTTTCGAAGAGGTTTGCGCGAGCGCATGTTTATCGGGAAAGGTGTTAATTCACTGTTAATCCTGTCCAGGCAATTATGCAGGGGTTATGCATAACCTCGATCAACGCTTATCGGACGACTCTTCTAACCTCTTGATCATGCTCTCTAATTAACAAAACCCGTTGCCGTCTCACACTTTACTGTTTTGATAATTTGCTCTAAAAAACCATAATTATTTATTGATTTTCCTTAAGTCTAAAATAGTTAATTACGTTAATTGCATAGCCATTCTTGCTCATGATGTTTTTCATTTAAAATCAGATACATAACAATGTATTTCAAAAGATTAAAATCTACAAAATAATAACAACCTCGAATAATGCCAGCGGATCCTGCTTAGCTATTCACCCCTCAATAATATGAAATCAATCATTATCTGACGCGAATCATGCAAATGAAAACAAACCCCTTAATATCCAGTTTCGCGTGAGCGATATCACAATACGGATTATTTAACTGCCTAGTATGAATCACGAAATCAATTGAGCTTAGCCGCCATGAAATTAAACACATCACATGGCGCATGCCCTTTTTATTCTGAAAAACAGTTAAAGGAATAATTATGGAAAAGCATTACGTCGGTTCTGAAATTGGTCAATTGCGTAGCGTTATGCTGCATCGTCCTAATTTAAGTCTGAAACGTTTAACGCCATCAAACTGTCAGGAGCTGCTTTTCGATGACGTGCTCTCGGTTGAGCGGGCGGGTGAGGAGCATGACATCTTCGCCAACACGCTGCGCGAGCAGGGTGTGGAAGTCCTGCTATTGACCGACCTTCTGACACAAACCCTTGATATTGCAGAAGCGAAAGCCTGGCTTCTGGATACCCAAATCTCTGACTATCGCCTCGGCCCGACCTTTGCCGGCGACGTCCGCGGCTGGCTGGCGGATATGCCGCACCGCGAACTGGCGCGCAGATTAAGCGGCGGATTAACCTACGGCGAAATTCCGGCGGCCATTAAAAATATGGTGGTGGATACCCACACGGCGAATGATTTTATTATGAAGCCGCTGCCGAACCATTTATTTACCCGCGATACCTCGTGCTGGATTTATAACGGCGTCTCTATTAACCCCATGGCGAAACCGGCCCGTCAGCGTGAAACGAATAACCTGCGGGCAATATATCGCTGGCATCCGGCGTTTGCCGACGGCGATTTTATTAAGTATTTCGGCGACGAGAATATTAATTACGACCACGCCACGCTAGAAGGCGGCGACGTACTGGTGATTGGCCGCGGGGCGGTATTAATCGGCATGTCCGAGCGCACGACGCCGCAGGGCGTGGAGTTCCTCGCCAACAGCCTGTTCAAACACCGTCAGGCCGAGCGCGTGATCGCCGTTGAGCTGCCAAAACACCGCTCCTGCATGCACCTCGACACCGTGATGACCCACATCGACGTGGACACCTTCTCCGTCTACCCGGAAGTGGTGCGCAAGGACGCCCAGTGCTGGACGCTCACCCCAGACGGACGCGGCGGCCTGTTGCGCACCCAGGAAACCGACCTGCTGCACGCCATCGAGAAAGCGCTCGGCATTAACCAGGTGCGCCTGATCACCACCGGCGGCGACGCCTTTGAAGCCGAACGCGAGCAGTGGAACGACGCCAACAACGTGCTGACCATTCGCCCGGGCGTGGTGATTGGCTACGAGCGCAACGTCTGGACCAACGAGAAGTACGACAAAGCGGGTATCACCGTGCTGCCCATCCCGGGCGACGAGCTCGGACGCGGTCGCGGCGGCGCGCGCTGCATGAGCTGCCCGCTGGAACGCGACGGAATTTAAAGGAGCCATCATGGAACGAAAACCCACTCTGGTTGTGGCCCTTGGCGGCAACGCGCTGCTCAAGCGCGGCGAGCCGCTGGAAGCCGAAATCCAGCGTCAGAACATCGAGCAGGCCGCCCGCACCATCGCCGGATTAACAGAACAGTGGCGCGTGGTGCTGGTGCACGGCAACGGGCCGCAGGTCGGGCTGCTGGCGCTGCAGAACAGCGCCTACGACAAAGTCACACCCTACCCGCTGGACGTTCTCGGCGCCGAAAGCCAGGGAATGATCGGCTACATGCTCCAGCAGGCGCTGAAAAACAATCTGCCGCAGCGCGAGGTCAGCGTCCTGCTCACGCAGGTGGAGGTGGACGCCGCCGACCCGGCCTTCAGCAACCCCACCAAATACATCGGCCCGGTGTACAGCGAAGCCCAGGCGAAAGCGCTCGCTGCGGAAAAAGGCTGGGTGTTCAAGGCCGACGGCAGCTACGTCCGCCGCGTGGTGCCGTCACCGCAGCCGAAGCGCATCGTCGAGAGCGACGCCATCACGGCGCTGATCCAGCGCGATCACCTGGTGATCTGCAACGGCGGCGGCGGCGTGCCGGTAGTGGAGAACGCCAACGGCTATCGCGGCATTGAGGCGGTGATCGACAAAGACCTCTCCGCCGCCCTGCTGGCGCGCCAGATCGAGGCCGACGCCCTGCTGATCCTGACCGATGCCGACGCGGTGTACCTCGACTGGGGCAAGCCGAGCCAGCGCCCGCTGGCGCAGGTGACGCCGGAGCTGCTCAGAGGCATGCAGTTCGACGCCGGATCGATGGGGCCGAAAGTGGCCGCCTGCCGCGAGTTTGTTGAAGCCTGCAACGGCATTGCCGGGATCGGCGCGCTGGCCGACGGCGCGGAGATCCTGGCGGGCGAGAAAGGCACGTTGATTCGTAATTGAGCACACTCTCCCCTCACCCTAACCCTCTCCCCAAAGGGGAGAGGGGACTTGAAACACCCTCTCCCCTTTGGGGAGAGGGCTGGGGTGAGGGGTAAGGTTTTAGACACTAATTTTAAAAAGGATTTACCCATGACCATCAACCTGAAAAACCGCAACTTCCTGAAACTGCTGGACTACACCCCGGCGGAGATCCAGTACCTGATCGACCTCGCCATCGAGCTGAAGGCCGCCAAAAAAGCCGGACGTGAAAAGCAAACCCTGGTCGGGAAAAACATCGCCCTGATTTTTGAAAAAACCTCCACCCGCACCCGCTGCGCATTCGAAGTGGGCGCGTTCGACCAGGGCGCGCAGGTGACCTATCTCGGCCCAAGCGGCTCGCAGATCGGCCATAAAGAGTCGATGAAAGACACCGCCCGCGTGCTGGGCCGCATGTATGACGGCATCGAATACCGCGGCTACGGCCAGGCCATCGTCGAAGAGCTGGGCGAATACGCGGGCGTGCCGGTGTGGAACGGCCTGACCGACGAGTTCCACCCAACGCAGATCCTCGCCGACCTGATGACCATGCTGGAGCACGCGCCGGGCAAAACCCTGCCGGAGCTGAGCTTTGCCTACCTGGGCGACGCGCGCAACAACATGGGTAACTCGCTGATGGTCGGCGCGGCCAAGATGGGGATGGATATCCGCCTCGTCGCACCGAAATCCTTCTGGCCGGAAGCCGGGCTGGTTGAGCAGTGCCGCGCCATCGCGAAAGAGACGGGCGCGCGCATCACCCTCACCGACGACGTGGAAGAAGGCGTGCAGGGGACCGATTTCCTCTACACCGACGTGTGGGTCTCCATGGGCGAACCGAAGGAGGCCTGGGCCGAGCGCGTCAGCCTGATGAAGCCGTATCAAATCAACGCGGACGTGATGAAAGCCACCGGCAACCCGAACGTCAAGTTTATGCACTGCCTGCCGGCGTTCCACAACGAACACACCAAAGTGGGCCGCGAGATCGAGATGGCCTACGGCCTGAAGGGGCTGGAGGTGACGGAAGAGGTCTTCGAATCACCGAACTCCATCGTCTTCGACGAAGCAGAGAACCGCATGCACACCATTAAAGCGGTCATGGTGGCGACACTCGGCGACTAATCACCGCCCGGCGCGCCGCGGGGTGCGCCGGGTTTAAGGAGAACATCATGGGCAAGTTTAAGTTTCCCTCCGCTTACACCATTCTCTTTTTCCTGATTGCCGTTGTGGCGGCGCTGAGCTGGGTCGTCCCCGCCGGTCAGTACCAGATGGCGATGAACGAGACCCTCGGTAAAGAAGTCCCGATTGCCGGAACTTACGCGCACGTGGCGGCGCATCCGCAGGGGCTGGTTTCCGTCCTGATGGCGCCCATCGCCGGGCTGTACGATCCGGTCTCCGGCCAGGCCGGGGCGATCGACGTCGCGCTGTTTATCCTGATCATCGGCGGTTTTCTCGGGATCGTCACCAAAACCGGGGCGATTGACGCCGGGATCGAACGCGTAACCACCCGGCTGCGCGGACGCGAGGAGTGGATGATCCCGATCCTGATGGCGCTGTTTGCCGCGGGCGGCACCATTTACGGCATGGCCGAAGAGTCTCTGCCGTTCTACACCCTGCTGGTGCCGGTGATGCTGGCCGCCCGGTTCGATCCGGTTGTCGCCGCCTCTACCGTGCTGCTCGGGGCGGGGATCGGCACGCTCGGCTCTACCATTAACCCGTTTGCCACGGTGATCGCCGCCAACGCCGCCGGGATCCCCTTCACTAACGGCATCGCCCTGCGCGTGGCGCTGCTGGTCATCGGCTGGATCATCTGCGTGGCGTGGGTGATGCGTTACGCCCGTAAGGTGCGCCAGGATCCGTCGCTGTCGATCGTCGCAGACAAACAGGAAGAGAACCGCGCCCACTTCCTCGGCGACAAGGGCGAACAGTCGCTGGAATTTACCCCGGTGCGCAAAATCATCCTGGTGATTTTCGCCCTCGCCTTCGCGGTGATGATCTACGGCGTGGCGGTGCTGGGCTGGTGGATGGCGGAGATCTCGGCGGTGTTTCTCGCCAGCTCGATTATCGTCGGCCTGATTGCCCGCATGAGCGAAGAGGAGCTGACGTCGACGTTTATCAACGGCGCGCGAGATTTGCTGGGCGTCGCGCTGATTATCGGCATCGCGCGCGGTATCGTAGTCATCATGGATAAGGGCATGATTACCCACACCATTTTGCACAGCGCGGAAGGGCTGGTCAGCGGGTTGTCCACGGTAGCGTTTATCAACGTGATGTACTGGCTGGAGGTCGTGCTGTCGTTTCTTGTGCCTTCTTCATCCGGCCTGGCCGTTCTGACGATGCCGATCATGGCGCCGCTTGCCGATTTCGCTAACGTCAACCGCGACCTGGTGGTGACGGCTTACCAGTCGGCCTCCGGCATCGTTAACCTCGTCACGCCCACTTCTGCCGTCGTGATGGGCGGGCTGGCTATCGCCCGCGTGCCCTACGTGCGCTATCTGAAATGGGTGGCGCCGCTGCTGGGCATTTTAACGGTGGTGATTATGGTGGCGTTAAGTCTGGGTGCCTTGTTGTGATTTGCCGGATGGCGCTGCGCTTATCCGGCCTACGGATCGGTGCGGTGCCACCGGTTATTTCAGGAACTGATATGGGAACTATGATGGATTACGAAGAGTACTCTCCCAAAGAGCAACTACAGCTGACGGTCTGCCAGCGCCTGATCGCAGAAAAGAGCTATCTCTCTCAGGAGGAGATCCGCCGGGATTTGCAGGAGCGTGGTTTTGAGACCATCAGCCAGTCCACCGTTTCACGTCTGCTTAAATTGCTCGGCGTCATAAAAATTCGAAATGCCAAAGGGCTAAAGATTTATTCGCTGAATCCCCAGCTGCGCCCTGCCCCCGACGCCGCGCGTACCGTGTCCGAAATGGTGGTCAGCGTCGAGCACAATAGCGAGTTTATCCTTGTTCATACCGTCGCCGGATATGGCCGCGCGGTGGCGCGTATTCTGGATTATCACCAGCTACCGGAAATTTTAGGCGTGGTGGCCGGCAGCAGTATCGTCTGGGTCGCTCCCCGGGTCGTGAAGCGCACCGCCCTGGTGCATAAGCAAATTAATTATTTACTCAGAACGCATTAATATTCATAAAGAACCGTTTGCATTGAGTAAAGCGTGCATTAAATCGCTTGATCCGAAAAGCGAGCTGCGTATAATGCCCGACAATTTGCCGGGAGGAAGCATGGTCAAGCGTGTACGACATAACGTCTTACCGCGTCTGAAATCAGACGCTGGCCTGCCGTTTTTCTTCCCGTTGCTAAACCTATTCCCAGAGCCCCTCATTTGAGGGGCTTTTTTTTGCCCGGCGTCAGGAGATAAACATGAATCCGCTTTATCAAAAACACATCATTTCCATAAGCGACCTCAGCCGCGAAGAGCTGGAACTGGTTCTGGAAACCGCGGCAAAACTGAAGGCCAATCCGCAACCGGAGCTGCTGAAGCACAAGGTGATTGCGAGCTGCTTCTTCGAAGCCTCGACCCGCACCCGCCTCTCCTTTGAAACCTCCATGCACCGCCTGGGCGCGAGCGTGGTGGGCTTCTCGGACAGCAGCAACACGTCGCTGGGTAAAAAAGGCGAAACCCTGGCGGACACCATTTCAGTTATCAGCACCTACGTCGACGCGATTGTGATGCGTCATCCGCAGGAGGGCGCGGCGCGCCTGGCGACCGAGTTTTCCGGCGGCATTCCGGTGCTGAACGCCGGTGACGGTGCCAACCAGCACCCAACGCAGACCCTGCTGGATCTGTTCACCATTCAGGAGACGCAGGGCAAGCTCGAGAACCTGAATATCGCCATGGTCGGCGACCTGAAATATGGCCGCACCGTCCACTCCCTGACCCAGGCGCTGGCGAAATTTAACGGCAACCGCTTCTTCTTCATCGCCCCGGACGCGCTGGCGATGCCGCAGTACATTCTCGACATGCTGGACGAAAAAGGCATTCAGTGGAGCCTGCACGCCAGCATCGAAGAGGTGATGAGCCACGTGGATATTCTGTACATGACCCGCGTTCAGAAAGAGCGTCTGGATCCGTCCGAATACGCCAACGTGAAGGCACAGTTCGTGCTGCGCGCCAGCGACCTCGAGGGCGCGCGCGACAACATGAAGGTACTGCATCCACTGCCGCGCATCGATGAGATCACCACAGACGTGGATAAGACGCCGCACGCCTGGTACTTCCAGCAGGCCGGAAACGGCATCTTCGCCCGCCAGGCGTTACTGGCACTGGTTCTGAATCGCGAATTGGCACTGTAAGGGGAAACGACCATGACACACGATAACAAACTCCAGGTTGAAGCCATCAAGCGTGGCACCGTGATTGACCACATCCCTGCGCAGGTGGGCTTTAAGCTGCTGACGCTGTTCAAACTGACCGAAACCGACCAGCGCATCACCATCGGCCTGAACCTGCCGTCGGGCGAGATGGGCCGCAAGGACCTGATCAAAATCGAGAACACCTTCCTGACCGACGAGCAGGTCAACCAGCTGTCGCTGTACGCGCCGGACGCCACCGTCAACCGCATCGACGAGTATGAAGTGGTCGGCAAATCCCGTCCGAGCCTGCCGGATCGCATTGAAAGCGTGCTGGTCTGCCCGAACAGCAACTGCATCAGTCATGCTGAGCCGGTTTCTTCCAGCTTTGCAGTGAAAAAACGCGCCGATGACATCGCGCTCAAATGCAAATACTGCGAAAAAGAGTTTTCTCATTATGTGGTGCTGGCCAACTAATTGAGGTTGGTAATGAAATCCCGGCTGTTATAATGGCCGGGAACATTCTTAACGCTGTAATTCTGGAGAAAACATGAGCAAAGTACTCGCGACGGAAAATGCACCAGCGGCTATCGGCCCTTACGTTCAGGGCGTTGATCTGGGTAGCATGATCATCACTTCCGGTCAGATCCCGGTGAACCCAAAAACCGGCGCGGTGCCGGAAGACGTCGCGGCACAGGCCCGTCAGTCGCTGGAAAACGTGCAGGCTATCGTTGAATCTGCCGGTCTGAAAGTGGGCGATATCGTGAAAACCACCGTTTTCGTGAAGGATCTGAACGATTTCGCGACCGTTAACGCCACTTACGAAGCGTTCTTCACCGAGCACAACGCCACCTTCCCGGCGCGCTCCTGCGTGGAAGTGGCCCGTCTGCCAAAAGACGTGAAAATTGAAATCGAAGCGATTGCGGTACGTCGCTAATTCGCTTTGGCGATAAAAAAGGCAGCCCAGGCTGCCTTTTTTGTTGCTTGCTACTGATTCCGCGTCGCCCTGAGCAGCGTCTCCAGCGGATAGACCGCCGCAATCACCACTTCGTCCTGAACCTTCGCCGCGTTATCCAGCTCGCTCTGAATCGACGCTATTTCTTTATCATCCAGCGTGCCCTGGCGCGCCACCAGATCCGTCAGCCTCAGGCCAATGGAGGCCAGCTTATCCACCTCCTGTATCACCGGCTTCATCGCCTTAAGCTGATAGCTGTTTTCGCTTAGCGCCAGCGCGTCGCTGGTGTTGCTCTGCCAGCGGTTAAAGACGTGGCGCAGCGCGTCGGCGCTTTCCGCGTCTTCCGCATCGCTCACCAGGCGGTCCGCCCATTTGTTCATCTGGCGCACGGTGGCGCTTTCGGCGTTCAGCGCATCGGCGAAGCGGTTGAGCGGTTCGAACTGATGATAATTTCCCGCCTGAAACTTCAGGTGCTGGCGGGTGTAATACTGCGCGGGCTCTACCGCCTGAGCGAGGATCTGCAGCGGCAGCGTGTCGGCATTACCGGCAAGGCGCGTGAACTGCACCTGCTGCTGGGTATGCTGCTGCAGCCCGACAGACACCGTCGACCAGCTGTCCATCGCCTGCAGGCGGGTGTACATGTTGTCGACGTCGTTGACGTCCTGCGCGGACCACAGCCGCTCCGCCACCGCAAAGGTGCGCGGCCACAGTCGGATATCCAGCACCGGCGCCACCACGTTTTCCGCCCACAGCGCGGCTTCCCCGCCGAGCAGGTTGGCCTGATTCGCCACGTCCGGCACGACCGGCGGAATGCCTTTCGGCACCGCGTCCAGACGCGTGCCGCTGATTGGGTAACGCGTATTCCCCACCAGGAAATAGCCGGTGAGTTTGTCGTTATCAACGGAAACCACCGGGCGCGTCTCGCCCATCCAGGTGTCGACGGTGAACGTCACCTGGCTGTCATCGCGCCATTCAATATCCTGCACCGCGCGGCGCGATTTCCCGGCAAAATCAATAAACCCGCGCCAGCCTGAATCCCCTTTCACCAGCGTAAAGCTCCCCTCCACCGGCTTGCCCTTCAGGCGCGGCATGGAGAAGGCCCAGCTCTGGACGCTGTCGCTGTCTGCAATCACATCCACGCCGTTCAGCCCCTGCGGGACAATTTCGTTGCGGTAGTGATAGGCGGTGGACTGGGGCTGGTCGAGATAGAAGCCCGTCGAGAGAATGCCCTTGTAGCCGTTCTGCGCCACCTGCCCCAGCGCGTCCTGCCCCTGCCAGGACTGGATCAGAATGCTTTTCGGCAGGTCGGGATGGTAGATCTCATCCCAGCCGACCATCTGCCGGTGATGCTTCTCAAGGATTGTTTCCAGCCTGCGGTTGAAATACGCCTGCAGCGCGTGGCTGTCCGCCAGCCTGTTGTCGCGCATGAAGTTCTGGATCGCGGCATTCGCTTTCCACTGGCTATCGTCCACCTCATCGCCGCCGATATGCAGATACGGATCGGGGAAGATCGCCGCCAGTTCGCTGACCATCGCGTCAGCAAAGGCGTAGGTTGCCTCTTTAGTGGGATCTAACACCGGCTTCAGCACGCCCCAGCGGCGCTCCATGGCGTACGGCCCCGGGGCGCTCATCAGCTCCGGATAGGCTACGGCAATCGCCGAGGCGTGGCCCGGCATGTCGATCTCCGGCACCACGCGGATACCGCGTTCGGCGGCGTAACGCACCACCTCGCGCATCTGTTCCGGCGTGTAGTACAGCCCGTCGCTGGCAAGCTGCGTCAGCTTAGGGTAGCGCTTCGAGCTGAAGCGCCAGCCCTGATCGTCGGTCAGGTGCCAGTGCAGGACGTTGAGCTTCGCCGCGGCCATGCCGTCGATCTGGCGCTTGATATCCGGCAGCGGAATAAAGTGACGAGCCGAGTCGAGCAGCAGCCCGCGCCACGGGAAGCGCGGCGAATCTTCAATGGTGACCCACGGCAGCGAGGTGTTTTCCGCCCCGTTCTGCATCAGCTGGAGCAGGGTTTCCATGGCGCGCAGCGCGCCGAAGCGGGTGTTGGCGGAGATATCGACGCCGTTAGCATCCACCGTGAGCTTATAGCTTTCATCGCTGTCCGGCAGCGGCAGCGGCTTGACCTTTTTGGTAATCGCGATACGGATGGTCGGTTTATCTGGTTTTTCAGCCTGAGGCTGCAGCGTCCAGCCGGTTTGCAGGGCAATGCGCTGGCGCAGGCGGTTGACGGCGTCACCGAGATCGTCCCCGCTGACGCTAATGGATACGTTGTTGTTGAGCACCAGCGCGCCCTGGGTCGTCGGGCGTTCGACCTTCGCAGGCCAGGGCATCAAAGGGAGATCGCCTGCCGGGGCGGCAAACGCAGAGGCGCCGAGCATCAGCCCGGCGGTTAAGAGACTGTACCGTAACATGAATGTTCCTTATCGACGGGCCAAATAAAGGCAAAACATTCTGTTAACATGCGCTCAATTTGTCGTCAAGCGAATGCGCCGACGGAGATCACAGGTTGTTGAATTTGGGAGGAAAGCCAGCCCCCTCACCCCGGCCCTCTCCCCAAAGGGGCGAGGGTGAAAGGCGGCACCAAGCGGTCCCCTCTCCCTTTCAGGGAGAGGGTTAGGGTGAGGGTAAAAAATTACTGCCACCCATACCGACGCGCATAGAATCCTTTCACCATCTGCGTCAGCACCATATAGCCCGCGAGGATCGCCACCAGCCACGGGAAGTAGCTCAGCGGCAGCGCCTGCAGCTGCAGGTAGCCTGCCAGCGGCGAGAACGGCAGCGCGATGCCGAGCGCCATCACAATGCCCGTCATCACAATCAGCGGCCACGCGGCGCGGCTCTGGATGAACGGAATGCGGCGGGTACGGATCATATGCACAATCAGCGTCTGCGACAGCAGACCTACCACGAACCAGCCGGACTGGAACAGCGTCTGGTGTTCCGGGGTGTTGGCGTGGAACACAAACCACATCAGGCAGAAGGTCAGGATGTCGAAGATGGAGCTGATAGGCCCAAAGAACAGCATAAAGCGCCCGAGATCCGCCGGGTTCCAGTGCTGCGGCTTCTGGATCTGCTCGTCGTCGACGTTATCAAACGGGATCGCTACCTGAGACACGTCGTACATCAGGTTCTGGATCAGCAGATGCAGCGGCAGCATCGGCAGGAACGGCAGAAACGCGCTCGCCACCAGCACGCTGAAGACGTTACCGAAGTTGGAGCTGGCGGTCATCTTGATGTACTTGAGCATATTGGCGAAGGTGCGGCGCCCTTCGATCACGCCCTCCTCCAGCACCATCAGGCTCTTTTCCAGCAGGATAATATCCGCCGCTTCGCGGGCGATATCCACCGCGCCATCGACGGAGATACCGATGTCCGCCGCACGCAGCGCGGGCGCGTCGTTGATGCCGTCGCCCATAAAGCCCACCACGTGCCCTTCGCGCTTGAGCAGGGTGACGATCCGCTCTTTGTGCATCGGCGTCAGGCGGGCAAACAGCGTGGTACGTCGGGCAAGCTTCGCCAGCTCATCGTCGGACAGGTGCTCAATATCGCTCCCCACTACCACGTCGCCCGCGTCCAGCCCTACTTCATGGCACACTTTGGCCGCCACCAGCTCGCTATCGCCGGTGAGAATTTTGACGGTAATACCGCTCGCCTTCAGCGCTTTCAGCGCCGGCGCGGTGGTCTCTTTCGGCGGATCGAGGAAGGCGATGTAACCCTCGAGGATCAGATCGGATTCGTCGATACGCTGATAGTCCCCCTCGCGCGCGGGCAGGAACTTGCTCGCGACCGCCACCACGCGCAGCCCCTGACGGTTCAGGTTGTCGGTGACGCGCCTGATGCGGCGCAGCATGGTGTCGTCCAGCGGCACGATGTCGCCGTTATAGCGAACCTGCGTCGACACGTTGAGGATCTCCTGCAGCGCCCCTTTGCAGATCAGCTGATGCACGTCCGTCTGCTCGCTCACCACCACCGACATGCGGCGGCGCTCGAAGTCGAACGGGATCTCATCCACCTTCTGCCAGCGGCCGGAGAGCGTGCGGGCGGATTCCTCGTCCACCCCTTCCAGCACCGCGACGTCGAGCAGGTTTTTCAGCCCGGTCTGGTAATGGCTGTTCAGCCACGCGCTGTGCAGGACGCGCTCGCTGGTTTTGCCGGAGATATCGGTGTGGTTCTCCAGCACGATTTTGTCCTGCGTCAGGGTGCCGGTTTTATCGGTGCAGAGGATGTCCATCGCGCCAAAGTTTTGAATGGCGTCGAGGTGTTTAACGATCACTTTCTGTTTAGAGAGCTTCACTGCCCCGCGCGCCAGCGTGGAGGTGACGATCATCGGCAGCATTTCCGGCGTCAGGCCAACGGCCACGGAGAGCGCGAACAGCGCCGCTTCCCACCAGTCGCCTTTGGTGTAGCCGTTGATCAGCAGCACGATCGGCGTCATCACCATCATAAAGCGGATCAGCAGCATGCTGACGCGGCCAATTCCTTTCTGAAAGGCGTTGGGCTCGCTCTCCTGCTCGCTGACGCGCCCTGCAAGCTGACCAAACCAGGTGTCGCCCCCGGTGGCGGTGACAATCGCCTGCGCCGTACCGCTGACGACCGTGGTGCCCATAAAGCACAGGGTGTCACATTCAAGCGGGTTCATCTGCTGCGGGTCGCGGCTGCGCGCCACCTTTTCAACGGGCAGCGATTCCCCGGTCAGGGAGGCCTGCGCCACGAACAGATCGCGCGCCTGGATAATGCGTAAATCCGCCGGGATCATGTCCCCCGCGGCCAGCTTCACCAGATCGCCCGGCACCAGCTGGTCGATAGGCAGCTCCACCCAGGCGTTTTCGCCGAGATCGTTAATCACGCGCGAGACGGTCGCGGTGTTGCTGACCATCGCCTTCAGGGCATCCGCCGCTTTGGTGGAGCGGGCTTCCTGAATAAAGTTCAGCAGCGTGGAGATACCCACCATCAGGGCAATTACGCCTGCGGCAAACAGATCTTCCGTCGCGTAGGAGATGAGGCCGAGCACGGTCAGCAGCAGGTTGAACGGGTTGCGGTAGCAGAGCCACAGGTGCACCCACCACGGAGACGGCTTTTGCGCCGGGATCTGGTTATCGCCGTGCACGGCGCGGATTTTTTCCACTTCGGCCGCGTTTAGCCCTTCCGGGTGTCCGCCGAACGCGCGCCAGACTTCGTTTTCATCCATCGCCGCCACGTTCAGGCAGCGTTCGGTCAGGGACGCGGGGATCGCCGCCCCCGCCATGTTTTTGGCGTTTGGCAGCGGGTCGCGCTGAACAAGACGGTGTGGCAGGTGGCGGCTCAGCAGGGCCTGCAGCTGCCGGGTGATATTTTTAAACATAGTCATTCCTCCGCATCCGCCTGGGCGGACGCAGCAATTCCTTCAGGCGTGGCAAAGCCGTACCTGAGAGGCACTCAATTTTTCAAGCAGGAACGTTTAAGACGTTGCTGCCTCACGCCGGTGAGACAGCAAAAGCTGGCTTACCGGAAAGAACGCATTCTCCCGTTCAGGAGAGGTGTGGGATCGGGATCCATGAAGCCTCCGGTAAGTAAAAAAACAGGGTGTCGCCGCGCAGTATAAGGATTTAAGCGTACCCTTTATGACGATTCGGGCGGTATTATACCCCCCTGCAAATAAACCGAACGTAAACCAGACTTTGCCCATAGCGAAATCGCGCTATAGCATTAGGCTCAATTCACTACATTGTCGTTGTTACAGGGAATACAGCATGCAGAACCGCCTAACGATTAAAGACATCGCGCGTTTAAGCGGCGTGGGGAAATCGACCGTCTCACGCGTGCTGAACAACGAAAGCGGCGTCAGCGAACGCACCCGCGAGCGCGTTGAGGCGGTCATGAATCAGCACGGTTTTTCCCCTTCCCGCTCCGCGCGCGCCATGCGCGGGCAGAGTGACAAAGTCGTCGCCATCATTGTTTCTCGTCTGGACTCTCTGTCTGAAAATCTCGCCGTGCAGACCATGCTGCCCGCCTTCTATGAGCAGGGGTATGATCCGATCATGATGGAGAGCCAGTTCTCTGTGCAGCTGGTTGAAGAGCATCTGGGGATGCTCCAGCGGCGCAACATTGATGGCGTGGTGCTGTTCGGTTTTACCGGCATTAAGGACGAGATGCTGAAACCCTGGCAGCCTTCGCTGGTGCTGCTGGCGCGCGATGCACACGGTTTTGCCTCCGTCTGCTATGACGACGAGGGCGCGATCATTACCCTGATGCAGCGCCTGTTTGACGAGGGCCATCGTCACATCAGCTTCCTCGGCGTCCCGCACGCGGACGTCACCACCGGCAAGCGTCGCCATGAGGCGTATCTGGCCTTTTGCAAAAAGCACAACCTCTCCGCCGTGGCCTCCCTGCCGGGGCTGGGCATGAAGCAGGGCTACGAGCAGGTCGCCAGCGTTCTGACGCCGCAGACCACGGCGCTGGTGTGCGCCACGGATACCCTGGCGCTGGGTGCCAGCAAATATCTGCAGGAGCAGCGTATCGATAACCTGCAGGTGGCGAGCGTCGGCAGCACGCCGCTGATGAAGTTCCTGCACCCGGAGATCATCACCGTCGATCCGGGCTACGCCGAGTCCGGCAGACAGGCCGCCGCGCAGCTGATCGAGCAGATAAACGGGCGTTCAGAGCCTCGTCAGATCGTCATTCCCGCTCACCTTTCGTAACCCCTCTAAAACAGATTATTGTGATCTTCGCCTGATTTCGGGAACGTTCCCATTTTCGCCGTCACGCTGAAGGAGTAGGCTTGCGCTCAGGTCATTACACCCCCTCACCATCTGTCATGAGGTTTCATGATGAGTAAAGTCAAACAAGCAGATATCGATCGGCTGATCGTCCTGGTCGGCGGACGCGAAAACATCGCCACCGTCAGCCATTGCATTACCCGCCTGCGCTTCGTGCTGAACGATCCGGCCAAAGCCAACCCGAAGGCCATTGAAGAACTTTCCATGGTCAAAGGCTGCTTCACCAACGCCGGGCAGTTCCAGGTCGTTATTGGTACCGAAGTGGGCGATTACTATCAGGCTCTGCTGGCGACAACCGGGCACTCTTCTGCCGATAAAGAGCAGGCGAAGAAGGCCGCGCGCCAGAATATGAAGTGGCACGAGCAGCTGATTTCCCACTTCGCGGAAATTTTCTTCCCGCTGCTGCCCGCGCTGATCAGCGGGGGCTTAATCTTAGGCTTCCGTAACGTCATCGGCGATGTGCCGATGAGCGACGGCAAAACCCTGGCGCAGATGTATCCGGCGCTGAAAACCGTTTACGATTTCCTGTGGCTGATTGGCGAGGCGATCTTCTTCTATCTGCCGGTCGGGATTTGCTGGTCCGCGGTGCGCAAAATGGGCGGCACGCCGATTCTCGGTATCGTGCTGGGCGTCACGCTGGTCTCTCCACAGTTAATGAACGCTTACTTACTTGGTCAGCAGGTGCCTGAGGTGTGGAACTTCGGCCTGTTTACTATCGCCAAAGTGGGCTATCAGGCGCAGGTCATTCCGGCCCTGCTGGCGGGTCTGGCGCTGGGCTTTATTGAAACGCGCCTGAAGCGCATCGTGCCCGATTACCTCTATCTGGTGGTGGTGCCGGTCTGCTCGCTGATCCTGGCGGTGTTCCTGGCGCACGCCTTTATCGGTCCGTTTGGCCGCATGATCGGCGACGGCGTAGCCTTCGCGGTGCGTCACCTGATGACCGGCAGCTTCGCGCCGATTGGAGCCGCGCTGTTTGGCTTCCTGTACGCCCCGCTGGTGATCACCGGCGTGCACCAGACCACGCTGGCCATTGATATGCAGATGATCCAGAGCCTCGGCGGCACGCCGGTCTGGCCGATTATCGCCCTGTCTAACATTGCACAGGCGTCGGCGGTCACTGGCATCATCATCGTCAGCCGCAAGCACAACGAGCGTGAGATCTCCGTTCCGGCAGCCATCTCTGCTTACCTCGGCGTCACCGAACCGGCGATGTACGGTATCAACCTGAAATACCGCTTCCCGATGCTCTGCGCGATGATCGGTTCCGGTCTGGCGGGCCTGGTGTGTGGTCTGAACGGCGTGATGGCGAACGGGATTGGCGTCGGCGGCCTGCCGGGCATCCTCTCCATCCAGCCCGCTTACTGGCAGGTGTTTGCCCTGGCGATGGCCATCGCGATTATCGTCCCTATGGCGCTCACCACCGTGGTTTACCAGCGTAAGTTCCGTCAGGGCTCGCTGCAGATTGTTTAACTTCTTCTTTCGGGGCGCAGTTGCGCCCCTTCGCATTTGCAGGAACGCACTATGAATACCCTTCCTCACTGGTGGCAGAACGGCGTCATCTATCAGATTTACCCAAAGAGCTTCCAGGATACCACCGGCAGCGGCACCGGCGATCTGCGCGGCGTGACGCAGCGTCTGGACTACCTGAAAACCCTCGGCATCGACGCCATCTGGCTGACGCCGTTTTATATCTCCCCGCAGGTGGATAACGGCTACGACGTGGCGAATTACACCGCCATCGACCCGGCTTACGGCACGCTGAATGATTTCGACGAGCTGGTTGCCCGGGCGCACGAGCGCGGCATCCGCATCGTGCTGGATATGGTGTTTAACCACACCTCCACGCAGCACGCCTGGTTCCGCGAGTCGCTGAACAAAGCGAGCCCGTACCGCCAGTTCTACATCTGGCGCGACGGCACGCCGGAGCAGCTTCCCAACAACTGGCGCTCCAAGTTTGGCGGCAACGCCTGGCGCTGGCACGCCGAGAGCGAGCAGTATTACCTGCATCTGTTCGCCCCGGAGCAGGCGGATCTCAACTGGGAGAACCCAGAAGTGCGCGCCGAGCTGAAAAAGGTGTGCGAGTTCTGGGCCGATCGCGGCGTCGACGGCCTGCGTCTCGACGTGATTAACCTGATTTCGAAAGATCAGGATTTCCCGGACGACAACACCGGAGACGGCCGCCGCTTCTACACCGACGGGCCGCGCATTCACGAATATCTGCAGGAGATGAGCCGCGACGTCTTCACCCCGCGCAACCTGATGACGGTGGGCGAGATGTCCTCGACCTCGCTGGAGAACTGCCAGCAGTACGCCTCGCTCGACGGACGCGAGCTGTCGATGACCTTTAACTTCCACCACCTGAAGGTGGACTACCCCGGCGGCGAAAAATGGACGAAGGCGAAGCCGGACTTCGTGGCGCTGAAAACCCTCTTCCGCCACTGGCAGCAGGGGATGCACAACAGGGCGTGGAACGCGCTGTTCTGGTGTAACCACGATCAGCCGCGCATCGTGTCGCGCTTTGGTGACGAAGGGGAATACCGCGTACAGGCCGCGAAGATGCTCGGCATGGTGCTGCACGGCATGCAGGGCACGCCGTATATCTACCAGGGCGAGGAGCTGGGGATGACCAACCCGCACTTCAGCCGCATCACCGACTATCGCGACGTGGAAAGCCTGAACATGTTCGCAGAACTGCGCGCCAACGGCCGCGAACCGGAGGAATTACTGGCGATTCTGGCGAGTAAGTCCCGCGATAACGGGCGAACCCCAATGCAGTGGGACGCTTCGCACAATGCGGGCTTTACCGAGGGCGAGCCGTGGATTGGCGTCTGCGACAATTACGAGACGGTGAACGCCCGCGCCGCGCTCGACGACCCGGATTCGGTGTTCTACACCTACCGGTCGCTGATCGGCCTGCGTAAAACCCTGCCGGTGCTGACGTGGGGAGATTATGAGGATCTTCTGCCGGAACATCCTTCTCTTTGGTGCTACCGTCGTCAGTGGCAGGGGCAGACGCTGATGGTGGTGGCAAACCTGAGTAATATACCGCAGGAATGGCAGACAGACGCCCTCAGCGATAAGTCGCAGGTGCTGATGGTGGTGGCAAACCTGAGTAATATACCGCAGGAATGGCAGACAGACGCCCTCAGCGATAAGTCGCAGGTGCTGATGAGTAACTACCCGGCACCGCAAACAACGTCGCTGCGTCCGTTTGAAGCCGTCTGGTGGTTGCAGCAGTAACTCTCTCTACCGGGTGCGGCTCAGCACCCGGCTTACTTTACTGTTTTTGTTGAGTAAATAATCAGATTTTTCTCTCGCGCCTTTACAATCGCTGAAGCGCCCGTCGTTTGTACTCTCGTCTTTTTACTTTGTTCTGCATCAAATAAATCGCAAACATGTTTGATGCAAATCACTATATGTAGCACTTAAAATGCACACCGACCCAACATCTTGTATTTATCGTCTACTATTCCAACAACAAGACGGCGCTTACGCTGGCCGGAATTGTGGATAACACGAGCTGGGAACGCGGGAAGTCTTTGGCCCGGCGGGGAATATGCCCGGTTATGACTTCTCCACCTCTGTGGATAACCTGTTTTCAAAAAATGGAGTGATCATGACACCGCATGTGATGAAACGTGATGGCTGTAAAGTGCCGTTTAAATCAGAGCGCATCCAGGAAGCCATTCTGCGTGCAGCTAAAGCAGCGGGAGTCGATGACGCAGATTACTGCGCCACCGTCGCAGAAGTCGTTAGCAGCCAGATGAACGAACGCAGCCAGGTCGATATCAGTGAGATCCAGACCGCGGTTGAGAACCAGCTGATGGCGGGGCCCTACAAGCAGCTGGCGCGCGCCTACATTGAGTACCGTCACGATCGTGACGTGCAGCGTGAGAAGCGCGGTCGTCTGAACCAGGAGATCCGTGGCCTGGTGGAGCAGACCAACTCCGCCCTGCTCAATGAAAACGCCAACAAAGACAGTAAAGTGATCCCGACTCAGCGCGACCTGCTGGCCGGTATCGTTGCCAAACACTATGCCCGTCAGCATCTGCTGCCGCGCGACGTGGTCTCGGCGCACGAGCGCGGTGAAATTCACTACCACGATCTCGACTATTCGCCGTTCTTCCCGATGTTCAACTGCATGCTGATCGACCTGAAAGGCATGCTGACCCACGGTTTTAAAATGGGTAACGCCGAGATTGAACCGCCTAAATCAATCTCCACGGCCACCGCCGTCACCGCGCAGATTATCGCTCAGGTCGCCAGCCATATTTACGGCGGCACCACGATTAACCGCATTGATGAAGTGCTGGCCCCGTTCGTGACGGCAAGCTTCAACAAGCATCGTAAAACGGCCGAAGAGTGGCAGATCCCGGACGCCGACGGCTATGCGCACTCCCGCACCGAGAAAGAGTGCTACGACGCCTTCCAGTCGCTGGAGTATGAAGTGAACACGCTGCATACCGCCAACGGCCAGACGCCGTTTGTAACCTTCGGGTTTGGTCTGGGCACCAGCTGGGAATCGCGCCTGATCCAGCAGTCCATTCTGCGCAACCGCATTTCCGGCCTCGGCAAAAACCGCAAAACGGCGGTGTTTCCGAAACTGGTGTTCGCCATTCGCGACGGCCTGAACCACAAGTTTGGCGATCCGAACTACGACATCAAACAGCTGGCGCTGGAGTGCGCGAGCAAACGCATGTATCCGGACATCCTGAACTACGATCAGGTCGTCAAAGTGACCGGTTCGTTTAAAACGCCAATGGGCTGCCGCAGCTTCCTCGGCGTGTACGAAGATGAAAACGGCGAGCAGATCCACGACGGGCGCAACAACCTGGGCGTCATCAGCCTGAACCTGCCGCGCATCGCGCTGGAGGCGAAAGGCAATGAAGCGGAATTCTGGACGCTGCTGGACGAGCGCCTGCAGCTGGCGCGTAAGGCGCTGATGACCCGCATCGCGCGCCTTGAAGGGGTCAAGGCCCGCGTCGCGCCGATCCTCTATATGGAAGGAGCCTGCGGCGTACGTCTGAAAGCGGACGATGACGTGTCGGAGATCTTCAAAAACGGTCGCGCATCCATTTCGCTGGGCTATATCGGTATTCACGAGACCATCAACGCCCTGGCGGGCGATACGCATATGTACGACAGCGAGGCCCTGCGTGAGAAAGGCATCGCGATTGTTCAGCGCCTGCGCGACGCGGTAGACCAGTGGAAAGAGGAAACCGGCTACGGGTTTAGCCTCTACAGCACGCCGAGCGAGAACCTGTGCGACCGCTTCTGCCGTCTGGACACCGCCGAATTCGGGATTGTGGAAGGCGTGACCGACAAAGGGTATTACACCAACAGCTTCCACCTCGACGTGGAGAAAAAGGTGAACCCGTACGACAAGATCGACTTCGAAGCGGCCTATCCGCCGATCGCCAGCGGCGGCTTCATCTGCTACGGCGAGTACCCGAACATTCAGCACAACCTGAAGGCGCTGGAAGACGTGTGGGATTATAGCTATCAGCACGTGCCGTATTACGGGACCAACACGCCAATCGACGAGTGCTACGAGTGCGGCTTTACCGGTGAGTTCGAGTGTACGAGCAAAGGCTTTACCTGCCCGAAATGCGGCAACCACGATGCGGCTCGCGTCTCCGTGACCCGTCGCGTGTGCGGCTATCTCGGCAGCCCGGACGCGCGTCCGTTTAACGCCGGCAAGCAGGAAGAGGTGAAGCGTCGCGTGAAGCATTTGGGGAATGGGCAGATCGGGTAAGTTCTGCGCAGGGTTCTCCCCCTCACCCTACCCCTCTCCCTCAAGGGAGAGGGAACTCTTCCCCCTCTCCCTGTGGGAGAGGGTCGGGGTGAGGACATCAGCGCGCACAAATTCTCTGGACATTTTCTATGCGATATCATCAATACTACCCCGTCGACATCGTCAACGGCCCCGGCACCCGCTGCACCCTGTTCGTTTCAGGCTGCGTCCACGAATGCCCCGGCTGCTATAACAAAAGCACCTGGCGCTTAAATTCCGGCATGCCGTTCACCGCCGAAATGGAAGACCGGATCGTCAACGACCTGAACGACTCGCGCATCAAACGCCAGGGGATTTCGCTCTCCGGCGGCGATCCGCTGCACCCGCAAAACGTGCCGGAGATCCTGAAGCTGGTGAAGCGCATTCGGGCAGAGTGTACGGGAAAAGATATCTGGGTCTGGACAGGCTACAGGCTGGATGAGCTGAACGCGCAGCAAAGAGAAGTAGTGGATCTGATTAACGTCCTGGTCGACGGCAAGTTCGTGCAGGATTTAAAAGACCCGGCCCTGATCTGGCGCGGCAGCAGCAATCAGGTTGTGCATCATTTGCGATGAACAAAGGCGGATGTTATCCGTCCGCCCTTACCTCAAAACCGACTCAAACTCTCCATCGCCACCGCCTTAAACCCGGCAAAATCTCCGCAGCCACACAGCCGCGACATCGCCCGTTCACGGAGGAAAGTGACGAAAATATCGTAGATCGCCATCGCCTCTTCGTATTCGCTTTTGCTGATGGCGAGCAGGAAGATGACGTGCGCGGTTTCATCTCCCCACTGAACGCCGTGCGGGGCGAGCACGGTATAGACCACCGTTTTCTGCGCTAAAAGGCCGAGGGAGTGCGGCAGCGCGATGCCGTCGCCGAGCATGGTGCTGACGATGGCTTCACGCTCGACGACAGAATCCAGGAACTCCGCGCCGACAAACCCCTCGCCTTCAAGCTGCGCGCACAGTTCACGGAACAGCGTTTGCTGGTCAACGGGCTTGTCGATAATGCGGAAATGGGCCGCGTCGAAGTATTTATCCAGCATCCACGGGCGGGTGCGGTCCACCAGCACCAGCTTGCCGATCTGTTCTAACTGGTAATCGGTCGGGAACGGGGCGATCATCACCACCGGTTTAGATTTTTCGCTCACGCGGGCGGTGGAAATGACAAAGTCCTCGCCGATGGAATCCGCCAGCTCGTACTCGCGCAGGGTGAGCGTGCGGGCCACCTCAATCTGCGGGTACTTGCGCTGGAGCACCGCCTCGATCATGCGGACCATAGCATTCCCGGCGTCGCATACCAGCAGCACCCGCGGCTGGCGCTGGTAGCCGATGTTGTAATGGCGCTCCAGCCCGACGCCGATATGCAGCACCAGGAAGCCGATCTCGTTTTCGCTGATCACATACGGCGTGTATTTTCCCCAGCTCGACACCGCCGCGAGGGTCATATCCCACGCCATCGGGTAGTGCTGCTTGATGTTATCCAGCAGCGGATTGGGGATCATGATTTGATACCGCACCCGGGTGATCATGGTTTTGATGTGCGTGAGCAGGTCCGCGTGCAGCTGCGCGTCGCTGAGCAGGTTGTAGTTATAGTGGGTGTTGATGTAGCGCAGGATGTAGTTGACCAGCGCTTCGTCGTCATCCGCGTTAATTGCGCTCGGGGCAATCTCCTGAATCTGCCGCGCCGCAATGTGCACGCACAGCCAGCTCTCCTCCGAAGGTGAAAGCGCTTTGCCCGCCAGCTGCTGGATAGTGACGGCGATATTCTTCGCCGCCTCGCGCACGTTCTCTTCCACGTCTTCGGCGTGGAATTCCGGCAGCGGATAGCCCTCGCTGATGCGCCGCACCGACACCGCGCAGTACAGGCGCAGGAACAGCTCGCCTTCATCGGTCAGACGGATGTGATGACGCGTCAGCGCCTCGTGCAGCACGGGCACCATCTGCTCCGCCACGCCTGCATTCAGCGCCACGTCGGTCACCAGCGGGTTCAGGCTGTCCTGCTGCGCAAGCTCCCAGAGCAGATCGGTCAGGCAGGCGCGGGTCGACATCTCGCTGCCAAACAGCTTCATCCCGTGGCGCGGGCGCGTTTCCAGCGTCAGGTTATAGCGGTGGAACCACTCGCGGACTTCGGTCATGTCGCTCTGCAGCGTGGCGCGGCTGACGAACCACTCGTCCGCCAGATCCTCCAGCTTAAGAGAAAATGCCGAAGTCAGAAAACGCACCACCAGATAGTGCACGCGCTCCGGCCCGGTCCGGGGAATACGCAGCGCGCGTGGGTGGGATGCCTGCAGCTGCTGGTAGCGCTGGGCATCATCAATTTTGAGCTGGTAGCCATTGCCCCGGCTCAATATAAACTGCGCGCCGTGGCCTGCCAGCAGCGCGTTCAGGGCGGTGATATCGGCACGGACGGTTCGCGTGGAGACCGACAGCCGCTGCGCCAGCTCGTCCTGCGGCAGCGTCTCGTTTTGCAACAGATCGAAAAGTTGCGCTAAACGTTGGTTCGGAAATCGCACGGGTTTGTCCTCTTACAGCTTAAGGTGAAATGACCATCTGGGATGGGCTGCCGACCGGGGTATAGTCTGGCTCGAAGCTGAGCTTACCGTCCTGACCGACGCGGAAACGGGTAATGTTGTCGCTGCGCTGGTTCATGACGTACAGCCAGCGTCCCTGCTTATCGAGCGTCAGGGTGCGCGGGTAGTCGCCGCGCGTCCACACGTCGTCCTGATGCGTCAGCGTGCCCTCTGCTGTTACGGTAAAGTGCCCGATGCTGTTATGCAAACGGTTAGCCACATACAGCTGTTTACCATCGGCGCTTAATGCGAGCCCGGCAGCAAAGCTGGTGCCTTTGTAACCTTCCGGCAGGGCTGAAAGCGTTTTGCCCTCTTTCAGGGTGCCGTTGGCGCTCACGGTATAATGGGTGAGCGTAGACGCCTCTTCGTTAATCAGCCACAGGGCATCGCCTTTTGGCGTAAAGACAAAGTGGCGCGGCCCGGCGCCTTTTGAGGAGGCGCTGATAAACGGCGGATCGTTCGGCGTCAGCTTCCCTGTTCGATCGTCAAAACGGTACTGGTAGAGGCGATCCAGCCCAAGATCGGTAGAAAACACGTATTTCCCGCTCGGATCGGCGGCGATCATGTGCGCGTGGGGGCCGTTATGATCGCTGATGGCAAAGCTTCCTTCGACAGCCGCTTCCGGCTTCGCCGCGCCCGGTTCGCCCTGATCCTGACGTTTATCCGTAGCCTCACCCAGGCTGCCGTCTGCGTTGACTGGCAAAACGGCGATCGATCCGCTGACATAGTTAGCCACCAGCAGATGTCGACCGTTCGGCGTCAGCGACAGGTAAACCGGCCCCGCGCCGCCGGAGGCCACCTGATTCAGCTCGCTCAGCGCGCCGTTATCCCCCACCCGCAGCGCCTGCACCACGCCCTGCTCCACTTCACTTGCCAGATAGAGCGTTTTGCCGTCGTGCGAGACGGCCAGCTGCGCGGCGTTCGGCAGCCTGCTCACCAGCGTTTTATTCGCCAGCACGCCGCTTTGCGGGTCAACGGTAAAGCGGTACAGCCCTTCGCCGTTGGGGTTGTAGGTGCCCACCCAGGCGTACTGCGGCTGGGCGATAGCGGCGGTGGCGAGCATTGAGAGTGAAGCAACAAGCAGGGTACGGGTGTGCATGGTGGCTCCTTTATATTTGTGCGGTTTGTTTTCCCTCACCCCGGCCCTCTCCCAAAGGGAGAGGGGGTAAAAGTTCCCTCTCCCTTTGGGAGAGGGTTAGGGTGAGGGCAGATACTACTTCACTAGCTTCTTCGTCATCGCAAGCAGCGTACGCACGTCTTCCGGGCGCGTGTCGCCGCTGGCTTTGTCGATAATCGAGCTGTAGATATGCGGGATGATTTTGCTCACGCCCGCGTCGAGGGCGATCTGCAGGATCTCCTCATAGTTTTCCAGATCGATACCTCCGGTCGGCTCCAGCCAGAAGTCGTGACGGGCGCAGGCTTCCGCCACCGCGTTGTACTCATCACGGTACTTGAGGCCGCCCATCGGGAAGTATTTGATGGAGCTGCCGCCGAAATCCTTCAGCAGGGCAATCGCGGTTTCAACCGGTACGATGCCGTCCGGTGCGTTGCTGCTCAGCGGTCCGGTAGAGATTTTCACCATGCCCACGATGCCGGTCGGAGAGACCAGGCCGTTGACCACCGACTCATTCTGCCCCAGCAGCGCGCGGCTGGTGGCCACGCCGGTGAAGACCTGGTTGACGTGCTGCGGCTGCACCTGACGGGAGATCTCGCTCACCATCGCCGACTGGTTCGGATCCCCCGCGCCGAGGCCGACGGAGAGTGCGTTATCGATCAGCGCGGCATATTCACGCATATCGGCAACGGCGCTCGCCACGTCCGGGTAATTTTTGGAGAGCACGCCCACCAGCACGTGACCTTCCGCCGCCTCGTAAATGGCGCTGGCGTTGGCTTTCGATCCTGCCAGCACGTTCAGGCAGACGCGGTCACGGTAAAAGTTGGGGGTCAGTTTCATGCTTTTTTCTCCTGTCCTAATACTTCGCTAATGCGGCGATACACGATGTTCAGCTGGTCAGCATTCACGCTGCGCACGTCCGCCTCGATAATCCCTTCGTTGGCCTTGTAGCCACGGAAGTAAATGGCGTACTCCCCCTGCTTGAGCTTCGCCACCAGATCGCCCGTGCCGACGCCCGTTGCGGCTTCGTCAAACTTAATCTCGGTGCGCGCGATATCGCGACCGGCGCTGTCCCAGACCACGCGCGCGGTCACGCCGTTCAGGGTATTGAGCGCCTCGATAAACGGCGTCATCTTCGCCACCATCTCGGCCCCGCTCTCTTTGGTCGCGGTCAGGTAGTGTTCGATGGCGCAGGTCAGGCCAAGAATGCCCTCTTTGCCCACCTTCATCGCGCGGCCAATGCCCGCGGTCTGGCGCTTCACCCACTCAACGTACTGGGTTTTGCCGATCACCAGCCCGCTGGTTGGGCCTTCAATCGCCTTCGCGCCGCTGTAGATCACCAGATCGGCACCGGATCGGTAGTACGCGTGCAGATCTTCTTCCGCCGCCGCATCGACGATCAGCGGGAGATCGTGCTTGCGCGCCACCACCGCCGCCTGCTCGACGCTGAGCATGCTTTTCTGCACGCAGTGGTGCGATTTGATGTAGAGGATCGCAGCCGTGCGCGGGGTGATCGCCGCCGCCAGCTGTTCGGCGGAGCATTCGTTGGCGTAGCCCGCCTCCACCAGCTTGCCGCCGCCCAGCGCCACCATGGTGCCCACCGGCGCGCCAAAGTTCACGTTGTGGCCTTTCGGCAGGACGATTTCGTTGTTCTCAATCGGGGTCACGTGCAGGTTTTCCAGCAGCCAGTCGCTGTCTTTGACCAGCACCGCCGCCACGGACTGGGCAATGCCCGCAGACGCGCAGGAAACCACCGTCGCGCCTTCCACATCCAGCAGCTTCGCGATGTATTCCCCGGTTTTGTTGACCAGATCCTTCATCTCGAAATAGTGATTCATGCCGTCCATCGCCACCTGCACCACTTCCGGGCGCGGCGTGGAGACGCCCAGCGCCGTCATGCGGCCAGAGGTGTTGATAACCTGCTTTAAATGGTACTTCTCATAAATCGAAGGCATGTTCCGTGCTCCCTTGTTCGGTCATGTAGCCCTTGCCCGCGCGGATCGCGGCAAGCGGCACCAGAATGTGTTCAGCCTGCAGGCTGTCGTTTTCGGCGTCCGTCAGCACCGTCGGCTGGCGTTTAATCGTGAACAGCGTCAGGTCGGCGTCGAGACCCGGCTGGATGCGGCCCTTGCGCGCCAGGCGCAGGCCGTCGGCGGCGTTCGCGGTGACGCAGTCAATCACCTGCGGCAAGGACATGCCGATGGCGAGAAACTTCGACATCACGCTTGCCAGCGAGCCGACCGGCCCGTTGATGCGGTTGCGGCAGTAGATATCCGAGCTGATGGTGTGCGGCAGAATGCCCATCGCGATGGCGCGTTTCGCCACCTCAAAGCTGAAGCTCGCCGTACCGTGGCCGACGTCCAGGCGCACGCCGCGTTTCAGGGCGGAGGTGATGGAGGCGCGCAGCTCGCCGGAGGGCGTCAGAATGCGGTTGGGTTTGCCGTTATAGCAGTGGGTGATGATGTCGCCGGAACTCAGCAGCTCGGCGATTTCGTCGAGGTTCGGCGGGTTGTTGCCGATGTGCACCATCAGCGGCAGGTCGCCGTTCTCTTTCTGAATGGCTTTAGCGCGCTCCAGCGGCGTAATGCCGTTTTCACCGACCACGCTGCTGCTCATGCGCGCCTTCAGGCCGACGATAAAATCAGGGTGGCGCTTCACCGCCTGCTTCACCGCGTCGGCGTCAATATTCGCCATGTTGGCCAGTTCGTTCTGGGCAATCAGCCCCACCCGGGAGATGTTCAGCAGGGCAAACACCTCGGTGGAGGCTTTACGGGTGATTTCGTAGAAATCGTCCACATCGTCGGCACCGGTACTGCCCGCGTCCACCACGGAGGTGACGCCGGTGGCAATGCCCACGCTGTCCGGCTCGTCGTGGTAAATCGGGGAGTTCGGGTAGCAGTGAACGTGGGAGTCAATCCAGCCTGCGCTGACGAACACGTCGCCGTTCAGCTCAACCGTTTTATGCGCGGGGGCGTCAATCTTGCCCAGCGCCGCGATCTTCCCGTCCTGAATGGCGATATCGGTCAGGGTATCGTCGGCAAGGCGCGCACGGCGCAGGAGTAAATCAAACATGAGGATCTCCTGATAAGGCGGGCGCCTGAGCGCCCGCGGGTATTAAAGGGCGACCGGGAACAGCCAGCCCAACAGCATTGCGCCGAGGATCGCGCCACCGGTGATCGGCTTCTGCCAGATGTAGAACACCAGCGCACCCAGCAGGGAGCCGACGCCGATAGGAATGGAGGCGGTCATGGCGCTGAGGATAATCAACGGCCCGAGGAAGCGGCCGGAGGCGTTACCCGCGCCCATCATCACGTCTGCACCGTAGGTGGAGTTGCTCTGGTTGATGGTGAACTTACGCGCCAGGATGATGACGTAGCCAATCGCCAGACCAATCACCAGGCCGGTAATCAGCGCGGCAATGAAGTTGGTCACCGGGAACATGATGCCCGCGCCCAGCAGCAGCGCCGGAACGCCGAGGCCCACGCCGGTCTGGATGGCGCCGCCGATGTCGAGAATACCCACCAGCGACCCTTCGATAATGCGGGCGAACAGGAAGCTCGCGCCGAACGCCGCCACCGCGCCGTAAACCCCGGTATCGATCCCCGCTTTCAGCATCGCCACGAAGGCCACTTCGTTAAACGCGCCGATGCCGTAGAGGTAGTACATGTGCGTCCCGGCGAAGACGCCGGAGGAGAGCAGGCCAACGAAGATCGGGAACGACCAGTCGGCATACCAAAAACCTTTATTCTGTTCCATTTAGAGGCTCCTGTTATTTACCGCTGAGCGAGTTGTGGATCATGTCGAGCCAGTTCGGCACGGTCAGATGGAAGGATTCGATCATCTTCATGTCGAAGCCGCGGAAGAAGCCGCTCAGCACGAAGAGCAGGACGATCGCCGCCATCATCACTTTGGTGACGTGGTTCCAGCCGCTCTCTTCCACGCCTTTACCGATCAGGATCCCCAGCACCAGGCCCGGTACGGCGTTCCCCATAATCAGCTGCGCCGCGCCGCCAAAGATGGTGGCCCAGAAGCCCGATTTTTTACCCGCGTCGATAGCTGCCAGCCAGAAGATCACCGGCATCACGGTGTTCACCAGCAGGTTTGCCGCCGGTACCAGAACCTTCACGGCGGTGACCTGAAGCGCTGCCGGCACGGAGGAGGCGGTCAGGTTCAGGAAGGTGACGACGAGCATGCCAATCACGCCGCAGGCAATCGCCATTTTGCGCGGGTCGTGCAGCGTTTCGCCGACGTTACGGTTTTTGATCATCAGCGCAGCAGCACCCCAGTTCGGGATGATGCGGTGGTCAACGTCCTGTGTGAAAGCCCCTGCGGCCACGGAAGAGGCCCAGGCGTTAAAGAAGAAACCTAACCCAAAGGAGAAGTGGGACGCCGGATCCCCTTCGCAGGAGTTCAGTTCCCCCAACGTACGAAACGCGCCCATACCCTGAGTGGTAGGCGCATGAAACATGCGTGCAGCCCCGGCTCCGACACCGACGCCAACCAGGCCGCCAATGATGAGCGATTTTATTAATATAATTAAGAACATCAGTCTGCCCTTTTATGAATAATCAGCGTTGCGTGACGAAATCCACCTGGTCAAGATTGATAGCGGTCACGTTGACGGTCACATCCAGCTCCACGCTGTAGGTGCGTCTTTCCCGGCGCAGAAAGAAGAACAGAAACGCTTCTTTTCGCACCGCTTCTTGCGCCTGAACGACCTGCACATCCTGTGGCTCAATACGCAGTAAGATATGCGGTGAGGCTTTCATCACCGCGGCCTGAACGTGGTTGAGCGCGTCGGCAAAGGCGCGCGCTTTGGCGTCGCCTTTGCCCTTCACTCTCACCGTGGTTGTGAACTGTTCTTTCATGCTTATGCGCCGTATTTCTTCTGCCACGCCTGCACCAGACGCTCGCCCAGCTCTTCTTTATCCATAAAGCCGAAGCCCAGCACGTTGCAGCCTTCGTTGATGGCGGTCACGCCCTCTTCCACGGAACGCATGCCGTATTTGGCCTTGTAGCCATATTTGGTTTGGGCAGTGATGGCACCCGCGCCGCCGCTGCCGCAGAAGGAGATGCCGAAGGTGGCGTTTTCCGCTTTCATCACGTCGCCGAGCTTCATGTCCGCCGCCATGCCCGGTACAACCACCGCGCGTCCACCTGCTTTTTCCACACCGGCAGCCACTTTCTGACCTTTACCCAGGCGATCGCCAATCACGACTGTAATCTGTTCCATGTGTTGCTCCTTAAAGGTTGTCTTTCGCGACTTCAAAGTGAACGGAGAGCAGCCAGGCTTCTTCATCAGGAAGATTGCCAAACTGCGCGACCACTTCACGGGCAAGCCGCATTGAATCCGGTGAAATTTCGTCAAACAGCTCTGCTTCAACCTCCGGCAGCGGCTCGCCGGTCACGGACCGGTGCGCCATTGCGCGCACGTGGGAGGTGAGCATCTGCTCCTGTACCGCATTGGGGATGATGTTGTTCCGGGCCAGCAGGGCATAAACCTGCTGCAGCATGGTGTTCGCGAGCTGTTCTGTTTGCTCTGCCTGTTCCCCAACGTCGTTCATTACCGCTCCGTTAATCACTGGTCTTACCCCGTTAATGGCTCTGGAATAAAACTAACGTTGGGGGGGAATTGTTTGTAGCGAGTTGTTTTCCACTTCGAAGTGGAAAGGCGAGCCGCAGCAGTGATCTGTGCCACATAAATGCGGTGAATCTGAATTAATCCCGGTATTTGCGTGATGAATATCACGTATTCCAGCGGCAAAACGCGCGCCGGGGAAACGAAACGTTCAGGCGCGGTGACGCAAAAATGTGATGGCGATAGGGTTTACTTATTACCGCATAAAAAAAAACGGGGGCCGCTGGCCCCCGCTGGTTGTTTGTCAGATGCGCGATCGGTTAACGGTATTTCTTGTGATAGGTGTTACGGGTCGTCACAAACTGCTCGGCCGCCGCCTGGGCTTCCTTCACTTTGCCTTCGTTAGCCAGCTTCAGCGCGCCGTCGATCTGGCCGACCAGCACGTCAAAGCCGTGGCGGTAGTCTTTCATCTCTGCGCTGTCTGCCGCTTTGCTTTCCAGCTTCGGAGGCGTCGCTTTTTGTGCGTCGAGCGCCGCTTCACGCATTTTGGTCAGCGCGTCTTTCATTTCAGCCGCATTGTCGGTTTTCTGCACCACCTTCAGGTTTTGACCGAGGATGCCCATGTCGTCTTCAAGATCGGCAGCAAACGCAGAAGAGCCAAGAACCAGCGTTGAAGCCGCGACGATCGCTAACAGATGTTTACGCATTGCTCACTTCCTTTTTTATTATTAAAACGCCTTTACGGGTATTACTGACCGGCGATTTTCATTTCCGGCAGAAGTACAGAACCACACTGTATATTGCTACGTGTTTCAATATCGTTACCGACCGTAACGATATTGCGCCACATGTCCTTCAGGTTGCCGGCGATAGTAATTTCGCTCACCGGATACTGAATTTCGCCGTTTTCCACCCAGAAGCCCGCCGCACCGCGCGAGTAGTCTCCGGTAATGCCGCTTACGCCCTGGCCCATCAGCTCGGTGACCACCAGACCGGTGCCCATCTCTTTCAGCATCTGCTCAAAGTTCAGGCCCTGTCCGGCAATGCGCCAGTTGTGGATGCCGCCAGCGTGTCCGGTGCTTTTCAGCCCCAGCTTGCGCGCGGAGTAGTTGGTCAGCAGCCACTGGGTCAGAATACCGTCTTTGATGATATCGCGACGTTCGGTGCGCACGCCTTCGCTGTCGAACGGCGTGGAGGCCAGCCCTTTCAGCAGGTGCGGATGTTCTTCAATGGTGAGCCATTCCGGCAGGATCTGCTTGCCCAGCGAGTCGAGCAGGAAGGTCGATTTACGGTAAACCGAGCCGCCTGCGATAGCGCCCACCAGATGGCCAAACAGACCGGTCGCCACTTCGTTGGCAAAAATAACCGGGGCCTTCATGGTGGAGAGTTTGCGCGGCGACAGGCGTGACAGCGTGCGTTCGGCACACTCTTTACCCACCCACTCAGGAGACTGCAAATCCCCCAGCGCGCGGCCAATGGTATAGGCGTAGTCACGCTCCATGTCACCGTTCTCTTCGGCGATCACGCAGCTGGAGAGCGAATGACGGGTAGAGCAGTAGCCCTGCAGCATGCCGTGGCTGTTGCCGAAGACTTTGATGCCGTAATGGCTGTTGAAGCTGCCGCCTTCGGTATTGGTGATGCGCTTATCGGCCTGCAGGGAAGCCTGCTCGGCGCGCGCGGCGAGCTCGATCGCTTCGTCCGGGGTCACTTCCGCCGGGTGGAAAAGATCGAGATCCGGCGCGTCAAACGCCAGCAGGTCTTTATCCGCCACGCCTGCGTAAGGATCCGGAGAGGTATAACGGGCGATATCCAGCGCCGCCTGCACCGTACGGGCAATGGCATCCGGGCTGAGATCGGTGGAAGACGCGCTGCCTTTGCGATTCTGGTGATACACCGTGATCCCAAGCGCGCCATCGCTGTTGAATTCTACGTTCTCCACTTCACCGTAGCGGGTACTTACGCTGATGCCGGTGGTTTTGCTGACCGCCACTTCGGCGCCATCTGATTTTTCTGAAGCAAGCATCAGCGCGGTGGAGACGGCTTCTTCAAGAATCTTACGCTGCGCTTCAACTTGTGAGGTTACTTTCATCGCAAATGCCATACTGTAAGAGAGAGTTATCTGAAGTCTAACAGAGAACCGTTTTTCAGTGCGCGTCTTAACTGGTAACATTAGCCTCTTTTTTTAAGGAGCCTGACATGACTAAGCAGCCCGAAGACTGGCTCGACGACGTTCCCGGTGATGACATCGAAGACGAAGATGATGAGATCATCTGGGTCAGTAAAAGTGAAATTAAACGTGACGCCGAAGAGTTAAAACAGCTTGGCGCAGAAATGGTAGAACTGGGTAAAAACGCGCTGGACAAGATCCCGCTCGACCAGGATCTGCGTGATGCCATTGAACTGGCACAGAAAATCAAGAAAGAAGGCCGTCGTCGCCAGCTTCAGCTTATCGGGAAAATGCTGCGTCAGCGCGACGTCGATCCGATCCGCCAGGCGCTGGACAAGCTGAAAAACCGCCACAACCAGCAGGTTGCGTTTTTCCATAAGCTTGAGCAGATCCGCGATCGCCTGATTGAACAGGGTGATGATGCCGTACCGGAAGTGCTGAACCTGTGGCCGGATGCCGACCGCCAGCAGCTGCGTTCCTTGATCCGCAACGCGCAGAAAGAGAAAGAAGGGAATAAGCCGCCGAAGTCTGCGCGCCTGATTTTCCAGTATCTGCGCGAGCTGTCTGAGAACGAAGAGTAATCAGTTCCCCTCACCCCGACCCTCTCCCCGGAGGGGCGAGGGAGGAAAGAATGTAGGCCCGGTAAGCGCAAGCGCTACCGGGCTTTTTTTACTCTGCGGCTGCCGCTTCCGCTTTCTTCGCCAGACCGTCCAGCAGCTTCTGATGGATCCCACCAAAACCGCCGTTGCTCATCACCAGAATGTGATCGCCAGGCTGAGCGGCTTTCACCACCATATCCGCGAGCGCATCCACATCCGCGCTCCAGTGCGCGGGCTGAATGCAGGCATCGGCCACTTCGGCCACCTGCCACGGAATATGCTGCGGCTGCAGCAGGAAGACCTCATCGGCACGTCCTAACGACGGCGCGAGATCATCTTTGCAGATACCCATCTTCATGGTGTTCGAGCGCGGTTCCAGCACCGCCAGAATGCGGGCTGTGCCGCCGACCTTGCCGCGCAGGGCGGCAAGCGTTGCCAAAATGGCCGTCGGGTGGTGTGCAAAATCGTCATATACGGTCACGCCGTGGGCTTCACCGCGCAGTTCCAGACGGCGACGGGCGTTAATGAACGAGCCCAGCGCATTGGCCGCATCCGCAGGCAGAACGCCAACGTGACGCGCCGCAGCAATAGCCATCAGGCCGTTGTGCATGTTGTGCTCGCCCACCAGGCCCCACTTCACCTCACCCACTTTTTCACCGTCGAGCAGCACTTCCCACTCGGAGGCATCGGCGTTGAGTTTCTTCGCCTGCCAGTGGCCCTGCTCGCCCACCAGCTCCTGCTCGCTCCAGCAGCCCATCGCCATCGTCTGCTTCAGGTTGATGTCGTTCTCCGGCAGGATGATGCGCCCCTGGCCCGGAACAATGCGCACCAGGTGGTGGAACTGTTTCTGGATCGCTTTCAGGTCGTCAAAAATATCCGCGTGGTCGAACTCAAGGTTGTTGAGGATCAGCGTGCGCGGGCAGTAATGCACGAACTTGGAGCGTTTGTCGAAGAACGCGCAGTCGTATTCGTCGGCTTCGATCACGAAGAACGGGCTGTCACCCAGACGCGCAGAAACGTCGAAATTACCCGGTACGCCGCCAATCACGAAGCCCGGCTTGTAGCCGCAGGCTTCGAGGATCCAGGTCGCCATGCCCGCGGTCGTGGTTTTGCCATGAGTACCGGCAACGGCAACCACCCAGCGGTCGCGCAGGACGAAGTCATGCAGCCACTGCGGGCCGGACATGAACGGAATATTGCGTTCCAGAACCGCCTCGACGCACGGATTGCCGCGGGTCATGGCGTTGCCGATGATCACCAGGTCCGGCTCGGGATCCAGCTGGCTGGCATCGTAGCCCTGAATTAACGAGATGCCCTGTTTCTCCAGAAGTGTGCTCATTGGCGGATACACATTGGCGTCCGAACCTGTCACTTCATGGCCCAGCGAGCGCGCCAGCATTGCCAGTCCGCCCATGAAAGTGCCACAAATCCCCAATATATGAATGCGCATACGTCACTATCCTTCTTCAATGTGGCGCACATTTTACTCACATGTTAGCGGCTGTGAAACGCATTTCAGGTAAATCCGTATGTTGCTGGCGCGATTCACCTCTGCGCTAATATTTGAATGTTTGTTAAGATTGTTGGGCTTTAGTCGTTTTAGTGAACATACAATCGCTCTACTCACAAAGATGCAGGGAAAGTGTTATGAAAACGTTAGGTGAATTTATTGTCGAAAAGCAGCACGAGTTCTCTCATGCTACCGGTGAACTCACTGCTTTGCTGTCGGCAATAAAGCTGGGCGCTAAGATCATCCACCGCGATATCAACAAGGCCGGTCTGGTCGATATCCTGGGTGCCAGCGGTGCCGAGAACGTTCAGGGCGAGGTTCAACAGAAGCTCGATCTGTTCGCAAATGAAAAATTGAAAGCTGCACTGCGCGCGCGCGACATCGTTGCGGGTATCGCCTCTGAAGAAGAAGATGAAATTGTTGTTTTCGAAGGGTGTGAACACGCTAAATACGTTGTTCTGATGGATCCGCTCGACGGTTCCTCAAACATCGACGTTAACGTTTCTGTCGGTACCATTTTCTCCATCTACCGCCGCGTCACGCCTGTTGGCACGCCGGTGACCGAAGAAGATTTCCTGCAGCCGGGCATTAACCAGGTTGCTGCCGGTTACGTCGTTTATGGCTCCTCCACCATGCTGGTGTACACCACCGGCTGCGGGGTTCACGCCTTTACGTACGATCCTTCACTGGGCGTTTTCTGCCTGAGCCAGGAACGTATGCGCTTCCCGGAGAAGGGCAACACCTACTCCATCAACGAAGGCAACTACATCCGCTTCCCGAACGGCGTGAAGAAGTACATTAAATTCTGCCAGGAAGAAGATAAAGCGACCCAGCGTCCGTACACGTCCCGCTATATTGGCTCTCTGGTCGCGGATTTCCACCGTAACCTGCTGAAAGGCGGTATCTACCTCTACCCAAGCACCGCCAGCCACCCGGACGGGAAGCTGCGCCTGCTATACGAGTGCAACCCGATGGCGTTCCTCGCCGAACAGGCGGGCGGCAAGGCAAGCGATGGTAAAGAGCGTATTCTGGATATCGTGCCGGAAAGCCTTCACCAGCGCCGTTCATTCTTCGTCGGCAACAACCACATGGTTGAAGACGTTGAACGTTTTATCCGTGAGTATCCGGACGCGTAATGCCTCTCTACAGGGGAGCCGTTCTGGCTCCCCTGGTCATTTATATGTTTTACCGTATAAGTGTTTATAAAAAACATGCTTTAATATTCACCACTGCTCCTGCATTATTTCCATAACAGTTTGACAGATATTTCGTGGAGCAGAATCGCAATGAACAATTATTCCCGTGCTAATACCGGCATTGATTTAAATCTTATCCCTGTATTTATTGAAATCGTCCGCTGCGGCAGCATGGCTAAAGCCTCTTTGCGTCTGGAGATGTCACGTCCGGCTGTGAGTCTGGCCCTAAAGCGTTTTAATCAACTCTTTGATGAACCGTTATTTTTCCGCAAAGGTTTATATCTTGAACCGACGGAAAAAGCGTTAGCCTTAACCAGCTCACTGGAAATATTAATGGGTGAAATTCACGATAATATTGCGGCAGTTAATTCCGGAAAAAATAAAACCCCGGCACAGAACGTACCGGGGTTGGGTAATATTATGCAGCGGTC
Organism: Enterobacter sp. UPMP2060; assembly: GCF_053709655.1. NCBI lineage: Bacteria > Pseudomonadati > Pseudomonadota > Gammaproteobacteria > Enterobacterales > Enterobacteriaceae > Enterobacter > Enterobacter sp. UPMP2060. The sequence continues at coordinate 40,177 of NZ_JBSKJQ010000012.1, forward strand.
TGAGTCGTCACTTTGAATGATGACATGGCTTCCATCAGCTGACGCGACTGCTCTTCAAGAGAGCGGGTCGCGGCGGAGGATTGCTGCACCAGCGCCGCATTCTGCTGCGCGGTTTCGTCCATCTGATTCACCGCAATATTCACCTGCTCAATGCCGCGGCTCTGCTCCTGAGACGCGGTCGCAATCTCACGCATCAGTTTGGTCATGCGCAGCACTTCAGTTGCGATTTCGTCCATCGTTTCGCCGGCCTGCTGTGCCAGCTCGCTGCCCTCGTTAACGTGGGTCTGCGAATCACTGATAAGCGATCGGATCTCTTTCGCCGCGTCGGCGCTGCGGCTGGCGAGGTTTCGCACTTCGCCCGCGACGACGGCAAACCCGCGCCCCTGCTCGCCCGCGCGCGCCGCTTCCACGGAGGCGTTAAGCGCCAGAATATTGGTCTGGAAGGCAATACCGTCGATCACGCTCAGGATGTCGGCGATGCGCGCCGAGCTGCCCGAGATATCGCGCATTTTTTCAATGACGTAGCAGACCATTTCGCTGCCGTGATCGGCCGTGTCGGACACCGACTTCGCCAGCTGGTGCGCCTGCTCGGCGTTATCGGCGTTGAGCTTCACCGTCGCGGTGATCTGTTCCATGCTGGCCGCCGTCTGCTCCAGCGACGTAGCGGTGGATTCCGTACGCTCGGCAAGATCGCGGTTTCCCAGCGTCAGTTCGCGGCTACCGGTGTCAATTTGCGAGCTGGCATCGCGTACCCGCATAACCGAGTTCATCAGCGACTGTCGCATCTCCTCTATCACCGCGTTGAGGCGGTTAAACTCCTGGCTCGCGGGGGCATTCAGCGTATGGGTTAAATCCCCCGCCGCCACGTTCTCCAGCTGAGCGATCGATGCAGAGAGCGGCTTGAGCAGCATATGGCGCAGCACCAGCCACGCGAGCACGATAATGCCCGCCGTCAGCAGCGCTGCGACGATAATCAGGATCAGTACGCGGGTTTTACTCGCCTGCACGGCGCTCACTTCCGCCTGACCACGCGCTTCGCTCCATTTCTGAAACGCCTGCATGTCGTTATCAAACTGCTTCGCCACCGGAATCAGCGTCTTCTCCAGAAGATCGTAGTACCCGTCCGCGCTCTGGTCATTCAGGGTTTTCAGCATCGGGTTGATCCCCTGCTGGCTATACGTCGCCAGGCTGGCCGCCACTTTATCGAGCAGCTGTTGCCCCTGCTCGTCAGCCACGCCGCCGTCGATCACGCCTTTCAGCGTTTTCTGGGCCAGGGCAACTTCCTGATTGATGTTTTTTACCGCTTTGGCCGCATCGTCCAGCATGCCGATTTCCATCATGCGGACGGCCTGGCCCGCCTCATTGCGCGCGCGCAGGATCAGCGTATAGCCTGAATTAAGCTGCACCATCTGCTCACCCTGAAGGTGATTAATACGCTGCAGTGAAGAAGAACTCTGTGTGAGGGCATAAATGCCAATGCCGCTGACAATCAGCAGCAGAAGGGTCATAACGGCCAGTAAAGAGAGCAAGCCGGTACGAATCGATAGCGTTTTAAGCATGATATTATTTCCGGTAGCGAGATATTTCTGGGCATAAAAAAAGAGTATCGGCCGCTACCGGAAAATGTTTAGACTTTAAGCAAATTCAGCGTGTTATCGCTCTGTTACCGATGTGTTTACGCGGGTAACAGGCGAGCTTTGGCGGTTCTCCCAGAGCACCGTCAGGCCACGCTGCAGGGCAATAAAAATAAACAGCAGAATGCCGATGGCGATCTTCGTCCACCAGGAGCTGAGCGTGCCGTCAAAGTTGATATAGGTTTGTATCAGCCCCTGGATCGCCACGCCGAACAGCGTACCCAGCACCGTCCCCACCCCGCCGCTGAGCAGCGTGCCGCCAATGACCACAGAAGCAATCGCATCCAGCTCAACGCCCACGCCTGCAAGGGCATAACCCGCCTGGGTATACACCGAGAAGACGATCCCCGCCAGCGTCGCCAGGCCGGTCGAGAGCATATAGATGCGGATGGTGGTACTGCGGGTGGAGATCCCCATCAGGTTTGCCGACGTGGCGTTACCGCCGATGGCGTAAACCTGATTGCCAAACCGGGTACGGTGGGCGAGGAAGATGCCAATCACCACTACGCCCAGCATCAGCAGCCCCATCGCGCTCAGGCGGCCGCCGCCGGGAATTTTCCACGCCAGGCTGGAGAGCGTGTCGTACACCGGATGGTTGATCGGAATCGACTCTTCCGACACCAGATAGCTCACCCCGCGCAGGAAGAACATTCCCGCGAGGGTAATGATAAACGCCGGGATTTTTAACGCGTCGATCAGCAGCCCCATAAAGGCGCCAAACGCGCAGCCCATCGCCAGCACCAGCGGAAACGCCACCAGCGGAGAGATCCCCCAGAAGCCGATTGCCTTCGCGAGGAACACACCCGTAAACGCGATCACCGAGCCAACGGAGAGATCGATCCCGCCGGAGAGGATCACAAAGGTCATTCCGACGGCGATGATGCCTAAAAAGGCGTTATCGGTCAGGATATTGCAAATCACGCGCGTCGACGCAAAACCGGGGAATTGGGTGAGGCAGTAGAGATACCCCAGCACAAACACGCCCAGCGTGATCATCAACGGTAAATTACGTTTTATCATGGCCACGGATCCCCTTAATGATGCTGACAAAGCGCGGCGACTGGACGATCAGCACGCAGAGCACGACCACCGCTTTCACCACCTGGTTGAGTTCCGGCTGGAACCCCGAAAGCAGGATCCCGGTGTTCATTCCCTGAATGATCAGCGCGCCAATCACCGAGAGCAGCAGGTTAAAGCGCCCGCCCATCAGCGATCCACCGCCGATCACCACCGCGAGGATCGCGTCCAGCTCCAGCCAGAGCCCCGCGTTGTTGGCATCGGCCCCGCGAATATCAGCGGCGACGATGACCCCGGCGATGGCGGCGCAGACGCCGCTCAGCACGTAGGTCAGCATCACCATCAGACGGGTGTTGACCCCGGCGTTGCGCGCGGCGCGGATGTTGATCCCGACGGCTTCAATGAACATGCCCAGCGCCGTTTTGCGGGTGAAAAGCCAGAAGACAACGAGCGTGACCAGGGCAACGATCACCGGCGTCGGGAAGAACAGAAGGTTGCCGCTCCCGATCCACGCCAGGCTCGGCGAGTTAAAGGTGACAATCTGCCCGGAGGTAATCAGCTGCGCCACGCCGCGCCCGGCCACCATTAAGATAAGGGTGGCGACAAAGGGCTGAATTTTCAGCACCGCCACCAGAATGCCGTTCCATAATCCGGCCAGCACGCCGGTGCCTAAGGCCGCCAGCAGTACCACCGGCAGGCTGTGTCCGGACACGGTCATGGAGGCGGCCGTGGCCCCGGCGATAGCCATCACCGCGCCGACGGAGAGGTCAATCCCGCCGGTGGCGATGACCAGCGTCATCCCGATGGCCAGCAGCGCCACGGGCGCGGCACGGTTTAGAATGTCTATCGGGCTGCCAAACAGGCGGCCATCCTGCACGATAATCTGGAAGAAATGCGGCGCGACCAGGCTATCAACCAGCAGCACCACCAGCAGCGCTGCGATTTGCGGCGTGCCGGTTGGCCAGCTGAAGCGGCGCTTAGACTCACCGGTTTGCGAAAGCGAACGGGGCATCACGATTTACTCCTTATGCCGCGATGGCATTCATGATCGCCGGAACGGACAGCTTATCCAGCGGGATCTCTGCCACCTGTTTGCGATCGCGCATGATGATGACGCGATCGGCATAGCCCACCAGCTCTTCCAGCTCGGACGAAATAACCAGCAGCGCCAGACCGTCCGCGCACAGGGTTTCGATAAGCCGGATAATTTCGGCGTGCGCCCCCACGTCAATGCCGCGGGTCGGTTCGTCGAGGATCAGGAACTGGGGTTTGGTCAGCAGCCAGCGGGAGAGCAGCACCTTCTGCTGGTTGCCGCCGGAGAGGAACTCGATAGGCTGTTCCGCGCTCGGGGTACGAATACCCAGCTGACGGATAAAGCGCTCGGCAATGGCGTTTTGCTCTTTACGGGGGATCGGGCGCAGCCAGCCGCGCTGGGCCTGCAGCGCCAGAATGATATTTTCCCGCACCGAAGCCGCGGCAATAATGCCGTCCGTTTTCCGATCTTCCGGGCAGAAGCCGACGCCCAGACAGGAGGCCTGATGCGGGGATCGCAGGGTTTGCGGTTTGCCCTTGATCAGCGCGGTGCCGCTGTCGGCCGGCTTGATTCCGAATATCACCTCGGCGGTTTCGGTCCGGCCGGAGCCCAGCAGGCCCGCCAGCCCGACAATTTCGCCAGGGCGGACTTCCAGATTAAACGGCGAGATCACCCCTTTCTTACCGTAATCGCTGAACGCGGCGACCGGTTTCTCGCTCAGCAGCGTTCGCCCGGCGCGCTGAAGGGCGTTGGTTTCCAGCTCGCGGCCCAGCATCATTTTCACCAGTTCGATCTGCGGCAGCTCGCGGGTTTCGCGGCAGCCGACAAAGCTGCCGTTGCGCAGCACCGTGATGCGATCGCTTACCTCATATACCTGATCGAGGAAGTGGGTAACGAAGATCAGGCTGACGCCCTGATCGCGCAGCTGGCGCATCAGGGTGAAGAGCATCTCCACTTCCTGGGTATCGAGGCTGGCGGTGGGTTCGTCGAGGATCAGCACCTTTGCCGAGAGATCGATCGCGCGACAGATGGCGACAATCTGCTGCATCGCCACGGAAAAGCGGTTCAGCGGCTCGCGGACGTCAAGGGAGAAACCGTACGATTCCATCAGCTTTGTCGCCCGCGCCTCCATCTCTTTGCGGCGCAGCAGGCCAAAACGTCGCGGCTCACGGCCAATAAACAGATTATCCGCCACCGACATATTCGGCAGCAGGTTCACTTCCTGGTACACCGTCCCGATCCCCAGCTGCTGGGCATGGGCGGTATTTTTCGGCGAAATGGCGTTGCCTTCCAGCCAGATGGTGCCGCGATCGGCATGATAAACGCCGGTCAGGGATTTAATCAGCGTCGATTTTCCCGCGCCGTTCTCGCCCAGCAGCGCCATGATCTCACCGCGCCGCAGGCTGAAATCAACGTTATCCAGCGCCTTTACGCCGGGGAAGAATTTGCTTAAGCCCTCTGTGCGGAGGATTTCCTGGTGTTGTTCAGTGGTCATGGTTTTCCCCCTCACCCTGACCCTCTCCCCGGAGGGGAGAGGGGATTGATCGTGCCAATTGTTAATATCCAGCTCCGCCCTGCCTTTCTCCCTCTCCCCTCCGGGGAGAGGGCTGGGGTGAGGGGCGCGGGTCTTAGTAGCCCATATTTTTCTTCTTCTCTAACTCTTCTTTCGCCGTATCAGGCAGGTAGAGCGTGGACTTGGTGACCGTCACCTTCTCAGGCATCGTGCCGTCTTTCTTGAATTTCTCCAGCGCGTCGAATGCCGGGCCCGCCATGTTAGGCGTCAGCTCCACGCTGGCATTCGCTTCACCGTCAATCATCGCTTTGTAGATGTCCGGCACGCCGTCGATAGAGCCGGTGAGGATATCTTTGCCCGGCTTCAGGCCCGCTTCTTTAATCGCCTGAATCGCACCGATCACCATGTCATCGTTGTGGGCGTAAACCATGCAGATGTTCTTGCCGTTGTTTTCAGCCTTAATGAAGCTCTCCATGACCTCTTTACCTTTACTGCGCGTAAAGTCGCCGGACTGAGAGCGGATAATCTTGATGTTTGGCGCTTTAGCGATGGCCTCAGCAAAGCCTTTTTTACGGTCAATGGCCACGCTCGCGCCCACGGTGCCCTGCAGCTCAACGACGTTACACGGCTTGCCGTCAACCTGCTTCACCAGCCAGTCGCCAATCAATTGCCCTTCCAGCACGTTGTTGGCGGTCACGGTGGTCATATAGAGGGATTTGTCTTTAACGTCGATGGAACGGTCGAGCAGGAAGACCGGGATCTCAGCGTCTTTCGCTTCCTTCAAGACGGGTTCCCAGCCGGTCGCCACGACGGGTGCAATAAAGATGGCATCCACGCCCTGGGCGATAAAGGAGCGCACGGCTTTGATCTGATTCTCTTGTTTTTGCTGACCATCGGCGATTTTCAGGGTAATGCCGCGTTTCTGAGCCTCGCTTTTGGCAACGTTGGTTTCTGCCGCTCGCCAGCCAGATTCAGAGCCGACCTGCGAAAAACCTACGGTTAAGGGAGCGGCCATCGCCATAGACGACATGGCTGCCGAAACTGCTGTGACAAGAAGTAAGCGCTTCCACATATGAGCGTCCTCGTAGGGGTGTTTATTGTTGGTTAAAAGATGTTCTGCGAAATGACTATAGCCCATGAAATATGTAACGAATTGCGTTACATCACACTTCAGAAAAGTGAATAAAACGTTAATCACAAGTTTGTAATCGCTTTCATTTCACCATGAAAAATGCGGCTGAGTTTATGGATTTTTCTGTCATGGAAAGGGTCTGAAAAGTGGGAAAAGCGGGGAGAGAAAGCGAAAACAGGCGGAGACATTCAGCGCGAGTTGGCTATAATACCTGCCACTTGTTTACCATCCATTTTAAAGGACACCGACATGAGCTTACTCAACGTCCCAGCGGGTAAAGAACTGCCAGAAGACATCTACGTAGTTATCGAAATCCCGGCTAACGCAGATCCGATCAAATACGAAGTGGACAAAGAGAGCGGCGCCCTGTTCGTAGACCGTTTCATGTCTACCGCGATGTTCTATCCGTGCAACTACGGTTACATCAACCACACCCTGTCTCTGGACGGTGACCCGGTTGACGTGCTGGTCCCAACGCCATACCCACTGGAGCCAGGCTCCGTCATTCGCTGCCGTCCAGTTGGCGTGCTGAAAATGACCGACGAATCCGGTGAAGATGCGAAGCTGGTTGCGGTACCGCACACCAAGCTGAGCAAAGAATACGATCACATCAAAGATGTGAACGACCTGCCAGAGCTGCTGAAAGCGCAGATCACTCACTTCTTCGAGCACTACAAAGACCTCGAAAAAGGCAAGTGGGTTAAAGTTGACGGCTGGGACAACGCAGAAGCGGCGAAAGCAGAAATCATCGCCTCTTTCGAACGCGCTGCTAAGAAGTAATTCTTACCGCTGTTAATGAAGGCCCCGCGAGTCGGGGCTTTTTTATGCCTTTAAAAAACACATGAACTCCTGACCGTCGCGATCGTGAGCGTTATACATGCTAAGTTTCTTTCTTCAAAGCATAAAGATGGGCTACATAAAGGCGTTTGACTGTTACGGTAAAGACAGTAAATGGCAGTATCTCTGCATCATGACATTCCAGCTTGCCTGGTTTTTGTTTTACTTATGGATCCCTTATCGAAGCGATTATGTGATTCTGCTGTTTTTACTGTTTTTCCTGCCCGTCATTTCAAGCAATACGCGGTGCATAAACTACTATGGCCGTTCACGCGCCTTGTGTTTTTTATGGCTTATTGCCCCGTACATCATGCTGTTCGTTCCTCTGTTTTTAACCCGACGCCGGGATACAGAAGAGAGTTGAAGAAATAAAAAAACAACGCCACCTCACGGTGGCGTTGTTTTTTTCAGTACTGGTCTCTGTCTAACCAGTTACCGCTTACAATCCGCGTTAACCCTTCGACCGGACGCTGGTAGACGTACATCCACGCACTTCCGTACGGAGTCTGGATCAACTGGCGTGCGTATTCACCGCCCCTGGTGCGCAAGGCATCAAGTTCGGCAAGCGTCGCGTTATCAATACGATAGACTTCACCCTGTACTGTTCCTTCGCCCGGAACCGCGCCTGGATAGTGGCCCAGGCTGTACAACTGGTAGTTCTCGATATTGTAATTCCCCAGCAGCAGGGCATTGGTCATCCAGTGACTGTTGCCTTGCTTGGTTCGTAAACTGCCGTAGACAAATATTCGCATTGCTAAAACTCAAACTGATAGAGCAGATCAAGTGCCTGGTCTACGCCGGACACTGCTTCCAGATATAGCTTGGGCATCAGGCGATAGCGTAACGTGAGAGTTGCCAGTGAGTCAAAGATCCCCACACCATATTTTACCTGCAGACCCGGCAGTACATAGCCGCTGACCACCACCTGCGAGGAGTCGCCCACGCCCTGGGTGTCCAGCGCCAGATTGCTTACGCCGAACGTCTCGCCGATTTTACCCACAACCTGCCCACTTTGTGCAACCCCCAGACCCACTAACATCGAGGTCATCGCCGCACTGTCGCTTTGTCCGCTGTTCAGACCTTGTCCACGCAGCAGATAAGAGAGCGCTTCCTGCTGCGACATCGCCGGGTCAGAGAAGATCTCCGCCTTCGGTTCGTCGGCGGAACCGGTGACGCGAACGCCAGCAATGACGTCGTCTTCCGTCGCTTCCGGGTTACGAATCGCCTCGATGTTCAGCAGGGGCTGATCCGGTGGACCGGAGAACAGCAGCTCGCCTTTGCGCACAATCAGATCCTGACCATAGGCGTGGAAACGTCCTTCAGGAATAGTGATCTGCCCGTTCAGGCCAAGCCCCTGTTTATCCTGCGCCACTTTCAGATCGCCCGTCAGCCTCGCCTTCAGCCCAAACGCATTCAACCGCACGTTATTCCCCACGTGCACGATGAGGTTACTATTGATCGGTATGCCCGCGCTCTTCTGTTCGACAGGTTTCAGATTTTCATTGAGCATCACTTCATCACTTGAGACGCCGACCGCGCTTTCCGGCACGTCGTGAACCACGATGCGCGCCCACGGCACGTCGACGCGCCCGTCAAGCGTAAAGAGGCTTGGCGTGGCTTCAAAGACCACATCAGGCGAAACGTCCAGGCGCACCATTGGCGGTACGGTGATGCGTACCCGGCTGCCCTTCGCGGCAATACGGGCGCGCCAGTTGTCGAGCTGGCTCCAGTCCGCGTCGCCGCTCAGGTTGATTTGCCCTTGCTGCGTCAATACCGAGCCGCTCAGCGTCGAGCTCATACCGTTGAAGTTCATCGCGATCTGGCTGGGCTGCATGTCAAACGGCATGAAGTTACCGTCGATATCCACGCCGCTGAGCCGCATCTGACCGAACAGCTGCGGGCTTTGCACGTTACCGGCCAGGCGCAGGTTAGCGTTCAGCATGCCCTCCGCTTTTTCCCCGCGCGCGAAAATCGGGTTCACCATCGCCAGGTTGAAGTTACGGACGTTGACGTTGCCGCCCAGATTACGCCGTCCCTGCGGATCGGTAATCTGGACCTGCCCGTCCAGCTGACCGTTGTTGGTCAGGCGGATCGTCCACCCCAGCTGCGCGCGATTGTTATGCAGATCGGCACTCAGGTTCAGGGTGTCGAACGCCACCGGCAGCGGCGCGTCGTTGACCTCCTGCGTCACCTTCACGTTACGCCCGGACAGCGTGACGCTGCCCTGCGGCAGCCCCTCTTTGGTGGTGTCCCAGGCCACATCGGCTTTCCCGCTGAAGACGCCGCTGGCCTGGGTCGTGTCCGGCATAAACGGCTTCAGCATCGCCAGATCGAAGCGGTTGAGGTTGATCTGCGCGCGCCCTTCCGCACCCGCATCGATGGTCTGCGGCACGCACAGCTCCGCATTCGGGTTGGTCCAGCAGTGTGGCCCAATGCTTATCTTCTGCTCAGCGTTGCGGTAGTCGAGGGCAATGGCGCGCGAGAGCGCCAGCGGCCCGACCGGCGTATTGAAGCGCGTGTTATCCAGCGTCCCTTTCCAGCGTTCTTCCTTGCGGTCAAAGCTGCCGGTAAGGTGAAGCTGGCCGGAGACCGGCTCGCCCTGCACGCGCAGCTGGAGGTCGTGCTGCTTCTCGTTCCCTTTGGCGTCCAGGGTGACCAGGTTAATGTTCACGTCCGGCTGAGAAATGCGCTCCACGCGCAGGTTCAGGCTACCGCCGATCTGATCGGTGGATTTCACATCCCCTTCCACGCGGACGCGGGCAACGCTCAGCTCCTGCCAGCGCAGGTTATTGGCGGTAATGTCCGCCAGCAGCTGCGGTGCCTCCACCGTACCGCGCACTTTCACGAGGCCCTTCGCCGTGCCGCCCAGACCCGGCAGGGCGTTGTCGAGATTCGGCGCGTCGATGGTGGCGTCCAGATTGAGATCTTTCACCCCCAGCTCGCCTTTGATATCCGCCGTGTTGCGGCCCAGCGCCACGTGCAGCCCCGGGATAACCCACTGCAGATAGCTGTTGCCTTTCACCGAGCCTTCAACGTTAACCTTGTTCTGCTTCACGTTCCCGGTGAGCTTGATTTCCGGCACGTCCATCTGCCACGTACCGCCGTACAGGCTGCCGCGGGTTTTAATCAGGCCATCCAGCTTCGAAGGCCAGTCCGGTACCTCTTTGGCGGTGTTAATGCCCGTCAGCTTCAGCTCGCCGCGCCAGCTGATCGCCTGCTGCCAGTCGAGCAGCGCGGTCAGCTCGGTTTTGCCTTCCAGCGCCGCGACGGTCAGCTTGTCGAGGTTGACCTGCTGTTCGTTGCCCTTCGCATCCAGCGTGATATTCGCAGGCGGCACGCCCTGGCCCTTCACCGCGGTGCGGAACGAGAGCGTGTAGTCGGTCATCTTGCCGCTCAGCTTCAGCTTCAGATCATCGGCCTGGAACTGCTTTTCGCCGGTGAACGGCCAGTAAAGCTGCTTGCTGACAACCTCCAGATTGAGCGGCAGCCCGGCTTCCGCCAGCTGCGTTTGCGCGCGCAGGACCATGTCCACCGGGCCGGAGAGATTCACCCCGACATCCAGCTTATCGCGCAGCGCACCGCCCACTTTGACCTTCACGTTTTCGCCTTTCAGCGGATCGATGTTGAGGGCACTGTTAAGCGTGATGTCCACCGGCCAGTTATCGCGCAGCAGGGCATTCCCTGACGCATTCACCGAGCCCTGGCTGGTGTCGATATCCAGCGCGTCGAGCTTCATGTTGCCGTCAATGCTGCTGACTTTCAGCAGCATGTTATAGACCGTCAGATCGGTATCGCCGGTCAGGCGCAGCTGCTCGCCTTTGAACTCCTCGATATTAAGGTTCAGCGGCAGATGAACGTCGGTCATTTCCGGCAGGACAGGCTTCGAGAAGAGATCTTTCAGCGTTTCGCCCAGCGGCTTTTCTTCCGGCTGCGGGTTCTGGATCTTCGGCTCGACGATCTCTTCCTGCGCCACGTCGGCCACCTTCGGCAGCGCGATCAGCAAGCCCTGCAGGGACGTCGGCGTCAGGGTGAGGTTTTTCTCCTGCCAGCGCAGGCCGGAGGTGAAATCCATCACGGACACGGTAGTGTCGTCGATTTTGATATTGACGTTATCAAGCGCGACCCGATAGAGCGCGATCGGGTACGGCGTGGAGAGATTCAGCGGGCCGCTGTCCTCTTCCTCGACCGGCGCAGACTTCGGCATTTTTTTCGAATCTATCGCCACGTTGACGTCTTTAAGCGACAGATCGTTGACGCAGAGCTTGCTGTCGCGCAGGCAGCCCAGCTTCACCGCCAGGTGGAACTCCCCGGCGTTCACCGCCACGCCCGGCTGCTCGTAGCGGATATTCTTCAGACGCAGATCGCGCCAGCCGCCCGTTACCTGGCCAATCTCCAGCCCCGGCACCCAGCGGTTCGCAGCGTTAAACAGCAGATGCAGCCCGGTCGTCGTTCCCACCAGAAACGCCACCGTACCGAGCAGCAGCACGATAAAAATCAGCACCCCGAGGCTTATTTTCTTCCATAAACTCATAATTCAGGCCCCAGACCGATGTAAAACTGTAATCCGTGCTCTTCTTTGTCGCCGACAGGCAGGGCGAAGTCGAGCTTGATGGGCCCGACGGGTGACTGCCAGCGTACGCCCACGCCCGCGCCGGTTTTGAAGTCGCTGCGGCGGATATCGTTCACCGCTTCGCCACCGTCAACAAACATGGCGCCCCACCACTTTCCGCTGACGTTGTACTGATACTCCAGCGATCCCGTCGCCAGTTTTGACGCACCGGTCAGTTGGCCTTTCTCGTTCTCAGGTGAGATCGATTTGTACTTATACCCACGAATGCTGCGGTCGCCCCCGGCGAAGAAGCGCAGATCCGGCGGAACGCGCTCGAAGTCTCCCGTTTCAATCCAGCCGAGATTGCCGCGCATCACAAAGCGGTGTTTGTCGTACAGCGTGCGGATCCAGACGTTTTGCGCCTGAATCACCGAGAAATCCACGTCGGAGCCCCAGGCGGAGTTGGAATAATCGATGGAGTAGCGCTGTGAGTCGCCCCAGGTCGGCATCAGGCCGCCGCGCGAGCGGGTACGGCTGATCATCACGCCCGGATAAAGCAGCATGGTGGTATTGGTGACGTTGGCCTGGGTAAAGTGGTCCAGGCTCCAGCGCAGGTTAATGGCGCGCTGCCAGCCGCTGGAGAGATCCCAGAAGCGGGAGACCGCAAGCGTCGTCGAGTCCTGCTTGGTGTCGTTCAAGTCGGTGCGCTTAAAACCGCCCTGCACAAGGTAATATTGCTCAAGCGGGTTTTTCAGCAGCGGCATTTTATAGCTGAAATCCAGCTGCTGCTCGGGCGCAGAGAGGCTCAGGCTGGTGGTCAGGCTGTGACCGTACGAGTTCATCCACGGCTTTTTCCACGAGGTTCTCACGCGTGGTCCAACATCCGTCGAGTAGCCAACACCGGTCTCAATGGTGTTCTCGGTGCGCGGCGAGACAACGCCATGCAGCGGCAACACCTTCGTTTTGCGAGACTTATCAAATTCCGGTGCGACAACCACGGAGTTAAACCAGCCGGTAGCGGAAAGACGACGGTTCAGTTCCGCCAGGTCCCTCGACTGGTAGTAATCCCCTTTTTTGAACGGCACGAGGTTTTGCAGATACTCTTCACGAATTTGCGACCCTTCAAACGTCACATCGCCAAAGCGATAGCGTTCTCCGCTGTCATAATCGATATCCCAGAAGGCCTGACGCCGATCCAGCGCAATCCCCAGCTGGCTTTTATTGAACTGGCTGTCGAAGTAGCCCTTACGCAGGGAAACGTTCGTCAGCTCTTTTTTGAAATGATCGTAGTCACCGTGGTTAAGCACGGTACCGATTTTCGGCCGCGTGCTGAGCAGGTCCAGGTAATCCCGGTCGGTACGCGCCCCGCCGCGCAGAATGACGTTCGTGCCGCCAATCAGTACCGGCTCACCCGGCGAAACGCGGGCAATAAGAACCTGGCGCCCCTTCTTTGGCGGCGGGCGGAGATCGAAATCAATGGTGGGTTCGTAATACCCCAGCGCTTTCAGCCCTTCACGGATGGCGTCATCGACGCGCGCGCGAAAACGCCGGTCCGGCGTCACCTCATCACTCTGGATGGTCGACAACTGCGCACGCACGTTTTTTTCCAGCGCCCCGGATAACCCCTCAACCTGCAAACGGACATTCGCCGCGCTGGCAATCCCGCTTGTCAGCAATACACTGACTAAACATAACTGGCGGATTTTTGTCACGTTTTCTCCTGAATATCCCTGTTTCCACCCTGGAAGCAAATGAAGTACCGCTCCGCGGCAAAATACGGCCTGTTGGCCAAAAACCCAAATCACGGGTTGAAAACGGGTGTAACACCCAAATATTTCTTATGATTAAATCTAGACTCATTCAGCGCATTTATTGTGTTCAATTAAACGCTTCGTGACAACCTTAACCGAAACATCGCACCCCGGGAGGCCCCATCGTGAGTTTATTCGACAAAAAGCATCTGGTTTCACAAACTGATGCATTACCGGGACGCAACACCCCTATGCCTGTGGCGACCTTACACGCCGTCAATAACCATTCCATGACCAACGTGCCGGAGGGAATGGAAATCGCCCTGTTCGCCATGGGCTGCTTCTGGGGCGTTGAGCGCCTCTTCTGGCAGCTGCCCGGCGTTTACAGCACGGCGGCTGGCTACACGGGCGGCTACACGCCGAATCCTACCTATCGCGAAGTCTGCTCCGGCGAAACCGGGCATGCGGAAGCGGTACGCGTGGTCTATGACCCTGCAGTCATTAGCTACGAACAGCTCCTGCAGGTCTTCTGGGAAAACCACGACCCGGCGCAGGGCATGCGTCAGGGCAACGACCACGGCACACAGTACCGTTCGGCTATTTATCCGCTCACGCCCGAGCAGGATGCCGCCGCGCGCGCCAGCCTTGAGCGTTTCCAGCAGGCCATGCGTGAAGCGGGCGATACGCGCGAGGTGACGACGGAAATCACCACCGCGAAACCGTTCTACTATGCCGAGGACGATCACCAGCAGTATCTGCATAAAAACCCGTACGGCTACTGCGGTATCGGGGGCATCGGCGTCTGCCTGCCGCCACAGCTGGCCTGATTATCGACCCAGCGCCACGCGAGCCGCGTGGCGCTCAAAGAAGCGACAGCGTTGTCTCACAGCTTAACATTCATCCACCAGCCGCCCCCGCCGGCCATCTTCGCCAAATTGTGACCTCTGGCAGATTTACATCTCTTTACGCTATACTACCCGCTGAAATAATCGGCTCAACGCTACGAGCTGATTTTCAATGTGTTTTCACACAAATGGTATCAACTCCCCTTCTGAGGATCTGGCGAGAAGCCGGATAAACTATGTTAAACAGTATTTTAGTAATACTTTGTCTGATTGCCGTCAGCGCGTTTTTCTCGATATCTGAGATCTCGCTGGCCGCGTCCCGTAAAATCAAACTGAAGCTGCTTGCCGATGAAGGCAACATCAATGCTACCCGCATCCTGAAAATGCAGGAAAACCCCGGGATGTTCTTCACCGTGGTGCAGATTGGCCTCAACGCGGTCGCCATTCTCGGCGGTATCGTGGGTGATGCGGCGTTTTCCCCGGCGTTTTACAGTCTGTTTGTTAAATACATGTCCGTTGAACTGGCCGAACAGCTGAGCTTTATCCTCTCCTTCTCGCTGGTAACCGGCCTGTTCATCCTCTTTGCAGACCTGACCCCGAAACGCATCGGTATGATTGCGCCAGAAGCTGTGGCTTTGCGTATCATCAACCCGATGCGCTTCTGTCTGTACGTGTTTCGTCCGCTGGTATGGTTCTTCAACGGTCTGGCGAACGTGATTTTCCGCATATTTAAGCTGCCAATGGTGCGTAAAGACGACATCACCTCTGACGACATTTATGCGGTGGTGGAAGCCGGCGCGCTGGCCGGGGTGCTGCGCAAGCAGGAGCACGAGCTGATTGAGAACGTGTTCGAACTGGAATCCCGTACCGTGCCGTCTTCCATGACGGGCCGTGAAAACATTATCTGGTTCGATTTACATGAAGATGAGCAGAGCCTGAAGAACAAAGTAGCGCAGCATCCGCACTCTAAGTTCCTGGTCTGTAATGAAGATATCGACCACATCATCGGTTACGTCGACTCCAAAGACCTGCTGAACCGCGTGCTGGCAAACCAGAGCCTGGCGCTTAACAGCGGCGTGCAGATCCGCAATACCCTGATTGTGCCGGACACCCTGACGCTCTCAGAAGCGCTGGAAAGTTTCAAAACCGCCGGGGAAGACTTCGCGGTTATCATGAACGAATACGCGCTGGTGGTGGGTATTATCACCCTGAACGACGTGATGACCACACTGATGGGCGACCTGGTTGGCCAGGGGCTGGAAGAGCAGATTGTTCAGCGTGACGATAATTCATGGCTGATTGATGGCGGCACACCGATTGAAGACGTGATGCGCGTGCTGGATATCGACGAGTTCCCGCAGTCCGGTAACTACGAGACCATTGGCGGCTTTATGATGTTTATGCTGCGTAAGATCCCGAAACGTACCGACTCGGTGAAGTTCTCCGGCTACAAGTTTGAAGTGGTGGATATTGATAACTACCGCATCGACCAGCTGCTGGTAACGCGTATCGACAACAAACCGACCGTACTGGTACCGAAGCTGCCGGACGCGGAAGAGAAGGTGTCGGCGTAAAGCGCCAGCCTCTACAAACATCAACGGCTCCCATTGGGAGCCGTTTTTTTTAACTACTGCATAGCACGTTGGTTAAGCCATCTCAGTCTGCAGACGCATAACCTGACGGTTGACTTCGGACATCACAGACAGGTGCTGTTTGTCCTTCACTTTTGGGACAAGGATCTTGCCCTTATCAAACTCAAAAGCGCCAACATCCTTGATATACAACCGTCCACGGAACAGGATCTTCACGTACTTCGCCACCTGAAGCGGGTTGTAGCGTTGGAAAATTTTCATTCTTGTATCTCCTGCGAATCATACGCTCTTGCGGTGCCACAATCGGCCCGACTGTCCTGAGCGCAAATTTTAATGCCCAATGACTATAGACCAGAACTACGGTGTTACCCAGTGTGCATAAGTTTATTTACCGTTTGATTACAATTATTCAGAATAATCTTTGCAAAGCGTGACCGGGCGCAGTATAAGCCGTCGTTTTTTCATGGATATGTGCGTTCGCCCGCAAACTGGCATCGGGATTGCGGGAAAACCCCATTGATCGCACTTATGATTAAAAGCGCAAGACCAAGTGGTCGGATCACCTGCAAACAATAAGGAAACGCCATGACCCTACGTAATATCCTTGCAGCAGCCTGCCTGCTGCTGCCACTGTGGGCTTCCGCTCACAACATTGAAAAAGGACAACGTGTACCGCCAGTCGGCATTGCTGACCGGGGAGAATTGATTCTCGACAATGATAAGTTTAGCTACAAAGCCTGGAATAGCGCGCAGCTCGCGGGCAAAGTGAGAGTTGTACAACATATTGCCGGTCGTACATCCGCAAAAGAGAAAAATGCTACCCTGGTGGAAGCGATCAAGGCCGCAAAATTCCCTCACGACCGCTACCAGACGACCACCATTGTTAACACCGACGACGCCATTCCGGGCTCCGGGATGTTTGTGCGCTCAAGCCTTGAGAGCAATAAAAAGCTCTATCCGTGGTCGCAGTTTATCGTCGACAGCAACGGCGTAACCCGTAAGGCCTGGCAGCTGGAAGAAGAGAGCTCCGCGATTATCGTGCTGGATAAAGAGGGCCGCGTACAGTGGGCGAAAGACGGCGCGTTAACCCAGGAAGAGGTGCAGCAGGTTGTCGACCTGCTGCATAAGCTGCTGGCTCAGTAAATAGAGACGCGGAAGCCGGGGTTGAGGAAGGATTCGCGCGGGGTATAGTCCAGCGGCTTGCCCTGCCAGTCATGAACATGCGCCCCGGCGGCCGCGGCAACGGCATGACCTGCCGCGGTATCCCAGACGTTGGTTGGCCCAAAGCGAGGGTAGAGCTGCGCATGGCCTTCCGCCACCAGGCAGAATTTCAGCGATGAGCCAATCGAGGTGGTCTGGTGTTCACCCAGCTGCTGCAGGTACTCCTGCAGCTCGCTGTCGCTGTGCGAGCGGCTAATCACCACCAGCGGTGGACGCGCATCGCGCACCTGGATCTGCTTGCGCACGCCGCACTCTTCCTTCCACGCCTTCCCTTCTGCAGCGCTGTACATCACCTTCATTACCGGCGCGTAGACCACGCCCAGCACCGCTTTGCCCTTCTCAATCAGGGCGATATTGACGGTGAATTCACCGTTGCGCTTGATGAACTCTTTTGTCCCGTCCAGCGGATCGACCAGCCAGTAACGCTGCCAGTGCTGGCGCTCGTCCCAGCTTTGCGGCGCTTCTTCTGACAGAACGGGGATATCCGGCGTTAAAGCCTGTAATCCTTTCAGGATCACCTTATGCGCCGCGATATCCGCCGCCGTGACCGGAGAGTCGTCGGCTTTGCTGACCACCTCCATAGGTTTACTGCCGTCATACACCTGCATGATGGCATCTCCCGCATCCCGTGCGAGCTGACAAATTTTATCTAGCATTTTCCACCTCTTTGTTAACGCAGTGAGGTTAACTCTTTGTTTTAGTTATATCGTAATGTGAACAATTCCGCTATCTGTGAAGCAATTCCGGTTTCAGGTGACTTTTTTCTGTCAGGATTCACATTTCTGTAAGCAACAAGCTATAGATACATACTCTTTTGTGCTCTGCATCGAAAAAAGGACTCCTCTGATGATTAAGTTTAGTGCAACGCTTCTGGCGACGCTGATTGCAGCAAGCGTACAGGCGGCGACGATAGATCTGCGTATTCTGGAAACGACCGATCTGCACAGCAACATGATGGACTTCGATTACTACAAAGATACCCCGACGGAAAAATTCGGCCTGGTACGCACGGCAAGCCTGATCGATGCGGCGCGTGGCGAAGTGAAAAACAGCGTGCTGGTCGACAATGGCGACCTCATTCAGGGCAGTCCGCTCGGGGATTACATGGCGACCAGGGGGCTGAAAAAAGGCGAGATCCATCCTGTTTATAAAGCGATGAACACCCTGGACTATACCGTCGGCAACCTCGGTAACCACGAATTCAACTACGGTCTGACATACCTGCACGATGCGCTCGCCGGTGCGAAATTTCCGTACGTTAACGCCAATATCATCGACGTTAAGACGCAAAAGCCGCTCTTTACCCCTTACCTGATTAAAGAGACAAACGTCGTCGACCATGACGGTAAAAAACAGACGCTGAAAATCGGCTATATCGGCTTTGTGCCGCCGCAGATCATGACGTGGGATAAAGCCAACCTCGACGGTAAAGTGACCGTTAACGACATCACCGAAACCGCGCGGAAATACGTGCCGGAAATGCGCGAAAAAGGCGCCGATCTGGTGGTCGTTGTCGCCCACTCGGGTCTCTCCGCCGATCCGTATCAGGCCATGGCAGAAAACTCCGTTTACTATCTAAGTGAAGTCCCAGGCGTCGACGCGATCCTGTTCGGCCACGCCCACGCGGTCTTCCCGGGCAAAGATTTCGCCAGCATCAAAGGAGCGGACATTGAGAAAGGGACGCTCAACGGCGTGCCTTCGGTGATGCCGGGCATGTGGGGCGACCATCTTGGCGTGGTGGATCTGGTGCTGAATAACGACGGCGGCAGTTGGAAGGTGACGCAGTCAAAAGCCGAAGCGCGCCCGATTTACGACGCTGCGGCTAAAAAATCTCTGGCGGCGGAAGATAAAAAACTGGTCGACGTGCTGAAGCACGATCACGACGCCACGCGCGAATTCGTCAGCAAGCCGATCGGCAAATCCGCCGATAACATGTACAGCTTCCTGGCGCTGGTGCAGGACGACCCGACCGTTCAGGTCGTCAACATGGCGCAGAAAGCCTATGCGGAACACTTTGTGCAGGGCGATCCGGATCTGGCAAAACTGCCGGTCCTGTCAGCGGCTGCGCCATTCAAGGTGGGCGGGCGTAAGAACGACCCGGCAAGCTATGTTGAAGTCGAAAAGGGTCAGCTGACCTTCCGTAACGCCGCCGATCTCTACCTCTACCCGAACACGCTGGTGGTGGTAAAAGCGACGGGCCAGGAGGTGAAAGAGTGGCTGGAGTGCTCTGCCGGACAGTTTAACCAGATTGACCCGCACAGCAGTAAGCCGCAGTCGCTGATTAACTGGGACGGCTTCCGAACCTATAACTTCGACGTGATCGACGGCGTGAACTACCAGATTGACGTCACCCAGCCGGCGAAATATGACGGCGAGTGTCAGGCGCTCAACCTCCAGGCTGAGCGCATCAAAAACCTGACCTTCAACGGCAAGGCGATCGACCCGAATGCCACCTTCCTGGTGGTGACCAATAACTACCGCGCCTACGGCGGTAAGTTTGCCGGTACGGGAGATAGCCACATCGCCTTTGCCTCGCCGGACGAGAACCGCTCGGTGCTGGCGGCGTGGATCAGCGCGGAGTCGAAGAAGGCGGGCGAAATTCATCCGGCGGTGGACAACAACTGGCGACTCGCGCCGATCCACAGCGATACGAAACTGGATATCCGCATAGAAACGTCGCCGTCCGATAAGGCAGCCGCGTTTATCAAGGATAATGCCCAGTATCCGATGAAGAAGGTCGCAACGGATGATATCGGGTTCGCGATTTATCAGGTGGATTTGAGCAAGTAAAAACAAAACGGCAACATACGTTGCCGTTTTTCGTGTTTGTTCCCTCTCCCTATGGGAGAGGGGTCCTCAGTAATTTTCCAACTCGAAGCGATGAATATTTCTTCAGAAAAATTAATGAATTGCAGCGATGCCCTGGTCCGGCTGTAAATCGCCGAAGCGTTTCCGCAAGGCCGGGGCGAGGCGCAAGGATGCGCCGAGAGGGTGTGGCCTGCAGGGATGCAGGCTCATGCCCGACCCGATAGCCTGAAGGAATAAGCTGAGGGCACCGCGAAGCGGCGATTTACCGCCGGGAGCCCGGGTCGCCAGGGCGGCGGCGATTGAGCCGCCCTGGCACGTTCACAGGCCATGTCGTTACAGAGTAGCAAGGAACATAAAGTGAACGGAATGACCACCAGAGTTATATGTTCCCCCTCACCCCAGCCCTCTCCCTCAAGGGAGAGGGGGTCGCCCACGCAGGCATTAGGTCAGGGTGAAGACATCAGGCCGCGCGATCGTCCCGATTCGCCATCACCTTCGGGGTATTCACCTCAATCCAGTCCGCCAGCGCGGCGACTTTCTCGCTGACCTCAATCCCCATCGGCGTCAGGCTATACTCTACGTGCGGCGGCACCACCGGATACGACACGCGATCGACAAACCCGTCCTGCTCCAGCGCCTGGAGTGACTGGGACAGCATCTTTTCGCTCACCCCGCCCATTTTACGGCGCAGATCGCTAAAGCGATGCGTTCCCTGGCGCAGGGCCAGCAGAATCAGGACACCCCAGCGGCTGGTCACGTGTTTGAGCACCTCGCGTGAAGGGCACTGTTCCGCGAAAAGATTGCCATCGCGCATTTGTTCGCTGAGCGTCGGTATCGTTGTTTTCATACTTACCTTTTTGTACGTACTTACTAAAAGTTAGCTATGGTGCTAGTGTGCCACAACACCAGACAAACACGAAGGAGATTCATCATGATCGCGATTACCGGTGCTACCGGCCAGCTTGGCCATCTCGTTATCGAACAGCTGTTGAAAACCGTACCGGCCAGCCAGATTGTGGCCATCGTACGTAACCCGGCGAAAGCGCAGGCCTTAAGCCAGCAGGGAATTGTCGTTCGCCAGGCGGACTACACGGATGAAGCCGCATTCACCGCCGCGCTGAGCGGCGTGGATAAGCTGCTGCTGATCTCTTCCAGCGAAGTCGGCCAGCGCGCGACCCATCACCAGAACGTGATTAACGCCGCCAAAACGGCAGGCGTGAAATTTATCGCCTACACCAGCCTGCTGCATGCGGACAACTCACCGCTGGGTCTGCACGTTGAACACGTTGCCACTGAAAAAGCGCTGGCGGCGTCCGGCATCCCTTATGCCCTGCTGCGCAATGGCTGGTATACCGAAAACTACCTGGCGAGCGCGCCGCCTGCGCTGGAACACGGCGTGTTTATTGGTGCGGCAGGCGAAGGCAAAATTGCCTCTGCCACCCGCGCCGACTATGCCGCGGCGGCCGCCAAAGTGATTGCTGAAGAGGGCCACGCGAGCAAGGTCTACGAACTGGCGGGCGACCACGGCTGGACGCTGAGCGAACTGGCGGCTGAACTCAGCAAACAGAGCGGGAAGCCGGTAACCTATCAGAATCTCAGTGAAGCGGATTTTGCCGCCGCCCTGAAAAGCGTCGGCCTGCCTGCAGGGCTGGCAGATATGCTGGCGGACTCGGATGTGGGTGCGTCCAAAGGGGGACTCTTTGACGATAGCCATACGCTGAGCAAACTGATCGGGCGCGCAACGACGCCGCTGGCGCAGAGTATTAAAGCCATTCTTTAACAGTGTCACCGTTCTTTCCTGCGGCCGGGTGATTTCCCTTACCCGGCCCGCTCATATTTATTAATAATAAAAACAGATATAACGATTAAAAGTCCGGGTATTCTTTATCCGTCGCGTACGTTATCGGTTTTTCAAATCCGGGAATGGTGATGCCATTCATATCAATCTTAATATCTTCCTCATTTATCCCCTGCTGGCCGAAAAGATAAATGACATTGAGTTCACCCTGCGACGCAGCCTCGTCGTAGGCGTTAGCCTGACGTCGCACCTGCCGATTACGCTGCTGATAATCCGCAAACACCGCGTCCCCATAGCGTTTGCGCAACCATTGATGGGTAAGCTTTGGCGAGTAAACCACCCCCGTGGCATTATTACCGCCAAAGCCTTTTGAATTAATAAAGGCGATTTGTCCCTGGCCTTCCTCTAATTTGCAGTCCTGAAGAGGAATGGTTAAGCGCGCATTGTTCACCTGCGGCGCGATGTGGGACACGCTTTTAATTCCCGGCAAAATACCATAGCGGAAGACGCCGAGGCAGCTGATTAGCTGGTCGCCGCTGGCGGGGCCCAGAGAGTGACCGAGGTACGATTTCACCGCCGTCACCGGCCAGTCGCGAATCGAAAAGGCTTGCGCTACGCGGTCAAAAATATCGGCCTCGGAGACGCAATTCTTCGGCGTGCTTGAGCCGTGCGCCTGAATAAACGATCCCTTCTGCACCGTCTCTATCCCGGCCATCGATACCGCAGAGGCTACGGCTTTCGCCACGGTGATGTAATTCCCCGGCCCCGGTGACGCAATAGAGCGTTTAAAGCCGTCAGCGTTGATGAAGACATTCCCCACCGAACCGTGGATCTCTGCGCCAAGCTGCAGCGCCAGCTCGTCGTCCATTAGCACGACATACTGGCTGGATTCTGCGATAACAAAACCGCAGCTGTTGCCAAACGGGCGGCTGCTGTTGCGCCAGTCGGCCGTTTCCGTTTCATCAGTGTGCTTAAGCTTGCTCTCCGTTGCCAGGGCGCCCATGGCATCGAATCCTTCAATCACTTCTGAGGTGACCGGCGCTTCGGCGCTGCCAACGACGGCTACGCGAATGCGCCCCGCTTTGATATCTTCGACTGCCGCATTCAGGTTATACAGAAACGTGGCGCACGCCCCCAGCGTGGCGCTGGTATGACCGACGCTACCCAGCACATACGCATTGAGGAAATCGGCGCACATGCTGTTCAGGCCCAGCGGGCACTGTTTGGCGCTGGCGCGATGGCCTTTCAGGCGCGACTGCAGCATCCCGCCAAAGCCATAATCGTCGAGCTGCCCCATGATATTGCCCGAATAGACGCCGAGCTGATCCGGCGTGATTTTGTCCTGTATCTCTCGCCACGGGATCCCCAGGGCGTTGATGGCGTCTGACGCTCCGACAATCGCCATCTGTAACGCCCGCGGATGGAACTGTGAATTGTAATGATCGCCCGGACGGAATCCCTGCGGCAACAGCCCTGCAGCCTGAACCTCCGTGCGCAGCAACGCCTCAATTTTGCAGTCCATCTCTCCCTGAACGGTAATACGGACGCGCCGATCCGCTAATTCCTCAACGTGCCATCCCGCCGGTAAGGGTTGAGGTAATTGCCTGGCAGATATATTAAAACTGAATCCCTCTTCGCCTGAAGCCATATTCAATTTTGCATGGCTGGCAATAGCATCGACATCAAAATAGTCGCGCGTAATTTTTCTGATAAGGGTTCCCTCTAGCACCTCGTCTTTTATCCTCGCGGCAGCCTGAGCAGGTGTGAATCTTTTACCGGAAATATCGTAATGCCCACCTTCATCATATTTAAGGACGCCCATCAGGATGGCTAACGATAAAAAGGTATCCTGCTGTTCCTCTTCCGATAATGATTCAATAATCATTCGACGAAATGCATGATGTGAAGAACTACGACCAGCTGGACTATAGCCGCCAAAAGCCGTTATTACGGGTAATTTCACCATAATTTATTCTCTCGTGGTCGTGGATTTATTTTATTAAGCAAGTGCGATAATTTCAGATATTAGTTTACAAATCACCAACAAAAGCTAATATGAAAATCCAGCCAAAACGCTGACTTTTTTGGCCACGGCAACGATGAGCTACCAAAAATAATAGTCAAAACAGGTATTAATCAAAAATGACAAATACACAAATAGGATTTGTGTTATGTGAACGCATGCTAAGTTCCGGTCTCAGTCTTCCGATTGAAATGTGGAAAGCGGCAGCCAGTAGCTATTTAGCTGAGCAAAAAACAACATCCCACGCAGGCACGCACAAACCGGAGAAGTCGCCCTTCAGGCTCTGTCGCCCGGAGAATATTCTGAAGGTGAATACCATTGGCATAAACAGCGAGCCCATCCTGACGCACAGCGGCTTTAGCATTACCGCCGATACCACCCTTGCCGCAGACAGGCACTATGACGTGATCTATCTTCCTGCCCTGTGGCGCAATCCTCGCGCAGTGGTCAGACAGCCTGAGCTTCTGGAATGGCTGACCGAGCAGGCCGCGCGAGGAAC
This sequence comes from Enterobacter sp. UPMP2060, assembly GCF_053709655.1. Taxonomy (NCBI): domain Bacteria; kingdom Pseudomonadati; phylum Pseudomonadota; class Gammaproteobacteria; order Enterobacterales; family Enterobacteriaceae; genus Enterobacter; species Enterobacter sp. UPMP2060. The sequence continues at coordinate 64,429 of NZ_JBSKJQ010000012.1, forward strand.
CCGCATCGCCGCCGTCGGAACGGGCTGCTGTTTTCTGGCGGAGTCGGGATTGCTCAACGGAAAGCCTGCCACCACCCACTGGCACTACTTCAAACAATTCTCGCGCGACTACCCCAGCGTAAAATTACAGACAAAACATTTTCTCACTCAGGCCGATAATATTTTCTGCGCCGCAAGCGTTAAGGCCCTGTCAGATCTGACGATCCATTTTATAGAAACGATATACGGGAAACGTGTAGCCACCCATACTCAACGGACATTTTTCCATGAAATTCGTAGCCAGTTTGAACGTCAGTGTTACAGTGAAGAAAACAAACCCCATCCGGATGAAGATATTGTTCAAATTCAAATCTGGATAAAAGACAACTGCGCCTCGGATATATCCATGCAGAATCTTGCAGATATGGCTGGCATGAGTTTGCGCAACTTTAATCGCCGCTTTAAAAATGCCACCGACATGTCCCCACTGCAGTATTTATTAACCGCCAGAATTGAATCCGCCATGACAATGCTGCAATCCACCAATCTGTGTATTCAGGAGATTGCAAATGCGGTTGGATATCAGGATATTGCGCACTTTAATCGCCAGTTTAAGCATAAAACAACGGTTTCACCGGGGGATTACCGTAAGACCGTCCGGGCAAAGATGTTTAGTGCATAAATTCCGGTCATCTCTGATAATGAAAAGATGACCACGAGGAGGCTCAACGTGCAAGGCGTACCTGAACAGTTTAATGATGAAAGAGACAGCGCGCGCTTTCGCCATCTGGCGCAGCTGCCGGGCCTGGAGCTTTATCACGCGCATATTTCTGACTACGCCTTTGAGCCGCACACCCATGAAGCCTTCGGGATCGGCACGATTGAAACAGGTGCCGAACGCTTTCGCTATCGCGGTACCCAGCATCTCGCGGCGGAAAAATCCGTCGTCACCATGAACCCGGACGAGATCCATACCGGCGAATCCGCCACCGAAGGCGGCTGGCGCTACCGGATGGTCTATATCGAACCCGATCTGCTGGAAGAGGTGACCGGCCTCCGGCACTGGTGGTTTAGCGATGTCACGCGTCATGACCCGCTGCGCTCGCAGCAAATCGGCAGGCTGATTTACGGCTTGTGGCATACGGACGAGCCGCTTGCGCAAAAAGGATTACTGCTGGATCTGATTGAGACCTTCCAGCCGCTGGCCCATCACGCGCCGGTGATTCAGGAAGGCGCGCACCGCTTCGAACGCGTGCGCGAGTACCTGCACGACAACTACATGCACGCCCTGACGCTGGACGAGCTGGCCAGCGTCGTTTCGCTCAGCCCGTACCATTTCCAGCGCCAGTTCAAAGCCCATTTTCACGTTACGCCGCACCAGATGCTGATGGCCATTCGCCTCTGGCGCGCTAAAGCGTTCCTCACCCACGGCATGCCCGCCGCCGAAGTGGCAGCCGCGACCGGGCTGACCGACCAGTCCCATTTAACCCGCGCGTTTACCCGCCGCTACGGCATTACGCCCGTGCGCTACCAGAAGCAGGTCACCCGGCGCTAATGCGCAATCTCATACAATACGCGCGCATTTTCCCCTCCTACACTGCATGCAGCGTAAATACCTGTGGATGGAAAAATGATTAGTGGAGTGTTGTATGCCCTGCTGGCCGGGATGATGTGGGGGCTTATTTTTGTCGGCCCGCTGATCGTGCCCGAGTATCCGGCAATACTGCAGTCGACCGGACGCTATCTGGCGCTCGGGCTGATTGCTCTGCCCCTGGCGTGGCTGGGACGCGCGCGCTTGCGTCAGCTCAGCCGTCAGGACTGGGGCACCGCGCTGGCGCTGACCATGATGGGCAATCTTATCTACTACGTTTGCCTTGCGAGTGCCATTCAGCGTACCGGTGCGCCGGTATCTACCATGATTATCGGCACGCTGCCGGTCGTCATCCCCGTCTTTGCTAACCTGCTCTACAGCCACCGCGATGGCAAACTGGCGTGGTCAAAAATGGCGCCGGCGCTGGTATGCACCGCCGTGGGGCTGGTATGCGTCAATATTGCCGAGCTGCGTCACGGGCAGGCGGATGTTGACCTGTGGCGTTACGGTTCTGGCATTGTGCTGGCGTTCATTTCCGTGGCGTGCTGGGCATGGTATGCCCTGCGCAACGCGCGCTGGCTGCGGGAGAACCCGGACAAGCACCCGATGATGTGGGCGACGGCGCAGGCGCTGGTCACGCTGCCCGTCTCGCTGGTGGGCTATGCCGGGGCGTGCATCTGGTTAGGCCATCAACAGCCAGACTTCGCCCAACCCTTCGGGCCAAGACCGTGGGTGTTTATCGGCCTGATGGTTGCGATTGCGGTGCTGTGCTCATGGGTGGGCGCGCTGTGCTGGAATATTGCCAGCCAGAAGCTGCCGACGGTGATTTTAGGGCCGCTGATTGTCTTCGAAACCCTGGCCGGACTGCTTTATACCTTCCTGATGCGCCAGAGCGTACCGCCGCTATTCACGGCCTGCGGCATCGCGCTGCTGGTGGTGGGAGTGGTGATGGCGGTAAGAGCGAAGCCGGAAAAACCGAGGGTCGTTCCGGCGTCGGAGGCGTGATTTTTGCCGGGTGGCGGCTCCGCCTTACCCGGCCTACAAGAAGCCGTTTCGTAGGCCGGGTAAGGCGGAGCCGCCACCCGGCATGATGTTAAAACGTTTCCCAGTTCCCTTCAGACGCCGCCGCTACGGGCTGCGCTTTAGGTACATAGGTTTTCACCGGCGCCGCTTTGACCGCCTGGTTGCGGGTGATTTTGAACACCGCCACCGCTTCGTTCAGGCGTGCAGCCTGATCTTCCAGCGCCGCCGCCGCGGCCGCAGACTCTTCAACCAGCGAGGCGTTCTGCTGGGTCACGCGGTCCATCTCGGCTACCGCCTGGCCCACCTGGTCGATACCGCGGCTCTGCTCGTCAGAGGCCGAGGCAATTTCACCCATGATGTCCGTCACGCGGGTGACCGCATTGACGATCTCTGCCATCGTCTCCCCGGCTTCGTTAACCAGCTGGGAGCCCGCGTTCACGCGCTCGCCGGAATCATCGATCAGCGCTTTGATCTCTTTCGCCGCCTGGGCGCTGCGCTGGGCGAGAGTACGCACTTCTCCTGCCACCACCGCAAAACCACGGCCCTGCTCGCCTGCACGCGCCGCTTCCACCGCAGCGTTCAGCGCCAGGATGTTAGTCTGGAAGGCAATACCGTCGATTACGTTAGTAATTTGCGCGATTTTACTGGAGCTGGTGGCGATTTCGTCCATCGTACGCACCACGCCTTCAACCACGTTACCGCCCTTCTTCGCCGTAGAGGAGGCGTCCAGCGCCAGACGGGAAGCCTGACGCGCGTTATCGGCGTTCTGCTTCACGGTTGCCGTCAGCTGTTCCATGCTGGCTGCCGTCTCTTCCAGAGACGCGGCCTGCTGCTCGGTACGGGAAGAGAGGTCGTTGCTGCCGGCAGAAATTTCACCGGCACCGGTGTAGATGGTATCCGCACCTTCACGCACCACGCCCACGGTGTTCGCCAGCGAGGTCTGCATCTCCTGAACGTTGCGCGCCAGGATAGCCATTTCGTTCTTACCTTCAGCCTGAATCGGCTGGGTTAAATCCCCCGCCGCAATGGCGCGAATATGGTTAATCACCTCTTCCAGAGGCAGCAGCAGCACGCGGCGCATGGCTACCCAGCTGGAGATAATCACCACAATCACCAGCAGCATAACCGCAGAGAGGATCCACAGGATGCGCCTGTAGTCGCTTTCATTGTCCTGGATGCCTTTATCGGTAAGCGTTGCCTGCGCTTCACGCCATTCACGGTAAACCGCCTGCATCGCGGTCTGCTTTTGCTCCGCGTTCTGCTTGAACATGTCTTCCAGATTGCCCTGGCTCAGCAGAACGTTCATTTGCGTCAGCGTTGAGGAGTAAATGCGGTACTGCTCTTCCAGACGCTTGGCCAGGTTCTCGTCCAGGCCCGGCGTATTTGGCAAGGCATAGTATTTATCGTAATGGACCTGCGCATCGGCGAGCAGATTTTTCGCCGTGTTGACCAGCTCATTGAGCTGCCCACCGTTAATCTGAGAGGCCATGCTGCTTTGCAGACGCAGCATCCCGCGGTTCAGCGTCACGCGCGCCTGGTTCAGACTGATCCACGCATCGGTAAACTCCGCCACGTTCTTGCTGGAGAGCTGCGACACGGTGAAATTGTCTTTATCGTTATTCAGCGCGTTGATAAAGATACCCGCGGAAATCACTTGCATGATGCCGAGCACAAGCAGCACCGAAATCAGAAGGGTAATGACTTTTATACGTTTAAACATGCGTTGCCTTTGTTATATGCAGGTTTGTCTGACGTGGATATATCGGCAGGCGCGGCGGGTTGTTTACTGTTTCTACACCTTTAAAAAGTTTCTAAACCACTTTCCTAAGTCCATTCAGAGAGTTAAACGGGGTATTTTTTTGTGATCTGCATCCCACTTTCCCCCTTCCCTCTAAAGGGTTATAGCGCTGGCTTAAAGATGCATTTAATATACATCTTATATTATTGATGACGAGGTAACTGCTATGGCCTTTCGCGACCAACCCCTTGGCGAGCTGGCGCTCTCCATTCCTCGCGCTTCTGCGCTGTTCCGTAAATACGATATGGATTACTGCTGCGGCGGTAAGCAAACCCTGGCGCGTGCGGCCTCACGCAAGGAACTGGACGTTGAGGTGATTGAAGCAGAGCTGGCGCAGCTGGCCGGGCAGCCCGTCGACAAAGACTGGCGAACCGCCCCGCTCGCTGAAATCATCGACCATATCATCGTGCGATACCATGACCGTCACCGTGAACAGCTGCCGGAACTGATCCTGCAGGCGACCAAAGTTGAGCGCGTACATGCCGACAAACCTTCCGTACCGCGCGGTCTGGCGAAATACCTGACCCTGCTGCACGAAGAGCTTTCCAGCCACATGATGAAAGAAGAGCAGATCCTCTTCCCGATGATTAAACAGGGAATGGGAAGCCAGGCGATGGGGCCTATCAGCGTGATGGAAAGCGAACACGATGACGCGGGTGAACTGCTGGAAGTAATCAAACACACCACCCACAACGTCACGCCGCCGCCAGAAGCGTGCACAACGTGGAAAGCGATGTACAACGGCATTAACGAGATGATTGACGACCTGATGGAACACATCAGTCTTGAGAACAACGTTCTGTTCCCGCGGGCATTAGCTGGGGAATAAAAAAGGCCGCTGCGGCCTGATGCCCTCACCCCGGCCCTCTCCCACGGGGAGAGGGTGCAAAAACTAAAAACGGCAACCGAAGTTGCCGTTTTGCTTTTACCTTACGCCTGCCATACGTTTCTTACCGATAAACACCCAGCCCAGCCCCAGCGCGATAAACCACAGCGGCGTGACGATGAGTGCCTGACGGGTATCATCTTCCAGCGTCAGCAGAACCAGCACGAAGACGAAGAACGCCATGCACACCCAGCACATCAGCTTGCCCAGCGGCATCTTGTAGATCGATTTTTCATGCAGGTGCGGGCGCTGCTTGCGGTACACCAGGTATGAACAGAGGATGATGGTCCAGACGAACATAAACAGGATCGCTGAGACCGTGGTGATCATGGTGAACGCGCCAATCACGCTTGGGTTCACGTAGAGCATCACCACGCCGCCCAGCAGGCACATGCAGGAGAAGGTCAACCCTTTTGCCGGTACCGCGCGCTTCGACAGCTTGGCGAACGCGCTCGGCGCCACGCCTTCCTGCGCCAGACCAAACAGCATACGGCTGGTGGAGAATACGCCGCTGTTGGCAGACGAGGCAGCAGAGGTCAGCACCACGAAGTTAATCAGGCTCGCGGCAGCAGGCAGGCCTACCAGCACGAACAGCTCAACGAACGGGCTCTTGGTTGGCACCACGGAGCTCCACGGCGTCACGGACATAATGACGATCAGCGCGAAGACGTAGAACATGATGATACGCAGCGGAATAGAGTTAATCGCGCGCGGGAGAGACTTCTCGGGATCTTTGGTCTCCGCTGCCGTCGTGCCCACCAGCTCAATGCCCACGAAAGCAAAAACCGCGATCTGGAAGCCGGCAAAGAAGCCGCTAATGCCTTTCGGGAACCAGCCGCCGTCATTCCACAGATGGGTAAACGACGCCTGAACGCCCGTTGGCGACTGGAAGTGGGTGAGCACCATCACCAGACCCACGACGATAAGCCCGACAATCGCCACGATTTTGATCATCGCGAACCAGAACTCCATCTCACCGAACATTTTAACGGTGGCGAGGTTAAGACTCAGCAGCAGAACAATGACCGCCAGCGAGGCGACCCAGTCCGACAGCCCCGGGAACCAGAACTGCGCGTAGGCGGTAATCGCCACGACGTCCGCCATACCGGTGACGACCCAGCAGAACCAGTAGGTCCAGCCGGTAAAATAGCCCGCCCACGGCCCGAGCAGGTCAGAAGCGAAGTCGCTAAAGGATTTGTATTCGAGGTTCGAGAGCAGCAGTTCACCCATTGCACGCATCACGAAGAAGAGCATAAAACCGATGATCATATAAACGAATATGATCGACGGCCCGGCGAGACTGATGGTTTTGCCTGACCCCATAAACAGCCCGGTACCGATGGCACCCCCAATCGCAATGAGCTGAATATGACGGTTAGTGAGATTGCGCCGTAGCGACTGTTCAGACGACGCCTCTTCGTCGGCGACGACTTTGACCTGATCTACCATGTGATATTTTCCTGTTTATGCCTGTCTGTGTTGTTAAGGCTCTTCTGGCCTTTAAATACGTCAAAAGATGACGTTCCCTTGTAAGGGCTAATCGATATTAGGTAAGAATCGGCGGGATGAATACTATGATTTAGATATTATGTTAATAATATGTTGAAAGTGAGTGTCATATCACTCATACAGCGCGAAACAGCTCACAAAAATACACGCAACAGTTTCGTTTGCAAGATAAAATGTTGATAGCACCGTAACTATAGGTTTTTACACTATTTTCCTCTCCCCAACCGGGGAGAGGAAATAAGAAAATTCGATTACAGAATTTCCAGCAGCTCGACTTCAAAGACCAGGGTGCTGAATGGCGGGATGGACGCGCCAGCGCCGCGCTCGCCGTAGGCCAGGTTATGCGGGATAGTCAGTTCCCATTTGGAACCGACCGGCATCAGGGTCAGAGCTTCGATCCAGCCTGCGATCACGCCGTTGACCGGGAATTCAGCCGGTTCGCCGCGCGCCACGGAGCTGTCGAACACGGTACCGTCGATCAGCTTACCGGTGTAATGCACGCGAACGTGGTCGGTACGCGCCGGGATTGCGCCGTCGCCCTGATTGATCACGCGGAACTGCAGACCAGACTCGGTGCTGTTCACGCCTTCACGCTCGCGGTTCTCTTCCAGATATTTCACACCTTCGGCCGCCATCTCTTCGAAGCGCGCGCGACGCACGGCGTCAGCACGTTCGTGGATTTCACGCAGCGCACGGTGCACAACGTCTACCGGAACGGCAGGCTGTTTGCCTTCCAGCGCGTCAGCGATACCCGCCACCAGCGCTTCAGGTAACAGACCTTCCAGGCCGGATTCGCTCAGCTGCTGTCCTACCTGCAAGCCGATACCGTAACTTGCCTGCGCTTCGATAGTGTCAAAAGTCGGGGTGGTCATGGGTTTTCCTTCCATCACATTTAAAGTAGCGGGCAGCATATCAGCCATGCCCTTATGGGTAAAACTTTGTCTGAAGTTAAGGTGACAAACCGCGACGAAACAGAAACAATAGAGATAACCAGGATTAATCCCGAACTGATGTCACGGATGTCGGGTTTACTACGCCGTTCAGGCAGTTAGCAAACTATACTTCGGGGCACAGGATAAAAAATACGCGGAGCAGGAGGAGTGCCATGCCCGGGCGATTTGAACTGAAACCTACCCTGGCGAAAATCTGGCAGGCGCCGGACAATTTTCGCATCATGGACCCGCTGCCTCCTCTGCATCGCAGAGGGATCATCATTGGCGCGCTGATGGTGATCGTGGGCTTCCTGCTTCCTTCCGAGGGCGATGATGTCGATACCGCACCCGTCACCCGCAATGCTCAGCTGGATATTCAGTCGCAGACGCGGCCGCAGCCTGACGCACAGCCGATGCAGACGCAGCTTGTGACCCCGTCTAACGATCCGGGTCAGGTCGCGCCGGTTGAGCCAGAACCTATTCAGGATGAACAGCCGCAGGATCAAGCCGCCGCCCCGTCTCAGCCTCAGACGCAACAGCCTACCGGCATTGAGCAACAGTGGCGTTCCTATCGCGTAGAGCCGGGTAAAACGCTGGCACAGCTGTTCCGCGACCACAACCTGCCGCCTACCGACGTGTATGCCATGGCGAAGGTGGAAGGTGCGGGTAAGCCGCTCAGTAACCTGCAGAATGGACAGATGGTACAGGTTCGCCAGAATGCCAGCGGGGTGGTGACAGGGTTAACGATTGATACGGGAAGTGGACAACAGGTGCTGTTTACCCGCCAGCCAGACGGCAGTTTTATCAGGGCGCGTTAAGACCCGGTTCTCTAAAAAGCAAAACGCCGGCACAAGGCCGGCGTTTCAACGTGAGCAGAGTAAAAAATTACTCAGCTACAACGTTAACAACCAGTTTAGCGAACACTTCGCTGTGAACCTGGAAGTCAACTTCGTGCTCACCAGTGGTACGCAGAACGCCGTTCGGCAGACGAACTTCGCTCTTAGCCACTTTAACGCCTGCTGCAGAAACTGCATCAGCGATATCGCGAGTACCGATGGAACCGAACAGTTTACCTTCGTCGCCTGATTTAGACGCGATGGTAACGGTGCCCAGTGCGTTGATTGCTTCAGCGCGAGCGTTAGCAGCCGCCAGAACGTCAGCCAGTTTGGCTTCCAGTTCAGCGCGACGTGCTTCGAAAAACTCTACGTTTTTCTTGGTAGCTGGAACAGCTTTACCCTGTGGAACCAGGAAGTTACGTGCGTAACCCGCTTTAACGTTAACCTGATCACCCAGGCTGCCCAGGTTTGCTACTTTATCAAGCAGAATAACTTGCATTACCTTATCCTCTTAAAGTCGTATTAATGGACCGTGCCCGATTACTGATGACGATCAGTGTACGGCAGCAGGGACAGGTAGCGAGCGCGTTTGATAGCGCGAGCCAGCTGACGCTGGTATTTTGCACGAGTACCGGTGATACGGCTTGGGACAATCTTACCGCTTTCGGTGATGTAGTTTTTCAGCGTTGCGATATCTTTATAGTCGATCTCTTGAACGCCTTCCGCGGTGAAACGGCAGAACTTGCGACGACGGAAATAACGTGCCATATGGCTAGTCTCCAGAATCTATCAAATCAATCTGCTCGGCATGCAGAACCATTTTGCTCAGGCCGTTCTTTGCCTTGTGGCAAGAGATGAACCCCTGAACGATTACTGCGCTACCGACCGTTAAACTGTGAGTAATGGCCTGGTTTTCGTGTCCGCTAATAATAACGGGCATTTGGCACCACGCCTGCCGGTGAAACCCGGCTTCCTCTTGCACAGAACGATGCTCAAGCACGAACTGGCAATGCGGAATTCCTGATGGACTGACCTTTCGAAGGGGAGCCCTGCATACGATGCCGGACAACGCCAGACGGTTGGTCATCAGAAATTACTCTTCAGAATCCCCAGCATCAGAATCATCTGCGGTTTCGTTTGCGAAATCATCGCGACGCTCACGGCGCTCGTCTTTCGCTTTAACCATCGGAGATGCTTCGGTAACTGCGTTTTTGGTACGCATAACCATGCTGCGGATAACGGCATCGTTGAAGCGGAAGGTAGTTTCCAGCTCATCGATCACTTCCTGCGGCGCTTCAACGTTCATCAGAACGTAGTGTGCTTTGTGCAGTTTGTTGATCGGGTAAGCCAGCTGACGGCGGCCCCAGTCTTCCAGACGGTGGATCGTACCTTCTGCACCAGTGATGGCAGCAGAGTAACGCTCGATCATACCCGGAACCTGTTCGCTCTGGTCAGGATGGACCATAAAAACGATTTCGTAATGACGCATCGAATTGCTCCTTACGGATTATTCAGCCTCCTGTCTGGGTCAGCCGAGGCCCGGGGAGGCAAGGAACGTGTTAAAGGTCGGCTGAAAAATTGACGCGTCATAATACTTGCGCGCCCCTGGAAACTCAAGCTGATTGCACAAATAATTCGCACAAAGCGCGAAGCGGGTCTAAGTGGGTGATTTAAAATTGGTCACACCCGGAAGCGTTGTTTTTTTGAACAACTGCATCAGAAATGGTCACGCATCCCCGCCGGATGAGTGATTACACTTTAATCAGAGATCGCCTGAATTAAAGAAGGAGCATCCCCCCTCTCGCAGCACGTAGTCGTGGAGCGCATATCATGAAAAAAATCGCATTAGCCATGATGGCGGCGCTTTTGCTCAGTGCAAACGCGATGGCAGCCATCAAGATAGACAGCCGACAGGCCAGAAACATGGATGATGTGCAAAGCTTGGGCGTAATTTACATCAATCATAATTTCGCCACGGAAAGTGAAGCAGATCAGGCATTAAACGCAGAAACCGATGCGCAGGGCGCAACCTATTATCACGTGATGTTAACCCGTGAGCCCGGCAGCAACGGCAACATGCACGCCAGTGCAGATATTTACCGATAACGCTTTAACGCTAGCACCAGGAAAGCCAACAACGAGAACATAGCCATAGTTGACGTTGCCCCCTGCCCGGGGGCTTTTTTTTGTGAATAGCTCCGGAATACTCCCGGTAAAAGAGCCCCCAGAGATCCTCCCGAAGCGGGAAGATAAGGGCGTCAAAGTCCCGCGCGTTACAGGTGCTGGCGGAAAAACGCCACCGTGGCGTCCAGCGCCGTTGGCGTAATGCGGTGGCGGACGCCCGGTTCCCACAGGCAGGTCAGATTACCGTCCAGCCCTTCATTGATTAACGCCTGCTGCAGACGGAAGGTTCCCTCGGGCGGGACCACATCATCCGCGTCACCGTGCCACAGCAGCAGCGGACGATCGGCCACGCGCGGCAATGCCCGGGTCACTTCCCACTCTGCCAGCGTCGCCGTCATTTCCGCTAAATTCTGAGGGGGGAAAAGGGTCTTCGCCAGCGAAGTAAAGTAGCCCGAGCCCATCAGACAGGCGACAGACTTCACTTCAGGATGATGCGTCATAATCCCCAGCGCCGTCATACCGCCCATCGATGCCCCGGCTACCGCCAGACGATTGTCGGCCACCAGCCCTGCCTCATAAAGCGCATCGCGCAGCCCGGCAAACTCGGTCAGACTCCCGTGCAGAATCTGCCAGAACTGACCCAGCCGCGCCTGTTCATTACCCGTAAAGCGTGCGCCGTGGTCGGGTGCATCTGGCATCACCACGCGAAAACCCGCCTGCGCCAGCGCTACCGCAAAATAACTGTAAACCAGCTTCGATGAGGTAAACCCGTGATAGAAAACGACAACAGGCAGCGGTTTATCACGTTTACCCGCCGGCATCGCGTGTAAAATTTCATGGTCGCCGAGGTGGCGTATTTCAATTTCAATCATTGTCGACCCTGTGCGAATCTATGATTCATAATGTTGAGAACTGGGTTACGCTTTCGCGTCATTTTCATTCGAAATATACGTCCCAGATAACACTTCGGGAACATTCCCCCAAAACTAAATTCACAGCCAACTACACTATGGCTATCAGGAAACGAGATATGGTTATGCGCAGGTTTGCTGCTTTATTGCTGGTGTTTCTGCTGAGTGGCTGTAGCGCGCTGCAGGGAACGCCGCAACCCGCTCCACCGGTCGCCGATCATCCACAGGAGATTCGTCGTAATCAGACGGAAGGATTACAACGAATGGGCACCATCTCCGCGCTGGTTCGCGGTTCTCCGGATGACGCAGAATCGGCAATAAAAGCACAGGCCGTCGCTGCCAAAGCAGATTATTACGTCATCATTATGATCGACGAAACCATCATAACGGGACAATGGTATTCACAGGCCATTTTGTACCGTAAATAATGGTTTTCCTTTGAACGAGATTTACACTGCTTTGCGTCCATAGACATTTTCCTGTCCACAATAAACTCCAAGCCCGCGTTAATGGAAGGGAGTTTATTAGCGAAGGATTGCCCGGCGGATACCGGATATATGTGAAATGGAGCTGACGATGAAACGAACTCTTGCTTTGACCTCACTGTTGCTCTCAGCAGGCCTGCTGAGCACCACCGCGCAGTCAGCAGAATTCGCCAGTGCTGATTGTGTGACTGGCCTGAATGAAATTGGCCAGATCTCCGTGAATAATATCTCGGGGAGCCCGCAAGACGTTGAACGTGTCGTGGCATTAAAGGCCGATGAGCAGGGTGCTTCATGGTATCGCATCATCCAGATGCAGGAAGATAACCATATCGATCGCTGGCGGGTACAGGCCATTCTCTACGTGTAAACTCCCTCCTGATAAAAGCCACTTACTTTTAGTGGCTTTTCGTTTTTGCAAATTTTTTATCTTATATAAAACCAATAAAGAACAATTAAATAACATTTTGTTACATTAAAACAGTAAACGTAATCCCCGCTCTGCCGTTGAAGAACCATAACTTTTCAATGATGAGCAATTTATGATCAACTTTTTCCGCCGTGCGGGCCTGGGGTCGAAACTCTCGCTGCTGACTGGCGTCAGTGTCGCCACGCTGTTTCTGCTATTCACTTTTCTGCTCAGCCAAAAAGCCAGCCAGCAGCTTGAAGCCCTTGCGGTCGAAGATCTGCATAATCAGTCCACCGGCATGGTCGACATGGTGCAGATGTTCAATACCAGCCTGAGTGAAGAGGTTGAGAGCTATACCCGTCTGTTTACCACCTTTTTACCGCAGCCCCTGAACATTGATACTTCCCAACCCCAGACGATTAACGGACTTAGCGTTCCGCTTCTGAAAGGCGGAGACACCGGGCTGCATGAAAATAACACCCTTTCGGACGAGTTCCTGAACCGTACGGGAGCCATTTCGACGCTGTTTGTACGCAGCGGTAACGACTTTGTGCGCGTAGCCACTTCCCTGCGCAAAGAGAATGGCGATCGGGCAATGGGTACCGTTCTGGATAACGCCAGCCCGGCCTTTGCAGCCGTCAACAAAGGTGAAGTCTACCGCGGCCTGGCGCTGCTTTTCGGCAAACGCTACATCACCCAGTACCAGCCCGTTAAAAACGCCGAAGGGCAGGTCATTGCGATCGTCTTTGTCGGGGTGGACATCACCCACTCCTGGAACGTCATGCGCGAGAAAATCCTCAACCGCCGCCTGGGCGAGAGCGGTCACTTCTTCGTGCTGGATCGCAGCAACGGCAAAACGCGCGGGCAATACCTGTTCCACGCCAGCGAAGAGGGAAAACTGCCGAAATGGGACGGCGCGACGCAGCAACAGCTTCTGAGTGACAAACCCGGCACGCTGGAGCGTACAAGCGACGACGGCCGGACGCTGAAAATGGCCTATACCCCGCTGCCGGGCTGGAACTGGACTATCGTGGGCGAAGTGGATAAATCGGTGCTGCTCTCAAGCGTTACCGCCATGCGCGATCGCTTCCTGCTGGCCGGCGTAGTCTTGTCCATCCTTTTTGCTGGCCTGTTCGTGGTCATTATTCGCCGCGTGCTGACCCGACCGCTGCGCAACGTGATCCATCTTGCCCGTCAATATGCCGCAGGGGATCTCCGTTCCACCCTGCCCGTGACGCTTCAGGACGAAGTCGGCCAGCTGATCGATGCCATCAACGGCATCGGCGGCGGCCTGCAAAAAATTGTCCTGCAGGTCCGTGAGGCTGCAGGCGAGATCCATTTGGGCACCAACGCGCTGGCCGCCGACACTGGCGAGATTTCAGAGCAGATCAACAAGCAGGCCAGCAGCGTGGAGGAGACGTCCGCCAGCATGGAGCAGCTGGCCGCCACCGTGCAGCAAAATGCCGCCAACATGGAGCAAACGCAGCAGCTGGTGGGTGAAACCTCGCTCGCGGTCCATCAGGGCGGTGAGACGGTCACCCACGCGGTGTCGACCATGGACGACATTCGCGAAGCGTCAAAACGCATCGAAGACATCACGCGCGTGATCGAATCCATCGCTTTCCAGACCAATATTCTGGCGCTGAACGCGGCAGTGGAAGCGGCCCGCGCAGGCGAGCACGGAAAAGGGTTTGCGGTAGTCGCGCAGGAGGTTCGCGCGCTGGCGGGACGCAGCGCTAACGCGGTGAAGGAGATTGAGCAGCTGATTGGCGATACGCTCAGAAAAGTGAGTGAGGGTCATGCGCTGTCTGAACGGACGCGCCTGGCGATGGACGACATCATCATTCATATCGATAACATCAGCCAGCTGGTCACGGAGATTAACCATGCCTCACGCGAGCAGTCCGCCGGGATCGGCCAGGTGAACCTCGCCATGACCCATATTGGCGAAGCGTCGCATATCAATGCCGACCGCATCTCACGCAGCGAGCAAACCGCTCAAACGCTGCGCGAGAAGGGTTCACACCTGACTCAGCTGGTGAGCCTGTTCCAGCTAAAAGGCTAGCCAACTCTGCCCGTCGCACGCAGCAGCAGGTCGCTTTGTACCTGCTCGCTCATCAGCGTGCCGCCACGGGTGTCCAGCATCATGCTGCACCACGCCTGCGCCACCGGGGGCGATGCGTGCCGCAGCATCTGGCTTCCGGCACCCAGCAAGAAAAGCTGCTGCGCGATCTCCCGCCCCTGCGCCTCCTGCGGTTTACGCAGTTTTTGCTGAAGCTGTCGCCAGCTGCGGTCGAAGTGTCTGTCCTGCCCTTTCACCTGCGCAAACTCGTCGGCAAGCAGGTCGTGAATACCCGGCTGCTTCGCCAGCACGCGCAGCACGTCCAGGCACATGATATTTCCTGACCCTTCCCAGATGCTGTTCACCGGCATCTCGCGGTACAGGCGGGGAAGTTCGCTCTCTTCGCAATATCCATTCCCACCCAGCACCTCCATCGCCTCAGCCACAAACGGGATGCCTGCTTTACAGACGCTAAATTTCGCGGCCGGGGTAAACAGCCGCGCCCAGGCGGCCTCCTGCGGATCGGCACGCTTGTCCCACGCCCGGGCCAGGCGGAACAGCAGCGCCGTGTGCCCCTCCAGCACCAGCGCCATTCGGCTTAATGCTTCCCGCATTAAAGGCTGATCGATGAGGTTTTTGCCGAAGGTCTGACGCTGGTGGGCATGGTACAGCGCCACCGAGAGCGCCCGACGCATCAGTCCGTGGCTGCCCAGCGCGCAGTCAAATCGCGTCAGACTGCCCATTTTGAGGATCTGCCGTACCCCTTCGCCCTCTTCCCCCAGCAGCCAGCCGGAGGCATCAAGAAACTCCGCCTCGCTGCTGGCATTGGATCGGTTCCCTAGCTTGTCCTTGAGGCGCTCCAGCCGGACGGCGTTGCGCTGTCCGTCAGGCAAAAAGCGCGGCACAAAAAAGCAGGATAGCCCGCCCTTCGCCTGGGCCAGCACCAGATGCGCATCGCTTTGCGGGACGGAGAAAAACCATTTATGCCCCACAAGCCTGTAGCTGCCGTCGCTGCATTTTTCCGCTTTGGTGGTGTTGCTGAGCACGTCCGAGCCGCCCTGCTTTTCCGTCATCCCCATGCCGATCAGCAGGCCGCGCTTTTGCGCACCGGGGGCAAGGTGCGGATCGTAGCGATCGCTGAGCAGCGGCGTCAGCCAGTCGTGAAATACTTTGGGGAGCGCCTGCTGCAGCAGCGGCGTGGCGGCGAACGTCATGGTGACCGGGCAAAGCGTGCCCGCCTCCACCTGAGCATGAAGCACAAAGCGTGCGGCCCGAGCGACAAACGACCCTTTACGCGCCTCCTCTTCCCACGCCAGGTTATGCACGCGGTTGGCGCAAAGCCCCTGCATCAGCAAGTGCCATGCCGGATGAAAACGCACGTCGTCCAGCCGCTCTCCGGTGGCGTCATAGCGTAGTAACTCCGGAGGATTAACGTTTGCCAGCCGGCCCAGCTCCAGCGACTCCGCGGTGCCTAACTGCTGTCCGATGCTGGCGAGCAGCTCAATATCCCACTCGGCCCCTTCACGCGCGACCGCATCGCGCAGGGCGCAGTCCGAGAGGAAAAGGTTGCTGTTGGAAAGCGGTGCAGGTTGATTGAAAACGGTATGGGTCTGCCAGTGCATGCTGTCTCCCTCCTTCAGTGGCAATGACGATAAGTATGGACAGACCGCGCGCACGCTGCATGGGAGGGGAGTCACACGTTCACGATCCCGCTGATATCATTCGTGAAATAGCTCACAGAACATAAGAATAAACTATTTCATGACTCCGCTTTTGTTGAATAATTTATTCTTACACCTTAAGTGAGGATCGTTATGCAACCGGACGCGCACAAGCGAGCATTAATTGCAGGCTCCATTGGTAACTTTATCGAGTGGTATGAGTTTGCGGTCTACGGTTTTCTGGCGACCGTCATTGCGAAAAACTTCTTCCAGCTTGAAGGAGAGGCGGGGCTGACCAGCCTGATCCTCACCTACGCCTCGTTTGCCATCGCCTTCTTCTTCCGCCCGCTGGGTGCGGTGGTGTTTGGCCGCATCGGCGACCGGATTGGCCGTAAGCCGACGCTAATTATCGTGCTGGTGCTGATGACGCTCGCTACCGCCGCCATCGGCGTTGTGCCGGTCTACGCCAGCATCGGGATTGCCGCGCCGCTGATTATTACGCTGCTGCGCATCCTGCAGGGGCTGTTCGCGGGCGGCGAGTACGGCGGCGCGGTCTCGCTGATGACGGAGTTCGCCCCGCGCGGCAAGCGTGGGCTCTATGGCGCGTGGCAGTCCTTTACCGTGGCGCTGGGGCTGCTGGCGGGCGCAGGCATCGTGGCGCTGCTCTCCACCCTTCTCACGCCTGAAGCCCTGCACGACTGGGGCTGGCGCATTCCGTTCTTCCTGGCGCTGCCCATGGGCGTTGTGGCGCTGTGGCTTCGCGTCAGTATGGAAGAGACACCGAGCTTTGTGCAGCAGCAGGATAAACCGGCTGTCGCTCAGGCGGATACTGCCGCCACGCTCCGGGCCATCGTGATGGGAATCGGGCGCGTCATGGTCTGGTCTGCGGCGGGGTATACCTACCTGGTGATTATGCCGACCTATCTTCAGTCGGCGCTGCACACCGGGTTCAACCAGGCGCTGTTGATAGCGGT
The DNA here is from genome assembly GCF_053709655.1 of Enterobacter sp. UPMP2060. Taxonomy (NCBI): domain Bacteria; kingdom Pseudomonadati; phylum Pseudomonadota; class Gammaproteobacteria; order Enterobacterales; family Enterobacteriaceae; genus Enterobacter; species Enterobacter sp. UPMP2060. The sequence goes on from NZ_JBSKJQ010000012.1 coordinate 81,606, forward strand.
GATTTCGAATATTGGTTTTGCGCTGACCATCATTCCGTCGGGGATCCTGAGCGACCGGATCGGACGCCGCACGGTGATGATTCTCGCCACCGCGCTGCTGCTGATCCTCGCCCTGCCGCTGCTGAAAATCCTGCAGGCGGAGTCGAGTACGCTGGCGGTGAAGGCTGTTGTGGTGCTGATTGCGGGCGGTCTGGTGGGCATGCTGGCGGGTCCGGGCCCGGCGATGCTGTCTGAGATGTTCCCGACGCGCGTGCGCTATACGGGGCTGGGGCTGGCCTACTCGTTGTCGAACGCGATCTTCTCGGGATGCGCAGGGTTAATCATTACCGGGCTGATTAAGCAGACGGGCAACCTGGATATTCCGGCGTATTACGTGATGGCCACGGCGGTAGTGAGTATTTTCGCGCTGATGACGCTGAGGAAGGACGACCATTTGCGGTCACTGGAGGAGTGAGGTTGTCACCGTCTGGTGCCCTCACCCAGCCCCTCTCCAACGGGGAGAGGGAGAAAACACAAAAGGCCGTCCTGTGGACGGCCTTGCTGTTTATTCTCCGCGCTGACGCACCGCTTCAAACAGGCAGATGCCCGTCGCAACGGAAACGTTCAGGGACGACACGCTGCCCGCCATCGGTATGCTGATCAGCTCGTCGCAGTGCTCGCGGGTGAGACGACGCATGCCTTCGCCTTCCGCACCCATCACCAGCGCCAGACTGCCGGTCATTTTGCTCTGGTACAGAGTATGATCCGCTTCACCAGCGGTACCGACGATCCAGATGTTCTCTTCCTGCAGCAGACGCATAGTGCGCGCCAGGTTAGTCACGCGGATCAGCGGAACGTTTTCCGCCGCGCCGCAGGCCACCTTCTTCGCCGTCGCGTTCAGCTGCGCGGAGCGATCTTTCGGCACGATCACCGCATGCACGCCCGCAGCATCGGCGCTGCGCAGGCACGCGCCGAGGTTGTGCGGATCGGTAACGCCGTCGAGGATCAGGAAGAACGGGTTATCCAGCTCGGCAATCAGATCCGGCAGATCGTTTTCCTGATACTGACGACCCGGCTTCACGCGGGCAATGATCCCCTGGTGGACCGCGCCTTCGCTTTTCTCATCCAGGAACTGGCGATTCGCCAGCTGAATCACCACGCCCTGCGCTTCCAGCGCGTGGATCAGCGGCATCAGACGCTTATCTTCACGCCCTTTCAGAATAAACACTTCCTGAAAACGCTCCGGTGCGCGCTCGAGAAGGGCCTGCACCGCGTGGATGCCGTAAATCATTTCACTCATTGATGGTTCTCGTAATAAGTATTTCCCCTCCCCCCGCTGGGGAGAGGGTCAGGGTGAGGGGAGAATTTACTCCGCCTGCTTTTTCTTGGCCGCGCGCTTCGCTTTGGTGGCGGCAGCGATTTTCTGCGTTTTCGCGGAAGGTTTTTTCGCTGAACGGGCTTCTTTCTTCGCCGCCTTCGGCTTCTGTTTCTTCTCGCCGCGGAACGCGCTGTCCGGCTCGAAGTTTACCTTCTTGCCCGCCTGACGACGTTTACCGCCGCCCGGTTTACCGTTACCGGTTTTTTTCGCCCTTTCACGCTCGGTTTTACCGACGTTACGCGGCGCGCGCTCGCTGGAGATCAGGCTGAAGTCGATCTTACGGTCGTCCATATTCACGGCTTCGACCTTCACTTCCACACGGTCGCCCAGACGGTAGGTCTGGCCGCCAGATTCACCAATCAGGCGCTGGCCGACCTGGTCGAAGCGGTAGTAGTCGTTATCCAGGCTGGAGACGTGCACCAGACCGTCGATGAACAGCTCGTCCAGACGAACGAAGAAACCAAAGCCGGTCACGCTGGCAATCACGCCTTTAAAGACGTTACCGACCTGATCGAGCATAAAGTCACACTTCAGCCAGTCCGCCACGTCGCGTGTTGCTTCATCGGCACGACGTTCGGCCATGGAGCAATGCTGACCCAGCTGCAGCATCTCTTCCATCGAATAGTGGTAGCCACCGGTTTCGGTGGTGTTCCCTTTATGGCCCTGCTCCTGCGCCAGCAGATACTTGATCGCACGGTGCAGAGAGAGGTCAGGATAACGACGGATCGGCGACGTAAAGTGGGCGTAAGACTGCAGCGCCAGGCCAAAGTGTCCGCGGTTTTCCGGATCGTAAATCGCCTGCTTCATAGAGCGTAACAGCATCGTCTGCAGCATTTCTGCGTCAGGACGGTCGCCAATAGACTCCAGCAGCTCAGCGTAATCGCGCGGCTCTGGCTTGTTGCCCCCGGGCAGTTCCAGACCCAGTTCAGCCAGCACGGAGCGGAACGACGTAATGGCTTCCGTGGTCGGCTTATCGTGAATACGGAAAAGCGCAGGCTCTTTGGCTTTTTCGACGAATCGTGCCGCCGAGATGTTCGCCAGAATCATACACTCTTCGATCAGCTTGTGCGCGTCGTTACGCTGGGTCTGCTCGATACGCTCAATGCGGCGTTCGGCGTTGAAGATGAATTTCGCTTCTTCACTCTCAAATGAGATCCCGCCGCGCTCCTCCCGCGCCTGATCCAGCGTTTTGTAGAGGTTATGCAGCTCTTCGATGTGTTTGACCAGCGGCGCGTACTGCTCGCGCAGATCCTGGTCGCCCTGCAGCATATGCCAGACCTTGGTATAGGTCAGACGCGCGTGCGAGCTCATCACCGCTTCGTAGAACTTGTAGCCGGTTAAGCGCCCTTTGGTGGAGATGGTCATCTCGCAAACCATACAGAGGCGGTCAACCTGCGGGTTCAGGGAGCACAGGCCGTTAGACAGCACTTCCGGCAGCATCGGCACGACCTGGGACGGGAAGTAGACCGAGGTACCGCGGCTGCGGGCTTCGTTATCCAGCGGGGTGTGCGGACGGACGTAATAGCTTACGTCAGCGATAGCAACCCACAGACGCCAGCCACCACCGCGTTTTTTCTCACAGTATACGGCGTCATCAAAGTCGCGGGCGTCTTCACCGTCGATAGTGACCAGCGGCAGATCGCGCAGATCCACGCGGCCCACCTTAGATTCTTCCGGCACTTCTTCGCGCAGGCTTTCGATCTGCTCTTCAACCGCTTTCGGCCAGATGTACGGAATTTCATGGGTGCGCAATGCCATATCAACGGCCATCGTGGTGCCCATATTATCGCCAAGCACTTCGACGATTTTACCTACCGCTTTGGTGCGACGGGTTGGGCGCTGGGTGAGTTCAACCACCACCACAAAGCCCATGCGGGCGCCCATCACCTCTTCAGGTGGGATCAGAATGTCGAAGCTCAGACGGCTGTCGTCCGGCACCACGAAGCCCACGCCCGCGTCGGTAAAGTAGCGGCCGACGATCTGGCTGGTTTTTGGCACCAGAACGCGTACCACGCGCGCTTCGCGGCGGCCTTTACGGTCAGCGCCCAGCGGCTGCGCCAGGATCTGGTCGCCGTGGATGCACATTTTCATCTGTTCAGATGAGAGGTACAGATCGTCCTTACGGCCTTCCACGCGCAGGAAGCCGAAGCCATCGCGGTGACCAATGACGGTCCCTTTCAGCAGATCGAGGCGTTCTGGCAGCGCGTAGCACTGGCGGCGGGTAAAGACCAGCTGCCCGTCACGCTCCATCGCGCGCAGGCGGCGGCGAAGGGCTTCAATTTGCTCTTCACCTTCAATGTTTAATTCAACGGCAAGTTCTTCACGATTGGCGGGTTTTTCGCGTTTTGTTAAGTGTTCAATGATGAACTCGCGGCTGGGAATAGGATTCGCGTATTTTTCGGCTTCGCGTTCCTGGAAAGGATCATGTGACATGTCGGTTCCTCCGTTGTCAGCTCCGGTGGAAATTTTCTTCATTCCACCAGCAATAATTTATAAAGCGGTTGATTCTCTTCAACCAAATCGGCCAGCGTGTAGTTATCCAGTTCCATGAGAAAACTTTGCACGGCCTTTGAAAGCGCCTTTTTCAGGCGGCAAGCGGGCGTGATGTGGCAGAACTCGCTGCTGCAGTTCACCAGAGACAGCGGCTCCAGTTCACGTACCACATCGCCAACACGAATACTCTGTGCCGGTTTACCGAGACGGATCCCACCATTCTTCCCGCGGACGGCAGCAACGTATCCGGCACGACTAAGTTGATTGATTATTTTGACCATATGATTACGGGATACGCCGTAGACCTCTGTCACTTCAGAGATACTGGTCATCTTCCCATCGGGTAACGACGCCATGTAAATCAGCGCACGTAAGCCGTAATCGGTGAAACTTGTTAACTGCACATCAACCTCAGGAAAAAGGGAAAACGCGGTTAAACCGCAGAGATATTCATTAATGATGATAAACCAGCCAGATAGTGAGCGGCTAATTTATTTGACAGACGGGGCGAAAAAGCGGAGATCCAGGAGCGGTCGCCGGATGGCGCTACGCTTATCCGGCCTACGGGTCTCCCCGCAGGCCAGCATTCACGAAGATTATGCGTCGAACGGGTCGCGCAGGATCATCGTTTCAGTACGATCCGGGCCGGTAGAAATAATATCGATCGGCACTTCGGTCAGTTCTTCAATACGCTTGATGTAATCCAGCGCCGCCTGCGGCAGGCCGCTACGCTCTTTCACACCGAAAGTGGTCTCAGACCAGCCCGGCATGGTTTCGTAGATTGGCTCAATGCCTTCCCAGTCGTCAGCAGCCAGCGGAGTAGTGGTCACTTCGCGGCCATCTGGCATACGGTAGCCTACGCAGATTTTCACTTCTTTCAGGCCGTCCAGTACGTCCAGCTTGGTCAGGCAGAAGCCAGACAGGGAGTTGATCTGCACTGCACGACGCACTGCAACCGCATCCAGCCAGCCGGTACGACGACGACGACCGGTGGTCGCGCCAAACTCGTTACCCTGCTTGCACAGGAACTCGCCGGTTTCATCAAACAGCTCGGTCGGGAATGGACCCGCACCCACGCGAGTGGAGTACGCTTTGATGATGCCCAGTACGTAATCCACATAGCGTGGACCCAGGCCAGAGCCGGTCGCCACGCCACCTGCTGTGGTGTTAGAGGACGTTACGTACGGATAGGTACCGTGGTCGATGTCCAGCAGCGTACCCTGCGCACCTTCGAACATGACGAAATCGCCACGCTTGCGCGCCTGGTCCAGCAGATCGGACACATCAACAACCATACCGGTCAGAATGTCAGCGATCGCCATGACGTCATCCAGCACTTTCTGGTAGTCAACAGCGTCAGCTTTGTAGAAGTTCACCAGCTGGAAGTTGTGATATTCCATCACTTCTTTCAGTTTTTCAGCGAAGGTTGCTTTGTCGAAGAGGTCGCCCACGCGCAGACCGCGACGTGCAACTTTATCTTCGTAAGCCGGACCGATACCACGACCGGTGGTGCCGATCGCTTTCGCGCCGCGCGCTTTCTCACGCGCTACGTCCAGCGCCACGTGATAATCCAGGATCAGCGGGCAGGCTTCGGAGAGCAGCAGACGCTCACGAACAGGGATACCACGGTCTTCCAGACCTTTCATCTCTTTCATCAGCGCAGCAGGAGACAGCACAACGCCGTTACCGATGATGCTGGTGACGTTATCACGAAGAATGCCTGATGGAATAAGATGGAGGACGGTTTTTTCACCGTTGATTACGAGAGTATGGCCTGCGTTGTGACCGCCCTGGTAGCGTACAACATATTTAGCCCGTTCAGTCAGAAGATCAACAATCTTCCCTTTACCTTCGTCACCCCATTGGGTGCCCAGTACGACGACGTTGTTACCCATTTTTTTCAAAATCACCGTTTGCTTAAAAATGGATTCTACCATCGCTTTTTCAGATATACAGCACTTTTTGACCTCAAAATACGCCGATTGCGCCTACTTTTTGATCAGCCAATCGTTTTCCTCAACATGTAGTAGATCACGATGCCCGCAACCACAAGACCGCCGCCAAAACGACGCAAAATATTATCCGGCAGCTGACTCATCGTGGCGATCATTCGGCGCCAGGCACGCGGATAAAGCATCGGTCCAAGACCTTCCAGCACAAGGACCAAAGCCAGTGCGAGCCAGATCGTTGAATTCATTTTTATTCCTTATAAAAGAAAACCACCGCTCCGTTGGGAGCGGTGGTTTGAATACTCAAACGGGCCTGAGTTTATCGCGTTGCGTTAGTCGGCGTCTTCATATAACGGAAGAAATCGCTGTCCGGGCTGAGCACCATCACATCCTGGTTGCTCTGGAAGCTATTCTCGTAAGCGCGCAGGCTACGGATAAAGGCGTAGAAGTCAGGATCCTGGCTGAAGGCATCCGCGAACAGCTTCGCCGCTTCGGCATCGCCTTCACCGCGCAGGATACGGCCCTGGCGCTCAGATTCCGCCAGCGTCTTGGTGACTTCGTAGTCCGCTGCAGCACGCAGCTTCTCAGCCTCTTCCTGGCCCTGTGAACGGTGACGACGGGCTACCGCTTCACGCTCGGCGCGCATACGGTTGTAAATCGCCTCGGACACTTCTACTGGCAGGTTGATCTGCTTGATACGCACGTCAACCACTTCGATACCCAGCGCAGCCATACTGTTCGGGTTGATCACCGGCACTTTACCGTTGGTCTCCGCCTGAACGCGTTCAGCCGCTTTGGCAATCGCATCATCTGCTGCCGGCGTTGAAACTTCATCTTCAGTGCCCGCTGTACCGGAGTTCAGCGCATCGCGAACTTCCAGGGTCAGACGACCACGGGAGTCGGTCACGATGTCTTTCACATCCAGACGACCAATCTCGGAACGCAGGCGGTCAGAGAACTTACGTTTCAGCAGCACTTCTGCCTGAGAAACGTCACCGCCGCCCGTTGCCAGGAAGTAACGGCTGAAATCGCTGATGCGCCATTTGATATAGGAATCAACGATCAGGTCTTTCTTCTCTTTGGTCACGAAACGGTCGGCCTGGTTATCCATGGTCTGGATACGCGCATCAAGCGTTTTCACGGACTGAATAAACGGCACCTTGAAGTGCAGACCCGGCTCGTAAATCACCGGGCGTTTGTCGCCGTCACGCACGACGCTGCTGAACTGGAACTTAATCCCACGCTCGCCTTCTTTCACCACAAAGATCGAGGTATAAAGCGCGACCAGTACGATGACGATGATCGCAATAACTGACTTACGCATCCTTATTCCCCCTGACGCTGGTAGTCGTTACGCTGCGCGTTAGCACGGCGTTGGTCCATAATGTCACCATCGTTCGAAGAAGGCGTTGTGTTCGTGCTGGCGCTGCCTGATGAGGCTGGCGGCAGACGCAGCAGGTTATTCGCGCCGCTGGTGTCGCCTTTCGCTGCTGGCGCAGAACTGCCTTTCAGCATCTGATCCAGCGGCAGAACCATCAGGTTTCCGCCTTTGTTGTCGTTAACCAACACTTTGCGGGTATGGCTCAGCACTTTTTCCATGGTCTCGATATAGAGACGCTCACGGGTAATTTCCGGTGCCGCTTTATATTCCGGCAGGATCTTCGCAAAGCGAGCCACTTCACCCTGAGCTTCCAGGATGGTCTGCGTCTTATACGCGCGCGCTTCTTCCAGAATACGCTGCGCCTGACCGTTAGCGCGTGGCTGAACTTCGTTGGTGTACGCTTCTGCTTCACGGATGTACTGCTGTTCGTTTTCACGGGCAGCAATCGCATCGTCAAATGCGGCTTTCACCTCTTCCGGCGGACGCGCAGCCTGGAAGTTGACGTCCAGCAGGGTGATACCCATGTTGTACGGACGAATGGTCTCTTCCAGCTCGCGCTGGGTATCGCTACGAATAACGGTACGACCTTCGGTCAGGATACGGTCCATGGTGTATTTACCGATCACACCGCGCAGGGCGCTGTCGGTCGCCTGACGCAGGCTGTCATCGGCGCTGGTCACGCTAAACAGATAACGCTCAGGATCGGTCACGCGGTACTGCACGTTCATCTCAACGCGCACCACGTTTTCGTCAGAGGTCAGCATCACGCCAGAGGCGGCCAGTTCACGGACAGATTCCACGTTTACCGCGGTCACATCGTCAATGAAGGTCGGCTTCCAGTTCAGACCCGGCTCAACCAGATGGCTGAACTTACCGAAACGGGTGACTACGCCGCGTTCTGCTTCTTTAATGGTGTAGAACCCGCTGGCTGCCCAGATGATGACTACCGCAGCGGCCACGATGCCCACTACGCGGCCACCCATTGGCGGGCGCGAACTCTGAGTGGAATTGCCACCCGAGCCAGAACCTTTTCCTCCGCCAAGGCCACCAAGCTTCTTGCTCAGTTTGCGGAAGATATCATCCAGATCCGGCGGCCCCTGCTCGCGACCACCTTTGTTGCCATTTCCCTCAGAGTTGCCGCCAGGTTTGCTGCTTCCCCACGGGTCGCGGTCTTGTCCGTTATTACCGGGCTGATTCCACGCCATGTATATGCTCCATATTTGTTATGCAAGGGCGAATTATTCAGGCATCCCCTTTCTGATCAGACGATATAGTCGACCAGCGCAGGTTCTTGTTTACAGAGGCGACGCCAGTCAACGATCGGCATACGCACCTGCATCCCCACGCTGCCGTCATCCTCCATCCACTCTTTTTCTATCGCCTGAAGCTGATAAAACCGGCTGCGCAGCCTGCCTTCCTGTGGCGGCAGTCGCAGCGTGTGCTGAGCTACCTCACCGGAAAGACGTTCTGTCAAAGCCTGGAAAAGCAGTGGCACACCAATACCGGTCTGGGCAGAAAGCCAGACCCGAATCGGTTTGTTTTCTTCATCTCTGTCGATACGCGGTTCGAAATCGTCCAGCATATCGATCTTATTCATGACCAACAGCGTGGGGATCTCGTGGGCGTCGATCTCTTCGAGCACCACGTTCACCGCGTCGATGTTCTCCTGCACGCGCACGTCTGCCGCATCAATCACGTGCAGCAGCAGAGTCGCCTGTCGCGTCTCCTGCAGGGTGGCTTTAAACGCCGCCACCAGGTCATGCGGCAGGTGGCGGATAAACCCTACGGTATCCGCCAGCACCGTTTCACCGACGTCTGCGACGTCAATACGGCGCAGCGTAGGGTCCAGGGTCGCAAACAGCTGGTCTGCGGCATACACCTGGGCCTCGGTTATCTGGTTAAACAGGGTGGATTTACCGGCGTTGGTATAGCCCACCAGCGACACCGTCGGGATGTCGGCTTTGGTTCGCGCCCGACGCCCCTGTTCACGCTGTTTCTCTACACGTTCCAGACGTGAAAGGATCTGGGTAATTCGGCCACGCAGCAAACGACGGTCGGTTTCGAGCTGGGTTTCACCCGGGCCGCGCAAACCAATCCCGCCTTTTTGTCTTTCAAGGTGTGTCCAGCCACGCACCAGACGCGTTGCCAGATGGCGCAGCTGCGCCAGCTCAACCTGCAGTTTCCCTTCGTGGGTACGTGCACGCTGAGCAAAAATATCTAAAATCAAACCCGTGCGATCGATAACACGGCATTCGCAAAGGGCTTCCAGGTTGCGCTCCTGGGCTGGAGACAGCGCATGATCAAACAACACGACTGACGCGCCGGTTGCTTTTACGGCATCCGCAATTTCGACTGCTTTACCTTCACCAACAAAATACTTTGGGTGCGGCGCTTTACGGCTACCGGTAATCACCTGCATTGCTTCGACACCGGCGGAAGAGACCAGAGATTCAAACTCCTGGAGGTCTTCCATATCTTTGTCTTGCGAAAAATAGATGTGTACCAGCACCGCCTGCTCACCGGCATCATAACGGTCAAACAAGCGTAAACCTCTCTAAAAAGATCAGCGGGGAACGCAGGATCCCTGGCTCCCCGTGTGGATAACAGTGCGAAACCTTATTCGGTCTCGTCGCTGTCCTGCGCCGGCGTTGAAGAACCCTGCGCGCTGCTGCCATGATGGTAGTTACTACCAGTGCCGCCGCCAGCGTTATTGCTGTGATGAGATACCGGACGGGACGGAACAACAGTAGAAATAGCGTGCTTGTAGACCATCTGACTGACCGTGTTTTTCAACAGAATCACAAACTGATCGAAAGACTCAATCTGACCTTGCAGCTTAATACCATTCACCAAATAAATAGAAACTGGAACACGTTCCCGACGCAATGCGTTCAGGAACGGATCTTGTAAAGATTGCCCCTTAGCCATTCTATCTTTTCCTTATATGCTTGTTTTGTACTTAGAACCTTGCGATTCTGAAAAATTGCGCACGATACGTCTCAATTGTACACATTCAGTGAGCGATATCACCAACAACCTCAATCACTTCGTTTAACGCCTGTTGCGGTTTTTCACTGTCTAACCAGTGAACACCCTCCCAACCGCGCAACCAGGTGATCTGGCGCTTCGCTAACTGTCTCGTGGCGCAAACACCTCTATAAACCATTTCATCGTATGAAATCTCACCTTCAAGATACGACCACATCTGGCGATATCCCACACAACGAATGGAAGGCATGTCCGTATGCAAATCTCCACGGGCAAATAGCGCCCGCACTTCTGCTTCAAAATCTGAAGCTAACATCTGATGAAAACGCTGCTCAATTCGCTGATGGAGCAGTTCACGGCTCGCCGGGGCGATGGCGAACTGATGCACCTGATACGGCAGAGCGTCTCCTGACGTTTGCGTCAGTTCCGTTAAAGTTTTACCCGAAATGAAAAAAACTTCCAGTGCCCGGGAAAGCCTTTGCGGATCATTTGGATGGATCCGTGCTGCAGCAACCGGGTCAATCTCCGCCAGTTGCTGATGCAAAACGTCCCAACCCTGCTCTGCCGCCTGCTGCTCAATTTTCGCTCTTATTTCCGGATCCGCGGATGGCAGAGGTGACAACCCCTCCAGCAACGCCTTGAAATAGAGCATGGTTCCGCCAACCAACAGCGGTATACGTCCCGCCGCCGTTATCTCGGCCATCTCGGCTAAGGCATCCCGGCGGAAATCCGCTGCGGAGTACGCCTGAGCCGGGTCGAGAATATCGAGCAAACGGTGCGGTGCCGCACGCAACTCTTCTGCGTCAGGCTTCGCCGTGCCGATGTCCATCCCCCGGTAGATGAGGGCGGAGTCGACGCTAATCAACTCTACAGGCAAAACTTTACGCAACTCAATGGCTAGCGCCGTTTTGCCGGAGGCCGTTGGGCCCATTAAAAAAATTGCCTTAGGCAGGCTCGCCTTACTTGCGTCAATCATGTTTCAGGGCGTTCATCGCCGTTTGTAAATCAACAGGTTGTAATAACCCACCCGGCGGCGTTTTCACCAGATGCGGACAGAGGCGTTCTACCTCCGCCAGCACGCTAATGGCCTGCGCCATACTCCACGGCGCGTGTTCGCTTGCCAGATGGCGGGCGATCCACTGCGCGGTGTTGGCGGCATCAAACGACGTTTGCTGCGCCAGGTAGCCTATCAGTTCAGGAATCAAGTTTTGTAAATTTTGTTGGCGTAAGGGTAAAGGCACTGCACGAATTGTCACATGTTGTGGTTCGAGCACAGTTTCAATACCCATTTGCGCCAGCTGCGGCTCTGCGCGCTGCAATACCCTCGTTTCATCAGGGGATATTTTCAGGCGAACCGGAATTAATAACGGCTGCGCGCAGGCTGCATTTTCGCCTGGCGTAAGCTGCACCTGCTTGAGCCAGCGTTCGGCGACCGGCAGGGCCAGAAGCATCAGTTTGCCGTCACGCTCAAGCAGCGCCATATCGGGCGCGATAATTGTCAGCACCCGGCCAAAACTTTGGCTATGGCCGTCCAGAGAAGGCTGAGCTGGCGGAATGTGCTCTTTACGCTCCACGGCGGGCGTTTCCAGCAGCTTGCGGTACAACGCTCCCTGCTGCTTCTGATAGCCCGGCTGGGCATTCGGGTAGTTCGCGCCCGTTGGACGCGGTGCGCTCCCGGCCTGGGAGAAACGCGGAGCTTCCGGTTCACGCGCGACGGCAGGCTCAGCAAAATGGTTGCGCCCTGCCGCTACACGGTTTTCAGGCAGCGGACGCGGCGCAGGGGCGTCGTTCTCCAGCGGCAGCGTTGGCGCTGCCTGCTGCTGCAACACGGCGGCCACGCCCTGATAAATGAAGTCGTGAACCAGACGCGACTGGTGGAAACGCACCTCATGCTTGGCAGGATGAACGTTTACATCCACCTGATGGGGGTCGATTTCCAGATAAAGGACGAAAGCTGGCTGCTGATCGGCCCCGAGTTTGTCTTCGCAGGCCTGGCGAATCGCGTGATTGATGAGACGATCGCGCATCATGCGCCCGTTCACGTAGCAATACTGAATTTCAGAGAACGCAGCACTGCTCGCGTTTGGATCGGCAACCCAGCCGCGTAAAGCCAGATCGCCGTGCTGCCACTCAATGGCCAGAGCCTGTTCCAGAAACGGCGTCCCGCAGATAGCGCCCAGGCGACGCTCTTTCTGTCCACCTTCCGCCACCGCGCGGTACTGGCGCATCACCTTACCGTTATGGCTGAGGTTGATGGCGACATCGAATCGGGCGAGCGCAATACGGCGAATGATCTCGTCGATATGGCCGAACTCGGTCTTCTCGGTACGCATAAACTTGCGTCGGGCGGGGGTGTTGTAGAACAGATCCAGGACTTCCAGCGTCGTGCCGACAGGGTGCGCCGCGGGTTTGACCGTCACATCCATATCGCGCCCTTCGGCGTAAGCCTGCCAGGCTTCCTGCTGTTCAGCGGTACGGGAGGTCAGCGTTAAGCGCGAAACGGAGCTAATACTGGCCAGCGCTTCGCCGCGAAAACCGAGGCTAATAATCGCTTCCAGATCGTCCAGAGAGGCGATTTTACTGGTGGCGTGACGAGCCAGCGCCAGCGCCAGCTCCTCTTTTTTAATGCCGCAGCCGTTGTCGCGAATGCGGATAAGCTTCGCGCCACCGCGTTCGATATCAATATCGATGCGGGTTGCGCCCGCATCGAGGCTGTTTTCCACCAGCTCCTTCACCACCGACGCAGGGCGTTCCACCACCTCACCGGCGGCGATTTGGTTCGCGAGCTGCGGCGGTAGAACCTGAATCGGCATGAATGCTCCTTAGTTGGTCGCGGTCATCTCACCCGGCAGCGCTGCGCTGGCCGTCTGTGCTGAGCCGCTCTGCGGCGCAGACTGCAGAGGATGCGCCTCAAAATATTTACGTAAACCGTTATAAATCGCTTCGGCAATTTGCTGCTGGTAACTGTCGCTTCCTAACAGACGCTCTTCACCGTTGTTACTGATAAAGCCCGTCTCTACAAGGATGGACGGAATATCCGGGGAGCGCAGAACACCGAGGCTGGCATGTTCCGGACGGCGCTTATGCAGCACGCCAACGCTTTGCAGCTGGTTCAATACGTTAGTGGCGACATCATACCCGACGCGCTGCGAATGACCGAACTGTAAATCCAGCACCGCCTGGCTGAGGTACGGATCGGACTGGCTGTTCGCCAGCACGTCGCCCGCGCCGCCTAACAGTTCAGACTGTTTCTCATGCTCTTCCAGCCAGTTGGCCATTTCGCTGTTAGCGCGACGGTTCGACAGCACCCAAACCGAGGCGCCGGTGGCGCTACGATTCGGTGCGGCGTCCGCATGAATAGAGACCAGGAAGTTCGCGTTTTGCTTACGCGCCACGTCCGAGCGTCCCATTACGGAGATAAAGTAGTCCCCGTCGCGGGTCAACACGCCTTTAAACATGGGGTCGTCATTGAGCAGCGAACGCAGTTTCCGCGCGATAGCGATAGTGACGTTTTTCTCTCGCGTGCCGCCAGGGCCAATCGCCCCCGGGTCTTCCCCGCCGTGGCCCGCATCAATGGCGATAATCACTTTGTCACCGCTGACCGTCGCGCGTCGCGCGCTGGCCGCCGGACGCGTCACCGTATTGCTGCTGGTTGCCGCAGTAATGCGATCGTTCTGCGATTTAAACGGATTACGCGCAGGTTCAGAAGGACGCGGCGTATACACCGGTTCTTCCACGCGCTTCGCTACGACCGGCGGCGGTGGAGGCGGTGGCGGCGCGTCGGCATTGATGGTAAACACCACCGTATAGTTCGCCCCGTTTTGCTGCTTCACCGCCTTCGTTTTGCCCTTTTCGGTCAGATCAACCACCAGGCGTAACGACTGGCTATCCTGCGGCGTTCCCGAACGGATACTTTTTACCAGGTTGTTGCCGCTGAACCGCAGCGGTAGCCCCTGGATCACGCCTGTTTGTTTGATATCCAGCGCCACGCTGTGGCTGTCTGGCTGTGAGAACGCATATTCAGGATCGCCCATAAAACTGAACGTGATCCGGGCCTGGCTTTCGCCGTTTGATACCTGAATATCTGAGAGGTTTGCCGCCCCGGCCTGCGCGCACAGCAGCACGGTGGCAGCCAACAACCAACCTTTAACGCGATTTATCATCCCGTCATCCCTACGCTTAACCGGCCAGTCGCGCCAGTAAGGAACTGCCTGATGAGGAAACAGCACTGATGCGCGCCTCACGCCCTTGTGCCTGGTAATCTAAGTGAATTTCGACATCCGGGTCAGGCAGCACACCCGCACCTTGTTGCGGCCACTCCACCAGGCAAATGGCGTCGTTGGCAAAATAATCACGGATCCCCATAAATTCCAGCTCCTCAGGATCCGCAAGGCGGTATAAATCGAAGTGATACACCATGAGATTTTCAAGGGTGTACGGTTCTACCAGCGTGTAGGTTGGGCTTTTCACATTCCCGTTATGCCCTAACGCCTGCAAAAAACCCCGGCTGAAGGTGGTTTTACCCGCACCTAAATCACCATACAGATAAATGACGGTTGCCCCCTGACAGGCCTGCGCCACGCGCTTGCCGAGTTCTAAAGTGGCTTGTTCATCAGGTAAAGGAATCGCTCGATTAGTCATTTTCTACGTCAATCACATCCGGGTTAACAACACGCCGCAGCGTGCAAAAAAGATCGGTGGCCAGCATGCCGCGTGTACCGTAACGCGCGGCCAGTTTATCCGCCGCGACACCGTGGGCCACGCAGCCCGCGCAGGCTGCATCATAAAGGGGAAGTTTCTGTCCAAGCAATGCGCCAATGATGCCGGAAAGCACATCGCCCATGCCACCGCTTGCCATGCCCGCATTTCCGGCATCAATAATGCCCTGCGTCTCGTCACTGGCAACAACGGTTCCTGCCCCTTTCAAAACAGCAACACCTCCGTAACGTTTTACCAGACGCTGAGCAGAAAGTAAGCGATCGCTTTCAATTTCTGCCACGCTGCAGTTAAGCAGGCGCGCGGCTTCGCCGGGGTGTGGCGTCAGAATGCGATTGTGACGCTTATCGGGGTTTATTGCCAGAAGGTTAAGCGCGTCGGCATCCCACAGCATCGGTTTACGAAAATTCTCGACCTTTTGCAGGGCCTGTTTGCCCCATGCCTGCTGCCCGAGCCCGGGGCCGATCACCACCACATCCGCCCATTCCAGGCTTTCTTCAAGCGACTGAGGCGTAAGCTCATGGACCATCAGCTCCGGTCGGGCCGTAACGATCGGCGCTAAATTCTCAATGCGAGTGAGTACTCGCACTAATCCGGCACCGCTGCGCAGAGCCGCTTCGCCGGTCATGCGAATTGCACCTGCCGTACCATGGTCGCCGCCAATAATCACCAGCCTGCCGTGATCGCCCTTATGGGACGTCTGCCGGCGCGGCGGGAGCCACGCCGCAAGCTGCGAAGCATCAAAACGCGCGAGGTGCGTTTCCTGCCCGGACAGCCAGCTCTCCAGCCCCAGCGCATGGTGGTGCAGCACGCCAACAACGTCTCGTGCTTTACCGGTCAGTAGCCCCGGCTTGAGGGCGATGAAGGTTACCGTATGTGCAGCCTGAATGACCGCCCCCGGCGTCGCGCCGGTTTGTGCAATCAGGCCAGAGGGAATATCCAGGGCAACTACCGGCGCGGAATGTCTGTTAGCGTGTTCAATAAGGGCGGCAATGTTCTCGCGAGGCGCACTGCGTAGCCCGGTACCCAGCAGACCGTCAACAATCAGATCCACCTCTTCCGGCCAGACGATATCAGGCGCATGAATCACGCCGCCTGCGTTAAGCCACGCCTCCCGCGCCGCGCTGGCCTCTTCAGGCAGCGGTTTATCACTCTCCAGGGCCAGCAACGTCACGCGGATACCTGCCGCAACCGCGAGACGGGCGACGACGTAGCCGTCGCCGCCGTTATTGCCGTGACCGCACAGAATCATCCAGTGGGCGGCCTGAGGGTACGCGCTGCGGGCAACGTTAAACGCCGCCTCCCCCGCGCGCAGCATCAGTTCATAAAGGGTAATCCCGAGGCTGTCTGCGGCCTCTTTTTCGGCGCGCCGGAGGTCATCCGCATGCCAGATGGAATGTGGTATACTTGCGGGGTTTTTCTTCACCGTATGGTCCGTCATGTCACAGCCCCTCGATCTCAATGAATTAGCGCAAAAAATAAAACAGTGGGGTGCTGAGCTTGGCTTCCAGAAGGTGGGCATTACCGATACCGACCTTTCCGCCAGCGAGCCAAAACTGCAGGCCTGGCTGGACAAACAATACCACGGCGAAATGGAGTGGATGGCGCGTCATGGCATGATGCGCGCCCGCCCTCACGAGCTTTTGCCGGGCACGTTACGCGTCATCAGCGTGCGCATGAATTATCTGCCCGCCAACGCGGCCTTTGCGCGCACGCTAAAAAATCCCGCTCTGGGTTACGTCAGCCGGTACGCCCTGGGACGTGATTACCATAAGCTCTTGCGTAACCGTTTAAAAAAACTCGGGGAAACTATTCAGCAGCACTGTGTTTCGCTGAATTTTAGACCCTTTGTCGATTCTGCGCCTATTCTTGAGCGCCCGATCGCCGAAAAAGCCGGGCTTGGCTGGACAGGTAAGCACTCACTTATCCTCAGCCGCGACGCCGGATCGTTCTTCTTCCTGGGTGAACTGCTGATTGATTTACCATTGCCGGTAGACGGCCCGGTAGAGGAAGGCTGCGGACGCTGCGTGGCCTGCATGACCATTTGTCCGACGGGTGCCATCGTCGAGCCTTACACCGTTGATGCGCGCCGCTGCATCTCCTACCTCACTATCGAACTGGAAGGAGCCATTCCAGAGGAATTTCGACCGCTTATCGGCAACCGCATCTACGGCTGCGACGACTGCCAGCTGATCTGCCCGTGGAACCGCTATTCGCAGCTCACGGACGAAGAGGATTTCAGCCCGCGTAAGGCGCTGCATGCGCCGCAGCTCATTGAGTTATTCGCCTGGACCGAAGCCTGGTTCCTGAAAGTGACGGAAGGTTCGGCCATTCGCCGTATCGGTCATCTGCGCTGGCTGCGTAATGTTGCCGTCGCGCTGGGTAATGCCCCGTGGGATGAAGCGAATATTCGGGCGCTTGAAAGCCGTAAAGGTGAGCACCCACTTCTTGATGAACACATAGAATGGGCGATTGCGCAGCAAATAGAGAAGCGTAATGCCTGCACGATCGAGGTGCAGTTACCGAAGAAACAGCGTCTGGTGCGGGTGATTGAAAAAGGGCTTACGCGGGATGCCTGAACTATTCACAGCCTGTGAATAAAATTACAAACTCAAGCGCCATCTGGGCTGGAGAAGAGGTCAAGTGATCTCAATAACATTTTGAAATGAAAATTTATTTACTAAATACAGCGCGTTACAAAGATATTATTCACCCTGCTAAGTTTTAAGCCTGTTACGGTTAAGCGTAGTTTCTGTGGATAACTCTGTTCACAAGAGTATTTCAGAGACAATAGAAAACGTCCCCAACGACTCTTTTCGCTGTGGATATTTTAGAGATTAAGAAGAATTTGGAGCGGGAAACGAGACTCGAACTCGCGACCCCGACCTTGGCAAGGTCGTGCTCTACCAACTGAGCTATTCCCGCTTGGGTGGTCCGTGCTTTAGAAGCACTTTCAAATTTTGGAGCGGGAAACGAGACTCGAACTCGCGACCCCGACCTTGGCAAGGTCGTGCTCTACCAACTGAGCTATTCCCGCTTGGGTGGTCCGTGCTTTGGAAGCACTTTCAAATTTTGGAGCGGGAAACGAGACTCGAACTCGCGACCCCGACCTTGGCAAGGTCGTGCTCTACCAACTGAGCTATTCCCGCAAATCTGCACTGCTTTTGTTGCTGTCGTAACGTGTAATTCTCTGTCGTTACGGGAGGCGCATTATACGAGAAATCCTTTTAGCTGCAACCCCCCTTAAAGCGATTTTTTCGAAATTAAGTTCAAATGCTTAATTAATCGGCAAGCTGAACAATTTAACGACAAAAACCCGGCCACGCAAGGCGCCGGATCGCAAAATCACAGCTTAATAAAGTTTTCGCGGTAGTAGGAAAGCTCCGCCACAGACTCACGGATATCGTCCATCGCCTGGTGAGTCCCCTGCTTTTTGAAGCCGTCGAGGATTTCAGGCTTCCAGCGACGCGCCAGCTCTTTCAGAGTGCTGACATCCAGATAGCGGTAGTGGAAATATGACTCCAGCTCCGGCATGTACTTAAACAGGAAACGGCGATCCTGGCCGATGCTATTCCCACAGATAGGCGATTTGCCTGCCGGAACCCACTGTTTCAGGAACTCAAGCGTCGCCAGCTCCGCCTCGCGATCGCCGAACGTGCTCGCCTTCACGCGCTCTACCAGGCCACTGCCGGTGTGGGTGCGCACGTTCCATTCATCCATCAAAGCCAGCTGGTCGTCGGACTGATGCACCGCAATCGTTGGCCCTTCAGCCAGGATATTCAGGTTAGCGTCCGTCACCAGCGTTGCAATTTCAATGATGCGATCGCGCTCGGGATCCAGCCCGGTCATTTCGAGATCGATCCAAATCAGGTTGTTTTCATCCGCGCTCATGTTATTTTCCACCCTTCTCGCATAACCGGCAGTAGCAGGTTAACTAGTATTAATTAGAGTGTATCATAGAGGTTTTGCCCCTTACGGGCGACCAGGAGCCAGCGCGATTGAGTAAAAATAAACTCTCCAAAGGGCAGCAGCGCCGCGTAAACGCCAACCACCAGCGCCGTCTTAAAACCACTTCGGAGAAGCCGGATTATGACGACAACCTGTTTGGTGAAGCGACAGAAGGCGTAGTCATCAGCCGTTTCGGTATGCATGCCGATGTCGAATCCGCCGACGGGGATATTCACCGTTGCAATATCCGTCGCACCATCCGTTCACTGGTTACCGGCGATCGCGTGGTCTGGCGACCGGGTAAAGAGGCGGCGGAAGGCGTTACGGTAAAAGGTATCGTTGAAGCGGTTCATGAGCGCACGTCCGTGTTAACCCGTCCCGATTTCTACGACGGGGTCAAACCTATTGCCGCCAACATTAACCAGATCGTCATTGTTTCGGCGATTTTGCCCGAACTTTCGCTCAACATTATCGACCGATATCTCGTCGCCTGCGAAACGCTGCAGGTTGAACCGATTATCGTGTTGAACAAAATCGATCTGCTGGATGACGACGGTATGGCCTTCGTGAATGAGCAGATGGATATCTACCGCAAGATTGGTTACCGCGTGCTGATGGTCTCCAGCCACACCAAAGATGGCCTTAAACCGCTGGAAGAGGCGCTGACCGACCGCATCAGCATCTTTGCGGGCCAGTCCGGCGTAGGTAAATCGAGCCTGCTGAACAACCTGCTCGGCCTCCAGCAAGAGATCCTGACCAACGATGTGTCCAACGTCTCTGGCCTGGGCCAGCACACCACCACCGCCTCGCGTCTGTATCATTTCCCGCACGGCGGCGACGTGATCGACTCCCCGGGGGTGCGTGAGTTCGGTTTGTGGCACCTTGAGCCGGAACAAATCTTTAACGGATTTGTCGAATTCCATGATTATTTAGGCGCCTGTAAATACCGCGACTGTAAGCACGATAACGACCCAGGCTGCGCTATTCGTGAAGCGGTTGAGAAAGGTGAGATCGCGGAAACCCGCTTCGAGAATTACCACCGCATTCTTGAGAGCATGGAAGACGTAAAAACGCGTAAAAACTTTTCTGATTCTGATAACTGACAACTAAGCTAAGCATCGCTAAAATCGTCCCCTTTTTTCAGGTTCCGGCGGCTTAACGCCGGATCAGGAACGACAAAACAATGGCCTGGAGGCTACCTTGTTAAACGCATTTAAACTTTCGCTTCAATACATTCTGCCAAAACTGTGGCTCACTCGCCTGGCGGGCTGGGGCGCAAGCAAACGCGCGGGCTGGCTGACCAAACTGGTCATCGACCTTTTCGTAAAATATTACAAGGTCGATATGAAAGAGGCGCAGAAGCCGGATACCGCCAGCTACCGCACCTTCAACGAGTTCTTCGTACGCCCGCTGCGTGACGAAGTGCGCCCGCTGAACACCGACCCTAACGTCCTGGTGATGCCGGCAGACGGCGTGATCAGCCAGTTGGGTAATATCGAAGACGACAAAATCCTGCAGGCGAAGGGCCATAACTACAGTCTGGAAGCGCTGCTGGCGGGTAACTACCTGATGGCGGATCTGTTCCGTAACGGTACCTTTGCCACCACCTATCTTTCACCGCGCGACTACCATCGCGTGCACATGCCGTGTAACGGTATCCTGCGTGAAATGATTTACGTCCCGGGCGACCTGTTCTCCGTAAACCACCTGACCGCGCAGAACGTGCCGAACCTGTTTGCCCGCAACGAGCGCGTCATCTGTCTGTTCGATACTGAATTTGGCCCTATGGCGCAGATTCTGGTGGGTGCGACCATCGTAGGCAGCATCGAAACCGTCTGGGCGGGCACCATCACCCCACCGCGCGAAGGCGTGATCAAACGCTGGACCTGGCCTGCCGGTGAAGCGGAAGGCTCGGTGGCCCTGCTGAAAGGTCAGGAGATGGGTCGCTTCAAGCTGGGCTCTACCGTAATCAACCTGTTTGCGCCGGGCAAAGTGAAGCTGGCTGAACAGCTCGAAAGCCTGTCGGTCACCAAACTGGGCCAGCCGCTGGCGGTCTCTACCGAAACCTTCGTTACGCCGGATGCAGAACCAGCGCCGCTACCGCAGGAAGAGATCAACGCCGAGCACGACGCCAGCCCGCTGGTTGACGACAAAAAAGACGAAGGCTAACAACAGAAGGATCGCTGACGTGCGCCCGATTATCGTTCTACTGATGGCCTGGTGCCTCAGCATGGGGGCGTACGCAGCGACAGCCCCCGACGCCAAACAGATAACCCAGGAACTGGAGCAGGCAAAAGCGGCCAAACCCGCTCAGCCAGAGACCGTCGAGTCGCTCCAGGCTGCCCTGAACGCGCTTGAGGAGCGAAAAGGCTCTCTTGAGCGCGCTCAGCAGTATCAGCAGGTTATCGACAATTTCCCCAAACTCTCGCAGACGCTGCGCGCGCAGCTCAATAATTTGCGTGACGAACCGCGCGATGTGCCAGCAGGTATGACCTCCGACGCCCTGAACCAGGAGATCCTGCAGGTCAGCAGCCAGCTTCTGGAAAAGAGCCGCCTTGCCCAGCAGGAGCAGGAGCGAGCGCGTGAAATTGCCGACTCCCTCAGCCAGCTTCCGCAGCAGCAAACCGATGCCCGCCGCCAGCTTAATGAAGTTGAGCGTCGCGTGGGTACGCAAAGCGGCAATACGCCACAGGCTCAGGCTCAAAATCTGGGCCTGCAGGCAGAATCTGCTCGCCTGAAGGCCCTTGTCGATGAGCTGGAGCTGGCGCAGCTTTCCGCCAATAACCGCCAGGAGCTGTCGCGGATGCGCTCTGAACTCGCTCAGAAGCAGAGCGAGCAGCTGGATGCGTATCTCCAGGCCCTGCGCAATCAGCTTAACAGCCAGCGTCAGCGCGAAGCCGAGCGTGCCCTTGAAAGCACCGAACTGCTGGCGGAAAACAGCGAAAACCTGCCTGCCGGTATCAACGAACAATTCAGGGTCAACCGCGAGCTTTCTGCCGCGCTGAATCAGCAGGCGCAGCGCATGGATCTGGTTGCCTCGCAGCAGCGTCAGGCCACCAATCAAACCCTGCAGGTTCGCCAGGCGCTCAACACCCTGCGCGAGCAGTCCCAGTGGCTCGGGTCATCAAACCTGCTGGGCGAAGCGTTACGCGCCCAGGTCGCGCGCCTGCCTGAAATGCCGAAGCCGCAACAGCTGGATACCGAGATGGCCCAGCTGCGCGTTCAGCGACTGCACTTTGAAGATCTTCTCAATAAACAGCCGCAAATCCGCCAGATCCGTCAGGCTGACGGCCAGCCCCTGACCAGCGAGCAAAACCGCATTCTGGAAGCCCAGCTGCGTACCCAGCGTGAGCTGCTGAACTCCCTGCTCCAGGGCGGGGATACGCTGATTCTGGAGCTGACCAAGCTAAAAGTCTCCAATAGCCAGCTGGAAGATGCGCTGAAAGAGGTGAACGAGGCTACGCACCGTTATCTCTTCTGGACGTCCGACGTGCGTCCGATGACCTTCTCGTGGCCGATTGAGATTGTCCAGGACCTGCGCCGCCTGATTTCGCTGGACACCGTCAGCCAGCTGGGACAGGCCAGCGTGATGATGTTTACCAGCAAAGAAACCATTTTCCCGCTGCTGGGGGCGTTGATTCTGGTGGGCTTCAGCATTTACTCGCGCAGACATTTCACCCGCTTCCTGGAGCGTTCCAGCTCCCGGGTCGGGAAAGTCACACAGGATCACTTCTGGCTGACGTTGCGCACCGTATTCTGGTCGATTCTTGTCGCCTCTCCGCTGCCGGTGCTGTGGATGACGCTGGGGTATGGCCTGCGGGAAGCCTGGCCCTATCCGCTCGCGGTCGCGATTGGCGATGGCGTCACCGCCACGGTGCCGCTGCTGTGGGTGGTCATGATTTGCGCCACCTTCGCGCGCCCCAATGGCCTGTTCATCACCCACTTTGGCTGGCCGCGTAATCGCGTTGCGCGCGCCATGCGTTACTACCTGATGAGCATCGGGCTGATTGTGCCGCTGATTATGGCGCTGATCATGTTCGATAATCTCAACGACCGGGAATTCTCAGGCTCGCTGGGCCGCCTCTGCTTTATGCTGATATGCGGGGCGCTGGCCATCGTCACGCTCAGCCTGAAACGCGCGGGTATTCCGCTCTATCTCGATAAATCCGGCAGCGGCGAAAACATGTTCAACCGGCTGCTCTGGAACCTGCTGCTTAGCGCGCCGCTGTTTGCGATGCTGGCAGCCGCGGTGGGCTATCTGGCAACCGCGCAGGCGCTGCTGGCGCGGCTGGAAACCTCGGTGGCCATCTGGTTCCTGCTGCTGGTGGTGTACCACGTGATCCGCCGCTGGATGCTGATCCAGCGCCGCCGTCTGGCCTTCGATCGTGCCAAGCATCGCCGGGCGGAGATCCTCGCCCAGCGCGCGCGTGGTGAAGAAGAGCCAAACCACGTCAACAGTACGGAAGGCACAACGGAAGCGGACGAGGTCGAACTGGATCTGGATGCCATCAGTACCCAGTCCCTGCGCCTGGTTCGTTCCATCCTGATGCTGATTGCCCTCCTGTCGGTGATCTTCCTGTGGTCCGAGATCCACTCCGCATTTGGCTTCCTGGAGAACATCTCGCTCTGGGACGTGACGTCGACGGTGCAGGGTGTTGAGAGCCTGGAGCCGATTACCTTAGGGGCGGTGCTGATTGCCATTCTGGTGCTGATCATCACCACGCAGCTGGTACGCAACTTCCCGGCGCTGCTGGAGCTGGCGCTGCTGCAGCATCTGGATTTAACGCCGGGGACGGGCTATGCGATTACGACCATTACCAAATATCTGATCATGCTGTTTGGCGGGCTGGTTGGCTTCTCGATGATCGGTATTGAGTGGTCGAAGCTGCAGTGGCTGGTGGCGGCCCTTGGTGTAGGGTTAGGTTTTGGTTTACAGGAGATCTTCGCCAACTTCATCTCTGGCCTGATCATTCTGTTCGAAAAACCGATCCGTATTGGCGATACCGTAACGATCCGCGATTTGACCGGCAGCATCACGAAGATCAACACCCGCGCGACGACGATCAGCGACTGGGATCGCAAAGAGATCATCGTGCCAAACAAGGCGTTTATTACCGAGCAGTTCATCAACTGGTCGCTGTCAGACTCCGTTACCCGCGTGGTGCTGACGGTACCGGCGCCGTCGGACGCCAACAGCGAAGAGGTCACCCAGATCCTCTACACTGCGGCTGAGCGCTGTTCGCTGGTAATCGACAACCCGGCGCCGGAAGTATTCCTTGTGGATTTACAGCAGGGGATCCAGATTTTCGAGCTGCGCATCTACGCCGCCGAAATGGGACACCGTATGCCGCTGCGCCATGAGATCCACCAGCTGATTCTGGCGGGCTTCCGCGAGCACGGTATTGATATGCCGTTCCCACCGTTCCAGATGCGTCTCGAAAGCCTGGACGGGCGTAAAACGGGAAGAACGCTGACGTCAGCGGCGCGTACGCGCCCGGCGGGAAGTTTGTAAGGTAAGCGGGGCAACCCTCTCCCGCGGGAGAGGGTAAACTGCCGTCAGGCGCGATCTACGGTAAACGCAATCACATCGCCAAGCTGCTCTGCGCCCAGGGCCAGCATCACCAGACGGTCAACACCCAGCGCCACGCCGGAGCAATCCGGCAGACCTGCTTTTAATGCTTCAAGCAAATTCACATCAATAGGCTGCTGCGGCAGACCGCGCGCGGCGCGCTTGCGGTTATCCTGCTCGAAGCGCTGCTGCTGCTCGCGGGCATCCGTCAGTTCGTGGAAGCCGTTCGCCAGTTCGATGCCTTTGTAATAGACCTCAAAACGCTCTGCGACACGATGATCTTCGGTACTGATCTGCGCCAGTGACGCCTGGCTTGCCGGGAAGTGATAGACAAACGTCGGACGGTCTTTGCCAATCTGGGGTTCTACGCCGAAGGTAAACAGCAGCTGCAGCAGCGTGTCGCGATCCTCTTCGGTATCCGCCACGTTGCTCAGATCCAGTTTTGCCGCCACTTCGCGCAGCTGGGTTTTGTCCGCCGACAGCGGATCGATTTCCAGATGGCGCTGGAAAGCCTGCTGATAGGAGAGCGTTTCGGCTTCCGAGCAGTCCAGCACCTGCTGGAGCAGATCGTCCACCTCATTCATCAGGCGGTACATATCATAATGCGGGCGGTACCACTCCAGCATGGTGAATTCCGGGTTGTGGTGACGCCCCATCTCTTCATTACGGAAGCTGCGGCACAGCTGATACACCGGGCCACACCCCGCCGCCAGCAGGCGTTTCATGTGGTATTCCGGGCTGGTCATCAGATACAAATTTATGCCCTGAGAGTGGCCGGGGCCAACAAAACGGGTTTCAAACGGCACCAGATGAATATCCGTTACCGTTGCCTGACTCATGCACGGCGTTTCCACCTCCAGGACTCCGCGGTCGGCAAAGAAACGGCGGATCTCCGCCATAATTGCAGCGCGTTTTAACAGATTAGGGATGGATGCGCTCGGCTGCCAGGTGGCCGTTTCGCTCATGAGTTGTTCTCCGATTTCAGACAAGGGCACGAAGTCTACTCGTTAGCAGGGGCAGAGACAAATTTTGCGCAGTAAAAAAGGGCATTTCATTTAGGTGAACTTTTTCGTGACGTATTTCATCAATCTTCATGATAAATCGCCGTACAGAACAGCAAAAAAATCGAACACGTCAAATTTCCCTGACATCTACACGGTTATACTGTTTTACCCATAAAGGAGCAGTGGAAACGCTTTCGCAATCGTCCTTTTGGACGGGTGAACTACCTTTAGTTTGTCGCGTTGCGAAATAACAAAAATCTGGAGGAATGTCGTGCAAACTTTTCAAGCCGATCTTGCCGTAATAGGCGCTGGCGGGGCTGGATTACGTGCTGCGATTGCTGCAGCACAAGCTAATCCCAACGCTAAAGTCGCATTGATTTCAAAAGTCTATCCAATGCGTAGTCACACAGTGGCAGCAGAAGGAGGATCCGCCGCCGTTGCGCAGGATCATGACAGCTTTGAATACCATTTCCACGACACGGTTGCAGGGGGCGACTGGCTTTGCGAACAGGATGTCGTTGACTACTTTGTGCATCATTGTCCAACGGAAATGACCCAGCTTGAGCAGTGGGGATGTCCGTGGAGCCGCCGCCCGGACGGCAGCGTCAACGTTCGCCGCTTTGGCGGTATGAAGATTGAACGCACCTGGTTCGCCGCCGATAAAACCGGCTTCCACATGCTGCACACCCTGTTCCAGACCTCCCTTCAGTTCCCACAAATTCAGCGCTTCGATGAACATTTCGTCCTCGACATTCTGGTTGATGACGGACAGGCGCGTGGCCTGGTGGCGATGAACATGATGGAAGGCACGCTTGTCCAGATCCGCGCCAACGCGGTAGTGATGGCGACGGGTGGTGCGGGTCGCGTTTATCGTTATAACACCAACGGCGGCATCGTCACCGGTGACGGCATGGGTATGGCGCTCGGTCACGGCGTACCGCTGCGCGATATGGAGTTCGTGCAGTATCACCCAACCGGTCTGCCGGGCTCCGGCATTTTGATGACGGAAGGCTGCCGCGGTGAAGGCGGTATTCTGGTCAATAAAAACGGCTACCGCTATCTGCAGGATTACGGCATGGGCCCGGAAACCCCGCTCGGCGAGCCGAAGAACAAATACATGGAACTCGGCCCGCGCGACAAAGTCTCTCAGGCCTTCTGGCACGAGTGGCGCAAAGGCAACACCATCTCCACGCCGCGCGGCGATGTGGTCTATCTCGACCTGCGTCACCTTGGCGAGAAGAAACTGCTGGAACGTCTGCCGTTCATCTGCGAGCTGGCGAAAGCTTACGTCGGCGTAGACCCGGTGAAAGAGCCGATTCCGGTGCGTCCTACCGCGCACTACACCATGGGCGGGATCGAAACCGACCAGCAGTGCGAAACCCGTATTAAAGGCCTGTTCGCCGTCGGCGAGTGTTCCTCCGTGGGTCTGCACGGCGCCAACCGTCTCGGGTCTAACTCGCTGGCAGAGCTGGTCGTCTTTGGCCGCATGGCGGGCGAGCGCGCGATGGAGCGGGCAGCTACCGCAGGCGAAGCCAACGGTGCCGCGCTGGATGCGCAGGTCGCAGACGTTGAAAAACGCCTGAAAGATCTGGTGAACCAGGAGGGTAACGAGAACTGGTCGAAGATCCGCGACGAGATGGGCCTGTCGATGGAAGAAGGCTGCGGTATTTACCGTACACCAGAGCTGATGCAAAAAACCGTCGATAAGCTGGCGGAACTGCAGGAGCGCTTCAAGCGCGTACGCATCACCGATACCTCCAGCGTATTCAACACCGACCTGCTCTACACCATTGAGCTGGGCCACGGTCTGAACGTCGCGGAATGTATGGCGCACTCTGCGCTGGCGCGTAAAGAGTCGCGTGGGGCCCACCAGCGTCTGGACGAAGGCTGTACCGAACGTGACGACGTCAATTTCCTGAAACACACTCTCGCCTGGCGCGATGCAGATGGCACCACACGTCTGGACTACAGCGACGTGAAAATCACCACGCTGCCGCCGGCTAAACGCGTGTACGGTGCAGAAGCAGAAGCCGCCGAGAAGAAGGAGAAGGCGAATGGCTGAGATGCAAAAAATGAAGGTTGAAGTGGTGCGCTACAATCCGGAAGTGGACGCCGCACCGCACAGCGCTTTCTATGAAGTCCCTTATGACGAGCAAACCTCCCTGCTGGATGCGCTCGGCTATATCAAAGACAACCTGGCGCCAGACCTGAGCTACCGCTGGTCCTGCCGCATGGCAATCTGCGGCTCCTGCGGCATGATGGTCAACAAGGTGCCGAAGCTGGCCTGTAAGACCTTCCTGCGCGAGTACACCAAAGGCATTAAGGTCGAAGCGCTGGGCAACTTCCCGATTGAACGCGATCTGGTGGTCGATATGACCCACTTTATCGAAAGCCTGGAAGCCATTAAGCCGTACATCATCGGTAATCCGCGCACGCCGGATCAGGGGCCAAATACCCAGACGCCGGCTCAGATGGCGAAATATCATCAGTTCTCCGGCTGCATCAACTGCGGCCTGTGCTACGCAGCCTGTCCACAGTTTGGCCTGAACAAGGAGTTCATCGGCCCGGCCGCCATTACCCTGGCGCACCGCTATAACGAAGACAGCCGCGACCACGGCAAAAAAGAACGTATGGCGCAGCTTAACAGCCAGAACGGCGTCTGGAGTTGTACCTTTGTGGGTTATTGCTCCGAAGTGTGTCCGAAGCACGTCGACCCGGCCGCCGCAATTCAACAGGGTAAAGTGGAAAGCTCGAAAGACTTTCTTATCGCTACCCTGAAACCACGCTAAGGAGTGCATGATGACGACTAAACGCAAAGCCTATGTGCGGCCTGTGCCGTCCACCTGGTGGAAAAACCTGCCGTTTTATCGCTTCTACATGCTGCGTGAAGGCACGGCGGTACCGGCGGTCTGGTTCAGCCTTGAGCTAATGTACGGCGTTTTTGCCCTCAAGCATGGTCCGGAAGCCTGGGCCAGCTTTGTCGGTTTCCTGCAAAACCCGATCATTGTTGTTCTGAACCTGATCGTGCTCGCGGCCGCGCTGCTTCATACCAAAACCTGGTTTGAGCTGGCGCCAAAAGCGGCAAACATCATCATAAAAGACGAGAAAATGGGGCCAGAGCCGGTGATTAAAGGGCTCTGGGCAGTGACGATTCTGGTCACTGTGGTCATTCTGTTTGTCGCATTGTTCTGGTAAGGAGACACCTGTGATCAATCCAAATCCAAAACGTTCTGACGAGCCGGTCTTCTGGGGCCTGTTTGGCGCAGGCGGCATGTGGAGTGCCATCATCGCCCCCGTCATCATTCTGCTGGTCGGCATTATGCTGCCGCTGGGGCTGTTCCCGGGTGATGCGCTGAGCTACGAACGCGTACTGGCGTTCGCGAGCAGCTTTATCGGCCGCGTGTTCATCTTCCTGATGATCGTCCTGCCGCTGTGGTGTGGCCTGCACCGTATTCACCACGCGATGCATGATCTGAAAATCCATGTACCGAGCGGGAAATGGGTGTTCTACGGTCTGGCGACCATCCTGACCGTGGTGACGCTGATTGCCGTGGTCACCATCTGACGCTTCTGGCCCGCCATCTGGCGGGCCTTTTATTTCTGCATCTTCCCCACCAGCCACTGGGCAAACTCGCGCATTGCGGGCGTTTCTGTCCGTGACTGTAGTCTTGTCAGCCAGTAGCTGCCGAGGTCAATCTGCGTTGCAAACGGCTGCACGATGCGTTCGCTGCTGAGTAAATGGGTAAACATGTCGACAGGCGCAATGGCAATCCCTGTGCCTGCCTGCGCGGCTTCCAGCATGGTCACGGACGAATCAAACACCATCACCCGGTGCGTCGGCGAGGGAGGATGTTCACCCGCTGCCTGCATCCACGCAGCCCACTCGTCGCGCCGGTAGGAGCGCAGCAGGGTAAACTTCAGGATATCTGCCGGGCTTTTTAGACAGGAGGCAATGTCGGGTGTACAGAGCGCAGACAGCGGCGCAGGGCAAAGGAATTCAGCATCGGTTCCATGCCACGCGCCGCCACCGTAGCGAATGGCGTAATCAAGCCCTTCAGCCGCCGGGTCGACGCGATTGTTATGGGTGGAAAGCTGAAGATCAATATGCGGATAGCAGCGGCGAAAGTCCGCAAGCTCAGAGAATAAAACCCCCGTAGCAAAGGTTCCTACCACACCTATTTTGAGCTTCTCCTGAGCGCGCTGGCTGGCAAAGCGATCCAGCATTCCGGCGATGCGATCGAACGAGTCATTCAGCACCGGCAGCAAATTCTCGCCTTCGGTGGTCAACATCAGCCCTCGCGAAACGCGGACAAACAGCTGGCAATTAAGATGCTGCTCCAGCGCCTTGACGTGCTGGCTAATTGCGGAATGGGTGACGTTCAGCTCGATAGCGGCATGCGTAAAACTTAGGTGCCTGGCGGCTGCTTCAAACGCCCGAAGGGAATTAAGAGGGAGATAGCTGCGCGTCATGGTCTCGTCCGTTAGAAAAATTAACAGCTAATGCTAAATTTAACCGTTTGTCAGCCATAGTCAAATCCAACAGACTACAGCGGTCTGACGGGCCCGGACACTCCCTTGAACTGCTATTACGGAAGATAACTGATGATGACTAAATCCCTTTGCTGCGCCCTGCTGCTCAGCACCTCCTGCTCGGTATTGGCTGCCCCGATGTCAGAAAAACAGCTG
Organism: Enterobacter sp. UPMP2060; assembly: GCF_053709655.1. Taxonomy (NCBI): domain Bacteria; kingdom Pseudomonadati; phylum Pseudomonadota; class Gammaproteobacteria; order Enterobacterales; family Enterobacteriaceae; genus Enterobacter; species Enterobacter sp. UPMP2060. The sequence continues at coordinate 111,697 of NZ_JBSKJQ010000012.1, forward strand.
GCTGAGGTGGTGGAACGTACCGTTACGCCGCTGATGAAAGCTCAGGCCATTCCGGGTATGGCGGTGGCGGTGATTTATCAGGGTCAGCCGCACTACTTTACCTTCGGTAAAGCCGATGTCGCGGCGAATAAACCTGTCACCCCACAAACCTTATTCGAGCTGGGCTCTATAAGTAAAACCTTCACCGGCGTACTGGGCGGCGATGCCATTGCTCGGAGTGAAATATCGCTGGGCGAGCCGGTGACAAAATACTGGCCTGAGCTGACAGGCAAGCAGTGGCAGGGGATCCGCATGCTGGATCTGGCAACCTATACCGCAGGTGGTTTGCCGTTACAGGTACCGGATGAGGTCACGGATAACGCCTCTCTGCTGCGCTTTTATCAAAACTGGCAGCCGCAGTGGAAGCCGGGCACCACGCGTCTTTATGCCAACGCCAGCATCGGTCTTTTTGGCGCGCTGGCGGTCAAACCTTCCGGCATGAGCTATGAGCAGGCCATAACGACGCGGGTCTTTAAGCCGCTCAAGCTGGACCATACCTGGATTAACGTTCCGAAAGCGGAAGAGGCGCATTACGCCTGGGGATACCGCGACGGTAAGGCGGTACACGTTTCGCCAGGGATGCTGGACGCTGAAGCCTATGGCGTAAAAACCAACGTGAAGGATATGGCAAGCTGGGTGATGGTCAACATGAAGCCGGACTCGCTTGAGGATAGTTCACTCAGGAAAGGCCTTACCCTGGCGCAGTCTCGCTACTGGCGCGTGGGTGCCATGTATCAGGGGTTGGGCTGGGAAATGCTTAACTGGCCGGTCGATGCAAAAACCGTGGTTGAAGGTAGCGACAATAAGGTGGCGCTGGCACCGCTGCCTGCGAGAGAAGTGAATCCACCGGCGCCCCCGGTCAACGCATCCTGGGTCCATAAAACCGGCTCTACCGGCGGGTTTGGCAGCTACGTGGCATTTATTCCTGAAAAGCAGCTCGGCATTGTGATGCTGGCGAATAAAAGCTATCCGAACCCGGCACGCGTTGAGGCGGCATACCGTATCCTCGACGCGCTGCAGTAAAACATTGCCGGGTGGCGCTAACGCTTACCCGGCCTACAAAATCCACGGGGTGACCACCCGGCGAAACACACCGCACAAAAACCACATTTTCCTTGCCGTCATCTACACTTAACAAAAAACAGTAAGGAAACTCCTATGCGCATTCTGCCTGTTATCGCCGCGGTGACAGCCGCGTTTTTAGTGGTTGCCTGCAGTTCCCCTACCCCACCTCCTGGCGTTACCGTCGTCACGCCTTTCGATGCACAACGATTCCTTGGTACATGGTATGAAATCGCGCGCCTCGACCATCGGTTTGAGCAGGGCTTAGAGAAGGTCACTGCGAATTACAGCCCGATGGATGATGGCGGTATTCAGGTGATCAACCGGGGCTATAATCCCGATCGGGAGATGTGGCAGCAGTCGATTGGGAAAGCGTACTTCACGGGCGACCCGCGACGGGCCGCGCTCAAAGTCTCTTTCTTCGGCCCGTTTTATGGCGGCTATAACGTGATCGCGCTCGACAGAGAGTACCGTCACGCGCTGGTGTGCGGGCCGGATCGCGACTATTTGTGGATACTTTCCCGCACGCCAACTATTTCGTCAGAAATGAAACAGCAGATGCTGGACGTCGCGACCCGGCAAGGGTTTGATGTGTCAAAACTCATCTGGGTAAAACAGCCCCATTAATGGGTGCTGAGCTTCAGCCCAACGATGCCGGCCACAATCAAGGCGAGGCTGGCGATACGCGCCAGACTCGCTGACTCTCCCAGCAGCAGAATGCCGGTGATGGCGGCCCCCACCGCACCAATGCCCGTCCAGACGGCATAAGCCGTTCCCACAGGCAGCGAGCGCATCGCCCAGGATAACAGGACAATACTCACGATCATTGCGGTGACGGTTATGACGCTGGGCGTCAGGCGGGTAAATCCGTGGGTGTACTTGAGACCAATTGCCCATACCACTTCGAGCAGGCCAGCAATAAAAAGAATGATCCAGGACATTTCAGGCTCCTTAACTTAATTCAAGTTGGGGCCGTCCCCGGTGAAAGAAACGCTTACGGGTCGTCCCGTAAGGCAGAGATTACGCCCCATATTGTGGTTAGCGTGCTATTTTTTTTCAATCATTTTTTGCTGAACACGTTAAGGCAAGAAATAGCCGCAGTATGGCGCGTAGTTCCGGCATTTAGCACTCATCCGACTTCTCTATGATGATGTGCTTTCTGATGGCAGGAAGCCAAACCACTAGCCGACTGCGAATAAAATATGTTCAAAATTCTTTTGATTGACCGTTGTCACTTCACCCGCACGGGGTTTGAAGCATGGCTCAATCATTCCGGTTTGTTCCCAGGACACTACGTTGTGACCGGGCTAAATAATCTGTTCCTTGCCAGGGAGCACATTCTGCAATGGAAACCCACGCTGGTCATCGCCGACCTGTACGGCTTCAGGCAGGATATTCATCATTTTCAGCAGCTCTCGTCCTTGCTTAACGCCAGTGAACGATTACCGTTTATTATGCTGCAATCGGGAGAGGACCGCGGTATGACCGACTGGCTCGGACAGTTCCCGGTGTGGTCGTCGCTGTTGAAAAACGCCAGTCTCGAAGAAGTGGCAACGACTATCAACGACGCATTAAACTCGCGCGCCAGCGCTGAAAGGCCAACGGCAGCCGCCCCCTTGCTGACCCGGCAGGAAGAGAAAGTGCTGACATTGTGGATGGACGGGGCAAGCAATCAAAAAATTGCCGCTCACCTGAGTATCAATGGAAAAACGGTCTATACCTACAAACGCAATATCCGCATGAAACTGCATATGGATACGCGTTTTTCTCCGTTTTTATCCCTGCAGGAATCAGAAAGCTGACGGTACGAAACCCGCTGGTCTCGTACCGTATGTTAATTACTGCTGAGCTTTAGTTGCCGCACCAGAGATTGCGCTACCACCTTCAGAAATATCCTGACCGACGCCACGCGTGGTATTACAGGCCGTTAACACTGAAGAAAGTACCAGGACTGAAAAGATCGCTGCAATTGTCTTCTTAACCATAATATCTTCCTTTTATAGCCAAAGTTGTTTTGTGTATAGCAACTTAAGAATAGACAAGATCCCGCCGGTTGACGGAAAAGGAAGCATTTTTAGGAAAATTAGACGAACTTAGCTGGCGGCGTGAGAAATGATATGACCGAGATCCTGGATATCTTGTCCCATTCCACGGGTGGTGTTACAGCCGGAAAGCAATGCACTGGAAAGCGCTAACAGAAGCAGAATTTTAACGGTACGTTTCATCATCCCTGCCTGCAAAAATCAGGCGCAGCGGGCGCTGCGCCTTCAATCATGACGTAAATTACTTCACGCGGGATACGTATTCGCCGGAGCGGGTATCCACTTTGATCACTTCGCCAGTCTGTACGAACAGTGGAACTTTAACCACTGCGCCGGTAGACAGTTTGGCTGGTTTACCGCCGGTACCTGCGGTATCACCTTTCAGACCTGGATCGGTTTCAACGATTTCCAGTTCTACGAAGTTTGGTGGGGTCACAGCGATAGGCTGGCCGTTCCACAGGGTCACGATGCACTCAGCCTGATCCAGCAGCCATTTAGCGCTATCACCTACCGCTTTCTCATCAGCAGACAGCTGTTCGAAAGTGGAGTTGTTCATGAAATGATAGAACTCACCGTCGTTGTACAGATAGGTCAGGTTCATATCAACAACATCAGCGCCTTCAGCGGAGTCAGTAGACTTGAAGGTTTTCTCAACACGGGTACCGGTCAGCAGACGGCGCAGCTTAACGCGTGCGAATGCCTGGCCTTTACCTGGTTTAACGAATTCGCTGGCTTCAACCGCGTACGGTTCGCCGTCCATCATGATTTTAAGACCAGCACGAAAATCGTTGCTATAGTACGTTGCCATAAGGCCCTCTAAATTTGTTAACTGGTAGCTAAGCCACAAAATGGCGCATATTGTAACCCTAAACACCCCGTCCAGAGAAGATTGGTTATCGCAACTTGCCGATGTAATCACCAGTCCTGATGAATTGCTGCGTCTTTTAGACCTCGATCAGCACCCAGAGTTGCTTGCAGGCCGCGAGGCAAAACGCCTTTTCGCCCTGCGCGTTCCCCGTGCATTTGTGGCGCGGATGGAGAAAGGCAACCCCGACGATCCACTTTTAAAACAAACACTTACTTCGCAGGATGAGTTTGTCACCGCGCCGGGATACAGCACCGATCCGCTGGAAGAGCAGAACAGCGTGGTGCCGGGTTTACTGCACAAGTATCTCAACCGCGCCCTGCTGCTGGTAAAAGGCGGTTGCGCGGTAAATTGTCGTTATTGCTTCCGTCGGCACTTCCCGTATGCCGAAAACCAGGGCAATAAACGCAACTGGCAGGTCGCGCTGGACTATATCGCCGCCCATCCGGAGCTGGATGAGATTATTTTTTCCGGCGGTGACCCGCTGATGGCAAAAGATCATGAGCTGGACTGGCTGTTGACTCAGCTTGAAGCCATCCCGCACGTTAAGCGCCTGCGTATTCACAGCCGTTTACCGATTGTCATTCCGGCACGTGTCACTGACGGACTGGTGTCACGCCTGGAGCAGTCAAGATTGCAGGTGCTGCTGGTGAATCATATTAACCACGCGAATGAAATTGACGATGACTTTCGCGCGGCGATGGCGCGTCTGCGTAAAGCGGGCGTGACGCTGCTGAACCAGAGCGTGCTGCTGCGCGGCGTCAATGACAGCGCCCGCGTGCTGGCCGACCTGAGCAATGCCCTGTTTGATGCGGGCGTGATGCCCTATTACCTGCACGTGCTGGATCGCGTTCAGGGCGCGGCCCATTTCATGGTGACGGATGAAGAAGCCCGGCAGATTATGCGCGAACTGTTAACGCTGGTTTCAGGCTATATGGTGCCGAAGCTGGCACGCGAGATTGGCGGAGAGCCGAGCAAGACGCCGCTGGATTTGCAGCTGCGGCAGCGCTAGTTTCCCCGCACCCTAACCCTCTCCCACAGGGAGAGGGAAAAAGGCAATCAGTTCGGGCACTTGTAGACCTGGCCGTTCATCTGGCTGGCGGTCGGCACGAAGCTGGACAGCATACTCTGCGTTGGGCTGCTCACGCCGTAAATCACGTTACCGCCCATTGCCGCAGCCTGGTTACGCAGGGCATTCGCCGCACCGCGCATCGAGCCGCCTTCTTCGCCATGCTGCCCTGACATCCAGTTACTTTGCTCACCGGTTGCCGTGCCTAACAGCTGGCATTCACTGCCAGGCTTATCTTCCACAAAGCGAACGCCCTGGCCCGCTGCCGACAGCTCATTGCTGGAGCTACAACCCGCCAGCAGCAATGCTGCCCCTACAATCCCTGCACAGACTTTTACGCGCATGTTATTCCTCGTTTTCAATAAGCTGGACAGTAGTTGTCCGTGTGTAAATCTTATACCTAAAAGATGACCAAAAGAAAAACCCCCGAGCATTTCTGCCCGGGGGTTTTTCACATTCTACGACGTAGAGCGCACGATTACATCATGCCGCCCATACCGCCCATACCGCCCATGCCAGCAGCACCTAAGTCTGGTGCATCGCCTTTAGGCATATCGGTGACCATGCACTCGGTGGTGATCATCAGGCCAGCGACAGATGCCGCGTACTGCAGAGCAGAACGGGTCACTTTCGTTGGATCCAGGATACCGAAGTCGATCATGTTGCCGTATTCTTCAGTTGCTGCGTTGTAACCGTAGTTACCTTCGCCCGCTTTCACGTTGTTCGCAACCACAGATGGCTCTTCACCGGCGTTAGAAACGATCTGACGCAGAGGAGCTTCCATTGCGCGCAGCGCAACTTTGATACCCACGTTCTGATCTTCGTTCTGTGCGGTCAGGCCTGCCAGTTTAGCGGCAACACGCACCAGCGCAACACCACCACCAGCAACCACGCCTTCTTCTACCGCAGCACGGGTCGCGTGCAGGGCATCGTCAACGCGTGCTTTTTTCTCTTTCATTTCAACTTCGGTCGCTGCACCGACTTTGATTACCGCAACGCCGCCAGCCAGTTTCGCTACGCGCTCCTGCAGTTTTTCACGGTCGTAATCGGAAGTCGCTTCTTCGATCTGCTTACGGATCTGACCCACGCGGCCCTGAATAGCGGCTTCTTCACCCACGCCATCAATGATGGTGGTGGTGTCTTTGTTGATCACAACGCGTTTCGCCTGGCCCAGGTCTTCCAGGGTCGCTTTTTCCAGCTCCATACCGATCTCTTCAGAGATCACGGTACCGCCGGTCAGGGTAGCGATATCCTGCAGCATCGCTTTACGGCGATCGCCGAAGCCAGGTGCTTTAACCGCAGCCACTTTCACGATGCCGCGCATGGTGTTAACCACCAGGGTCGCCAGCGCTTCGCCTTCAACGTCTTCAGCGATGATAACCAGAGGTTTGCCTGCTTTCGCAACGGCTTCCAGCACTGGCAGCATTTCGCGGATGTTGGAGATTTTCTTGTCAGCCAGCAGGATGAACGGGCTTTCCAGTTCAACAGCGCCAGTCTCTGGCTTGTTGATGAAGTATGGGGACAGGTAACCGCGGTCGAACTGCATACCTTCAACCACGTCCAGCTCGTCTTCCAGACCGGTACCGTCTTCAACGGTGATCACGCCTTCTTTACCGACTTTGTCCATCGCTTCAGCGATCAGTTTACCTACGGTTTCGTCGGAGTTAGCGGAGATAGTACCAACCTGAGCAATGGCTTTAGAGTCAGAGCACGGTACGGACAGCGCTTTCAGCTCTTCAACAGCGGAGGCGACAGCTTTGTCGATACCACGTTTCAGATCCATTGGGTTCATGCCCGCAGCAACGGCTTTCAGACCTTCGGTGATGATTGCCTGCGCCAGTACGGTCGCGGTAGTGGTACCGTCACCTGCAGCGTCGTTCGCTTTAGAGGCAACTTCTTTCACCATCTGCGCGCCCATGTTTTCGAACTTGTCTTCCAGCTCAATTTCACGTGCTACAGAAACACCATCTTTGGTGATGGTTGGCGCGCCGAAGGATTTATCCAGCACTACGTTGCGGCCTTTCGGGCCCAGAGTCACTTTAACTGCATCTGCCAGTACGTTTACGCCGCGGAGCATTTTTACACGAGCGTCGTTACCGAATTTTACGTCTTTAGCTGCCATGTTCTTATTTCCTCAAATTCTCGTGCGTAAATTACGCTTCAACAATTGCCAGAATGTCGCTCTCGGACATGATCAACACTTCTTCATTGTCGATCTTCTCGGATTTCACGCCGTAGCCATCGTTGAAAATTACGATGTCACCAACTTTAACGTCCAGTGGCTGCACAGTTCCGTTTTCCAGGATGCGGCCCTTACCGACAGCGATGATTTCGCCACGCGTTGATTTGGCTGCTGCAGAACCGGTCAGAACGATGCCGCCAGCAGACTTGGTTTCAACTTCTTTACGTTTGACGATCACACGATCATGTAACGGACGAATACTCATTGATAGCTCTCCTTTGAGAAAGTCATTATCAGTTATGGATGACGCCGGCCCGCATGCGGTTTTCCGACTAGTGCCCTGAGAGATGGGGATAGCTTTTTCCCCCTTCAAGGGGGAGTCGAAAAAAAATTTGCGAAAGTGTTACCATCGCCTCTCTTTTGGTACTGGCAGGGCGATGTGAATGAGTGGACTCAAGCAGGAGCTGGGGCTGGCGCAGGGCGTCGGACTGCTCTCAACCTCCTTGTTAGGTACGGGCGTGTTTGCCGTACCCGCACTGGCGGCGCTGGTGGCTGGAAATAACAGCCTATGGGCGTGGCCTGCGCTGATTGTATTAGTTTTCCCGATAGCCATTGTATTCGCCATCCTGGGGCGGCATTTCCCCAGCGCGGGCGGCGTGGCGCACTTTGTCGGACTGGCCTTTGGCCCGCGGCTGCAGCGTGTTACCGGCTGGCTGTTTCTCTCCGTCATTCCGGTTGGCCTTCCTGCGGCGTTGCATATTGCGACCGGTTTTGGTCAGGCGCTGTTTGGCTGGCATAACGAGCAGTTATTGCTGGCCGAACTGGGTACGCTGGCGATCGTCTGGTGGGTGGGCTCTCGCGGCGCCAGCTCCAGCGCCAACCTGCAGACGCTGGTTGCGGTACTGATTGTCGCGCTCGTTGTCGCAATCTGGTGGGCGGGCGATATCACAATAAAGGAAATTCCCTTCCCTGCGCTGACCGACGTCGACCATTCCCAGCTTTTCGCCGCGCTCTCCGTCATGTTCTGGTGTTTTGTCGGCCTGGAAGCCTTTGCCCATCTGGCCTCTGAATTTAAGCAGCCTGAACGCGATTTCCCCCGCGCGTTGATGATAGGCCTGCTGCTTGCTGGCACGGTCTATTGGGCGTGTACCGTGCTGGTCTTACACTTCCACGCGTTCGGAGCGGATCTCGCCGCCGCGGCATCGCTGCCGGGTATCGTGGTGGAACTGTTCGGCGTGAAGGCGCTATGGATCGCCTGTGTCATCGGCTATCTCGCCTGTTTTGCTAGCCTCAATATTTATATCCAGAGCTTTGCCCGGCTGGTGTGGTCGCAGGCGCTCGACAAACCTGAGAATCGCCTCGCACGCCTGTCTAAACGCCAGCTTCCGCTGAATGCCCTGAATGCCGTACTGGGCTGCTGCGTGGTGAGCACGCTGTGTATTTACGCACTGAAGATCAATCTGGACGCGCTGATCGTCTACGCCAACGGCATTTTCATCATGATCTACCTGCTGTGCATGCTGGCGGGATGTCGTTTGCTGAAAGGTCGCTATAAAGCTCTGGCGGTCGTCGGGGGTTTGCTTTGCCTGCTGTTGCTGGCGATGGTGGGATGGAAGAGTCTGTACGCGATTGTCATGCTGGCAGGGCTGTGGGTGTTTTTGCCGAAGCGCGGTGCGCTACCGGAAGCCCGGTAGGCGAAACGCCACCGGGCAACAAAATCACCGATCGTCTTTATGGTCTAAACGGTCGTGCTGTTCATCCTTACGCTGATACTCCCCTTCAAAGGTATCGCCCGGCCCGGTGCTGAACCCGCCCCCCGGCATACGGCTAAAGCGCAGATGCGGCAGCAGCTTCATGGTCAGGTGTTTTTGCACCGGCGGCAGAAGCAGCAGAAGGCCAAGGAAGTCAGTGAAGAACCCCGGCAGGATCAGCAGCAGCCCCGCAATAATCAACGACACGCTTTTGATCATCTCTTCCGCCGGGCTTTCCCCTGCGGCCATCTTCTGCTGCATTATCAGGAAATTTTTGAAACCCTGATTACGCACCAGCGACATGCCGATGACGGAGGTGAAAATCACCAGAATCAGCGTCAGCAGGACGCCCAGCACATGGGCAACCTGGATGAAAATGGAAATCTCAATGTAAACATAGAGAAAGAAAGCAATAAACGGTATCCAGCGCACTGGCATCTCCTGTGTGGCAGAGGCCATCGGGCCCCTGTCTGAATGTGTTCGCGACGCGCGTTTGTATGAAATGGTGACGGTTAGCGAAAATTCAATCAGTTTGCACGGATATTTTTTTTGGAAATTATAAAGCGGTGACCCATTTCACAGATTAATAATTATCATGGAATCGGCTCGATAATAAGTGATCCAGCTTACGGCAATTCGCTATCATCAGCATATGATCTCGAACATCTGGCTGATTGAGGGAATAATCGTCGGCCAGAAAATATTCAAAACCACATAAATACTGTGTGTTTAGTACAATCCATCGGCAGCTTGAAAAGAAGGTTCACATGTTAAACAACATTCGTATCGAAGAAGACTTGTTGGGTACCAGGGAAGTTCCAGCGGATGCCTACTACGGTGTCCACACTCTGAGAGCGATTGAAAACTTCTACATCAGCAACAGCAAAATCAGCGACATCCCTGAGTTTGTCCGTGGCATGGTGATGGTGAAGAAAGCCGCAGCACTGGCTAACAAAGAGCTGCAAACCATTCCCAAAAGCGCGGCAAATGCGATTATCGCAGCCTGCGATGAAGTGCTGAACAACGGCAAATGCATGGACCAGTTCCCGGTTGACGTCTATCAGGGCGGCGCGGGCACCTCCGTCAACATGAATACCAACGAAGTACTGGCAAACATTGGCCTGGAGCTGATGGGTCACCAGAAAGGTGAATACCAGTACCTGAACCCGAACGACCACGTAAACAAATGCCAGTCTACCAACGACGCCTACCCTACCGGCTTCCGTATCGCGGTGTATGCCTCTGTGGTGAAACTGGTGGATGCGATCAACCAGCTGGGTGATGGCTTCCAGCGTAAAGCGGTTGAGTTCCAGGACATCCTGAAAATGGGTCGTACCCAGCTGCAGGACGCGGTGCCGATGACGCTCGGCCAGGAATTCCACGCGTTTAACGTACTGCTGAACGAAGAGACCAAAAACCTGCTGCGCACCTCCGAGCTGCTGCTGGAAGTGAACCTGGGCGCCACCGCCATCGGTACGCGTCTGAACACCCCGGATGGCTATCAGCAGCTGGCGGTACAGAAGCTGGCTGAAGTCTCTAACCTGCCGGTTGTGCCTGCAGAAGACCTGATTGAAGCCACCTCCGACTGCGGCGCCTACGTCATGGTACACAGCGCCCTGAAACGTCTGGCGGTAAAACTGTCCAAAATCTGTAACGACCTGCGCCTGCTCTCTTCCGGTCCGCGCGCTGGCCTGAATGAAATCAACCTGCCAGAGCTGCAGGCCGGTTCATCCATCATGCCAGCCAAGGTGAACCCGGTGGTGCCAGAAGTGGTGAACCAGGTTTGTTTCAAAGTCATCGGTAACGATACGACCGTGACCATGGCCTCTGAAGCGGGTCAGCTGCAGCTGAACGTGATGGAGCCAGTGATTGGCCAGGCGATGTTTGAATCTATCCATATCCTGACGAACGCCTGCTACAACCTGCTGGAAAAATGCATTAACGGCATCACGGCGAATAAAGAAGTCTGTGAGGGTTATGTCTACAACTCCATCGGGATCGTCACCTACCTCAACCCGTTCATCGGCCACCACAACGGTGATATCGTCGGTAAGATTTGCGCCGAAACCGGTAAGAGCGTACGTGAAGTGGTGCTGGAGCGCGGGCTGTTGACCGAAGCTGAGCTGGACGATATCTTCTCGGCCCAGAACCTGATGCACCCGGCATATAAAGCGAAACGATATACCGATGAAAGCGAACAGTAACCGTTCTGGCTAGGCTTCTTAAGGCACGTCACTTGTGACGTGCCTTTTTTCTTTTTAGGCGTTACCTAAATACAACAATTCAATATCAACTTGTTAATAAGCAAGGCAGGTCCTTATGTTTGGAGCAGAACTCGTCATCGTCTTGTTGGCGATTTATTTGGGAGCAAGACTCGGGGGTATCGGCATTGGTTTTGCCGGCGGTCTCGGGGTGCTCGTTCTTACCCTTATCTTTCAGATTAAACCCGGCTCAATCCCGTTCGACGTTATCGAAATCATCATGGCAGTTATTGCCGCTATCGCCGCCATGCAGGTGGCAGGCGGTATGGACTACCTGGTAAGCCTGGCGGAGCGTATGCTGCGCCGCCATCCAAAATACATTACCTTCCTTGCCCCGCTGGTGACCTGGTTTATGACCATTCTCGCCGGTACGGGCCACACCGCCTTCTCTACGCTGCCGGTGATTACCGAAGTGGCGAAAGAGCAGGGTATCCGTCCATCTCGTCCGCTCTCAATTGCCGTCGTCGCGTCACAGATTGCGATTACCGCCTCGCCGATTTCCGCTGCGGTGGTCTTCTTCGCCGGTATTCTGGAGCCGATGGGCGTGAGCTACCTGACGCTGCTGGCGATCTGTATCCCGGTGACGCTGATCGCGGTGATGATCACTGCCGTGCTGTGTAACTTCCTCGGCGCCGAACTGAAAGACGATCCGGTTTACCAGGAACGCCTCGCCAAGGGTGAAGTGAGGCTGCGCGGCAGCCAGGTCTTCGAGCTGAAGCCGCACGCAAAGCGCTCCGTGCTGCTGTTCCTGATAGGTATTGTCGCAGTGATGTTCTACGCGACCGCCATTAGCGACACCGTGGGCCTGATCCAGAACCCTGTCCTGCCGCGTAACGAAGCGATTGTAGTGTTTATGCTGACCATCGCGACGCTGATTAGCATCACCTGTAAAATCGACACCAGCGAAGTGCTGAACGCCAGCACCTTTAAATCCGGTATGAGCGCCTGCGTATGCGTACTGGGCGTGGCGTGGCTCGGTGATACCTTCGTGAAAGCGCACATCAGCGACATTCAGACCGTCGCTGGCGATCTGCTCCACAACTACCCGTGGCTGCTGGCGGTGGTGCTGTTCTTTGCCGCTACCCTGCTTTACTCCCAGGCGGCGACCACCAAAGCGCTGATGCCTGCGGCACTGATGCTGGGCGTGACGCCACTGACGGCAATTGCCTCTTTCGCGGCGGTTTCTGCCCTGTTCGTTCTGCCAACCTACCCAACCCTGCTGGCGGCGGTGGAGATGGACGACACCGGCTCAACCCGTATCGGTAAGTATGTGTTTAACCACGCGTTCCTGATCCCGGGCGTGGTCGCCATTTCACTTTGCGTGATCCTCGGCTTTATCATTGGCGGCGTGGTGCTGTAAACGGTGAGTGGTTGTAAAAATAGTTAAAAACGGGCCGCACTGCGGCCCGTTTCATTAATGACCAACCGCCTTGCGTGATATAGTGAAGCCTTTCGTGATGAGGAGGTCGACTTGTGAACACGCCTGATGCTGTTGTCGTACTGTGTACCGCCCCTGATGAAGCCTCTGCCCAGGATCTCGCCGCCAAAGTGCTGGCCGAAAAACTGGCTGCCTGCGTGACGCTCCTCCCCGGTGCCACCTCCCTTTATTACTGGGAAGGCAAGCTGGAGCAAGAGTACGAAGTCCAGATGTTGCTCAAAACCAATCTGGCGAATCAGCAGGCTCTCCTGGACTGCCTCAAATCTCATCATCCTTACCAAACCCCGGAGCTGCTGGTATTGCCAGTGGTTCATGGCGATAACGACTATCTCTCATGGCTCAACGCTTCCTTACGCTGATCCTGCTGCTGTGCAGCACGTCAGCTTTTGCCGGGTTGTTTGACGCGCCCGGCCGTTCGAACTTTATTCCTGCCGACCAGGCGTTTGTTTTCGATTTTCAGCAGAACCAGCACGATCTGACGCTCACCTGGCAGGTGAAAGAGGGCTATTACCTCTATCGCAAGCAGGTGAGTATTACCCCTGCCCAGGCAAACGTGGCCGCATTACAATTGCCCGCTGGCGAGTGGCACGAGGACGAGTTCTACGGTAAGAGTGAAATCTACCGCCAGCGCTTAAGCGTGCCCGTGACGGTGAATCAGGCGGATAAAGGCGCGACGCTGACGGTGACCTATCAGGGATGCGCGGACGCGGGATTCTGCTATCCACCGGAAACGAAAGTCGTGCCGCTTAGCGAAGTGAAAGCGACTGCTGCTGTAACGCCGGTCCCTGCGGTTGAGAAAACCAACGACCGCGCTGACCTTCCGTTCTCAGCGCTGTGGGCGTTACTGATTGGTATCGGCATTGCCTTTACGCCGTGCGTGTTGCCGATGTATCCGCTCATCTCTGGCATCGTGCTGGGCGGCAAACAGCGTCTTTCTACTGCCCGCGCGCTGCTGCTGGCTTTTATATACGTGCAGGGAATGGCGCTAACCTACACAGCCCTTGGCCTTGTGGTTGCCGCTGCCGGGTTACAGTTCCAGGCGGCACTCCAGCACCCTTATGTTCTCATTGGCCTGTCAGCGGTGTTTATCCTGTTGGCGCTGTCAATGTTTGGCCTGTTCACGCTACAGCTGCCCTCTTCGCTGCAAACGCGCTTAACGCTGATGAGCAACCGTCAGCAGGGCGGCTCGGCAGGCGGCGTGTTCGCGATGGGTGCCATTGCCGGGCTGATTTGCTCTCCCTGCACTACCGCACCGCTGAGCGCTATCCTGCTGTACATCGCCCAGAGCGGTAACATGTGGCTCGGCGGGGGGACGCTGTACCTCTACGCGCTGGGCATGGGCCTGCCGCTGATTCTGGTCACGGTTTTCGGCAATCGACTTCTGCCGAAGAGCGGCCCGTGGATGGAGACGGTGAAAACCGCATTTGGTTTTGTCATCCTCGCGCTGCCGGTGTTCCTTCTTGAGCGTATCATCGGCGACGCCTGGGGTCTGCGCCTGTGGGCGATACTCGGCGTAGCATTCTTTGCCTGGGCGTTTATCGTCAGCCTGGGGGCGAAGAAGCCATGGATGCGCCTGGTGCAAATCCTGCTGCTGGCTGCCGCGCTGGTGAGCGTACGCCCTCTGCAGGACTGGGCGTTCGGCACACCGGTGAGTCAGACCCAGGCGCATCTGAACTTTACCCAGATAAAAAACGTGGATGAACTTAACAGCGCTCTGGCAGAGGCGAATGGCAAACCGGTGATGCTCGATCTCTATGCCGACTGGTGTGTCGCCTGCAAAGAGTTTGAAAAATATACTTTTAGCGATCCACAGGTGCAAAGCGCCCTGAAAGAGACCGTTTTGCTCCAGGCTAACGTGACCGCCAATAATGCGCAGGATAAGGCTCTGCTGAAGCAGCTTAACGTGCTCGGGCTGCCAACCATTCTGTTCTTCAATCAACAGGGCCATGAGCAGCCAGAACAGCGTGTAACCGGGTTTATGGATGCTGCGGCATTTAGCGCGCATTTGCGCAATCGCCAACCGTAAACAACACTTTAAGCGGGACAAACCGTTGGGAATAGCGGAGGAGATAACCGTGCAACGTGAAGACGTACTGGGACAAGCCCTGCAACTACTTGAGATTCAAGGGATCGCCAGCACCACGCTTGAGATGGTAGCCGACCGTATCGATTATCCCCTGGATGAACTTAAGCGCTTCTGGCCAGATAAAGAGGCGCTACTCTATGATGCCCTGCGCTATCTCAGCCAGCAGGTTGATGTCTGGCGCAGACAACTGATGCTGAATGAAGAACTGACCGCGGAGCAAAAGCTGCTGGCGCGCTATACCGCTCTGACGGAATGCGTCAGCAACAACCGCTACCCGGGTTGTCTGTTCATCGCCGCCTGCACTTATTTTCCTGACCCTGGCCATCCTATTCACCAGTTGGCGGATCAGCAAAAACGGGCGGCGCATGACTTTACCCACGAGCTGCTGACCACGCTGGAAGTCGATGACCCTGCGATGGTGGCTAAACAGATGGAGCTGGTGCTGGAAGGTTGCCTCAGCCGCATGCTGGTGAACCGTAGCCAGGCCGATGTGGATACGGCGCACCGCCTGGCGGAAGATATTCTACGCTTTGCCCAATGCAGAATGGGTGGAGCGCTGACCTAAGCCAGCATGCCCACCCAGGCGGAGACAAGCAGACACAGCGCCATCAGGCGCTGAAACCGCACCATCGCCACGGTGGTGCGAAAAATTCGGTTCACCGCTTTACCCAACCACGCCCAGCACATCAAACAGGCTATCGAGATCAGCAGAAACCATAGCGCCATTAGCGCAATATCCCGCAATGCATGGTCGCCAGTTGGGGCAAACAGGCTGACGACGGCCAGCGCCATCATCCAGGTTTTGGGGTTCACGACCTGCAGCAGCGCCGCCGCCCGAGCAGTGAATCGGATACGGTGCTCAGCGGAGAGACGGGCTGCCGGGGCGCGAAACAGCTGCCAGCTCATCCAGCTTAGCCACAGCACGCCTGTCCAGCTCATTATCTGACGTATCAGAAGATACTGACGTAGCACTTCCCCCGCGCCCGCGCCTGATACCAGCACAATCGCACTGGCCGCGATACATCCGCCCAGAATAGCAGGTACGGTATTTTTTACGCCAAAGTGCTGGCTGTTCGTCAGCACGAGAATATTGGTCGGCCCCGGCGTAATGGAGGCGACAAATGCGAACAACAGAAAGGGTATCAAACTCACAGGTGGCTCCTTTTTATTAGAGCCATGAATGTGCCGTTATTTTTTGGAAACGTCTGGAAGGTTTGTGCACAACCGTCGGTAGTGTGCAGGAGAGATACGGTAAGCACGCTGAAACCAACGTCCCAGATGGCTTTGATCGGCAAATCCCACTGCGGCAGCCACATCAACAGGCTGGTCACCACGCGCCAGCAGCTGTCGGGCCTTTGCCAGGCGCAGCTGAATAAGCCATGCGTGTGGCGCCAGGTTGAACTCGCGCTTAAAACAGCGCGTCAGGGTAAAGCGATCCGTGCCCGTCTCGCGCGCAAGGTCTGACAGCCCTACGTTCTCGCCGATATGAGCAAAGAGATAGTCGCGCGCACGGTGCGCCACGGCAGCGCTTTGTAACTGCGACGGCAGTTTTTTACGCCAGTGGCAGTGGGCGGTGATCCGGGAGAGCAGATTATCCATTGTGCTCTGCTGAACGATTTTCATCTCGTCATTATGCAGGGTGGAAAATGTCTCACCGATAGCACGCACCAGCTGCGGCTCCCGCGTCAACGTTTGGGCAAAGTGGAGTGAATATCTCCCGGGAGTAGATTCGTAAAGCCCTTGTAGCGCACGGGTAAGCCAGCGCTCATCCAGATAGAAGGTCAAATAGGTAAAGCCGCCCTCTACAGGCGCATCACCGTCGTGGATCTCGCCAGGTTCGAGAAGAAATGCGTCGCCCGGCTGGCTACGATGACGCTCACGGCGGCAGTGAAACTGCTGCGTGCCGGAGAGGGTTATCCCTACCAGATAGCTATCGTGCCAGTGCGGATCAAAGGCATGACCTTCGAAATGCGCTTTAATCGTCTCAATACCCGTATCTGCATGCTGACGCAGTTCAAGCCAGTCATTCGCCATACTGTCCTCCTCTTGCTATCAGCATTGCCGTATTACACTGGTTGTGTCTGGAAGATTTGTGCATTTTCACGGCGAAAGCGGACAGATTGCCGCAAACTTAAGCAGTTGAACAGCTTTTCCCGAAATAATGTTGACGATCGAGCGTGATTGCGGTTTAATGCGCTCCGTTGCCCGGATAGCTCAGTCGGTAGAGCAGGGGATTGAAAATCCCCGTGTCCTTGGTTCGATTCCGAGTCCGGGCACCACTATTTAAAGAACCCAGCCTATGGCTGGGTTTTTGCTTTTCTGCGTTTATACATCCCTTCTTTGTATTCTTATTTCTCTTTGTCGTGGGATCGTGCGGTCTGCGTTGCCGGATGGCGGCTTTGCCTTATCCGGCCTACTAAGCGCCATCGGGCTTTTCTGCGCGCA